>JAIVEQ010000009.1 GCA_023838465.1 Candidatus Thiodiazotropha sp.
CTAATATTTATGTACGGCATGTTTGATCTCCAGTGATTTTGGTTGGAAAGTGCCATAATAATTGTAAGTACAACTATATAGGCGAAAAAATCATCTTGTTTCCAAGACGCGTTGTATTTTCCTCAGGCTAGAAACCGCTTGGGATAGATCACTTTGGCCGATAATATCTCCCATAAGCTTGGATAGAGTTCCACCTGTTTGGTCTAATTTTTTGTGAAGCCGTATTGCTTTCTTTTTCGGGTAAACTTGGACTTCCCTTCCATCTTGGGTTGTTGTTTTACGTAACAAAAAATCGCGTTCTTCCAAACTATCTAGAAAACGGGTAACCGTAGAGCGTGAAAGACTCAGCTCTTTGGCCAGTTCACGGGGCATCAGACCCGGTTTGGCAAGAACGACTCGCAACAAAAAGGCATGGGAAGGTGATAGGTCAAACGGCTTGTAGGCTTCTGTCCAAATACGGTTTACTGTACGAGCCAAAGCATTGCTATTGAAATAAAGGCATTTTTCAAACATACAGACAAGTCTAGCTTAATTGTAATTGCATGTACAACTACTATTTCGTGCCATATAATATATAGAAGGCTCTTCCCCTGATAGGGTGGGTAAACCGTGAAAACCACAACAAGTCATTCCGTCAGTTGATGGGATTTGTCCGTAAATAAATGCGAATGCACGCAAATAGGAATAGGGATTTACTCAGGTGTGTCATTTCGACCAGAAGTAGAAATCTTAAACCACGGTTGTTTAACCTAGATTTTGTAGTTGAACGCTGTAACTTGAGGTAAATAAAAACATTTGCGTTCAATTACGGACACTCAGCTGAGCTGTTGAATAAAGCCACGGTGTGTGTCTATTCTTACCCACTCAATCAGGGGAAGAGCCATATTCAATACAGGCAATAAAAAAACCGCTGACATCTCTGTCAACGGTTTTTTTATCAAGCAGCAAAAACTCTAGTTTTTTGACTTATCAACAATTTTCTTGATCCAGGGCATCATACCTCGTAGTTGCTCGCCCACCTGCTCAATAGGGTGCGCTGCATTCAGTCTGCGATATGCGGTCATCGATGGATAACCGAGCTGCCCTTCAGAGACAAACTGCTTGGCATATTCACCAGACTGGATATTGTGCAACGCCTTCCTCATGGCTTGACGACTCTCATCGTTGATCACTCGGGGACCGGTTACATACTCACCATACTCCGCATTGTTGGAGATGGAGTAGTTCATATTGGCAATACCACCCTCGTACATCAGATCAACAATCAACTTTAGCTCGTGCAGGCATTCAAAATAGGCCATCTCGGGGGCATAACCCGCTTCTGTCAGGGTTTCAAAACCAGCTTTTACCAGCTCCACAGCACCACCACAGAGCACCGCCTGCTCACCAAACAGATCTGTCTCGGTCTCATCCTTGAAACTGGTCTCAATAATACCGGTACGGCCACCGCCTATTGCAGAGGCATATGAAAGCGCAGTTTCCATGGCTGTCCCCGATGCATCCTGATAAATCGCCACCAGATCGGGAATACCACCACCCTTGACATATTCACTGCGCACAGTGTGCCCAGGGGCTTTGGGAGCGATCATGATGACATCGAGGTCCTCACGGGGAACGACCTGGTTATAGTGAATCGCAAAACCATGGGCAAATGCCAACGCGGCCGATTCTTTGATATTTGGTTCGATCTGTTCCCGATAAAGGGTCGCCTGAAACTCATCTGGAGCCAGGATCATGACAATGTCTGCAGCCTGTACCGCCTCTTCGATCGATTTTACGGTAAGACCGGCATTGCCTGCCTTAATGGCTGAAGGAGAACCCTCACGCAGACCAACAATGACATTGACACCGGAGTCCTGCAGGTTATTGGCATGGGCATGACCCTGGGAGCCATAGCCGATGATAGAGACTGTCTTTCCCTTGATGATGTTGAGGTCGCAGTCTTTGTCGTAATATACGTTGATAGCCATGTTGCCTTCCTTCGGAAAATAATTTGAATTGTGAATGCTTGATTTTGAATTATGTATGAAACAGTGCGCGCGACGCGCACACCTCAATTCATAATTCAAAATTCATAATTGTAATGTCAGAGCCCCAGACCTTTTGGTCCACGACCGATTCCGGATGGGCCGGTCCGAACCACCTCGATAATCAATTCTTCGTCCACAGCCTCGACAAAGGCGTTTAGCTTACTAGCGGCACCTGTTAACTCAACAGTGTAACTTGTATCGGTTACGTCAATAATCTTGCCACGGAAGATATCAACCAGACGCTTAATCTCCTCCCGCTGAGTACGTTCGGCACGTAACTTGATTAACATCATCTCACGCTCGAGATGGCCTCCCTCGGTAAGGTCGACCAACTTCACCACATCGATCAGCTTGTTCAGCTGCTTTGTGATCTGCTCAATGATCTCATCACTGCCGCGGGTTACCAGGGTCATGCGCGATAGACTCTGATCTTCTGTCGGCGCCACCGTCAACGACTCGATATTGTAACCCCGTGCAGTAAACAGGTTTGCCACCCGGGCAAGTGCACCGGATTCATTCTCCATCAGTATAGATATGATATGTCTCATCAGACCAACTCACTCCCGGGTGACAGATACATCTCATGATGTCCCTTGCCTGCCGCTATCATTGGGTAGACATTCTCTGTGGGATCGACCACCACATCCAGGAAAACCAGCCGGTCCTTATAGGAGAAGGCCTCCTTCATAGCCCCTTCCAGATCTTTGGTCTTTTCGACACGCATGCCCACATGGCCATAGGATTCAGTCAACTTAACGAAATCTGGGGTGACACCCATGCCAGACTGGGAGTAGCGACTTTCGTAAAAGAACTCCTGCCACTGCCGAACCATGCCCATGCAGCCGTTGTTAAGGAGAATAATCTTTATCGGTAACTCATATTGAAGACAGGTTGCCATTTCCTGAATACACATCTGGATACTTGATTCACCGGTGACGACCGCCACTTCCGCTTTCGGAAAGGCCATCTGAACACCCATCGCGGCCGGTAATCCAAAACCCATCGTGCCAAGCCCGCCCGAGTTGATCCAGCGACGAGGTTTATCGAAGCGATAGAACTGGGCTGCAAACATCTGGTGCTGTCCTACATCGGATGTCACATAGGCATCGCCCTTGGTAACCTTATGCAGCACCTCAATAGCCTGTTGTGGTTTGATCAGATCACTCGTCTGATCATATTTCAGGCAATCCATGGAGCGCCATTTTTCAATCTGCTCCCACCACTGCTTCAAAGCCTGTTTTTTAGGGTTCATCTCACCCTCGTTGATCACCTTCAGCATATCCTTCAGCACCTGTTTGACAGGGCCCACGATCGGTATGTCGACGCGTACATTCTTCGATATGGATGAGGGATCAATATCAATGTGGATAATCGTCGCATCCGGACAGAACTGTTTGACATGCCCGGTAATCCGATCGTCAAAACGGGCACCAACAGCAATCAGCACATCGGTCTCGTGCATCGCCATATTCGCTTCATAGGTGCCATGCATGCCAAGCATGCCCAGAAAGTGCTTTCCACTGCCTGGATAGGCGCCCAACCCCATCAGGGTCTGGGTAATCGGAAAACCCAGCGTATCCACAAGATCGGTCAACGGCTTGGCGGCGTCATCCAGCACCACCCCTCCACCTGTGTAGAAGACGGGACGCTCCGCCTCCATCATGATCTTGACTGCTTTCTTAATCTGCCCAAGATGGCCTTTGATCACCGGGTTGTATGAGCGCATCTTGACCTTACTGGGATAGCTGTAAGGAATCTTGATCCCTGGGTCGGTAATATCCTTGGGTATATCAATGACCACCGGGCCAGGCCGCCCAGTGGTGGCAATGTAAAATGCCTTCTTGATCGTCTCAGCAAGATCTTCCAGACGCTTGACCAGAAAATTGTGCTTAACACAGGGGCGGGTGATACCGACAGTATCGACCTCCTGAAATGCGTCACTGCCTATGACCGGAGTGGGTACCTGACCGGTCAAAACAACCATCGGTATGGAATCCATAAACGCGGTGGCAATACCCGTCACAGCGTTGGTCGCCCCTGGGCCAGAGGTTACCAGCATCACACCCGGTTTGCCGGTGGCACGGGCATAGCCATCAGCCGCATGTCCGGCCGCCTGTTCATGGCGAACCAATATATGCTTCACGTCCTTTTGCTTAAAGATTGCATCATAGATATGCAGCACGGCACCGCCTGGGTATCCGAATACGTGCTCCACACCTTCATCTTTCAAGCATTGAACGATGATCTCGCCACCGCTGAGTTCCACGTTGAGGCCTCCAATTGCGCCGATGATCTCATCGGACACTAAACAATATCGAAACAGAGCAAAATACTAATACTACCTTTCTAGGTCAAGCACATATCCCCTCTCATTTTGTAGATTCAGTACCTGCACCCGCTTGTCATTCGCGTCTCATGCTCCATAATGATCCTGATCGATAAATCATGACACACAGGGATCTATCCGTGAAACAGCGCCTTTTTTTTGCACTCATAGTACTTTTTTTCACTACTGCATCGGCTGAAACCTATCGATGGGTCAACGAGGACGGTGTTGTCACCTTTTCCCAGTCACCACCACCAGATGCCAAGGCTGAGACGGTGAAGATCAGAAGCACCCCATCCAGCAGCGCCGACACTTCTGAAGATCGACTCGAGAAACTGCGTCAGCGACTGGCGGATAGTGAAGAGGACCGGGAACTGAAAAAGACCAAGCAGAAGGAACTGGCCGAGGATAAAGTGCGAAACAAGCAGAATTGCAACGCCGCACGAAAAAACCTGGCACAACTCACCGCCCTGGCGAACCGACTCTATAAAGTAGGCGATGAGTATTTACGTCTAACCGAGGAAGATCGTCAGAAACGCATGCAGCAGGCCAGAGATCAGATTAAAGAGCACTGCAAAAGATAAAAAACCCCATGCCATTGCTCAAGATCACCACCAATCAGGTCATCGATCCGGATGACCTGGCAAGCTTCACCAAGCTAGCCTCAACAACGGTTGCCAAAATGCTGGGAAAGCCTGAAACCTACGTCATGGTCAGCCTTGAAATGAATCCCCACATGCTGTTTGCGGGTTCACCGGCAACTTTAGCTTACCTCGAACTGAAAAGTATCGGCTTGCCTACCCAGAAGACAACTGAGTTCTCTCAAATCCTTTGTGACCTCATACAGCAACAGCTGCATATCCCCAAACAAAGAATCTATATCGAATTCAGCAATGCTGAGCGACACCTTTGGGGTTGGAATGCCGGGACATTTTAAGTGAGTTACCCACCCTATTTGACTGTTCAGCTTACCCCTCCAATCTGACTAACCCGGATAAAATGATTCATCCGCACCCGTTAGCAGATACGAAAAAAAAACAACCGCCTTTAAAGTTTATTCGAGAATAGCCCCGTTTCCACGCTATTCAAGGAACCTACCAAAGCTGATCCTACAGCCTCCCAACAACGCCTGATCTAGGGCAGAAGCTCAGATTGGGAATTATCAATGTCATGCACTACCAAGCTGCGTACTCTCACGACGATCAGGAAGATCGTTTTTCCTGATGGATGCCAAATCTGAACATTTGTTTCAGTTGGTATAAGACCGGACCAATCCAGTTTATGTGTCGAGGTCATCACCGTCATCACGGACATAAAGATGTATAAACAACTCACATTGGCTTTCAACGCCAGTGTCGGTGCCTGCCTGTGGGCTCTGATACTGGTACTCACACCGGCTGTAGGGGCAAGTGACACCTCCCCTTCCGATGTTGAACCTGTTGATAACAACATGAACTTCCGCATTGTTGCGGATAGCAAACCGAGTATCCGCGATGATGGGGAATCCACCGCTGACCATAGTAAGTTTGAGATCCTCGAGGGTCCATTTGAGAGTGGTCCGGAAGTCACCAAGGCCTGTCTCTCCTGCCATACTGAAGCCGGCAGACACTTTATGCAATCGATCCACTGGACCTGGGAGTACGATCATCCCGAAACGGGCCAAAAGCTGGGCAAGAAGACCCTAATCAATACCTTCTGCACCAATGCCAAAGGCAATGAGGGGATGTGCGCCCAGTGCCATGCCGGCTATGGCTGGAAGGATGAAACCTTTGACTTCACCAACCAGGACAATATCGACTGTCTGGTCTGTCATGACCGCACTGGCGCTTATTATAAAACCCCTAACTCCCTGGGTAACAAGGCCTGT
Organism: Candidatus Thiodiazotropha sp.; assembly: GCA_023838465.1. GTDB lineage: Bacteria > Pseudomonadota > Gammaproteobacteria > Chromatiales > Chromatiaceae > Thiodiazotropha. Next base: position 6,224 of record JAIVEQ010000009.1, read on the forward strand.
TCGGTGATGTTTGAAGGCAAGCAACCGATCCCATGGAGCAAGGTAGCTCAAGGTGTCGGTAAACCCGGACGTGAGAACTGTGGCGCCTGCCACTTCTACGGTGGTGGTGGTGATGGGGTCAAACATGGCGACCTCGACTCTTCGCTGAAGAGGCCCTCCCATGATCTCGATGTGCATATGGATGCAGAAGGACTCAACTTTGCCTGTACCACCTGTCACGTCACTCGACAACATCTATGGGCAGGTAGTCGTTACAATGTCATGGCCCACGATACCGAAGGCGTCGGCCTGCCGGGGGAACGTCGTGATGTCGCCACTTGCGAGTCCTGTCATAGCGACGCACCCCATTCCTATAGTGAATTGATAGGCAGCAAACTGAATGGCCATGTGGATAAGATTGCCTGCCAGACCTGCCACATCCCCACCATCGCACGGGGTGGTGTTGCCACCAAGACTGAATGGGACTGGCGTACCGCCGGTAAAACCAAGAATGGTGAGGGTTTCAAGGAGAAAAACTACACCCAGGGTAATGGCGAACACCGAGCCACCTATAAATCGATCAAAGGAAGCTTTAAATACGGTGAGAATCTGGTGCCTCACTATGACTGGTTCGACGGACAGATGATCTATACCACCATTGAGTCCCAATTCGACCCCGCCAAGGGCCCAGTGGAAATCAATGGTTTCCAGGGTTCCCATAATGATGGCAAGTCCCGTATCTGGCCCTTTAAACGCATGGTTACCGTACAACCCTATGACAAAGGCAATAACACCATGGTCTACATGCATCTGTGGGGTGATGACAATGACGCCTACTGGGGCAACTACGATTTTGGGCGCGCTATCAAGGTCGGTATGGCAAAAAACGATATCCCCTACTCAGGTGAATTCGACTTTGTAGAGACCTACTCCTTCTGGCCCATTACACACATGGTAGCGCCTAAGGAAGATGCCATGGGCTGTGCTGATTGTCACAGTCGTGAAGGTCGTCTGAATGAACTGGAAGGCTTTTATATGCCAGGTCGGGACAGCTTCCGTTGGCTTGATATCCTGGGTTATTTAGCACTCGGTGGCGCCTTGCTTGGCGTGCTGCTGCACGGCTTGTTGCGTAAGTTCTTCAGTCATAAAAATCAGCGGAGGGATGCATCATGAGCAGCCACGCGAAGAATAGAAATCAGGACACCACGATCAAAAAACGCGGGGAGAAACACTATGTCATGCTCTACACCCGATATGAGCGTTTCTGGCACTGGTCTCAGGCTTTGTTGATATTTACCTTGTTCTTTACTGGATTGGGATTGCACGGTACCCACGACTTGATCGACTTCCGCACTGCGGTAGAGATTCATACCTATGCCGCCATCGCTTTGATTGTGCTGTGGATCTTCACTACTTTCTGGAACTTCACCACCGGTCAGTGGCGCCAATATCTCTTTAAAGAAGGTGTTCTGAAGGTGATCCGCTTTTATGCCTACGGTATCCTGGTGGGGGAACCCCATCCTTACCGGAAATGCCTGCAACGCAAACAAAATGCCCTCCAATCTCTAGCCTATATGGGGTTCATGATCTTCATAGGACCGGCGCTCTGGGCCTCCGGTATCGTCTACCTCTTCTACGATCTGTGGAGTGGCTATAGCTGGTCCGGAAATGGATTATTTCTGATTGCCTTCCTCCATACCGCAGCCGCTTTTCTGATGGGGATATTCGTGATCATCCATATCTACATGACCACCACAGGAAAGACACCGACCCACTACATCAAGACCATGATTAGTGGTTACGACAGTATCGAATTGACTGAAGCCGAAGTCGCCTACATTGAAGAGACACATGCCGTCTCCATGAAGGACTGAGTGAGCTGCGGGGTCTAGTGCAATAGTTATTAGGGTACGGCAGGGCCACTCTCTACAAGAGACAAGCTGTAAATAACGTTTAATACCACAAATGAAAATAAATATTATCGATCTTACTTGAAGGATATATTTGCGAAGAATTATAGTGATTCACATCCATTTGTAGCCAATCACATAGGGTGCGGCCCTGGCGCACCCTGATGCAATCCGTGACCCGACATCCGAAGCGGGATAGAATCACGCTTTTTGACTACCAGGCTGATTCACCACCATGCGTACTTCCCAGTTCCCACTGCACACCGTCAAGGAAACACCCGCCGACGCCGAAACCGCCAGCCACCAGCTGATGCTACGTGCCGGTCTGATCCGTAAACTGGCTGCCGGTCTCTACACTTGGTTGCCTTTGGGACTGCGTGTGTTGCGCAAAGTCGAACGGATCGTGCGGGAGGAGATGGATCGCGCCGGTGCACTCGAAGTGCTGATGCCCACGGTGCAGCCCGCCGAGCTGTGGCAAGAGTCGGGGCGATGGGAACAGTACGGCCCAGAGCTGCTGCGTATGCACGACCGTCACAATCGTGACTTTTGCTACGGCCCCACCCATGAAGAGATCATCACCGATCTGGCCCGTAACGAGCTGCGCAGCTACAAACAACTACCCATCAACTTCTACCAGATCCAGACCAAGTTCCGTGATGAGATCCGCCCCCGCTTCGGTGTCATGCGTGCCCGGGAGTTTCTCATGAAGGATGCTTACTCCTTTCATACTGACCAGGCTTCCCTGCAGGCAACCTATGAGGTGATGCATGAGACCTATAGCCGCATCTTCTCCCGTTGCGGTCTCAACTTCCGCCCGGTGGCGGCGGATACCGGCAGTATCGGCGGCAGCGCCTCCCATGAGTTCCACGTGTTGGCCGACTCGGGGGAAGACGCTATCGCCTTCTCCACCGACAGCGAATACGCTGCCAATGTAGAGATGGCAGAGGCCATCGCTCCGTCCGGCGAACGCCCCGCACCCGGCAGTGAGATGACACAGGTCGACACCCCCGATGCCCGGACCATCCAGGAGCTGGTGGAGCAGTTTGATCAACCTATCGAACAAACCGTCAAGACCCTTGTGGTGAAGGCCGCCGAGGAGATGGAAGCCGATCTGGTAGCACTGTTGGTACGCGGCGATCACGACCTTAACGAGATTAAGGCCGACAAGCTGCCCCAGGTGGCCTCACCCCTCTGCTTTGCCGATGAGGCGGAGATTCGTGCCGCCATCGGTGCCGGGCCCGGTTCACTGGGTCCGGTTAACCTACCGATTCCCTGTATCGTCGACCGCAGTGTGGCGAAGATAGCCGACTTCAGCGCCGGCGCCAATCAGGACGGTAAACACTATTTCGGCATCAATTGGAAACGGGACCTACCCGCCCCCGACGAGATCGCCGATCTGCGCAATGTGCACGAGGGCGATCCCAGCCCTGACGGCAAGGGCAGCCTGACCATCGCCCGCGGTATCGAGGTGGGTCATATCTTTCAGCTGGGCAAGAAATACAGTGACGCTATGAACGCCACTGTGCTCGATGAAAACGGTAAGGCCGTGGTGATGACCATGGGCTGCTACGGTATCGGTGTGACCCGCGTGGTCGCAGCCGCCATCGAACAACACCACGACGACAAAGGTATCACCTGGCCAACCGGTCTGGCCCCCTTTCAGGTTGCCATCTGCCCTATGAAGATGGGCAAGTCTCAACGGGTCAAAGAGACAGTGGAATCGCTCTATGCTGAGCTGGAGGCTGCCGGTATCGATGTTCTCCTCGATGACCGTGATGTACGACCTGGTTTTATGTTCGCCGATATGGAACTGATCGGTATCCCGCATCGCATTGTAGTGGGTGAGAAATCGCTTGATGATGACAAGGTGGAATATCGAGGTCGCAAGGATCCGGAGAATAGCTTTATTCCGCTCTCAGAAATTGTCGCCTATTTGGGTTCCCTAATAGAGAAACCTTGAGTTAGTCAACAATTTCTCATTGCGAACCATTTGACACACCCCCGTTAGAGCGAGGAAACTACTTCGTTTTTCTGCCCCAAGCGGGTGTTGTAGGCAAAGAGGCGTGACCGTAATGACCAAACAAACTACTTTTACTCGCGATGAGCTATTGCGTTGCGGCAATGGCGATATGTTTGGCCCAGGCAATGCCCAGCTGCCGACGCCAAATATGTTGATGATGGACAGGATCGCGAAAATCTCCGATCAGGGCGGTGAATTTGGTAAGGGTGAGATTCTGGCAGAACTCGATATCAATCCCGATCTCTGGTTTTTCGACTGTCATTTCCCCGGCGATCCAGTCATGCCTGGCTGCCTGGGTCTCGATGCCATGTGGCAGCTGGTCGGATTTTTTCTGGCATGGATAGGCAACCCCGGTCATGGACGTGCACTGGGTGTGGGCGAGGTCAAATTCACAGGGCAGGTTCTGCCGAAAGCCGACTTGGTTACCTATCACATCGATGTCAAACGTGTCATTACCCGCAAGCTGGTGCTAGGTGTTGCCGATGGCGTCATGAAGGTGGATGGACGAGAGATCTACACCGCCAAGGATCTGCGAGTCGGTCTATTTACCTCTACGGATAATTTCTGAACCTGCTTTACCCATACAACGCGCCTGACAAACTACACTGAAGCATAATACTTCCGAACCTGATGAGGTGTAATGAAGAGCCTTTGGAATACAACCGAAGCAGATCTCTGTCAAAATGAGCTGGGGCTCCGTGTCTATAGCTCCCACCTGCTCGGTTCCGACCCATCCCTGGTCCTGCACGGTGGTGGCAACACCTCGGTAAAGGTCATCGAGACAAATCTGTTTGGCGAACAAGAGGAGATCCTCTACGTTAAGGGCAGCGGCTGGGATCTGGCGACCATTGAAAGTGCCGGATTCACCCCGGTCCGTATGGCCCACCTGCTGCGACTCGCTCAACTCGAGTCACTCAGTGACAGTGAGATGGTCAACCAGCTCAAGACCCAACAGACGGTAGCATACGCTCCCACTGCTTCGGTAGAGGCGATCCTCCATGCAGCGCTTCCATTCAAGTATGTTGACCACACCCATGCAGATGCCATCATCACCCTGACCAACACCCCACAGGGGGAGCAACTGATTCGCGATCTCTTTGGTGAGCGGGTGGTTGTCATACCCTATGTGATGCCAGGTTTCGACCTGGCCCGGTCGGTTGCGCAACGATTTCCCATCGAAGCCCATCCGGGCACCCTCGGCATGGTGCTGATGAATCATGGTTTGTTCACCTTTGGGGAGAGCGCCCAACTCTCCTACGAACGTATGATCCAACTGGTCGATGAAGCTGAGAAATTTCTGCAACGATCAAATGCCTGGGATCTACCTACCTCATGTAAAGATAACGGTTGTCAGCCGGAAACCCTGGCGAAACTGCGTACAGAGATCTCACATGTGGCGGGATTTCCAATCATACTGCAAAGTCATCGCAGTGAATCGGATCTCACCTATTGCCAAAGGGCCGACCTTGATCAGATCTCGCAACGAGGGCCGGCAACACCCGATCATGTCATACGCACCAAGCAACGACCAATGATAGGTACTGAAGTCATCGAGTTTGTAGCTGATTATCAGCGCTATTTTGAACAACACGCCCCCACCTCCAGATCACCGGTGGAGATGTTGGACCCAGCACCCAGAGTGGTATTGGATCCACAGCTCGGTATGCTCAGTGTGGGCAGAAGCAGTCAGGAGGCAGGTATCGTAGCCGATATCTATCGTCACACGATGACGATCATCCAACGGGCTGAAAAGCTGGGAGGATGGCAGGCCCTTCCAACCCAGGATATTTTCGATGTGGAGTACTGGGAATTAGAGCAGGCCAAGCTGCGAAAAAGTGGTTCGCTGCCTCCCTTCCAGGGTGAAGTGGCCCTGATCACCGGTGCCGCCTCGGGTATTGGCAAGGCCTGTGTAGAGTCGATGTTTCAACGTGGCGCTTCCGTGGTGGGACTGGATAAAGCACCTTCCATCACCTATCAGCATCCCCATGCAGGTTTCCACGGCATGATCTGTGATGTGACAGATCCGGAAGCTGTAAGTGAGGCCCTTGAACAGACAGTCCTGCGATTCGGCGGGATCGACATGTTAATCCTGAACGCCGGCATCTTTCCAGGAGGTTGTCCAATATCAGAATTGGAAGATAGCACCTGGAGGCGCGTTATGCGGATCAATCTAGACGCAAACCTGAGTCTGCTCAGGGAGTGTCATCCCTATCTTAAACAGGCACCCCGTGCAGGGCGGGTTGTTGTCATCGGATCAAAAAATGTTGCCGCTCCCGGTCAAGGGGCTGCCGCTTATTCCGCCTCCAAGGCAGCGCTAATGCAGCTGGCGCGAATCACTGCCCTGGAGTGGTCAAGTGATGCTATCCGCATCAACACATTACACCCTGATGCCATTTTCGATACCGGCATCTGGACTCAGGAGACCCTGGAGGCTCGTGCGAAACACTATGGTCTCAGTGTGTCGGAGTACAAGAAACGCAACCTGCTGGGGTGTGAAATCACCAGTAAAGATGTCGCCGAGCTGGCAATGGAACTTTGTGACCAAAGGTTCAGTAAAACAACGGGGGCGCAGATACCGGTGGATGGCGGAAACGACAGGGTGATTTAACCTACAGCCAGATGGATAGGCTCAGCCACGAGCTTGACACCATTCAAGTCACAAGCGCGAATCGACTCCCAGAGCAGGTTAACTGCATCTGGACGGGGGAAACTCTTACGCCACGCCACTACCACACGACGCTGCGGGGATTCAACCGCAAGGGGCCGGGTAGTGAGTAGATCCCAACGCAGGTACTCCACACCAATCGCAGTATCCGGCAATACTGTAATTCCGATACCGCTGGCCACCATATAGCGGATAGTCTCCAATGAACTACCCTCCAGATTCTTCTGCAGGTTATTATCACCGTTACCCTTGCTCAGACAGCCAGGACAGATCTGCTTTACCTGTTCGCGAAAACAGTGTCCTTCGCCGAGTAATAGCACATCTTCATCCTGCAATTGTTGCGCTGATATTGTCTCAAACGCGCTGAGCGGATGCTTCATCGGCAATAACACTGAAAACGATTCATCGTAGAGAGGTCGAGTAACGATGCCCGGCTCATCGTAGGGATAGGAAATGATAATGACATCCAACTCCCCTTGTTTGAGCTGTTCTGTCAGTACCGTTGTATAATTCTCCCGGATAACCAGGGGCATTTCACTGGCTTGTTGATTGAGTACCGGCACCAAATGGGGAAATAGATAGGGTCCAACAGTATAGATAGCCCCCACCCGTAGCGGTCCAACCAGCTGATCCACACTCTGACTGGCCAGTTGACGTATCATGCCGGCCTCTTCCAGTACCCGCTGTGCCTGGGTCACAATCCGCCCTCCAGCGACGGTGAGACTCACTTCGCCCTGACCACGCTCAAACAGGCCGACACCCAGCTCCTCTTCCAGCTTCTTTACTGCCACGCTGAGAGTGGGCTGGCTCACATAACAAGCCTCCGCTGCATGTCCAAAATGGCGTTTTTGGGCCACAGCAACGATATAACGGAGTTCATTGAGTGTCATAACCTAATAGTGTAGCCGATAAGATAGAAAAAACTAATTGGCTTAAAAAATGTTAACGCCTCAACAGAAATAGATGAAGAATGTGGAATAATCCCTAACCTTAGGACAAAGAAGTAAAATATCGGTTTTTGCTTTGGTAAATCCTGATCTACTATTATGGCAATATGTAAAGGATCCTGATGAGGTCTGGAGAATCAAATTGCTCGTCAGACTAAAAAACAGAAATGTGAACCGCTCTATGGGCAGCAGTCCTGACAACAAGCAAGTGACGTTTCAGCAGCTCCCTGATGAGAGTCTGAAGGTGCTGCAATTGACAGACAGTCACCTCTATGCTGATCCATCCCGCTGCCTGCTGGGTATCAATACCCTGGAGACATTCGATCAGGTATTGGCCCAGGCGTTGATGGAAACCGGTACACCTGATCTCCTGCTGGCAACCGGTGATCTGGTCCACGATGCCTCTGATAGTGGTTACAAACGCCTGCTTGGTCGATTGAGATTGACCGAGATACCAAGCTATTGCCTACCTGGCAACCATGACCTGCCGGGTAAGATGAGGCAGCTATTGAACCAGGACAATGTACACTGCATACCCAGCGTACAAGCAAAGGGATGGTCACTGATCTTTCTTGACTCCACCATACCCAACAATGATGGTGGGCGAATTGATAAGGGCCAGTTAGCACTGCTTAAAGTGCTGCTAGAGGCGCATCCTGATAAACATACCTTGATCTGTATGCACCACCATCCACTACCAGTAGGCAGCCGCTGGATGGATACCATGGTATTGCAAAATCCGGATAGCTTTTTTGACCTGGTAGTAGACCACCCACAGGTCAAGGCGGTTCTGTGTGGTCATATTCATCAAGTGTTCGAGACTGTCTACAAGGGTGTCAAACTCATGGGGACACCTTCTACCTGCGTGCAGTTTACAGCGGGAGAAGATGATTTTGCCATCGATGCAACGCCTCCAGGTTACAGATGGCTCAGCCTGCAACCCGATGGGGAAATCCTGAGCGGCCTCAGCTCACTGCCAAATATCCCTTCTGGCCTGGATCTCGCCTCAATGGGCTATTGATTGTACTTTTTTAACCCATCAACCTAGTACCACAGAAACCTCGCCTGCCACTCGCATAAAATTTGAGCCATGCTCAATGCGTACGGCTACAACTTCGACACCTGCTTCACACACAACTCGGCGCAGGGTCTCTCCATACTGCTTATCGATCTCATCAGCAGGATAAAAATAGTCTCCTTCTGAGCGATTCAGAGCGTACACCATGACCCCCCTATAACCTTGTTGACACGCCTCAGCAAGTGTATCCAGGTGCTTTCGGCCACGTTCTGTCACCGCATCTGGAAAGCTCAACCCATCACCCTGCCACAATGTAACATTCTTAACTTCAACCCACGCATCAGACTGGTCGCCCTGGGAAAGATAGAAATCAAACCTGGACTTCTCAGCGGCGTCCGGATTGAAGGTTGTTTCTCGGCGGATTGTTCTATAGCCAGTCAGCTTAGCTATTCCCCCACGCTCGATCGCTTCCTCAATGACCGGGTTGGTACGACCGGTGTGAACACCTATCCAACCACTACCCATATCGACCCGTTCCAAGGTCCAGGCCAGTTTACGGCGTGGATTGTCGCTGTGGCTGATCTGGACGGGTGCACCAGGTTGCCAACATCCAAGCATACTACCGGTATTTGGGCAGTGAACAGTGATCACTTCACCTCCTGGCAGCTCAATGTCTGCAAGAAATCGCTTATATCGCTTAAGGATACGGCCATTGCTAAGCGGTGGTAGTTGCATAAGGTTGGTGTATTATCTAAGCGTTGAAAATAGAATAAAACGACCCATTCGAGTTGAGGAACCCAATAATGAGATGCATGGTATGGCCAATAATTTGTAGCGCACTACTGATCACCGCTGACCTTCAAGCAGGCGAACCTCAGTATGAGTCTTCAAACAGTGGCAGGCAATTCAATGTCAATCCCGGTAGTATGATGAATGGCATGCCCAACCCGATGCGTAACATGTTCGGCGGTTCTAACCGATATCGTGACGGTTACGACAACTACCGGTATGCGCCTCCACCTCCTCCTGGCTATCCTCCTGTGTATGGCTATCCAGGAAATCCCTACCTGCAACCAGCTGTACCTTACAGCTACCCAGGCCAAATACCGAATAGCGGCCATTCTGCTTTACCACAGGGCAGCCCTCAACCGCAGATGCCTACAGCCGCACCAGTGCAACCTCAACCAACTACGACCGGGTATGTCAACAATCGACCAAACCGTCCACAACCACCTGTAGCCACTACGACCTATCAGCCCGCTTTTCAGGAGAGTTACCGTTTTCGACCACTGGATACCATGCAACCAACTGAGGAAAACTCACCAGTGACCATGACACCAGTTAAGGAGACAGTACAACCTGTCATAACTGAAGATCCACAGCAGCCAGCCTCGGTAACTCAACGTCCCCTCGCCCCACTCAGCTATCCCTCCTATAAAGCTCAGGAAACAGAACAACCTCCATTGAGTCCCCAAAAACAACCCACACAGACCACTTATACACCCCAGACAGAAGCGCTGCCTATCGATCAAGATGATCAAATGATGCGATTCAGACCCTTGGACAAACCGGGATATTCACAATAAACAACTTGATGGGTGTCGTGTCCTACACAACGGATCATCAACCAATGGTGAATTGAGAGTAGTCATGAAAATCGAGGGTCTCACAAGAGACACCGCTCACCTGAGCGTTGGCGGGTCCTTTACGCAACCACTCACGTAAAGCGCCAACTGCGCTGACACTGCCACAAGCCACAATTTCCACGCGCCCATCCTGTAGGTTTCGAGCATAACCCTTGACCCCCAGTTGCTGGGCCTCATGGCGCGCTGAGGCCCGGTAAAAAACTCCCTGGACTCGCCCAGCAACATAGCATCGGACACAAATAGCCTGCATCCCTTTATCAAGATAATCACTCATCCTATAACCTAGAATCCGCAGTTGAACGTGTATTTGTGGGAAATCCCGACGTGCCCGGCAAGGCGTCGTTCGCCGTTAATGGCTATTCCTTTAACAAGAACGACAACGCAGCAGGGTGCGTTGGGATTTTTCACACATCCATGTAGCGTTTCAGAACTCACCCAATGGGTGCGAGAAAAATGCACTATTTTCATTTGGCGTATCATTACCTTACGTCAGATATTAGCGGTCAACTGCGGAATCTAGGTTCAACCTCACCACAGCCTTCTCACCTGCACGCAGCTGCATCCCCGCCTGTGGTGTAAAAGCAACCTCCAAGCTATAGCGAGGTCCATTCGCATCCTGCACTACCGGCCGTATACCAAGCCGGGCAATCTCTCCATTCAGCCATTGACCACGAATGCCGACCTTCACCGGCATCCCCATCTTCAACTGAGGGGCTGTCCGTTGATCGAATTCAGCAATTGCTTTCATGTGATTGTTATCAATGAGGGTCACTAAGGGTGTTGCATTAAAGCGGTTAACAACTGCCTGACCAGGTTGTACATGAATGATCTCGACAAGGCCGTCAAACGGTGCTGTTATTCGACTGTACTCCATCTGTAACCGGATCGTGGCCAACTTCGCTTCAGCCTCTCTATAGGTCGCATCAGCTGTAGCCGCCTCAATCTCCGCCTGTTTACGTTCATGATCCGATAGCAGCGTCCGGTCATAGAGTTCCAGAGCACGGTCGAGTTCACGCTTCGCCTCGCTATTCTGTTGGGTGGCTGCTTCAAGGCGTGATTCGGCTGCTGCAAGTTTGGTTTTGAATCGACGCTGATCCAATTCCAAAAGCAGCTCTCCACGACTGACCGTAGCGCCCACTGCCACATTCACCCTGCCCACCATGCCGCTGGCCAGGGTAGTCAGCTCAACCCGGTTAGACCAATCTGTCACTGCCTCCAGGTCCTGGGCAGCCAGCTGACCACTTACCAGCAGACAGACAATCATCAGAACCTTCATTATCACCCTCCCCTTGTTATCAATACTTTTTTTCTTGCGGCACCAACAAATCGCCTGTGAGTGCCTTAATGCGAGCTTGGGTCAACTGAATTTGGTATGCGTTCTTCGCTCGTTCGAACTGAATATCGGCTATCTGTGTCATCGAGTCACCCAGGTCAGTTGCCATATCCAGGTCATAAAGTGTACGGCTGCGATCGAGGTAGAGATCACGATAATCCCCCGTTACGTGCAACCCCTCCAACTCGATTCGCAGTCTGTCCAATTCCAACCAATAGTCTAATAATTGTTGCCTCAGTGCCAGCTCATATACTGACAATTCTGCCTGTTTCTGTTGAACCAAGGCACGCTGTTCAGCGACTCTGGCCTCTACCCTATCACCTTGATAAAGGGGTAACTCAAACACCAATGCGGCGGTCAGGGGATTGCGGCCGCCTAACTCACGCTTATAGGCAGCGGCTTCCAACTCTGCACGCAAGATTGGGTTGTCTTCAGCCTCGCTGGCCTGCAACTGTTTCTGTGCAGCCTGTAGTTCAGCATGCAGTGTCTTTAACCTTGGATTCTCTCTCAATGCCTGCTCAACCAATGGCTCGATGTCCGGGAGCTCCTGGACTGACTCAAACTCGGGGGATTCCAGATCACCAGGGAGGTCCAGTGGACGATTGAGACTGATCGCTAATTGGGAGCGGGTAATACGTTGTCGATTTCGGCTGGCGGTCAACTTGTGGCGGGACAGTTGGTAACTACTCTCCAGCTCCAGCATCTCAATATCGGAAACCTTTCCCAGCTCATTTTTTGTACGTGCTCTATCGAAACGAATATAGTCGATGGAGAGTGCCTCATTGTCTCTGGCAAACTCAAGATCGGCTAACAAGACATCGAAGAATCGCGCCATCACATCCAGCCTGCGCTGTTGCCGGACCTCTAATAACTGCCACTGTTGGGACTCTAAGCCAGCTTCGGCCGCCTCCTCCGCATGAGCGGTTCGCCCAAAATCATAGAGTTGTTTGCTGAGACTGAGTCGGGCCAGGCTATCGTTGCGGGTATCGTAAACGGCAATTTCCGACGGCTCAATAGCACGTAACTCTGCAGTCAAAGCTATATGTATGTCATCGCTTGCACCGACTTGTGATCGATGGGCTTGAGCTTGCGCCAAGCCAGCATCGGCCAAGCTACGCTCAGGATGGGTCTGGTCCGCCAACTCTAATGCATATTGTAGGGTCAGTGGTGTAGGTAGTGGCTCCACCGCCAGTACCGATTGACTAAAACACAAAGCAGATGTCTGCAATAGTAATCTGTATCTGTGGGCCACCAAGCGAAGAAATCTACTCACTATTTCCTGAGTTCCTTTTTCTTAGCTCTCTTATATCGTGAAAAATTGGTCGACTTGTAGTGATCATTTACTACAAATTCACCTAGCCACAGGAACTCCTTGGCATCGTTGGTAGCGCCTGTAAAGCGGGCCATAATATTGCCTTCAATATCAAAAAATCCGAACACCGGCGTGGCGCGGACCTTATGCTGTTTGAATGCAAAATCCTTCTCTTTCATCGCATCTCCATGGAAATCTGCAATCTCAACATCACCTTCGATATCCACTGTATAGATGAGGAAATGCTGCTTGAAATAGTCCTGCACTTCAACCTGATTAAGGACCCGGGTTTTCATGCGATGGCAGAAGGGGCACTCGTCCATCTCGAACATGATCAAGATTCCCTTTTTTCCCTCCTCTTTGGCCAGTTCAAGTTCATCACTGAAATTCCCGAGTGACTGATCAAAGAAGTGGCTTCCAGGGTCGCGGGTTGCCGCACTGACATCGCCAAAGATCAGTAACAGCGAAAATAAGAACAAGGTGCAACGAGACATCACTCTTCTCCTTTATTGTCCTTGTTGTCAATAAAGCCCTCAAGATCTTCCAGGGTTACGGGACCTACCTGGCGAGCAACCAATTCACCCTCAGGATTGACTAAAAATGATGTGGGTAGTCCAGGTACTCTACCCAGTTCCGTTCGAGCAGTTGGTTTGGTCAACAATATTGGATAGCTGAGAAACTGCTCGTCGACAAAGGCCTTCAATCGCGGCATTTCAATGCGTTCCATAGCTACACCCAACACGACAGCATCATTGTCTTTATGATTATTATGAAAGACTTCCAGTTCTGGCAGCTCTTCCCTGCAGGGTGGACACCAGGTTGCCCAATAGTTAACCAACACCCACTTTCCGCGGTAGTCAGAGAGACGATAATTTTTACCATCCAGCCCCTGCAATTCGAAGTCAACCTGTTCAGCCGCTGCCGATATTGAAAGGAGCAACAGTACACAGGGTATGAGTGCACGCTGCAGTGGGCTTACATGGGGCATATTTATCTCCGCTGACGGTCGGTGGTCAATTCTTTTATACTCGTACTCTTTATAAAGAGCACTATGGGACGGTAGTTTATCAACATTTCCCTTTCGGGATGCTCCCGTAAAACTATCACCGTCAAGCATACAGGGAACCCTTGTCGGCGTCCCGTAATGGGTAAAATCTACTATCCAAAATCACGGGTTACTGAGTTTGGCCGTTGTTTCAGACCCCTATTTTCAGGCTAAATTCCTGCTTGTGCAATTCAGGGAAACCACCATCTGACTAAAATACCTACCTGCAGTGAGTACACAGAACCACCTCTTCAGCCTCAACAATCAGCATAATTATGCGTGATCAACCAAACAGCAATTAATACATAAACGATTGTATTAAATAATATTTATGCCTAATAACTTACCCATCCTGGGCTTTTGGGGATTACGAATAGCTTAGTTCCTAAAATGGCCAATTATTTTTAGACCACTGTTCTGCATCTTGATCTGGATGATATAGTTAAAAGATTGGACAACGGTTACAGGGAACCAACGCTAAAGTATTACCATGTTTGATTTTTTCGCCCAACGGAGTACACCCAGGCAACAGGCACTATTTTTTGTGCCTCAGCCCGACCCATTTGAAAATCCGCTGGTTGAAACTGATCCTGAGCGACTCCGCCAGTGGGCGACGGCTTTGCCATTCGCTGATCAACAACAGCTGGCAGAAAATATCATTACCAGCCTCGGCCGACTCAATCGCTTTCCCGGACAGGTAAGGAAGCGCCTGGAATTAATGGAGATCTATACCACGCCATCACTTCGGCTGACCCATGGGCTGGTACAACGAAAAGCAGAGGTGTCGATTGGTACAATACGCAGAGTCATACTGGAGATGGCCTATGGTTACAGCCACATTGCTAACGAATGTATCGGCAACAAGGCCAGTCGGAAACAACTTGACCACCTTGGCCATGCCATCTATTACGCCAACAAATACTTCATACTTGACTTCCTCCTGGCCTGTGAAGATTTTGACTGTCGCTCGGGAACGGCTTATCAACAAATATCCAGGTTGAGAACCTTTGCCGAAGAACAGAAAATCCATCACAACCCCATTGATGACAAAGATCAGGAAAAGCCGGAATATGCCACTATTGCCCACCAGTACAACCGTTTTCTGTTACTGCTGCTGCTAGACCCTTGTCACCTCCAGGAAGGTGAACCCAGGCTCTGTTTTGAATACCTCAATGCAGTTGCAGGCAAAGCCTCGATCACACCGCCAACTGCCAAAACGGAAACGACTGGTCGCTATGTGATAGACCGATTAGGTGATGTCCCCCCTTATCTCTATCATCAGGATTGTCTGGACAACCTGGCACAACCCCGATTTACCTTATTCGATCTCAGTCCGGTTAGCCAACAGCTGCATCAACAATTACGGCGCATTGAACGGTCTGATGTGAGAGAAACAGATGCATTATCCAACCTGACAAAACAGGAGGCCACCAATCTACTGGCGCGTATGTTGAAAACTTGGCATATCCGGATGAAGCGGGACAGTGAACGTCATAAAACCACTGGTCAGGTCATGGCCTGGGTTGGGATTCAATCCATCTACAGCTACCTCACTGGCAAAGATTCCTTGACATCTCACAGTGACGAAGAGATCACCATGACCCAACCAGCTGGAATTCAGCATGAAGGAGGGTCTAGTGAAAAATACCAGTTGATGGCCATACGTACTAACCAGAGCCGCTCCGGAGTCGCACTGCGAATAGTAAAAAACAACTTAAACATGCCACTCATCGGAGAACTCGTATTAATATCCAATCACCAGCAATGCGTAGGAAACGAGTGGAAAATCGGTATCGTTAAACGTGCCTTGAATTACCCGGACAATCAACTTGAGTTTGGCCTGCAATTTATTCTTGGAAAAATCGAGCCAATCACCATCCGCTCGATGATTCAACAGCAGAGTGAGCAACAGACAGCGGATCGCCCCGGTATCTTTATCGACCAAGGACATACTCACCGCAGCTCACTGATTGTACCAAAGCACTTTTTTGTACTTGACCAGGAGTATCGAGTAGAAGAGATGATTCCAGCGCCTAGCATTACTCCATTGCAGCTTCTGGAGACCACAGCCAGACTCGAACGATATCGCATTAAAAGCATCTGATAGATCATCGATCTATGTAATGAAAAACCAGTAGCTTCTGGGAAGCTATCTCAATTCGATTTGAAGGCCGATTCCTAAACCAGCGTCTATAACTGCACCAGCTGGCGTATAAACAGCAAAGTATATTGTTTCACCACCTGGTTGTATTGGTAGCCACATGCTATCAAAGGTTAGCCGAATAGGTTCTGCGCTACTGGTTGGATCAATACTGGTATTTCCCGATGCGCGATCATGTTGATAGCCGGTCGGGGATCTATAAAATGACAACCTGTAAACACCACTGCTGGCAGCTACTAGTGTGCAGAATCCATACACCCTGAAACGACTGAATCCTTGATTATCTGGGATTCTTACCTCACCATCATTACTCGTTAAGACTGCTGATGGTGCATCATTGATCTCCCTGATTATCGCACTTTCTGTCAATATAATGTTATGCCATCCTGCACTAGCTATAGTTTGGTCATTGGTCCTGACTAATGTAACGACATCACTTCCACTACCCTCAGTCAAAGGATATGTCCCAAACACATTCACCGAAAATGGGCCAAATACATCATCACCAATCTTGTATTTGATCAGCCAAATGCCATTTGTCAGTGAAATATTTTGGACTGCACTGATATGCCCGCCTGTTGATGAAGTCAATTGACTGGGTGAGGCTCTGTTCCAAGTTGAAGGCTCTGAACCACCTTCCACCCACAGTTTTGTCTCTATTGTCAATTCCGGCCAGAGATCGTTCATCATGGTCAGAAAGATATCATCATTCGATTTATTGACAGCTTCAGAAACATCAATAGTTGGTCGTTGCTGATTGGCCCAGTACTTAATACCGTAAATAATATTTGTATCAGCGTATATATTCAGCCACATTGGATATTCCCAGCCCGATAAGAAATCCGGATCGACGTCATATCCATCGCCTCCTGCATCAAGTTTGATAGCAGAACGCCATAGCAAATCAAAGTCAGTGAAGTCTCCTAGGCTTCTGATTTTTGTCAACTCAGGAGTTGCTGCCCGGATAGTTGCATCCGTCTGGAATGCCTTCCATACGCGGCTCATAATGAAGTAATGTCCCAATGAGTTCGGATGAAATCGATCATGTGACAGCAAGCCTAACCTCGCTGCTCGGAAGTAGCTGGTATTGATGGTTACATCTGCAAGGTTCTGACACTCTGCATCCAGGGCCTTCCATATGTTCAGTCTATCTTGCATGGTAGAAGAAATGACTGTCTCAAGCGCTGCGTATTCGGAAGTGTATAAATTAGCATCACCGGGCATGCTGGACGTCTGATGCATGAATGGCACACAGTATTTCTTCTTGATATTTTCAGTTGCAACTTTCCCATGGCGTTCTTCGTCATAGGGAATCAATCTCGAATAGAGGATTAGTGCATTTGGATTATTATCTCTGAAGTGACCATAAAGTGCCTGTGCGTCCGCGATCAGTTCATTCTGTGATCGACTGCCAAGCGCTAGTATTGCATCGTTGATTCCAAGTTCCACAATGATTACATCTGGGTCAGAGTTACTTGTCAGCTCAACCCTTGTTTCACCCGTTAAGGAATCGACTTCCGACATGGCTAGATGATGTGTAACAGCACCTGCTCCCGTATGATAAAACTCAACATTCAGACCTTCGGACTGAAAAGCTCCATTAATAAGATTAATCCATGTCTGCTGCCATGGAAAAACTGTCTCACTTGCGCCCAGGACTGCAAATCTGGTGGGGATTGTCGCGGCAACAGATCCGTTGACTACTGTCACTTCCGCTGAGCGCCAAGGAAGGCTGAAAGCCGAGGCGGTTAGTCCCCGGTAGGCGTGAGGCGAGACTGTAGACCCGTCGTGCCTTGCGCCAGAGGGGATGCAAAGCGAGCATCCGAACACGGCGTCCAGTCATTTGGGAACTGACGGCGGAGTGGTCACGAGCTTGCGATGTGATCACGTAGTGTCAGTGACCAGGACCGTCCGGGGCACTAATAGGTTGTCAAAGATCGAGTGTCTTTTAGGCCTGGGACGCCTAAAAGACATCACGAGATCGAAGACTCACTTGATCTGTCAACTGTTGTGTAATCATTGTCAGCTTATCAAGTGATTGCTCAATATCAATTGGTGGATAGCCACCTAAACTCTGTAGATCCGTCTCCTGTAGCAGGTCGACAACCCGCTTTAAATGTATCGCCTCACCTATAGGCATGGGCCCATTTGCGCCAGGGTACTCTATCTCTCCCCCTGGGTTAGGTCCCTGATCAGCATTCAGCCTGACCATATAATCAACCCCCTCCGTCAATATCTCTTTGTGACCAGCTATATTGGTCCTGGTAACAATAAGCTGCTTAGCATCAAATATAGTGAGGAAGAACGGGAAAATGGTTCTAACACCATCCCCATTGAACGGGCCTGACTGGCTGGATAGTGTGTGTACTGTCATGGGTCAGATCATCCTTTGATTTCACATGAGTACTTTGTAAACGCAAATATGCGGTTATAGCGTATTAACTTAGTACCGTATATTTAAAAATGGCTCATTTTATAACCGGCCGATAGTATGTCTAAAAATATAGATGATATAGTGACGAATGTAAGATCGGTACTGTGAATTCTTGGATCATAATCAATGATGTAATAATTACAATCAATAAACCATACATCAATTATTCAGTTACGACTTAACAAACAATTCCATAAAAGAAGAACACAAGAAAAACCATAATATGTGGACGTATAATCAACAACCTTGCACAGTCCAATAGATAAATATTACCATCAGAAGTGACTTCATAATAAGCCGATTGTAAATTTGTATTACCCTATTTTTTAGTTGATGGCACATGTAGATTTACTTGAAACTTCCAGATCAACCAAATAACAGCATTCGTATTTCTTGCTATTCTTATCTTTAGCCTCTCAAACAAGCAGGATATTTTGAGGCAATAATTATTCTGGTCATGATGAAGTTACAACAGTTCATCCAATGGATGATCCATCGCCTCTTGCAGCTTATCATTCAACTGTCCAAGCAAACCTCTCAAGTTATCTGAGACCCCTTCCGTCTGCTGCTTACCCGGCAAAACATACGCATCAGAGCGGTAGAGTTCTGTTAGCTTGATTTCTCGCAGATCTCTAGCCAACATCCAACCTTTCTCATCTGTATGCAGAACAAAACGCGCTTTTTGCAAGCTGATAAGTATAAACTCCAATTGCTCTTCAGTAGCGTATTTCACGCACTCCTGTAATTGACGAGTGGTCAGGGGTAAACCGTGGCGTTGAGACTCACGTAGTAACTGCAGGAGTTGTACTGCAAGCAAAAACTTGCCTCCCCGCTGCTGCATACTCTCCCGCCAATCTTCCCGGTAGATACTGAGGCAATAGGTAAATTCAGCGCCAAGCAGGGTCACCAACTAAGAGAGGTAGATCCAGATCAGAAAAATTGGCACAACTGCCAGAGTCCCATAGATCGCTTCGTAGGTTGGAAAGTTTGTGACATAGAGGGCAAATCCCCGTTTTGTGGCCTCGAACAGCAGCGCTGCAATGATACCGCCTGCTATCGCATGGCGCAGCATGACTGAGCGATTAGGGACGAGTGCAAACAGTAGTGTGAATGCGAGTGCCGAAATCAATATGGGCATCATACTGAGCAGCCTCGATCGTACCATGACCACCGCCTGAGCATCATCAAACAACGGTATCGAGACAAGATAGGAGGTCACCCCCACACTGATTGCTATCAGGATCGGGCCTAGTGAAAGAATGGCCCAGTAGACAGTAAACTTGGCAAGCGGTGAACGTTTATTCCTGACATGCCATATTGTGTTGAAGGCTTGGTCGATATTGTTCATCAGCAGTAGCGCCACCAGAATCAAAAACAGGAATCCCACCCCAGTTAGCTGTGCCGCCTTCTGGCTGAAATTCCTGAGGTGCTGCTGTACAGCTTCACCCGCAGCAGGGACGAAGTTCTGAAACAGAAAATTCTCGATCTGCTCTGACATCCGTTCTGAAGCCGGGAACACAGAGAACAGCGCCAGCATGACGGTCATCAATGGCACCAGAGAAAGCAGGGTAGTGTATGTTAGTGCCGCGACATGCTGAATGCCCCCATCTTGCGTAAAATGGTACATTAACAGGCGGATAAAGGGATGAATATGCCGCAGGGGAGAGAATAGGGTTTGGCTGGCACTCGGCTGGTTCATCACTGAACTCCATGAAATTATTGCAGCTCAACAGGTCTGCTTGTGGAGCAGTTCTGCCTGTATGGATACAATGGCCGCAAATCACTCTTGTGGCAATGTACCAGTTCAGATCAGTACCTGTAGCGGTAGTTGCCGGGTACTGACCATATGGAAGGGTAAAACATCCTCCCTATAAAACCCAAGGATAGAACCATTCACCAGCCCCAGCATTGGGGCTGCTAAATAGTTACGAGGCAATACATAATGAGCATTGAGATCTATCACAATACACGCTGCAGCAAATCCAGACAGACCCTTCAGCTTCTTCAGGAGAATGGTATCAAACCCGATGTGGTGGAGTATCTGAAAACCCCACCGGACAAGGAGACCCTCAAACACATCCTCGACCTGCTGGGACTGGAGCCCAGAGAACTGATGCGTAAAAAAGAGAATGAGTACAAAGAGCAGCAGTTGGACAATCCGCAACTGAGTCGAGATCAGCTGATTGAGGCGATGATTGCCCACCCCAAACTGATCGAACGCCCCATTGTGATAAAGGATGGCAAAGCGGTTCTCGGACGTCCACCTGAAAAGATCCTTGATATCCTTTAACTATAGACACGCCTGAAAAGAGAAACTGGCATTCTCAGTATCAAGAATAGGAAAACGAATATGGCCGAAGTGCTGATTCTTTACTACAGCCGCCATGGCGCAACTGCTGAAATGGCACAGATGATTGCCCGTGGTGTTGAAGAGGTAACAGGGGCCAGTGCCAGATTGCGCACAGTACCCGAGGTTTCAACCCTATGTGAAGCAACCGAAGACACCATCCCTGAAAGTGGCTCCCCCTATGTCAGCGAAGACGATATGCGTGAGTGTGATGGATTGATTCTGGGCAGTCCAACCCGCTTCGGTAACATGGCAGCGCCCATGAAATACTTTTTGGACACCACCAGCCAATTGTGGATGAGTGGTGCACTGATTGATAAGCCTGCTGCTGTGTTCACTTCAACCTCCAGTCTGCATGGTGGTCAGGAGAGTACCTTACTTTCAATGATGCTACCTCTGCTTCACCACGGCATGATCTTGCTTGGTATCCCCTACAGCGAAACTACCCTACTGCATACAAGCAGTGGTGGAACGCCCTATGGAGCTAGTCATCTGGCTGGCAGCGATAGCAAACTGCCACTGACTGACGAGGAAAAGCGTATCTGCAAAACCCAAGGCAGACGAATGGCAGAAACGATACTACGTCTACAGCGTAGCCACTGAACAATAATCAAATGCCCGTTCAATTACCTCTCAGTCTCAACATCAGACCCAGTGTCGATTTCGCCAGTTTTATAGCGGGACGTAATGGGGAGGCTATATCCCGTTTACGTTGTAAGCTCGATCCATTCATCTATCTTTGGGGTGAGACAGGCAGTGGCAAAAGCCATCTGCTGCAGGCATGCTGCCATCAGTCACAAAGTGACAAGGGACAACCTGCCTATCTTCCATTCAAATCGGAGCATGAATTGGAGCCGGTCATGCTGGAAGGGCTCGAAGCCTTTTCTCTGGTTTGTCTCGATGACCTGGAAGTACTGGCAGGTCAACCGGAGTGGGAACTGGCCATATTCAACCTCTTCAACCTATTACGGGACAGGGGGGCACAACTGATTGTGGCATGCGATCGTCCGCCAGCACAGCTTTCACTACAGCTTGCCGATCTTGCCTCCAGACTGACCTGGGGGCCCTGCTACCATCTGATCCCTTTAAATGATGACGAACGCCTTGAGTTGCTGATCAGCAGCGCCGAGAAACGCGGTATGACCATGAGCATCGAGACCGCCAGCTTTCTGCTCCAAAGAACCCCCAGGGACATCCATTTTTTGACCTTGCTTATGGATCGACTTGATCAGGCATCTTTGGCCGCTCAGCGTAGACTGACCATACCTTTTGTACGTGAAATCCTGAATCTATGAAGCGCTATACTATTAACCCACGAGGTAATGACATGGCAACAACCCAGAAAACCATTCAACAGAAACTCCAGTCGGCTTTCTCTCCTCTACACCTGGAGGTCATTAACGAGAGCCATATGCACAGTGTTCCAGAAGGCGCCGAATCACACTTTAAGGTGGTTGTTGTCAGTGAAGCATTTAAAGACGAGAAACTGATCAGCCGCCACCGGCAGGTCAACAAAGTATTGGCTGAAGAGTTGCAGGGCGGAATACATGCCCTCTCACTTCATACCATGACGCCGGAGGATTGGTTCAATCACGGGGGCACTGTCCCAGACTCACCGGCCTGTCTTGGCGGATCAAAGCAGGAGTAAGTACTCCTCAATAGGGCCAGCCACTATCTTTTTGGAGGAGGAAATCTATGCTGTACTGGCTTCTAGGGTTGCTTACCCAGCCAGTGAAACGGCCCCAAGAGCAGCAACGGCAGGTTGACATAGAGACCAGCCGGCTTGCGCTCTACTATTTCCCGTTCTGCCCTTACTGCCTCAAGGTCAATCGAATCATCCGTCGATTGAATCTAAACATCGAACGCCGGAATGCGTCCTACTTACCCCACTGGTATGATGAGCTTCACAGGGAGGGAGGTAAGGCGCAAACACCCTGTCTGAAAATAGAGCATGATGACCGGGTGGAGTGGCTGTATGAGTCTGATGACATCATCTGCTATCTAAGACAGCGCTTTTCCAAACAATAGGTCGATAAGGTTTTTCAGCCGCGCTTTATTACCCTGTGATATCCAATAGGCACAACTGTCCGAAATAAGTGTCTTACGGTGGGGCAGGGCCCCACCAATCTCATGAAGAACAAGACAAACACCATTCAAACCTCGCGGTTAAGTCCTAGTGTTTAACCAGTAGCGGTTGCAAAATAGTCCTTGGTCAACTTGAACACCACCGGACTCAACATCAACAGTGCAACCAGATTCGGGATCGCCATCAATGCGTTCAGGGTATCCGCCACCAGCCAGACAAAATTGAGTTGTTCCTGAGCCAGAGCGCCGACTGGGATCATCAGCACCCACAGGGTACGAAACGGTGTAATCGCTCTGATTCCGAACAGGTATTCAACACAACGCTCGCTATAGACACTCCATCCCAGAATCGTGGTAAAGGCAAAAACCGCCAGACCGATAGTGACCACATAGCCACCCACACCTGGCATGGCTATCTCAAAAGCCATTGAGGAGAGTGCCGCCCCTGTCTCACCACTGGTCCAGGCACCGGTTACCACAATCGCCAACCCAGTAATTGAACAGACAATCAAGGTATCAATGAAGGTACCTAGCATAGCGATAGTGCCTTGTCGCACTGGGTTATCGGTAGAGGCTGATGCATGGGCAATTGGCGCACTGCCGAGCCCTGCCTCATTGGAAAAGACCCCACGGGCAACACCAAAACGTATTGCAGCCCAGACTGCCGCACCTGCAAATCCACCCGTTGCTGCTGTCGGTGTAAAGGCATGCTGAACAATCTCAACCACAGCAGAGGGAATGGCGCTAGCATTGAAAATCAGTACAACTACTCCTCCCAATATATAGGCAATGGCCATCAGAGGGACCAGCTTACCTGCTACCTCGGCAATACGCCGTATTCCACCAATCAGCACCAGTCCAGCGAGTATTGCCATAACAATGCCGGTAATGGCCGGAGCAATCTCCATGTTTTCGTTCAGCAGCAGTGCTTGTGCTACCGAATTGGCCTGAACCGTATTACCAATACCAAATCCTGCCAATGCCCCAAAAATGGCGAATAGCGTGCCTAACCATCCCCAATGACTGCCGAGTCCGTTCTTTATGTAGTACATAGGGCCACCAACATGGTTGCCATTCTCATCCACTTCACGATAGCGGACCGCAAGCACGGCTTCAGCATACTTGGTTGCCATACCGACCAGTGCTGTACACCACATCCAAAACAGCGCCCCAGGCCCACCTAGTGCGATGGCGGTAGCCACACCTGCAATATTGCCGGTACCGATGGTTGCTGAGAGCGATGTCATCAGGGCATTGAAAGGACTGATTTCACCTTCACCCTGCCCCTGACGACCACGCCACAGCATGCGAAAGCCATAACTGAGCTTGGCCATTGGCATCAATTTCAGACCAAACATCAAAAACAGACCGGTACCCAGTATCAATACCAGCATCAGAGGGCCCCAGACGATGCCATTCAAACCTGTGATTAGATCGGTCACACTCTCCA
The DNA here is from genome assembly GCA_023838465.1 of Candidatus Thiodiazotropha sp. Lineage (GTDB taxonomy): Bacteria > Pseudomonadota > Gammaproteobacteria > Chromatiales > Chromatiaceae > Thiodiazotropha. The sequence continues at coordinate 30,576 of JAIVEQ010000009.1, forward strand.
CCCTTCACCCCCGTTATTTTTTTGCACTATCTTTAGAATTAATTCATTGAAATATCTAATATTCTTTACTGGCTGCTATCTTATTCACAAGCTGTACACGATATACTCTGTTTCAAAACGAATACCAAACTATACACACTCCAGACAGCTGAACTCAAAAAACAACCCTTGCTTGGATACCTAACTCATTCACTAAGAACCAGCATAACACATTATTTTTTATAACTAATTTTTGGAAATTCAGGATATGGCAACATGTTAACAGGCCCTAATAACTTAGGATGCAAAGAATTTCCTTGAGATCCTCATGGCTGCCGGTTAACCTCATATTTACTGTACTTAACTTATCCACGCGGATCATACCCATGTCAGTCTGTAAAAGTCTCAAAGGGTACTCCCGGAAGCATGAACGTCTGGCGGATCTCTTTTCTCTGCTTGCTGTTGCGCTCTTTTTCGGCACCCTCTATATCGTTCTAAGCTACTACACACCTATTATCGGCTGGCTGAAGACAGATGCCGTCATCCACGTCCCCATTGCCATAGCGGTGCTGTTATTCGATATATTCCTCATGTATATGTGCTTGGATATCGGTGCTTCAAGATTCTCTGGGGAAGATGAGCGTTGCTTCCACACATTCAAGGGACGCCGTTCCGGAAGTGGCTCCATCGGCACCATGTTCAACAGTTGGCTCCACCACATGGAGCATGTCGGCAAAAAGCATCGTTGATCTTAAACAACGCCTCCATGAGGATAATGTTGGACTTACTGGGCCGGATAAGGAGTAGGTGCATGAATCGCCGGTCGAGCTTGGCTCGCTACTGCCAGCCTATAATCCTAGTCTTTTATGGGTTCTTACTTTTACTGAGTAGCGGCTGTGTCTCCATGGCAACGGACAGGTTGGCAGCCAACCTGTCGGCAGCGATGCTCAACCAAACAGACCCTGAGATTGTACGGCACGGTGCCCCTGCCTATCTTCTGCTAATCGACTCACTGATCGAAGAGAGTCCCGATGATCAAGGCCTGCTCTATGCCGGTGCTAAACTGTATAGCGCCTATGCCGGAGGGCTGGTCACAGATCTGGAACGACAAAAAAGTCTCAGCCAAAAAGCCTTGGATTACGCTGGGCGTGGGCTCTGTCAACAACAACCAGAGATCTGTAAAAATGCACAACAACCCTTCGAAAAATTTGTTGAAGCATTGGAAGAAACAAACACCGATGATTTCGAAGGGCTCTATCTCTATGGGACAAGTTGGGCAGGCTGGATACAGGCTCGGAAGGATGATTGGAATGCGGTTGCAGACTTAGCCAAGGCTGAAGCCTTACTGCAACGTGTAATCTCAGCGAAACCAGGTTATGAACAGGGGCGCGCACAACTCTACCTAGGCGTGATCAGGAGCCAGATCCCACCAGCCCTGGGCGGAAAACCAGAGATCGGACGTAGACATTTTGAACAAGCCATTGAATACTCCTCCGGTCGTGACCTTATCGCGAAGTTGGAATACGCTCGACACTATGCCCGCCTGGTATTTGATAAAACACTCCACGATAGGTTGCTCAACGAGGTTATTCAGGCCGACCCAGTCCAGCCCGGATTCACCCTGAGCAACATCATGGCGCAGCAACAAGCCAGATTTCTACTACAGGATGACTATTTTTAACCTGAAACCGCCGGTTGAGGTTTAAATCCTATCATGAATGAATTGTGCGAATGCTGGTGTGTATCGCTATGCGTCCATATTCAGCCGACAAACGTACATTTTAATACTGACTGAGTTAATACTGAGGAACCCACCATGTTTCGCATGCTGAATGCAATGATCCTGCTCTTTACCCTAGTCCCTTTGAGTCATGCAAACACAACCCTCAAAATCGCCACACTGGCCCCTGACGGCACAACCTGGATGAAGGAGATGCGGGCTGCAGCCAAACAGATCAAGCAAAAGACTGATGGGCGAGTCAAAATCAGATTCTATCCAGGTGGGGTGATGGGCAATGACAGCAGCGTATTGCGAAAAATCCGTGTCGGCCAGTTACACGGAGGTGCCATTACGGGTGGTGGTCTCAGCGAAATCTACCGGGAAGCACAGATTTACACCCTTCCCTTTCAGTTCCGCAACCTGCAGGAGGTCGATGCGGTACGCCATGTGATGGATAGTCAGATTATCGATGGACTAAAGGAAAAGGGATTTATCAGTTTTGGTTTGAGTGAAGGGGGCTTTGCCTATCTGCTCTCAAATACACCGGTAAAATCAACTGATAGTATGAAGGGTCTGAAGATCTGGGTGCCTGAAGGTGACATGATTAACGCAAGCATGTTTCAAGAGCTCGGCATTTCACCGATTCCTTTACCATTGACCGATGTACTCACCGGCCTGCAAACCGGTCTTATCAATACGATCGCCAGTGCACCTATTGGCGCCATTGCGCTGCAATGGCATACCCGAGTCAGCTATCTGACCCAAGTGCCATTGGCCTATCTCTATGCCACTCTAGTAGTAAAGGAGAAGGCATTTAATAAGCTCAGCAGCACCGATCAGACTGTAGTCAAACAGACACTCGAAGCAACATTCAACACGATTAACCAGCAAAACCGTGAGGACAATGTGCAGGCCCTTTCAGCCCTGAGACAACAGGGGATAGAGTTTATCAGACCATCCTCAGACCAGCAGCAAGCATGGGAAAAACACGCTAACGCAACCCTAAAAAAGCTGAATAAAGATGAGGCTTTCAGTGAAAAGATGTTCAACAAGATGCAGATTCTGATCCAACAGCAGCGAACAGGTGACTGATCTAATTAGATTAGATATTCCATTAACTCGATCATACAGTTATAAAAATAGATGACCATGGAGCTCCATGGTTATTAAGCTGTCAACCTATTATGTCGCATTCAGCCGATGTGTACCCGCCTTTATTTAAATCAATCTGTTAGGGGCTTCAAGAAGGCGACCTATTAGGGCTAATAGTAGCCTATCATCTACACTTAGATGTCAATCCGTGCGATAGTTGCTTGCGTATGACCCATTCTCACTTTATATGTGCTCTGCCAGATCAATGTTGCGCCTATTCCATGGGTTACCCATATTCTTCTTCCTGCATAGCTATCAAGCAACTGACCGGGTGTAAAATCAAATATGATGAGTAAGAATCTTTTTAAACCCGATAAGGCTAATGGAGAAAAGGAGACATTCGATACCCTGTTAAAAAGGAAAAACGTCTCAATAGAGCGCATCCTAAGCCCTCCAGACACTGCCACTGAGATAACTCAACAACCCTATGACGAGTGGGTCTGTGTACTACAGGGGAGCGCTCGATTAGAGATGGCGGATGAACACATCAACTTACACCGTGGCGACAACGCCCTGATACCCGCCCACACACCACACCGGGTTTTGACTACCAGCCACCAACCACACTGTATTTGGCTTGCGGTGCATATCCTGTAAGTTTCCGTCTGTATGATGTGTTACATGGATCTTCGAACCTGTATAGGCTCTGTGCAACAAATCACCATCAATCAAAGATGTGACGCCACTATTCTCATGTGACGACTACTGAATCCATCCCTAAGTGATACTCGTATAATCCACAACCATGAACAGATCACTGCAACGCATCAGGCACCTGATCCTACGCTTTGAAGAGGGCTTGATGGCGATCCTTTTGGGTTTCATGATCTTGCTGGCAGCCAGCCAGATTGTGCTACGCAATCTGTTTGACAGTGGTCTGCTATGGGCCGATCCAAGCCTGCGGATCATGGTACTGTGGATTGCGCTATTGGGTGCAATTGCAGCCACCAGAGAGGATCGACATATCCGTATCGATCTACTCTCCCGCACACTTTCAAAAAGAAATCAATCAATATTATCCGCCATTAACAATCTCTTCAGCGCCTTTATCTGCGGAGTCATTACCTGGCATGCGGTACGTTTTGTCTATTTCGAATGGCAGGACGGAACACAACTTTTTGCCAGCCTGCCAGCCTGGATAGGAGAGATCATCATTCCTATCGGCTTTGGTGCTATGACTCTGCGGTTTTTATTCAATATCCCTTTGCAGATACTGCACCAGGAAAACCCATGATAATCAGCTTGGGTTTAATCCTGCTGGCCCTGTGTGGCGCTCCCCTCTTTACTGTTATCGGAGCCGGCGCCCTGTGGGGGTTCTATCAGTCCGATATTGATCTCTCGGTGGTCGTCATTGAGTTCTTTCGATTGGCGGAAATGCCTGTGCTGTTGGCAATTCCCCTGTTCACCTTTGCGGGTTATCTACTGAGCGAAAGCAAGGCGCCATTTCGCCTGGTCCGGCTGACAGAGGCCCTGCTCGGTTGGATGCCCGGAGGGATGGCCTTTGTGGCGCTCATCGCCTGCGCCCTGTTCACGGCATTCACCGGTGCCTCGGGGGTCACCATTGTGGCACTGGGTGCACTGCTCTATCCCGCCTTACGGGAAGCGGGATATCAACAAGACTTCAGCCTCGGTCTGGTCACCACCTCCGGTAGCCTGGGCCTACTATTTGCCCCTGCGCTACCTTTGATTTTATACGCGGTTGTTGCACAGCAGCTGGGTATCGGTGGCTCCATCACCGTGGATGATATGTTCCTGGCTGGTATTCTGCCCGGTCTATTGATGTTAATGATTCTACTGGCCTGGGGACTCTGGTCAGGTCGCAACCTGCCTCTGACCCGGTTTTCACTGGCTGAGGCAAAAGCGGCCGTACGGGATGCTGCCTGGGAGATTCCCCTGCCAATTGTCCTGCTGGGTGGCATCTATAGCGGTTACTTCGCACTCTCCGAAGCAGCCGCTGTCACTGCCGTTTATGTGTTGATTGCCGAGGTCCTCATTCACAGAGAGATACCTATCAGACAGCTACCCAAAGTAATGCGTGAAGCGATGTTACTGGTAGGGGGTATCCTGATCATACTCGGCCTGTCGTTGGCCTCCACCAACTACCTGATTGATGCAGACGTCCCAACCCAACTTTTCGACTGGTTACATGAACGGGTCGATGATCCACTCACCTTTCTGATCCTGTTGAATATCTTTCTGTTAGTACTCGGCACCATGCTCGATATCTTCTCCGCATTGGTTTTAATGGTGCCGCTGCTGCTTCCTGTGGCTATTCAGTATGAAATCGATCCAGTCCACCTGGGTATCATCTTTCTCGCCAATATGCAGATCGGCTATTTCACACCCCCTGTCGGGATGAACCTGTTCATCGCGAGCTACCGATTCAACAAGCCGATCACTGAAATCTACCGCGCCACCCTTCCCTGGTTTATCCTCCTGTTCGGCGCGGTATTGATTATCACTTACTGGCCATCACTCTCGCTGGCCCTGTTGGATCGTAGTTGAGTCAGCAAGCGACCTTTCAGTTCAAACCCTGCAAGTCCCAGCATGATCAGCAACGTGCCTATCCATACTCGCTCATCCACCTGCTCGGCGTTGAGCCACTTCCCAGCCAGTAGCGCGATGACCGGTGTGACCAGGGTAATCAAGGCGACCTTGGTGGTCTCTACATGACGCAATATGTAGTAGTAGAGCGCAAACCCAAGCACGGTTCCCACAATACCCAGGTAGATGATTGCCGAGAGCGCCCGATAGTCAACGACCGCCGGCCAACTTTCACCTTGTATAAACCAACTCAGCAGAAACAGGGGCACAGCCACCATCAATCCACCGGCAGCCACAACCAACCCATGTAACTGAGCATCAATACGCTTCACCCATACGGCACTGGCGGAATGGGTGATCACTGAAATCACCACACCGATCAGACCGAGCACAAAGCTGGCACCTAAATCCTTACCCACACTAAAGATCATCGCCAACCCGGCAAACGCCACCAGGATGGCCAGCAAGCGCTGCAAGTTGAGTCCCTGCTCCTGCAGCCAAACTCTCGCCATCAGCCCGGTAACAATTGGGGACAGACCGAATATGACTGAGATCCAGCCAGAGGGGATGAACTGGGATGACCAATAGACCGAGGTCATGGCAACAAAAATGCCTAAACCGGCAGCCAGATAGGTACGTCGCGCCTGCTTATGCCAGGCCAGGCGTAAACCGATCATATGCAATACCAGCAGGGCCAGGGCCACTCCGATAACCATCCGACCTGTGACACCAAACAGATAGCCCACACCCTCGCCACTCCACTTGATTGCCAGCGGCGTGGTTCCCCAGATCAGCACAACCCCTAGGTAGGCGGCTGGAACAAACATTTTTTTCTCCTATAACGAAAAAGGCCGCAGATGTTGCCATCTGCGGCCTTCGATAAATCCAATTGCTTGTGTTACTAGCGGCTAATCAGACTCCCGGACGCAGATGAACAGGCGACTGCCCATACGGGTAGTCGGCGATGTTTGCTCATCATCTTTGTTTGCTGGAAGTCATTCATGGCTATGAGAATGCATGTGAGTGGCGAGAAGGTCAAGCAGAAAATCATTTTCCGGTGTGGTGTATCATGCTGATTGATGAGATCAATGTGAATACAGACTCAATCACCAGCGAGTACAAAAACTACATTCCAAATGATGGATCTTTCCTCCCTCTTCCCTCCCGATGTCGTCATCGTGAAAGCCTCCAATGAGATGTGGTCAACGCCCTTGTGCAAGGAGGAGGAACTGTTGATTGAGGGAGCTGTCGAGAAACGTCAGAAAGAGTTTCGTGCAGGTCGAAATGCAGCCCATGCAGCCCTGAGCCAACTCAATGCACCACCCGGTCCATTACTTCGTGGCGAAAAACGTCAACCGGCCTGGCCTGCCGGATTCTTGGGTAGCATCAGCCACTGCAGGGAGCGTTGTGTAGCCGTCTGTACAAAAAAAGGGGAATTGCTCAGCCTGGGTATTGATGTAGAGCCTCTATCGCCTCTATCGAAAGGCATTGCACGATATATCGATACACCCGAAGAAATACAGTTCAAGCTACAGCATGAAACACTGCCGGCCCGGCTGATCTTCAGCGCCAAAGAGAGTCTCTACAAATGCTACTACCCCTTAATAGGGCGTTATTTTGGTTTTCAGTCGGTCACCCTGAATTTCGATCTTTCCAGACAGCGTTTTCAATTCACGCCAACTTCGGCCTGTAAAATCCACTTTCCGGAGAATCTCATCTTTCACGGTCGTTATCAGATAGCTGACCATCATCTCTATACCAGCTGTTTTCTGACACAGACAGGAACCCCACTGCCTCAAGCCAACTCGATGGGGTAGTACCGTCTCCCCACTAGCCCATCAACACGGCCACCCCTGTGGCATTCCAACGTTCACCGCCTACCGTCGGTTTTCCAGCACTGTTCCAAAGCTCCGCTGTCTGTTCCGGAGAGATAGCATTCATCTTCAGCTCAGCAGCTTCCCGACCCAGAGCGGCAATGTATTTATCCTTCCCGACCATATCGATTAAATCGAGATAGTCGACACCTTTTGGAAACTCTTGATTCAGTATGTCGATGGTATCGTCCACATGATTGAATTCGATGAGTTCAGCGGCACGATGCTCCATCGCACTCTTTTCCGCTTTAGCCTGCGCCCGTTGCAGCAGTACAAGTTCACCCTTACTAAACAGATCCTCATTCCAGGTTTCAATGGCAATTCGAACCGGTTGGGAGGAGAGTTTAGGAAAATCGCGAGTCAGTCGTTTGAGCTGATCCACTGCCTCTCTCGCCACACCAATAAAATCGGATGTCTCACTCATGGTCAATCACTCACCTATAGCTACTCTGTGAATATCGGCATTTGCCTGGATTCCTTTACAACTACTGGTAGCACATCAAGCCTCCCCGTATACTGTCGCCCTTCTTCAAACGACATCTTTCTGAACATGTACACAGTTACCAAAGAGATCCACTTCTGCTATGGCCATCGGCTACTGAATCATCAAGGGAAATGCCGCCACCTACATGGCCACAATGCCAAAGCGGTCATCCGTTTGGAGTCGCAGCAGCTCGACTCCCTGGGAATGGTGTGTGATTTTGCTGATATCGGTAACTATGTGAAGGGTTGGATCGATCAGACCCTTGATCACAATATGTTGCTGCATGCCGATGACCCGGTACTACCCCTGTTGCAGGAGGCCGGTGAGTCTGTGTATGTGATGAAGCACAATCCCACTGCAGAAAATATTGCCCGCCTGATCTATGAACATGTGGAAACCGGCGGTTTTCCCGTCGTTGAGGTAGCAATCTTTGAAACTGACAGCGCTTTGGCCAGTTACCGCAGAAACTAGTACTCCTTCAAGAAAAGGATTTAAGGAGTTAGTACTCCATCAAGGTGATATTGATGGAGTACTAGGGCCAATTCCACTATAAAGCAGAATTGGCTGCAGAGTGGGTTGCCTATCAGGTGATTTCGTTATAGCCGCGCTCTTCGTGCAGCACGATATCCAATCCCTCGATCTCCTGCTCATGGTTTACCCTCAATCCCAACAGCAGATCGACAAGCTTGAGAATCGCAAAGGTTGCTACAGCCGTAAACGCTATGGTTGCTATGACACCGATAAACTGGACATACAACTGCCCCCCCATGGTCTCGATCCCCTCTGCAAAACCATACCCTGAAAAAAGACCCAGAGAAGTCGAAGAGAAGATGCCAGCCAGCAATGTCCCTAGGATGCCACCCACACCATGGACAGGAAACACATCCAGAGAATCATCAATCTTCAGAACCTGTTTCAAGTAGTTTGTGGCTGAGAAACAGACGATGCCCGCCAACAGACCGATCACCAAAGCACCTGCGGGACTCACAAAGCCGGATGCTGGGGTAATTGTACCCAGGCCCGCTACCATACCGGTCACTGCACCCAAAGCACTGGGCTTACCGAACTTGATCCATTCACGTACCAGCCATGTCATAGCCCCGGTTGCGGCAGAAATATGTGTCACCAACATCGCCATCGATGCATTGCCGTCAGCCGCTAATGCACTGCCACCGTTGAATCCAAACCATCCAACCCACAGCATACCCGCTCCAGTGATGGTCATAGTCATGTTATGCGGCATCATGGAAGAGGTACCAAAACCACGCCGCGGCCCCATCACCATCGCTGCAACCAATGCCGCAACACCCGCAGTGATATGGACCACAGTCCCCCCGGCAAAATCATACAGTCCCATGTCACCCAACCAGCCGCCACCCCATACCCAGTGGGTCACCGGCACGTAGACCACCATCAGCCAGATTGCACTGAACAACAGCATGGCGGAAAAACGCATGCGTTCAGCAAAACCACCCACTATCAGCGCCGGGGTGATGATCGCGAACGTCATCTGAAACAGCATGAACAGCGATTCAGGAATATCCCCGGACAGGGTATCTTTACCAATACCTGCCATCAGCACCTTGCTAAAGTCACCCAGCCAGGCATTCCCTTCACCAAAGGCCAAACTGTATCCCGCAATCAGCCACAGAATTGAAACCATGCCTGCAATGGCAAAACACTGCATCAGCACAGAAAGGACATTCTTTGCCCGCACCAATCCACCGTAAAACATGGCCAGGCCCGGCAGAGTCATGAATAGAACCAACGCGGTTGATGCCATGATCCAGCCGGTATTCGCACTATTGAGAGTCTGTTCGTCCGCCAGGCAGACACCGGGTAATAACACACTGCCTAGCAATAGCCACCTGCCAAGGCTTGTAATTTTGCTGAAATTCATGACTACCCCTTAATAAAGATCAGTATTGATAACCTGCAGACGCCCAAATAAATGGCACATTCTATAGTGAAACAGAGGAAAAATACTTACTTTATTAATATCAGTCAGTTACACCCACAACCGCCCCTTCAGAATGACTCAAGTTATTGATCTAGCAGCCGATAGATTTCACAAGATGGAAATATTGCAGTCAAATATCAGTACGAAATGACTTGATATATAAGAAATCGTTAATATAATGTACATAACCCTCAACAGGTTGTTCCACAAACGGCTATCAAATGAGCAAACAGTATCAGGATTACAGCACTGCAGTCGCACTCGATGAAAGGGAAATACCCTTCAGGATCGAGAGCGTCGATAAGCTACCTGAATTGGCTCAGGAGGAGTCCTGTCACATTATCAAACAGTATTTCGACCACCTGGAATCGACCCTTACCCAGCAAAACAGCAATATAGATATCGACCAGTTGCGGGAGATGCTGACAGAGGTATCCGGTTTTATCCGCTCAGGAAAGAGCCAAATCGAAGATGACGGTTATATCCGCATGCTCAACCGCTTGACACGTATCTATGCAATGGGGATTCGTGTAGAGGACGATAGGGCATTCACCGGTACAGCAGTCAACTTCGCGGATATTCTTGAGACGGTAAGCCAGACCTACACCGGTTACGATTACAGTGAATCCATCGGCTTGCTGCTGCACTACATGAACAAGCTGTTCAACTATCGCCAAGAGGGCTGGATAGACGTATTCGAACATATACTCTGCATGCCCGATTCGATCCGTGTGATGCAGATGCTCAAAGAGCAACACCTTCAGGAGATCCAGAACTGGGTTGAAGAGGGTGTCGATAATCTGTTTGCGATATGGGATGAACAGCTGGAGGTCATTGGCAATCTCAATGATGAGATCTACGATTTGGACAAGCTGATCCTTCAGCAAAGCAACCTGCTATCAAGACAAGCTGCAAGTCAGAAAGATACCTCGATCATTTCTCTAGCACATATCAGAGACAGCCACAGCATCGATAAACTACGAGAAAAGCGTCTGGAACTCGCCACTGCAAGGGAAGGTAAACTCGAATTGGCAGATCTGCTTGATGCCAATATTCAGGAGTTCGGGGACAGGCTTACAGAGATAAGACGCAGCACCCAGATCCAACTTGTCTGGAGTAATCCGAACAAACCTTGAGTAAAATTAAGGTGATTGAAAGCAAATCACCCAATAAGCGAATTAAACCGCACTTCCAGATTACTCACTGCATCAAAAACATATGCCTTTCGGATCTTATCAGTGACAGTAATGGATCATTGAGCGAGTAGTAAAAACACCTTTAAGAAGTTACAAGTTTTTGCCATCAAGAACCCATTTTGGCATCGGATTACTAAAACCACTCAATAATCAACGCTGTTATCGGAAAACGCCACATACTCTCACATCGAATATGAAAGGCGATCAATAGCATGTGGCGAACCGAGATTCAAAGGATACATAGCGCCTATTTAGACGCTGCTGGAATACCATGACATACCATGGAAATTTCACCAGTTTCTGAAATCACGACTTGGCCTTTATCAACAACCACCGTGGTTTCGAATCCCCCTTCCTCGTGCCTTATTGAGCACATATCAAGAGGAAATTCTGTCTCTCCTTTCTCACGGACCAGGTTGTCTCCCTGCGGCTTCGCCATACATGTCGCGTTTACTATGCCGCTTGGTGTTGCTGTGATCTTAACTATCGTATCGTTTGCCCTGAAGAAGCTGAGAAGATTACCTTCTTCATCAATATTGTATGCTCTACAATATGACTGATCAGGTGATAGATACATGAAACCCGTACTTTCCGCGATAGCGTCGTCAATGCTCAGGCTGAAAAGTGCCAATACACCCATTACACCGAAATGGATATTATTCATTGTGCCTTCCTCCTGGCCATGCCTACCATCCCTTCGGCAACTCAGCTATCTCTATCGAGACCTGACGCTTTGCGCCTCTTCCTCGCGAAAGATTTGCCTTTATCGAGGTGAATTCCATTTCCCTTCCTTCCCTACAGTAATTATAGTCGTCACGTTTCCTAATTTTTTGCCCCTAGTCCGAATAAGACCGTTAATATCTGCTTCTTATAGAACATGAGTCACGCGAAAGACGGACAATAGATTCATACCTTGGAATAGACTGCTCCAGACCCTAAGGAGACGTTCAACTGGAGTGTGGCTCACAGCTAGCTCTTCAGCGAATGTGGTCGCTCGGTGAGAGTTAGAAAACTACAACTTGAATCAGCTTGAAAAGTGGTTTCGCGAGACTTTTACGGTTTAATTCAATTTAGGGTGGTCAATCGTCGTATATCCTCACCCCAGCCGTAGAAGAAAATCACCAGCATCGGTATCAGCGTAATGAACAAGCGCAGAATACCTCGTATACGCTGATTGGCCGAACGCATTTCCATGTAGTGGTCAATCACAATACTGCCTTTTAAGGCTATGAGAACGGCAACCGTCAATGTGAGTAACCATCCGGCCTGACCTCTCTCTCCTATCAATGCCCCAAGAAAGGTGAGACCGATTAGCATCAACCAGATTCTTTCGGTATGTCCAATCATAATTTGCCAGTTATCTCAAAATGTAGAAGAAGGAGAAAATCACAAGCCAGATAACATCGGTTGTATGCCAATAGAGTGCTGCTGCTTCCAAACCACTGTAATTTTTCGATGAATAGGCACCTACCCCGGTACGTAATGCAATCCAGATTAATCCCATCAGGCCCCAACTGACATGGACCAGGTGAGTTAGCGTCAGATAGTAATAGACCGTATAGAAAACCCCGGTCTCTCCGTGAATGCCATGGGCGACATTCCAGCGAATTTCAAAATACTTCACAATTGGATAACCGAAGCCCAGGAGTATTGCCATGATAGTCCAGCGTAATGAGGCTTTGCGTTGATCACTACGAATGGCACTCACAGCTTTCACCATACAGTAGCCACTCGTGAGCAATAAAATGGTGATGGTGGTGCCTGCCGAAGTGATGAGTTTATCCGGGCCGGTAGAAAAAGCCTCCGGATTATGAGCTTTGGCGATGAAATAGACGATGAATAACAGGAGAAATTCAACCAGTACACAGAATATACCTACCCAGATACCACTGTTTCCGGGAATTCGACCGGGAGCGGTTATCTCGGTGTCTACAGTTACAGATAATGATTCGGTGGAAGGCGTGTTCATTGGGTATTGATCAAGCGACCTCATAGTGTCATGTCCCGCGAAAGGCCATTGCATCTTATTCATGAGCAAGAGGTGGCTCTGAGTAGTATACGAGACCAGGCCGTTCAGCGAAAGGCTCGGCAAGTACCTGCCGCTGTTCATTGAATACGCTGAAATCATCCTGAACAAAATCTGGGTGATTGATAGCAAATCACAGGGCCAGTGAAATGAGCTGCTCTTCCCGATTCCTCACCACTTTAAAAATCAATCCCGGCGATAAGACCGCTGCTGAGTACAGCGGTCTTTAAAAGCACAGTTACAATCGATGAAGACATCAGGCTGATTTCCTCTGCATCTCAGCATCCCAAACACCCGACTCAATTGATTTCTGTACATAGGCTTTAAAGTCTGTCGCCGGTCGACCAAGCGCTTCTTCAACACCGAACATCACCTGGCTGTTTCTGCCGTCAAAGACAACGGTGAACAGCTCGCGTAACAACCATTGCATAGTTTCCGGTACGCCTTGTTCGCGTAAAGTATCGATGTATACATCGATTGGAACAGTGCTGTATTTCACAGGCCGACCCAGTGCCTCGGAAATTTCCCTCATGCATTGCGCGAAAGTCAGCGCACGAGGGCCGGTGACTTCGAACAGTTTGTTACGGTGGCTGGGATCGGTTAAAGCAGCAACGGCAACGTCAGCGATATCATCAGCATCGATAAACGGTTCTAGTGTCCCTTCCGCAGGTAACACCAGCTCGCCAGCCAGGATATCTTCCAACATAAAACTTTCACTGAAGTTCTGGCAAAACCAGCTGGCTCTGACAATATTCCATGAAATACCACTGCTTTTGAGTACTTCCTCCACGCGTTGTGCACCGGCTTCACCACGACCCGAAAGCAGAACGATGTGTTTCAATCCGACTTCGCGGGCGATGCGCACAAACTCTCTAATGGCCGGTTCTGCATGGGGTACTGCGAGATCAGGCTGGTAGGTCACATAAGCTGAAGCACAGCCATCGATGACCGATCGCCATGTCTGTGGTTTCTCCCAGTCAAATGACGGGGTTGTCGATCTGGACACTTGACGGGTGTCATAACCCAGCGTTTGTAGGCGCGTGTTGACTCGGCTGCCTGTTTTACCGTTTTTACCGATGATGAGAATGGGTGAATGTTTCATGATTTCGATTTCCTGTGCTGTTTAATCTTGGTTTGGACGAAGCATTTACGTAACGTTCGCTTAAACTATGGGGCAGAATAATCGGATTAACTATCACAGTATGTCTGCAATTCTTTGCCTTTCGTCCAAAGTTATGGACTATTAAGTAAAATTAGTGCCAGACTTAAGCATCATGAAGCTGCGTACCCATACAAACATTCCTGACTTCACCGACCCACTCGGTGAAACCCTTCACTTGCTCCGGCTTAACGGCACCTTTTACTGCCGGTCCGAGTTAACGGCACCCTGGGGCATAGAACTGCCTCCCTTTGAGGGGCGTATGATGTTTCATGTGGTTACCTCCGGGCACTGTTGGTTGGAGGTTGAAGGCGAAGAACCACACCTGCTTCAACAAGGCAGTCTGGCGCTCGTACCTCATGGCAACGGACACTGTATCCGTAGTAAGCCAACCGATGAGACCCTACCGCTATTCGACATACCGGTTGAGCGGGTTAGCGACCGTTACGAGATTATGCGTCACGGTGGTGATGGTGAAATGACCCACCTGACCTGTGGCGTGGTACGCTTCGATCATGTTGCGGGACAACAACTCATCGCGTTGTTACCCAAAGTGTTGCAGATTGACACCTGGGCTGATGAAGAGGGTAGCTGGCTGCAAAGTACACTCCGCTTTATTGCTCGTGAAGCCAGGGAACTGAGGCCAGGCGGAGAAACAGTCATCACACATTTAGCCGATATCCTCATTATCCAGGCTATCCGATCATGGTTAGACTCGGCACCCGATGCCAATCGGGGCTGGCTTGCTGCCTTGCGCGACAAGTATGTCGGCAAGGCGCTCGCAGCTATCCACCGTGAACCCGAAAAAGACTGGACCGTGGCTTCGCTGGCCAAAGAGGTGGGTATGTCACGCTCTGGGTTTTCGGCCAGATTTACCGACCTGGTAGGCGACTCAGCCATGCGTTATTTAACCCAGTGGCGCATGCAACTTGCCCGTGCACAGCTTCTGGAAACATCGGACTCCCTGTCAGTGCTAGCCAACCGCCTGGGCTATCAATCCGAAGCAGCATTCTGCAGGGCATTCAAACGGGTATTTGGTGTGTCACCGGGAAGTATTCGCCACACCTCCGCAGCCCCGCTTTGATCACCACAAACTGACGGAATCACTGACATCCGGACATCTGCTTATGGCTGTTGGGTAATCTACGAGTCCAATTATCCTAGAATCCGCAGTTGAACATGGATTTGTGGGAAATCCCGGCGTATCCAGCAAGGCGTCGTTCGCCGTTAATGGCCATTCCCTTAACAAGAACGACAACGCAGCTGGGTGCGTCGGGATTTTTCACAAATGCTTGTAGCGTTAATGGGTTCACCCAATGGGTGAGGATAAAATTCATTAATTGACCTAGCATTTCATTACCTTACGTCAGACATAAGCGGTCAACTGCGGAATCTAGGATTATCAACCCGGCGTGGCGTCATGTCCCGCAAAAGGTCATTGCAACACGTTCGTGAGCAAGCGGTGGCTCGGAATAGCATGCAAAACCAGGTTGCTCTGTGAACGGCTCGGCAAGTACCTGCCGCAATTCGTTGAATACGCTGAAATCACCCTGAAAGGCAGCCTGAATGGCCCTTTCCACCTGGTGGTTACGGGGGATGACAACAGGATTGGTAGATGCCATCAGTTGACCGGCGCTTTGACGGCCTCCCGGCTGTTCGTCTATGCACTGTAGCCATCGGATTTCAAATTGACCGAAAACGGGTGAATCGTTTTTGTTCATGCGCGCGGCCAGTTGCCGGAAGCTCAGGCTGTAATCGAGTTGATGATCCTGCAGGTGTTGCAGCCAACCGGTAACCAGCTCATCATGACTTTTGTTGTGGCTGGCGAGCCCGAGTTTTTCACACATCAATGCGAAGTAGTGGGCTTCGAAATGCGGTTGGAACCGCTCCAGTGCCGATTCGTAGTCCTCCTGTTCTCCCTCCAGCATCATCAGGCATTCGGCTAACCGGGCCAGGTTCCATTGCGCCATGTTGGCCTGCTGGCCGTAAGCATAGCGACCGTGTTGATCGATGGAGCTGAAAACCTTGTCGATATGAAACTCATCCATAAAGGCGCAGGGGCCATAATCCAGGGTTTCGCCGGAGATGGCCGTGTTGTCTGTATTCATTACACCGTGAATGAATCCGAGTGCCATCCAGTGAGCAATCAGTTTGGCCTGGGCTTCGACCACTTCTGAGAAAAAAGCCAACACAGGACGTTCCTTCGTTGTGGCATCAGGGTAATGCCGGGCAGTGGCGTAGTGGGTAAGTTCTGCCAGTGCATCCTGATCATTCCGTGCGGCGAAGAATTGAAAGGTGCCCACACGGATATGGCTGGCTGCCACCCGTGTCAATACGCCACCGGGTTCGTCCGATTCCCGAATCACCATCTCACCTGTACTCACTGCCGCGAGAGCCCGCGTAGTCGGCACGCCAAGCCTGTGCATGGCCTCGCTAAGCAGGTATTCGCGGATTACCGGCCCCAGTGATGATTTGCCATCGCCACGGCGGGAAAAGGGAGTCTGTCCCGATCCCTTGAGTTGGATATCGTAACGGGCCCCATCCACAGGGCTGACGACCTCCCCCAAAAGGGCGGCCCGCCCATCACCGAGCTGAGGCACGAAGTGACCAAACTGATGACCGGCATAGGCCATAGCAATGGTCTTGCCTCCAGGCAAAGGTTCACTACCGCTGAAGATACGAACCAGGCTCTCTTTGTCGGCACCTAAATCATTCAGACCGAGGTGTGCGGCCAAGTCCTCATTCCAGGCAATCAGCGCTGGTTTGGGGACAGAGGCGGTTTGGGTGTGGGCGTAAAAATGTTCTGGTAGCTGGGCATAGCTGTTGATCAAGTTCATGGGACAAGTTTCGCATTCCCTGGGTGAGATTCAACCTCATCAATAATCTGGGAGTCATCCCAATTCACCGGGGCAGGTGCGATTTATCGAGCAGTGGATAATAATCAGTAGTCTTATATTTACTCTACTGCTTACAATGCACTTGCACAAAAAACCCGGCAGTGCCGGGTTTAATGTAAGTCTTTAGTTTTTATGGTAGCAAGGGGCAGATTCGAACTGCCGACCCCAGCATTATGAGTGCTGTGCTCTAACCAACTGAGCTACCTTGCCAGAAGCTGTTGTGAATGGCGAGGAATATACTGTTGCCTCAACCCGGTGTCAATATCAGACATTGAATCGGAAGTGGATGACATCACCATCCTTGACGATATACTCCTTCCCCTCGGAGCGCAGCTTACCGGCTTCACGGGCACCCTGCTCGCCTTTATAACTGACGAAATCCTCATAGGCTACGACCTCAGCACGTATGAAACCTCGTTCGAAATCAGTATGGATGACACCTGCTGCTTGCGGTGCAGTGGCATTGGTTGGAATCGTCCAGGCCCTGACCTCCTTCTCTCCAGCAGTGAAGTAGGTTTCAAGACCAAGCAGTTTATAGCCAGCGCGTACAACCCGATTCAAGCCTGGCTCTTCCAGTCCCATGTCTGCCAGAAACTCCTCTCTCTCGTCTTCGTCCAACTCTACAATCTCAGCTTCGATTGCAGCACAGACCGGTACCACTTCCGCCCCCTCTTCAGCCGCCATCACGGACAAGGCATCAAGATAGGGATTGTTTTCAAACCCATCATCCGCGACATTGGCGATATAGAACACCGGCTTGACGGTCAATAGAAACAGATCGCGTAATTCAGCCCTATCGTCTTCGCTGAGCGCCATGCTGCGAGCCGGCTTAGCCGCGTTTAAATGGTCCCTAACGCTTTCCAGCAGAACCTTACGCGCCAGTATCTTCTTGTCGCCCGTCTTGGCCTGTCTGGCCGTCTTGTCCAGGGCCTTCTCCACCGATTCCAGATCGGCCAGCCCGAGTTCTGTATTAATGACCTCCACATCACTGGCGGGATCGACCCGACCGGCCACATGTACAACATCATCATCTTCGAAACAGCGTACAACTTGAGCAATGGCATCGGTTTCGCGGATATTGGCCAGAAATTTATTGCCCAGGCCCTCGCCTTTAGAGGCGCCGGCAACCAGTCCGGCAATATCGACAAACTGCATACTTGTCGGAATGACGGCCTGGGGATTGACGATAGCGGCGATTACATCCTGGCGGGGGTCCGGCAGAGGCACGACACCGACATTGGGATCAATTGTGCAAAAAGGGTAGTTTTCTGCCGCGATTGTTGCCTTGGTCAAGGCATTGAACAATGTTGATTTACCGACATTCGGCAGTCCCACGATACCGCATTTGAAACCCATGAAAGACGCCTCTCCGAAAAAAGGGGCAAGCATACCGGAAAGGCGTGCTGATGTGCAGCCCTCCGATCAATTACTCTTTCGAGGGGAGGTATATGAATAGCGCCAGCCAGGTTACTGGATGGTGAACAATTTACCGAAATTGGCGATTCTCAACACATCCTGTACTGCCTCGTTTCCATTCCTCAGCACCACGCTATCGGCCTGCTTGACACTGTGTTCGCGAAGCTGCAATAACATGCCCATCGCCGAGCTATCCAGATACTCCGTATTGGTCAGATCAATGACGAAGCCCTTCTCCCCCCTGGGGAAAGCCTTGTAGGCCTGCATGAACTCTTGATGGGTAGAAAAATCAAATCGCCCGGCTATTACGATGGTGACTGTCTTTTCATCATTGGAAACTTCACTGGATATGGACATGGTAACTCCCGGTCACTGTTAGCAGGCTTCTTGGATCGTAACTGTTCAGCGACTTTACAATGAGGGACTGCTGCCTAGTTACTCTGAATCTAATATCGACAATATTTTGAAAAGCTTTACCCTTCGTACCGCTCGAGTAGCTCACTTGCCAAGGCCTGGAACTCCTTTGCTGATTGGCTGCCGGGCTTGTACTCGAAAATAGTTCGTCCGATGCCGGGACATTCAGCGATCACAGCCGCCTCTCGTATCTGGGTGTTCAGCAGTTGCTCCGGGAAGTGTTTCCTGAGTTTGTCTTCGACCTCTTTAGCGAGTCTTCTACGGGGGAAACTGCGATTTAACCCGATCCACTGACGAATTGATTTTTCCAGATAGGGCTCGAATTTTTTTATTGTCACCAACATCTTGGCTAATCCATTCAAGGACATGTGATCACCACTCACAGGAATGAGTGCTTCATCGGCAGCAAAGATGGCATTTGCCACCAGTAGACCTGATGAAGGCGGACAATCGAATAAAACAAAGGCCTGATCGTCTATCATCCCCTGCAATGCCTGCTGCAGAAGACGCGCACGCGAGGCGCCCCCGTCATGGAGATACTCGATCTCCTGTAGCCGTGCACCTGCGGGAATAAGTGTCAGCATATCCCTGATACCCAGTTTCACTGAACAGGGATCTGCCCCATTCAACAACACCTGATCAACCCCTTTTGTCGGTGCGCGAAAGATCCCGTAGCTGGATGCCAGTTGTCCTTGTGGATCCAAATCAATGACTGTAACCCTATGGCCGGCCAGCGCCAGCGCATGCCCCAGGTTAGTCGTGATGGTAGTCTTACCTACACCACCTTTTTGATTGATCAGCGCAATTCGCCGCATGGGAGATCCTGTTCGGGGTGCTTCAAGATCCAGCCATCCTCTCAGAAGGAATAGCCATGCAACCGAATATACATGGCCGGCACAGTTGAAAATGGAATCTGTCAATTACTCGACAAATATCCAGAGGTTCTTGATCTTAAAGGAAAATTAGTGCCACTAAAAAGACTATCGACCTGAGAAGTCAATTCTTTAGAATCCCTATCAGGTAGGAGCTGATTAAACAGCAATCAAAGTAAATGGATCACAAATTGCCTCATATTTCTCAACCATTGCATGCATCGTCGGGTACACTGGTGCAGCTTTTAGATTGGGCATATCATTATGCTCCATTTTTTTACCGGGCCGGGTCTTGAGTTGGCGTATTTTGGCGGCTTTGAATGTCACAGAATCTATGACACGGTACATTAACGTTACACTTGACGTGGATATAAAAGATTGAAGCTCATATCTACTATTCTGCTATCCCTCAGTTCTCTGGGGCTCGTCCATGCTGTCACCTTTGACCTGCCCCCAGAAGGCGACGATGTCGTGGGCCAGACATTCAAGCTTTCAACGCGCTATGAAGAGACCTTCTCAGACATTGCTCGCACCTATGACATCGGCTATAGGCAAATGGTCGCCGCCAATCCCGATGTGGATGCATGGCTACCAGGTGAGGGTTCGGAAGTGGTTATGCCACAGCAGTATATCCTCCCTCCCGGGCCTCGCAAGGGAGTGATCATAAACCTGGCAGAGCTGCGACTTTACTACTTCCCGGATGACCGACCGGTAGTGATCACCTACCCGATTGGTATCGGACGTGAAGGTTGGAGCACCCCAACCGGCGAGACCCGTGTCATCGGCAAGAAAAAGGATCCCAGCTGGACAGTACCCGAGTCTATCCTCCAGGAACATGAAAATGATGGTAATCCATTGCCAGCGGTGGTTCTCCCCGGCCCAGACAATCCACTCGGAAATCGCGCCATCTATCTTGGCATGAATGGTTATCTGCTTCACGGCACCAACAAGCCCTATGGTGTTGGAATGCGGGTGAGCCATGGGTGTATTCGCCTCTATCCGGAAAATGTTGAGCGCTTTTTTGAGGAGGTTGAAGTCGGTGTGCCGGTACGGATCATCAACGTACCTTTCAAGGCGGGTTGGTTGAACGACGAGTTGTTTGTTCAGGTACACCCACCATTGCAAGAGTATATTGAGGAGAGAGGGAATAATTACACGGAATTGGTCGATGCTGTGATTGGTAAATTAGGCGAAGATAAACGCAGACCTGACTGGGATCAATTGCACAGCTTCATTAAAGAGAAAACCGGCATCCCCATGCCACTCTATCTATGGCAGGAGAACACTGTCGCTGAAGGCGGTTAGCCTATTATCGTCAACTGCAGATTCCAGGATTATCGTGAATAGCACTTAAGTTTGGCCAAGCAGCATTAAAAAACCCCGACAAACGGATAGTTTGTCGGGGTTTTAAACCCACAAAGTGGGTTAGCCGTCGATTAAAGCCAGCTTACTTAGCCATAGCTTTTTCAGACATACGGCCACAACGCTCATTACAAGCTTCCGCACTATCCTGGGCACTATTGGCAGCTTTCAGTGCAGCGTCAGCTGAACCTTGAGCAGTGGCAGCGTCCAGCTGAGCCTCTTTAGCAGCTTTCATGGCAGCGTCAGCGGCTGCCTGTGCATTTGCGATACCTTCTTCCAGACCGTCGTTGGTGGTTGCGCAACCCGCAAACAGCCCAAGACTGAGAATCATAGCGGCAGTTTTCATCATGGTGGTTTTCATAATTTATCTCGATCTCTCTACGATTTTTTACATTGTGTGGCAGATGCTACACACCCCTTCTACCTGGTCATTGCTGATACAGAACTTCCCAAATAGACCATAGGCAAACACCGCAAGCGATGACCTATTTGGGACACTCCCTCCGAGCCAAGCGGCAAAACACATCGACACCCCTAGCCCAGGTATAAATTAAGCTAACCCAAGTTAGACAGTGACAGTTGTCCGCTCCCCATCTTGCTCTATCCGCAAGAACCAGACCGAATGAGTAGCAGCATCTGGCACGAAAGCTTGAGCTAAAATCCAAACAAATTCAATGGCGAGTTTCCAACTTTAAGAACTTTTTTGCAATTTTTACCACAACTTCGCGTCGAAATCGGTTGTTTATAGTGCTGTGTATCCTGCAAATTGATGAAATCAGCGTGGCGCCCCAGGCCATCAGCCGCGTCCCGAAGGACAGATCCAGGCGGCACTTTGAGGTCATAACGGGTGCCAGATTGCTCAATCAGGATAGACCACACGGGAAGAACCACCCCCTCTAGGATCGCTTGCCGCCTCTACTTTGCCATTCTGCTTATTCCACAACACCGCCTGCATGTTTCCATACTGTCTATCAAGCGGTTTTAGAGGGTGTCCCATAGAGACCAACTGTTGCTGCAATGACTTACTCAGCGCATCCTGCTCAAACTGGATCACGTCGGGAAGATATTGATGGTGGAAACGGGGTCTATCAACCCACTGTTTCGGCCCCTTTCCCTCAGCCATCTCCAATATACCTAAAAGCACCATGGTAATAATTCTGCTACCACCCGGGGTTCCCAGGATTGCCACCCGCTGACTATCCTCAACGAAAGTCGGTGTCATACTCGACAACATCCGTTTGCCTCCAACGATGGCATTGGCATCACCCCCGACCAACCCATAAACGTTTGGCACACCGGGACTGGCGGAAAAGTCATCCATTTCATCATTTAACAGAACCCCGGTACCTGGTACGACGAAACCTGAACCAAACGGATAGTTGATACTGAGCGTGGCTGCTACACGATTACCATCGGCATCGAGAATGGAGAAGTGGGTTGTATCCTGCCCCTCCGCCGTCTGCTTAACATTCCCAACACTGGGGCTGGCACGATCCATCTGAATATTACGTGCCAAGCCAGCTGCGTACCAAGGGTGCACCAACGCTTCAACCGAGATATCTACAAAATCGGGATCACCTAGATAGTCCGCGCGGTCCCGATAAGCACGGCGCATTGCTTCAACCAATAAATGGGTACGTTGCGGCTCATCCAAAGAGGCAAGGTTGAATCCCTCAAGAATATTCAGCATCGTCATCAGTGCCACCCCGCCAGAAGAGGGGGGAGACGCACTGGTAATCTTTAAACCCTGGTAGTGACCGACAACGGGCTGACGTTCCACCACCCGATATTTGGCAAGATCCTCCAAGCTCCAGATCCCACCTGCCGACTTCACCCCCTCGACCAGACGTTCGGCTATCTCACCCTTGTAGAAACCCTCAGCGCCATGCCTGGCTAGCTGCTCCAGGGTACTCGCCAAATCTGGCTGCTTGATCAATGCACCCGCGTCGGGTACTTCACCCCGGTAAAGGAACTGCTTGGCTGAAGCAGGGTGTGCCTGTAACACATCTAAACGCCACTTCACCATTCGTCGATAGTGGCTGTCGACCTTGAAACCCTCCCTGGCTAATTTGATTGCGGGTTGTAATGAGGTCGCTAACGTCAGGCGCCCATAATGATGGGCCAAATGGACCAGGGCAGCAGGTTCGCCGGGAATACCGGCTGCAAGCGCGCCATCAATGGAAAGACGGGGTATCACCTGGCCGGACTGATCCAGATAGAGATCCCTTTTGGCCGCCAGGGGCGCTCGTTCCCGGCCATCAAGCATCGTCTCATAACCGTCACTGGCGCGATGCAGCAACCAAAAACCTCCACCACCGATACCTGAACTGTAGGGCTCAACCACGGCCAGTACTGCACTTACCCCAACAGCGGCATCGAATGCATTCCCTCCGGATTGAAGCAGTTGATGTCCTGCCTCAGTAGCCAGCCGATGGGCTGTGGCAATCGCTGCCACCCCCGGTTTTTCAGCGGCCTGGAGCAGGTTGAAACTAAAAAGCAGAAAAAGAAGGCTCCACAAGGGAGCCTTTCGTATGGCGAATTTAATCCGCATTGACCGACTAGTCGGATTCACCGGTAATTTTGAGGTATTTGGCATGCAGTGTCTCGTAGCTCTCTTCATGCTCTGGATCCTTTGGAATGCAGTCCACCGGGCAGACTTCAACACACTGTGATGTATCATAGTGACCGACACACTCGGTACAGAGATCCGGCTCTATTTCATAGATCTCGTCACCCTGAGTGATAGCGCCATTCGGGCATTCAGGCTCACAGACGTCACAGTTTATACATTCATCAGTGATTATTAACGCCATATCGTTCTCTCCTGCAAAATCATGTAAAAGTAATTCATTTGTACTTCTTTAGAAATTCTGTGACATTCTGCCAACCAGAAAGGATTAACCTCACACCGCAGGAGGCTGTCCAAAGAGGTACACTAACCAAACCGTTTGGACAATGCCGACTGTACGTCAGGATGTACAAATTCAGAGACATCACCCCCGAGTGAGGCAATTTCTCTTATCAACCCGGCAGATATAAAAGTGAACTGCTCGGCTGGGGTTAGAAACAAGGTCTCGATGGTAGGGTCCAACCGACGGTTCATGCCCGCCAACTGAAACTCATATTCAAAATCTGATACGGCACGCAAACCACGTAGAATCACATTGGCTCTGCGCTGTTGCACAAATTCAACCAACAGGTTATCGAAAGCACAGATCTCAACATTCTTCATGTCCTTCAATACCGTCTGTGCAAGTGTCAAGCGCTGATCCAGATCAAATGCTGGATTTTTACCTGAGTTTTTTGCCACTGCCAGTATGAGGTGGTCAAATAGATTGGAGGCCCGCCTCACCAGGTCGCTATGACCATTGGTGATGGGATCGAAGGTTCCTGGGTAAACGGCTGTGATCATGAATTAGTTCGGCTAAAAAAAGGCATAATAGTACCAGAAACCGAACCGATGAATGACAATTATCACCCTGGAAGGGGAGCGTAGGCTAATCCATAGCGTACTTGCCCGGTTGTCATGTCCTTCAATAACTCCCATCCATCAGGCAGGGTAGGCATGTTGCGCGAAATGGTATCTTCCAAGTAGATACGCGCACCATCAGCCAACCACCCCTGACTCAGTCGCTGGCAGATGGGTCCCAGGAGATCACCTGCAAAAGGTGGATCAAGAAAAACCACATCGAAAGGGATTGCGTCCTGTTCAAGCCATTGTAGGGCATCGGCTCTGATGACGGAGACCTGGTCCAGGCCAAGCGTGCCCTTGTTCTCTTCAAGCTGCCTGATCACTGCTAGGGCAGTATCGAGCATTACCACCCTGCGAGCCCCACGCGAAGCCGCTTCTAACCCTAATGCACCACTGCCGGCAAACAGATCCAGACAGCGTGCACCTTCCATGATTGGCTGCAGCCAGTTAAAAAGGGTTTCTCTGATACGATCCCCGGTTGGCCTTAAACCGGGTAAATCGGCAAACGGTAGGCGTCGCCCCCGATGTAATCCACCGATAATCCGAACTTGAAATGACGCCTGCTCAACCTTCAACATGCCAGCCTTTTCCCTATAACGATAAGACACTGTTCATTTGTTATTTTTATCGTCAGAAGTCTTCGACACTTGAGCCAATGGTGTATTGGAACGCCCTACCTGTATACGGACTAATCGATCAGGATCGATGCGCCGCTTAAAGGCATCGCGAATCTTTGCTTGGGTAACGGCACGGACTTCGTCTGTGAATTTATCCAGATAGTCGAGTGGTAAATCATAGAAACCGATAACCGCCAGGTACTCTATAATCTTGCCATTCGAGGCGATCCGTAGTGGAAACCCACCCGTTATATTCTGTATCGCAGCCTCTAACTCATCCTCAGTCGGTCCCTCTTCGATAAAGCGTTTGAGGGTGTCATTCACTACCTGCAAAGCTTCACCAGCCTGCTCATTCTTTGTCTGCAATCCAAGTTGAAACAGACCAATCTGTCGCATTGGCAGGAAATAGCTGTAGACACTGTAGCTCAAGCCTCGTTTCTCACGCACCTCATCACTTAGGAGCGAGACAAGACCGCTGCCACCCAGGATATGATTCCCTACATAGAGGGTGAAATAGTCCGCATCACCACGACGCATCCCCGGCTGTCCAAGGTAGAGATGGGACTGGGTGGAGGGAAATGGGATCTGTTCAACAACCGCCTTTAATAAAGGCTCAACCGGTGGCAATGGGGGTACTGGTTCACCGCCAGGAAGCCCTTGGGTTACCTGTTCGGCCATTGCTTCTGCCTGCTCTCGATTAACGGCGCCGACAATGGCCACCAAGGCGTTTTTAGCCACGTAGAGTCGTTTGTGGGTGGTCTGGATATCTTCCCGCGTGATCGCTTTCACTGACTCACTGTTCCCATCAGGATCCGCTGCATAGGGATGGTCACCAAATACCAGTCTATAGAGCCGTTTCTTACCCACGCTGCCGGGAGACTGCTCATCCTGAGTCAGACTCGCCAGGATAGACTGACGCTGTCGTTCGATATCCTCCACTGCGAATCGTGGCTTAGCCAGTACAGCAGTCAATGTCTCCAGAGTAACGGAGAGTGCCTTGGAATCGGTCAACGAACGAGCCGACACCCAAGCCATATCCCGCAATGATCCCACTTGCAATTGAGCACCCACACCTTCCATGCGCTTTGCAATCTGATAGGCACTCCAATCACCGGCACCTTCACTTAACAGGCTATTTGTGAATGAGGTGACACCCGGCTTTTCATCATCCCGCGCACTACCCGCATCAAACACAACACGTACATCCACCATCGCTATTTCTGGTGCTTCTACAAACAGGACCTTGGCCCCGTTTGAAGTCTGCCATGTCTCAATCTGAGGTGTCGCTGTCACCCATCCACTCAACAACAATCCACTACATAATATGACTTGCTGGACTATCGCTTTAGTGATCATGACGCCCTCCTGCCGCGCTTTGCCTGGCCATCGAATTATCCATCGGCAACGGCTCGAGGACCGCGACACTGAGGTTATCTGCCACCAGATACTTTTCCGCCACCTGCTTGATCTGTTCGGCAGTCACTGCTTTCAGATGCGATACATACTCATCCGCTAAACGCCAATCAAGTCCTACCGTCTCCATCTGACCGATCAACATCGCCTGATAGAAGACCGAGTCTTTCTCATACACCTTGGCGGCGATAATCTGGTTACGTACACGCTCCATCTCCTCCTCTTTAACCAGTTCCTGCTTGAAACGCTCTATCTCCTTCAGCAAGGCCGCCTCGACTGTATCGGTGGTTGTTCCAGGGGTTGGCACTGCATCAATGACCAACATCCCGGGAAGTCGTGAGAATGCGCTATAACTGGTATCTGCAGCGACGGCCAGTTTGCTGCCACGAATCAGGTTATTACTGAGGCGTGCACTGCTACCACCATCCAACACATAGGCGAGCATCTCCAAGGCATAAGGCTCCCAAGCTTGTTCCGCCTTGCCGATCACGGGTGTCTTGTAACCCATTATCAGATAGGGTTGGCGGGCCGGCGTTTTCACGGTAAAACGTTTACCGCCACGTTGGTCTGGTTCAGTACGTGGTTTGGGTTGTGCCACCTGTTCCGGTTTGAGTGGACCGAAGTGGCGCTGCGCCAGTTGAATCACCTGGTCAGGTTCCACATCACCCACCACCACCAAGGTGGCATTATTCGGTGCGTACCATTTGTGATACCAGACTTGCAGATCTTCCACTTGCAAGGCATCCAGATCAGCCATCCAGCCAATCACGGGAATTCGATAGGGGGAGGCCTCATAGGCGCCAGCGAGAAACTGTTCATAGGTCAGTGATTGGGGCTTATCCTCGGTGCGCATGCGCCGCTCCTCCTTGACCACTTCGACCTCTTTTTTAAACTCCTCCGGCAGCAGCAACAGATTTCGCATACGGTCCGCCTCAAGCTTGAAAGAGACCTCAAGCCGATCGCTCGACATGGTCTGAAAGTAGGCCGTGTAGTCTCGCCCGGTAAAGGCGTTTTCATCCCCGCCATTGGCCGCGATGATACGTGAAAACTCACCAGGTGGATGTTGTTTGGTCCCTTTGAACATCATATGTTCAAGTACATGCGATACTCCTGTGATACCTCCATGCTCATAGCTTGAGCCAACCTTATACCAGACCTGCGAAACAGCAATCGGTGCGCGCCGATCCTGCTTCACAATCACCTTCATACCATTCTCGAGTTGGTGTTCCACCACCTTTGCATGAGCATGGCTCATGACCAGGGTCAGCAGAACAAGGCCTGTTATCGTTCTTAGCATCGAGCGTATCCTTATGTCCTATTCGATCAAACGGGAGTTCTATCCTATTTATAAAAGCGCTAAACCTGTACACGTCCGGAAACACTCGCTTACCACTCCTGTGTATGCGGAAGTGATGATTACTCTAGTTTCCGGTCTGACATCAGTTATTGTCAGGCAGCATTTCATAATGACAGAACACGGGTGTTGGGAGTTTGCCCTTTATATCTGACCCTGGGGAGCTGTAGAATAGCGTCTGCTACAGCCCGGGGCATTGTTTCAGAGGCCATCGGGTTTGTCCAAACAACAACTATGAACCTGTGATCATCACAGAGTTCCAGACTCAGTACTGGTGGTCCGCTGCATGTTCGGTTTTGGTAAACGAAAAAACACCCCACAGCAGGTCACTGCAGAGGTCCCGGCTGCCGAGGAGAAACGCGGCCTGTTTTCACGCTTGCAGGAACGCCTCTCCCGTACTCGCCACAACCTGACAGATGGCTTGGCCAACCTGGTCCTGGGGCGCAAAACTATCGATGATGACTTGCTGGAGGAGGTAGAAACGCTGCTGCTCACCGCCGATGTCGGCGTCGAGGCCACCAACCGTATCATCAATGACCTGACTGAACGGGTAAAGCGCAAGGAACTCAACGATCCACAGCTGTTGATGCACCTTCTTAAACAGCATCTCAGGGAAATTCTACAGCACAATGAAACCCCAATAACTGAGCGGGTTAGTGACAAGCCCCTGGTACTGGTGATGGTTGGCATCAATGGTGCCGGAAAGACAACCACCATCGGCAAGTTGGCACGTAAATATCAGCTCGACGGAGAGAGCGTCATGCTTGCGGCCGGAGATACCTTCCGTGCTGCAGCCGTGGAGCAACTACAGACCTGGGGGGAGCGCAATCAGATCACGGTCATCGCTCAACACACGGGCGCCGATGCAGCCTCGGTGGTTTTCGATGCGCTTCAGGCCGCTACCGCACGCAACATCGATGTCCTGATTGCCGATACGGCAGGACGTCTGCATACCAAAGCCAACCTGATGGAAGAGCTGGCCAAGATCACCCGGGTGATGAAAAAGATCGATCCCGATGCACCCCATGAAGTGCTGTTGGTTGTGGATGCCGGTACCGGCCAGAATGCTGTCAACCAGGCACTGCAGTTTAATGAAACGGTAGGATTGACCGGACTCGTGATCACTAAGCTGGATGGTACAGCGAAGGGTGGTGTTGTGTTCGCCATTGCCGACAAGGTCAAGGTGCCAATCCGTTTTATTGGTGTCGGTGAAAGTATCGATGACCTACGGGAGTTTGACCCGGACGAATTTGTCGATGCCCTGTTTGAAAACGACTCACAAGGTTAATATCCCTTTGATCCACTTCGACAATGTCAGTAAACGCTACCCTGGAGGCCATACCGGTCTGAGCAATGTCAGCCTGCGCATCGAAGCGGAGGAGATGGTATTTCTGACGGGTCACTCCGGTGCAGGCAAGAGCACGCTGTTAAAACTGATCGGCCTGCTCGAGCGATCCAGCGCCGGTCAGGTACATGTCAATGACCGCAACCTGACCCGACTGAAAAACCGCCAGATACCCTATCACCGCCGTGACGTGGGAATGATCTTCCAGGACCATAGACTGCTGCACGACCGTACTGTTTTTGACAATGTTGCACTGCCATTGATCGTTTCAGGGCTTGGCCATAAGGAGACTGGCAGGCGGGTACGGGCAGCACTCGACAAGGTCGGTCTGTTGCATAAAGAGAAGAGCCCACCCATCACTCTCTCCGGTGGTGAGCAGCAGCGTGTAGGTATTGCCCGTGCAGTCGTCAGCAAACCCCCTTTGGTACTCGCGGATGAGCCGACCGGCAACCTGGATCCAGCTCTCTCTCAGGAAATTATGGAGCTGTTCAGTCAATTCAATCAGGTCGGCGTGACCCTGCTTATTGCATCCCACGATATCGACCTGATCAAGCGCATGCAGAAGCGGGTGCTCACCTTGAGCAAGGGACAGCTGACGGGTGACACGATAGGGAAGTCGATCCATGTCCCTTAGAAAACGTTTACTGAATGCCCCGCAAATCTGGCTACAGCGACATGCCCAGGTAGCCCTTGCAAGCCTGGGACAACTGACTCGAAATCATCTCTCATCACTAATGACCTGCTCGGTGATCGGTATTGCCCTTGCCCTACCTGTCGGACTGCATGTGATGCTCGGTAATCTGCAGAGCATCAGTGGCACATGGGACAGCGGTGCCAGCATATCCCTTTTTTTAAAACAGCAAATCAGGGATGACCAGGCAACCTCTCTGGCTGAAAAATTACGTCTGCATCAACGTATTGAGGATGTGGAGCTGATCACTCGAGAAAAGGCTTTGGCAGAATTCCAGGCTCTCAGTGGTTATGCCGATGCACTGGAAGCACTCGACAGCAACCCATTGCCAGCACTGTTGATCATTCAGCCTAAGGCTGACTTTACAACCGCCGAGACAGCTCAACTCCTGGTACGGGAACTAAAACTCCTGCCTGAAGCCGAAATCGTCCAGCTCGATCTTCAGTGGGTACGCCGCCTACAGGCGATCACTGTGATTGCTCAGCGGGCCGTGGTGGTACTCGCTGCCCTGCTCGGCATGGCGGTACTGCTCATCATCGGCAATACTATTCGTCTTGAGATCCAAAACCGGCGGACGGAGATAGAGATCACCAAATTGATCGGTGCCACCAATGCATTTATTCGTCGCCCTTTCCTTTATACCGGTTTCTGGTATGGGTTGTTCGGGGGCATCATTGCCTGGCTGCTGGTGGCCATCTCGATTACGTTGTTGAGTGGACCTATAGCCCAACTGGCCAACCTCTACCAGAGTGCCTTCGACCTCTCTTCTCTCGGTATTTCCACAGTACTGACACTCCTGCTCGGCAGTGCCCTGCTGGGACTCATCGGATCCTGGCTCGCTGTAGGAAGACATCTCAACGCCATCGAGCCGAGCTAGTACCTGCCCAGACACGGCACTACCCGTCATCCCCGCGTATGCCGAGATCCAGAGATTTCAGTGACTTACTGGAATCCATCCTTTGGACCGTAAACGGTGCAACCATGTACCACACCCCCGGCATTCAACGGAATGACATGGCTCTTTAAAGGTGATTACCACTGGAAAGAGGACTAACTATTATCCTTATATAACAGGATGTTATAACATAAGAATGCAAAGAGACACCACGAATACCCAGGCAATGGATTGATTTTTGAATATCTTTGCAATCAGTGCGGAGAGTTTTTCCCATTACCCCATTAGCAATCCCTTATTTCCCCATCTAACCGGCTGTATTATAAATAAATACCCTGCATTCCTTATAGGAACTTTTTACCTGGCGACAGGTCTCATTAACCGAAGTTGGCACTCCTCTTTAGAGAGTGCTAATATTCATCCAGCAGTTTTTTAATGGGGTAACTCAATGAGCAATGAAATCGCACTGACAGCACTACCGACCGGTAGTATGGACGCCTATATCAGCGCTGCTTTCCAACTGCCCATGTTAAGCGCAGAAGAGGAACACAGCCTGGCCATCAGGCTACGTGATCACAAGGATCTGCAAGCTGCGCAAACACTCATTACATCTCACATACGGTTTGTGGTGCGCGTTGCCCGAAACTACAGTGGCTACGGCCTCGCTCTCCCCGACCTTATTCAGGAAGGCACGGTGGGTCTGATGAAGGCGGTGAAACGCTTCAATCCCGATATGGGGGTACGCCTGGTCTCCTTTGCCGTACATTGGATTAAGGCGGAGATTCATGAATATATCCTGAAGAACTGGCGAATCGTCAAAGTTGCCACCACCAAGTCGCAACGCAAACTGTTCTTCAATCTGCGCAGTTCCAAGAAACGTCTGGGCTGGTTTTCCAAGCAGGAGGTCGATGATGTTGCACAGGATCTTGGGGTTAAACCCGAGACTGTTCTGGAGATGGAATCCCGGCTTTCCGGCCAGGACATCGCCTTCGATGGACCACTGCATGACAATGATGACCAGATAACGGCAACACCGGCCGGCTACTTAAGCGATATGCGTATGGAACCTGCCTCTCTACTTGAGTCTTCGGATAGCGAGACTCAAATGAAGCAACGGCTGATAGCTGCCATGAAGGGTCTCGACGAACGCAGCCGAGAGATCCTCGAAGCACGTTGGTTAGGTGAAAAGAAATCTACCCTGCACGAACTGGCCGACCGGTTTCAGGTGTCAGCGGAACGCATCCGCCAGATCGAGAAGAACGCCATGAATAAACTCAAGGTACAACTCGCTGCGTAATACATGAAGTCATCACCCTCTGGCCTCGCCTACTTGTCAACAAAACAGATTAGTAAATAGATTGGATCATTGGGGCTTTAACACAGCCCCAATTATTGCGCTTTGAATGCGACAATCCGGTATGCCGAAATGATCATAGTTTTAAACCTTATGGTATAAGCGGGGCACACTACACCCAGGTAAACAGATCCTTGGTAGCCGGGCGATTTATCTTCCTTGATAATGGTGTCTGATAGTTCAGTGTAACCAAAATACCCATATCTACATGAGTTTTTATACTGACCCCAATAATAATGGAAATATTACACGCGACATTATTATTACTATAAGTACAGATCTGACCTTAGCTTCGCTTAGCTTAGCTTCTGCCTTAGCCTCCCCTTAGCTTCCCTTTCATGGCGATACATAAAGAACCCTATTTGAATTGCAGGTTAGCGTGCGGGTCACCCTGTAAAGCCTTTGCTTACGGACGCACAACCGGTTAATTTGTGGTGTGTCCTTAACCAGAGCGCCTCGCTCATATATGTTGCTCAATTACATACAACCCGTTTTCCGCCCACCCAGTGAGGCGCAGTCTCTGATCCTGCAGGTCAGCATCGGTTGTTCCTGGAATAAATGCACCTTCTGTGAAATGTACACGGAGCCACAGAAGAGATTCAAACCCAAACCTATCGATGAGATCCGCAACGAATTGCAGCAGTTCGTCAGTATGGATATCCCCTTGCGTCGCGTATTTCTCGCCGATGGTGATGCCATGACACTCTCATATCGTCGGCTGCATGAAATCATGCAGGCCGTTAACGAATATCTGCCCGATATTCAACGGGTCTCGGCCTACTGCCTGCCGCGGAACATTAAAAATAAGTCTGTTGATGAGTTGCAGAGATTGCGCGATATGGGATTGGAGATGGTATATGTCGGTTGCGAAACCGGTGATGACCTGGTGCTGGAGCGGGTCAACAAGGGTGAGACCTGGCAAACCTCACTGGATGCCCTGTTAAAGCTTCAGCAGGCAGGTATCAGACGTTCGGTGATGATTCTGAACGGCCTTGGCGGGGCGCGCTACAGCGAGCAACATGCACTCAATTCCGCTTCCCTGATGAATGAATCGCAGCCGGAATATCTCGCTACGCTGGTTGTGAGCTTTCCAAAGGGGCAGCAGCGCTTGCAGCAGGGTTATGCCGGGGAGTTTCAGATGTTGAATCTGCGTCAATTACTTGAAGAGATGGAAGTGATGTTATCCTCACTTAATCTCGAAAAGACAATATTCCGCAGCGATCATGCATCCAACTATTTGATCCTCAAAGGCGTATTGAACAAGGATAAGGAACGGCTGTTGAACCAGGTCCGGACTGCACTTGCAAACCCCGAATCAACGAGTTTTCGTGCTGAATGGCAAAGAGGTTTGTAGTATGCACCTATACTTATAGTGACTAAAAAGGAGAGCGAGAATTAGGGAGGTGTGATAATGAAGAGTAAGTTATTCTATATCATAATTTTTATGCCGTTTTTAATCAGCTGCTCAGGCTATGTGGTCCACACCCTGCCAGACCTTGACGGCCCTTCAGGCAGGGCGATGGGCATCAATAATCGAGGTGACATTGTCGGTTACTGCGAAACCGAGGCTGGAGATTTTCGTGCCGTACTGTGGGAAGGTGGCGCTGTTACCGACCTGGGAACCCTCGGTGGGGATGACAGCTATGCATTTGGTATTAATGATGACGGTGTCGTCGTAGGTTACAGTCGCACTGCCGATGGCAAAGCGCATGCCTTCATGTGGCGGGATGGCATCATGACCGATATCCATGATACTGAATTACCACCCATTAATGAAAGCCATGCTCGCGCAATCAATATTGGTGAGTCGATTGCAGGAACAGTTGGATATGGGGGTGTAATGTGGCGTACGCCGGACGATTACGTCTGGCTCTTGGATGGGAGCGGCCTCAGCGGTCCGTCGGATGCCCATGATATCAACGACTCCAATCAGGTAGTCGGTTGGCACCACTCAAGTGATGAGGCCTTTATTTGGGAGGATGGAATGATGGAGATCCTTCCTCATCTTGGTATAGATCGTTCCAGGGCGTACGGAATAAATAGTGCAGGTCAGGTTGTCGGCAATGTCGTCGATCCCGATACCCATATGCAACAAGTTGCAATCTGGGAGGGGGGTAATCCCCCTGTGATACTGGGCTCTCTAGGCGGAAATTATAGCAATGCGAGCGATATCAATGATTCCGGTACTATTGTTGGCACGGCAAAAAAAACCGACGACTCCACGGTTCCGTTTTACTACAAGCTTTCAGAAGGAGAGATGCATGAGTTGATGAACTTTGGAAGCGGTAATGCCAGAGGTGTCAATAACGGTGGCATCATCGTGGGATATGGTAACAATGCTGACGGTGTGGAAAAGCCCGTAAAATGGGTGTGGACCCGCGTGAGGTGGCCCTGGGAGTAGTGGCATGATGATACATGAAAATATTAAGGTTGGTACTGATAGCCCGGCATGATCCGGGCCTTGCCGATATCTAAATCCTGAACCCAACCAATCATTGGATCGAACCCAAAGCTAAGCCATCCAGACTTTCTGCCACCGTTTCCGGTGTCGGTTTTTTAAGGTAGGGTATTTTACCCAGGCAGGGGGCAGGCAGCCAAGCTTGCAAGGTGGCAAGATTTTCTGCTGCCGCCTGCATGGTTGGATCTACTCGGTTAGCAACCCATCCGACAAAGCGAACCCCACTGTTGAGCATGCACTCAGCCGTCATCAACGCATGATTGATACATCCGAGACGTAATCCCACCACCATGATCATCGGCAGATCGAGGCTACGCGCCAGATCTGCCAAAGTAACATCATCCCCCAGTGGAACATGCCAACCCCCGACACCTTCTACGATCACCCGATTCGATATCGCCTGAAGATGATCGTACCCCTGCTGAATCTCTTCCAATCGAATGGGACGATCCGATACCTTGGCTGCCAGATGCGGGGCAATGGGGGCTTGGTAGGTAAAGGGGTTCACTGCCGAATAGGGCATCTCAAGCGAGCACTGATGTTGAATACGCAAGGCATCCTCATTGCGTAAACCCTGCTCGGTCGGGTCCGCGCCTGACGCCACTGGCTTCATACCCAATACACATTCACCCTGCTGTTGCAGTTTGTGCATCAGACCCAGTGTGACCTCTGTCTTACCACAGCCGGTATCGGTACCGGTTACAAACAGTCCGCTGCCCATGCTTAACCTGGCATCTTCAGTTGATCGACAGGGATTGTGGTCACACCATCCACCTGTCGTTGCTGCGGAGCCCAGGCATGCCCATAGACCACCTCATAACTGGCGGGTAACTTACTCTTAATCCGAAAGGCTTCGTAGGCTTCAAACATGGCCTGCAGTCGACCCTTACCCGTCAATCCCCGCGGTCTATCTGTGGTTACATTATGTGCTCCCAGTGTTTTCAAATCACGCATCAGAGAGGGCACATCATCGTAGCTAAGACGCATTCGATCCACATCCACCACAGGTTCAGCCAAGCCGGCCCGCACCATGGCATCGCCGACGTCGTGCATATCCGGAAATGGGCTCACATGGGAATGCCCATCCACTGCCGACCAGCTGTTGCGTAGCTCATGCAAAGTACCTGGCCCGAAAGTGGAAAAAAGCAGCATCCCATTCGGACGTAATACACGCAAAAACTCGCGAAATGTACCTGGCAGATCATTACACCACTGCAGGGCGGCATTGGAAAAGATCATATCGACCGATTGATCTGCCAGCGGCAGCTGTTCTGCATCACCACAGATACACCTTGGACGTCGCAGCCAACTGCCCCGCTTGCGAACCTGGTGTAACATCGGCAACGCAAAATCGAGGGCGATGGTACGGGCCTTCTTGTAGCGTCTGGTCAGTGCCAAGGTCGCATCACCGGTTCCTGCACCCACATCGAGGATGACAGTGGGTTGGTGGCGAATATAGGTCAGCCTATCCAACATACGCCGGCCGATCTCCCGCTGCAGCTCCGCCACTTCATCGTAGTGTGGCGCTGCCCGCGAAAAGGCAAGACGTGCCTGCTGCTTATCAATGCCATCCAATCTGCCACTATCCATGGATTGACTCCAGACTACGCTTCACCCATTGATGGCTCTCCTCAGGATGAGAGAGGAATGGCGTGTGAGCGGCCCCACGGACAATATGGGTCGTCGCCTCAGGCAACCACTGTTGCAACACCGCTGATGCCGCCGACGGAGCCAGCGTGTCCCGGTCTCCATAGAGCCATCTGGTGGGGCAATTCAGGGTAGGCAATTGTTCACGAAGATCGCATGTTTTCAAAAGAGCCAGCCCCTCTTCCAGGGCATCAGGGATGGGATCGGGCCGTTCCTGTAGACAAGATTTAACCTTCTTTAGGGTCTCCACCGCCTGATCGCTGCCCAGCATCTGCAGCGCGAGGAATCGCTCCAAGGTTTTCTTA
This sequence comes from Candidatus Thiodiazotropha sp., assembly GCA_023838465.1. Taxonomy (GTDB): domain Bacteria; phylum Pseudomonadota; class Gammaproteobacteria; order Chromatiales; family Chromatiaceae; genus Thiodiazotropha. The sequence continues at coordinate 67,182 of JAIVEQ010000009.1, forward strand.
TGATCATCCACCAATGCCTGACTGAAGAGGTCAAGCGTTTGTGGGGGCATAGCATCTGGCCAGGTCTCTGCCTGAACAAAGCGCGGCATGCCTGCAACAATCAGGATGCCATTGATTAGGGCACGCTCCATCAAGGCAGCTTGCAGAGCAACCATGGAACCCAAAGACCAGCCAAGCCAGACTGCTTGTTCAGGCGCCACTTCAAGACATGCCCTGGCCCAGGTAACCAGCCCCAGCTCGCCATCAAATGGACTGTTGCCATGGCCCGGCAGATCGATCAGGGTGACACGATAATCGACAGCCAGTCGATCGGCAAAATCGGACCAGACTGCGGAGTTCATCCCCCAGCCATGCAGCATTACCAACTCCCTGCCTTGACCTCGTGTCTCAGTCGACAGGCTCATGTCACCTCCCGAGAAAGCTTGCTGAGCGCATCCAACAGGCGATCAAGATGCCGATCTGTATGGTTAGCGCTGAAGGTAATTCGTAGTCGGGCACTGCCATCGGGCACCGTGGGTGGACGAATGGCGCTGACCAGAATGCCGTCACTTTCCAGTTGCTGGCTCCATGCCACGGCTTGTTGGGCACTACCGGCCACGATTGGTTGAATCGGTGTCAGCGTGTCCATCAGAGGCAACCCGATCTGTATTACGGAATCACGAAATCGTGCTATCAGGCTTTTCAATCGCTCCCGACGCCAAGACTCCTGGCCCGCCACCTGCAAACTGACCAGGGTTGCCTGCGCCAATGCAGGGGGTGGAGCAGTCGTATAGATATAGCTGCGGGCTTGTTGAATCAGGGTCTCGATCAATGCTTCACTACCGGCTACAAATGCACCGTAGGTTCCAAACCCTTTACCCAGGGTTCCCATCAGTATCGGTACCTCTTCAAGTCCCAAATTAAAATAACTGAGTGTACCGCCCCCCTCGCTACCCAACACGCCGAGGCCATGGGCATCATCAACCATTAGCCAGGCTTGGTGGGCATGAGCAAGTTCGACCAGGGACGGCAGTGGCGCCAGATCACCATCCATACTGAATACACCGTCAGTGGCAATCAGGGCCTGTCCGCCCTCACTCGTTTCCAGTTGAATACGCAGACTGTGAGGATCGGCATGCCGATATCGCTTCATTTTGGCTTGACTGAGTTGCCCTGCATCCACTAGTGAGGCGTGATTGAGTCGATCCTCAAACAGCCGGTCGCCCGATTTCAGTAAAGCTGTGATCACACCCAGGTTGGCCATATAGCCCGTCGAGAAGAGCAGTGCCCTCGGCCGATTGGTAAATTCTGCCAAAGCCTCTTCAAGGGCGTGATGAGGTCTGCTGTGTCCGGTGATCAGATGTGCCGCTCCGCTACCTACGCCATATTCAGTTGCGCCCTGTTGCATGGCTCGAATCACATCAGGATGATTGGCCAGACCCAGGTAGTCATTGCTACAGAAAGCGACCATGCTTTTTCCATCGACCTGTAATTCTGGCTGCTGTGGGGTAGCAACCACCCGCCGGGTACGATAGAGTGTCTCTTTACGGCGTTGTTGCAGCGCTTCTGCCAGCCTCTTCATGAACTGTCTAGAATTAACCGGCCTGGACCTTGTTGCAAGGGACCTTAGCTGCCTTAACCTCTGTCTCAATCACCTGCTCGGTTTTTATGCCCAATCGATCAAGTAAACTTTTGTCTCTATCCGCTTCAGGATTGTCTGTGGTCAACAGGCGTTCGCCATAGAAGATCGAGTTGGCGCCGGCCAGAAAACAGAGCGCCTGCATTTCATCGCTCATTTCTGTCCGTCCTGCAGAAAGTCTTACATAGGAGTTCAACATAAGCATACGTGTGACCGCAATAGTACGCACAAACTCAAGCGGGTCGATTGCCTCTGCGTCGAACAGTGGCGTACCCTCGATCTTGACCAACATATTGATCGGTACCGATTCAGGATGACGAGGCAGGTTGGACAACTCACGCAACATACTGGCCCGATCACGGCGTGATTCACCCATCCCCAGAATACCGCCGGAGCAGACACTGATTCCGGCATCCCTGACATGGGCCAGAGTCTCCAAACGATCATCGAATGTTCGAGTCGTGATCACATTGCCATAGAACTCAGGTGAGGTATCCAGATTGTGGTTGTAGTAGTCGAGTCCGGCATTACGCAGCCGTTCCGCCTGGGATTGGGTCAACATACCTAAAGTCAGACAGGTCTCCATGCCCAATCCGTGTACCGCCTCGACCATTTCAATAACCCGCTGCAGATTCTTATCTGTTGGATTACGCCAGGCAGCACCCATACAGAATCGGCTTGCACCCTTCTCCTTGGCCGCCCCAGCCGCCTCTACCACCTCTTCCAGCGGCATCAATTTTTCTGCCTCCAGGCCAGTGGTATTTTTGGCACTCTGAGAGCAGTAGCCACAATCCTCGGCACAGGCACCGGTCTTGATGCTGAGCAGACTACTCATCTGCACCTGGTTAGGATCGAAATTAGCCCTGTGAATAGACTGGGCTCGAAAAACCAGGTCATTGAAGGGTAAATCAAGTAGGGCTTCTATTTCATCCAGGCCCCAGTCATGGCGTAGTATGGTGTCGGTCATGTTGATCCACCCGTTGGTGATTAGTTTGTACGGTGCGCAGCAGTGGGCATATGGTAAGGATTGATCATCCCCTGTCAACCAAGGAAGGTTATGAAAGTAAACAACTGGCTAAATTCCATACAATCACTCCTCTACCCCAGTGGCTGCCTTTTGTGTGGAGCAGCAGGGGATTATAAACTGCAATTCTGCCCGGCCTGCTACCGCTCCCTACCCTTCAATCGTCACACCTGCCCCATTTGTGCGCTGCCTCTGCCACCCAGTGTCTCATCGGACATGCCATGTGGTCGCTGCATTAAAAAACAACCACCTTATACACAAAGCTTCGCCCCACTTCGCTATGAATCCCCAGTGAGCAAACTCATCAGTGGACTCAAATTTAATCGAAGGCTCTATCTAGTCGAACCACTGGCGAGGGTACTGACTGATTGCATGGGCGAGACGTTTATTAGGCCAGACCTGATCATCCCCGTACCCTTGCATCCGCTTCGCCTTCAGGAACGGGGCTTTAACCAGTCACTGGAGCTCTCTCGGGTGGTAGCGAGGCACTACCGTCTGCCTGTGAACTGGCAACTTTGCCAACGCGTTCGACATACCCAGGCACAATCTGATTTGAGCGAAAAAGCGAGACAAAAGAACCTGCGATCGGCATTCGAAGTGTGCGGTGATATTCAGAGTGCCCATCTGGTGCTGTTCGATGATGTCATTACCACGGGTGCAACGGTGACAGAACTCAGCAAGACCCTGAAAAGGGCCGGCGCCAAGCGTGTTGATGTATGGGCGATGGCGAGAACCCCAGGCTACTGATGCGACCAACTTTTGCAATCCCCCACATTCCTGTAATCTAAAGGTTAATCATACTCATTAGGGTTAAAGTTGATCTATCTCAACCAAAAATGAGACTGCGCTAGGCAAAACCAGCAGACTGTATATAGTTCACCCATACCGCTGGAGCATGGGTGATCTAATATAGAGATACACCGGTGTGTTACTCAGCTTGTGTCTGTAGATACACAATCTGTTCACGAGGGAACGACATGTCCACCCTATGGGAAAAGGTCACTCGCGATTGTAAGTTGATATCCCTGCCTCAAGCCTACATTCGGCTTAAGAGCGTCATAGACAGTCCAGAGTATCGACTTGAGGATGTCGCCGATGCCATCCGAATTGACCCGGCCCTTACCACCCGCGTACTCAAATTGATCAATAGCCCCTATTTCGGCTTGTCAGCCAAGATAGAGACGGTATTTCGTGCCGTGAACCTATTAGGCACACAGCAGATTCACGATCTGGCTCTGGCCACATCGGTGGCTGAGGCCTTTCCAAAAAACTCCACATCCGGTCTTGATATGCACCTATTTTGGCGACGCAGTGTCTACTGCGGTTTAAGCGCGCAAGCCCTGGCGAAACAGCGTGGATTTATGGATAGCGAACGGCTCTTCGTGTCAGGCCTTCTATTTGATATGGGACACATGATTCTCTACCAGAGCGTGCCGGAACTTACCCTGGAGGCGTTATCCCTCTCTCAACAACAGCAGAGGTCGTTAATAGAGACAGAACGTGAGGTGATCGGTCTCGACTATGCACGGGTCGGCGCCACATTGATGCGTCAGTGGCGCCTCCCTGACTGCCTGATCGAAACCAGTGAATTCCACGGTGAGCCTATGCGTGCCCAACACTATCCGGTTGAGACAGCGATAGTGCATATCGCATCACTGCTTGCCGAGGGAAAAGTGGCAGGTGGCGAATTCGGCAGTGGTCTGTTGAGACCTCACCCTAGCGCAATGAAGAAGGTAGACCTGAGCCTGGAAGATTGTGAGCTCGTCAGTAGCGAAATCGAATCCGAGTTGAACTCTATCCTTTATATGATCTACCCTGTGGGCAAGGCTTCATAGCGTCGCATCTAGAATTCCATTAAGAAAATATTGATGGAGCACTAGTACTTGGTAGTACGCTAACAACTGATTCAATACGATCACAGGTCACTGATTGCCGATGGGTAGAATAAACCGCTCTCCCATATGCTCCATGACTGCACCATTGGGGAGAATCTCCACGAGCATTGGCCCTTCGGCGAGATAATCCCCCTCCCGATACTTTTCCATGTTAATAAGTACGTATCGTTTATTTGGACGTTTATCGTAGCTGTGGATATCGATGTTCATTACCGGCAGATGGGAAACGAACCCACTCGGCATCTCATGCAAGGGCTTGGGCGGTTTAGGTGGCTTGGGCGGTTGTGGTGGTGGTTCCGGTGCGATGGCCTGCTTAGGTTCGACCTTAGGAAGGGTAGCAACAGGGGCGGTTGCTAGTTGCTCCTTCGTCACTGACTGAAGTTGGGTTGTATCCGGCAATTCAGGCGCCCTGACCACTTCTTTAGTTGACGATATCTCATTTTGCTGCGGTTTCTGCTGTACAGGTGGAGCCATTGAAGATTCCCTCGCCTCTCCCTGTTGAGCTAGCCAACTGTTACTTCCCAGATAGATGCCCATCCCGAGGATGACAATGAAAAACAGGGCCAACATCACCCAGCCCAACCGGCCCGATGTGGTGTCAGGTGGTTGTTCCATATCCGCAGAAATACTCGGTACTTCACCAAGTTTGTGCTGGCGCTCAGCCTTTTTCAGAGCCTCCAGAATCAAAGACATTTCAATCTCCCACCTGGTTCAGGTCGGACACCAGTGTCGGCGTCTCCACCGGGAGGGCCAGATTATTCAAATAGATCTGTGTCTGTTGACCTGCAATCCCATCATCCTCTAGTCCATATAGACGCTGAAAGGCCCACAATCTACTCTCTAAAGCGCTGTCGAATCGATCCAGACCCTCAGTCTTGGGTAACTCCTCACCATCTATCAATTGCAAACGCTTGCGCAACCAAGTGACCGCCGAACCGGCAGAGCCTTCTCCAATCAAGGCAACACCAGCTAAGGGGCGCCACAACATAATGAAATCACCCGTCCAGTAGGGCTTCAATTGTGCCAGGCGTAACACTCCCTGCTGTTCACCGCTATCCACCAGTAACCATTCGTCGTCAACATGATTCACCAGCAACAGACGTTTCAGTTTTCCTTGTTTAAGCTGAATCAATAGTGGCCTGTTGAGACGCAGCACATTATCCCAATCTAAATGTGCTTTGAGGCATCGCAAACCATACTCTGTTACTTGCAAACAAGGGGGTGGAGTAGGCCGAAGAGGCTGCGATTTATCCCATAATGTGAGTAGTTTTTGATGGATGACAAAGCTATTTTGCGGCTGGTTGAAAAGTCTCTCCAAGGAAATTTCAACCGGGACAGTATCATCCATCATTTGCCCTGGAGCTGCTTTCGGAGGCTGCGGCTCAAGCATATCTGACGACTCAACTGAGAGAGGTGGCGACTGGCTCAGCTTGGGAGCGACCTTTTCTGGTAGCGGTTCTGGAAGCTTCTCTTCAACAACTTCTTTCACTGGCAACGAGGGTAACTCGATAGCCACTTTTTTTTCCGCAACAGGTGGCAGACTTGGAATTGCCGGTTCCGGTGAAGTAGCCTGCTCAACACTTACTGCACCTTGATCCTGTCCCAGCTGACTGTACCAATACGCACTCCCTCCCAGGAGGAGTAACAAGGCACCTGCCCATAGCCAACGATGTCGATGATTCCTTCGTCCCTTTACCTCCTGCGCGGCCCGCCATACCAACCTCATCCCCACCCGCTGCTTACCGGTTGTGTAGATAGCCAATAACGACCGTTCGCAGATAGAGTTGATTATCCTCGGTATACCGCCGGAGAGTCGATGTACCAGATGCAAGGCTGAGGGCGTGAACAGATCTTCACGGACCCCGGCAACGGCAAGGCGGTGGGTAACATAGCGATGTGTCTCTTGAGTATTCAATGGCGACAGGTGGTAGCGCGCAGTAATGCGCTGATCGACCTGTCTCATCTCCTTGCGCGCCAACATCTGTTGAAGCTCAGGCTGCCCTACCAGAATAATGCGCAGTAGTTTATGCCGAGATGTCTCCAGATTAGTCAGCAGACGGACCTGCTCCAACACCCGCGGATTGAGATTTTGTGCCTCATCCACCACCAATACCGTATGCTTGCCTTCTGCATGGATCTTCAACAGGCGCTGGGTCAGGGTATCAATGAGTATTTTCAGGGAATAGGGTGGGCCTTGATAGACAACACCCAGCTCATCACAAATGGTAGCGATAAATTCACGCCTGGAGAGGCGGGGATTGAGAATAAGGGCAATTTCTACATTCTCTAACTGCTGCGCCAATAGACTACGTAGCAGCAGTGTTTTACCTGTCCCCACTTCCCCGGTAAGCAGGACAAACCCACCATTCGGGCCGGTCCCGTAGATCAGGTGAGCGAGACTCTCTTCATGACCCCTACTGAGATAGAGGTAGCGAGGATCCGGGGTGATCGCAAAGGGATTTTCCTCGAAGCCGAAGTCGCTGAATTTCATGCATTTCGAGTCTGACTAATCACAGCCATCCTCGGCCTCCCCTTCATTCTGCTCAGCAATCTCCGTGGCCAGCTCCAACCACTTTATCGCTTCTGCTTCATCCCTTTCCACACCCTTGCCAGACAGGTAGATCTGTCCCAGTTCGTTGGCTGCCAGATAAGAACCACTCTCTGCGGCCTCCTTCAGCCATCCAATGCCTTGTGATGCATCCTGTTCCACACCCTTACCAGACAGATAGAGCATACCGAGCTGAAACTGGGCTTCGACATGATCTCTTTTGGCAAGACGCTTAAAACCCCGGTAAGCCTCCTTGTGCTCCCCCTTTGTCATAGCTGCCATAGCATCATCGAAATCATCGGCCACGGCGACACCTGCCACAGCAAGTAGTAGGAAAAGTCCTGTCCTGAGTATCATGAGTATTGATTGTTGCATAGTCACGCTATTCTGACACAGAGCGCTGTGATTACCAGAGCTGCAATGCTTTTGGGGCCCTGACGCAACTTTCCTGCAAGATTTCGATCTCATTGATGATAGATGCAATCATGCAGGCAATTCGCTTCCCTTCAGGGTGATAAAAACATGAAACGACTCCTTATCCTTTTCCTGCTGATGATAATCGGTACCCATGCCACTGCAGTTGAACCACTGATTTCAGTCACATGGCTGCAGAATAACAAGGACAATCCTGATCTGGTGTTACTTGATTTACAGGATAATCAGAACTACCTGCGTTTCCACATCCCAGGATCGATCAACACCAATTATGCCCAGTGGCGAGTCGAAAAAAAGGACCAACCGAAAGTATTACCGCCGGTACCATTAATTGAAAAACTGATCGGTTCACTGGGCATTGATAATAACGCCCATGTTGTTTTGATCTCACTCGGCGCCAGTGCCGGTGATATGGCCATTGCCGCACGGGTCTATTGGACTTTCAAGGTACTGGGTCATGATCGGGTCTCAATTCTAGATGGCGGTTTGATTGGCTATGCTGAGAAACGAATCCATCCTCTTGAGAAGGGTAATCATCAACTCAAACCCAGGAAATTCGCGGCTAGTTATCGAAAACAGATGAATCCCGATGTCGAGGCTGTCAAATCTGCCATCGATAGTGGTGCCCTGATTGTGGATAACCGTAGCAGAGCTGAATTTCTTGGCATTTACGGTGGCGGTGGTAAAGAGAGGGCTGGCAGTCTGCCCCAGGCAGTACACCTAAATTACGACTGGCTGACTGTAAACGGTAGCGGCAAGTTACACACCGTTGACAATCTGCGTCGTATCTACAACGCAAGTCAGGTTCCAATGGAGGGGCATCAGATCAACTACTGCCATACCGGCAATCGGGCTGCCCTGGGTTGGTTCGTCTCTCACGAAATCCTGGGCAATCAGCAGGCCAGACTCTATGACGGATCGACACAGGAGTGGGCCAGCAATCCAGAACTGCCCATGGATCAACAAGTAAAATTGAGTTACTAGTGTAATGTCCATTAGATCAGCCACTGCACTCCTGCTTTGCCTGCTGACCAGCCTAACGGCCGGTGCCGCCACTCAGCACTATCAACTACACAGGCCCCCGCAAATGGAGCAAAAACTCAACGCTGCCTATCTTGCCAAGGGCATTGTCTATCAGCCTCGTACTGAGCACTTTAACGAGGACGGAACACCCCGTTACATCAACCGTCTCATCCTTGAAGACTCCCCCTATCTGTTGCAACACGCACACAATCCGGTTGACTGGTACTCCTGGTCAGAGGAGGCATTTGAACGGGCAAAACGAGAGAACAAACCGGTTTTTCTATCTATCGGCTACTCTACCTGCCACTGGTGCCATGTGATGGAACGGGAGAGTTTCGAAGATCCCGCTATTGCCGCCGTATTGAATGAACACTTTATTGCCATCAAGGTCGATCGTGAGAGCCACCCTGATGTCGACCAGATTTACATGACTGCAGTGATGCTTCTCACCGGCCATGGTGGTTGGCCAATGTCGAGTTTCCTCACACCACAGGGCAAACCTTTCTTCGGTGGCACCTACTACACACCCGCTCAGTTCACTTCACTGTTGCAACAGATAATACAGCTTTGGGATGAACGTCAGACCGACGTGGAGAAACAGGCCGAAAGAGTAGCCGACGCAGTGGCCGCCAGTAACAATCTTGACGGTCAGGCGAAGACCCTGGACCAAGGTGTAATCAGCAAGGCAGTCAAGACCATGCATCGCTCTTTCGACGAAATTCAGGGTGGCTTTGGTCAAGCCCCAAAGTTCCCCCGTGAACCCTGGTTATATCTACTTCTCGATCAGGCTGAGCGTCTCGGTGATCAACAGGCCTTGCAGATGCTCGAAGTAACCCTTGATCAGATGGCCCGAGGTGGTATCTATGATCAAGTTGGTGGTGGCTTTCACCGCTACTCCACCGACTATGAGTGGTTGGTTCCCCACTTTGAGAAGATGCTCTACAACCAGGCCCATCTAAGCCGAATCTACCTGGGAGCCTGGCGTCTTACCGGTCGGGAGCAGTTTCGCCGGGTGGTAACCCAGACCCTTGATTATGTACTGCGTGAAATGACTCTGCCTGAGGGTGGCTTCTATTCTGCTACCGATGCCGATAGCGAAGGCGAAGAGGGCCTTTTCTTTACCTGGACACAAGCTGAGATAACCGCAGCATTGAAAAAAGAGGATGCAAAGCTGGCCAACTCCCTGTATGGCGTCTCACCGAATGGCAACTTCGAAGGGCGTAACATCCTGCACCTGGAACAGGGACTGGAGGCCTCTGCAAAACAGCACAAGATGGCAGTAGCCTCCATACGTGATCAGGTGGATCATATCAACAGCAGTCTATTGCAGGTTCGCAATCGACGTATCCCCCCCTTGCGTGATGACAAGATTGTCACCGCCTGGAACGGCATGATGATCACAGCATTCGCCCAAGCTGCTGATATCCTCAATGAACCCGCCTATCGACAGGCAGCGGAAAAGGCAGCTGAATTTATCTGGTTACACAATCGACGGGATGAAGGGCAACTCTGGCGGGTTCACCTTGACGGCCAGTCATCCATCAAAGCCACCCAGGAGGATTACGCCTACCTTGCCGAGGCGCTGCTCTATCTCTATGACCTGAGCGGAGATTCAAAATGGTTACAACGGGCTGAGGAGCTGGCTAATGCGCTGATCAAGCGTTTTCTTGACAAAGACAGCGATGGCTTCTTTATGAATGAAGCTGACAGCAGCATCACCGCAATGGGCCGTCCCAAGGATGAAGGCTCAGACAATGCCATGCCTTCTGGCAGCTCAGTAGCCATACATGTTCTGCAACGACTTTGGCAACGTACCGGTAACATAGAGTATCGCAACCTGACTGATGCCCTGATAGCCCGTTTCGCCCCTTCCATCGAGCATAACCCTAACAGTTATGCCTACCTGCTCAGTGCGGTTGTCAGCCACCACCATGGTGAGTTGGGATCGCGGGCCTATGCAGCTCAAGGTGGTATCCGCATCGAAGGCAATCTGAAACAGACTTCATCTCAGAGCTTATTGAGCGTCGAGATCGATATCCCCCAAGGATGGCACATCAACTCCAACCAGCCCCTTGATAAGGATCTGATCGCCACCCGGTTGAGCCTACCGGAGCAGGTTACCGGTTGGAAGATCGGCCCGGTTACCTATCCTAAAAGTGAACAGCAAACGCTCGCCTTTCAGGATGCACCGCTGTCTGTCTTTACCGGGAAATTGCTTTTACAGGCCTTTGTCACAGAAGAAGGGAAAAGCCCACCCGCTTCATCATCCCTACCTGTCAGCGTCCGCCTGCAGGCGTGTAACGACCAGGTCTGCCTGGCACCAGAACTTGTTACGTTAAGAGTTGTTAAATAGACGTTGGCACTCTTGATAGGAACGCACCAGGCTATCTTCGATCGAGACACCGGAGAACCAATTCCCGGTGAGGGCCAGGGGTTGCCCCTGCAAGGTTTTGTCGATCCAGGTAATTCGCTCAGCATGCCCCAGGCGTAAGGCTGGCAATCGGTTGTGACAACTCACTGTTGACTGGATGGCTGTCTCACTGACACCCAATACCTGTACTATCCGCGCCAGACGCCCTGCTTTATCCAGTCGGCCAGGACGGAAGTGAAAGGTGAAGGCACGATAGTGCTCATCCGCTACCAGGTCTCTCGAAACCACCGAGAAGAAATCGTCGTCAACACCAATGATACCGGCCAGTAAAGGCAGTTTGACCTGATCTGCCTGTAGCAACACGGCTTGACTCTCGATTTCCGCCATCTCGATCTCGTGTAAACGAGCTGTCAACTCCGGCATTGACCCGGCTAATATTTTCGCAGCCACATCAGGTGCCACGGCAAAGGCAACCTTTGTTGCCTCGATTACCTCTCCCTCATCCAGCATGACATTGTAGCGACCTTTATCCCTTTGTATGTCGATAACCGGGCTTTGCAGACGAATATCCAGTCCGGCTGCAATCCCTTCTACGAATGTCTGCAATCCCTCAGGACCGGTGTAGCTGCGGACAATCTCTTTACGCCTGGGTTTTTTTCGAAACAGGGCATCGGCAGGAAAAGCTGAAGCAGGCTGGCAAACAACCGCATCAAGGGCAGGACCCAGGACCTGTTGATAGTTACGCCGTCCAATGATGCGGCCAAAATATGCCTCAACAGAATGACCCGCTTTTTTAGTCATCCATAGACGTGGCAGCACACCGAGCAATTCCAGAAAATTCAGACAGGATGGGATGGAGACAAGTTTCTCTCCCTGCTGCAACCAATAGCGCAGTTTCTGTTTTGGTTGCAGGCTCTCGAGCTGTCCTGTCTCTTCTAACAGCTGTATTAGATTTCCATAGCTGTTGTAACAGGTGTGGCTACCCAGTTCTGCCCAGAAACGTCCCTCTTCGGTCTCGAAGCGATGGCTTTTGATTGCGCCACCGATATGATTGCCAGCCTCAAGAATCAGCGGTTTGATACCCTGGCGTTTTGCCATCTGGGCCATCCCCAGACCGCTGATACCCGCACCTATCACCAACAGATCCACGACGCCATCGCTCATCGTTCCACCTTAACTAAGCACCATCGTCTTGAGACTTCAACCATACCAGCCACAAGATACCCAACAAAGAAAAACCGTGCCAGGTAGAGCCCCAGGCACGGTTTCCTTTGGTAAATTAAGCTTGATCTGAGTTAGAGAATAACCCGTGCACGCATGCACCTACCTCCAATTCAAAATTCAACACTCACAATTCATAATTACAGCCTAGCCGCAGCCGCCACCGGAAGAAGAACCACAAGTTCCACAGCCTCCTCCATCCACCGGTTGAAGATTGTTGAAGACAAAGCTGGCATTACCATCGCCTTGATCAACAAAGTCGATCTCCACACCACGCAAATATTGCATGGTGCCGTCATCGACGATCACCTTGAAACCTTCACACTGGAGTACACCATCATTCTCGTTGACTGCATCACTGAAGGTCATGCCGAAGCTGATACCGCTACAACCACCGGGAGTAGCAAAAACGCGCACACCCTCGATATTACTCTCGACCTGCTGAAACAACTCGCCCATTTTGCTTTGAGCATTGCTGGTCAGGGTTAAATCACTTTCACTAAGGGCAATCAAACTCATGCCGGATCTCCTAAATACTGTTGTGCCTGTATGGCCCCAATAGTAGCAAGAAATTGCATCAGGATGCCAATTAACATAGAAAATACGTTGGTTTTTTACGGGGTATGAGGCTCATCAGCCATCTACCAAAAATAGACAATTTTTCAAATCCACGACATCAATACATCTGCTTAGATCAATGAAATGCACTGATTGACCGGACTATGACGGGTAGACTGACAGCTAATCCCTGTATTCAGATGGCCAGTTGATTCCGGGCATTTAAATCGTAGAGGTGGCGCTCCGCATCCAGCAGGTGTTGCCCCCAGTGGAGATGAAAACCTTTGTGCCAACCCTCAACAGCCTGTTCCGGCTGACCATCCAGCATTTTTAATCCATTTTTAAGCTCACAGTAGATGTCAGTTAAATCATCAGCCAGACTGCCGCTCATGCTCTGACCGTCACCTGCCATATCGAACTCCATCCAATACCCGTCCCTGTCTCCCAATAGCTGCCTGAGGTAGGTGTAGAGTTCAAACCGGGCGTCCAGATCGGCTGCTGTATAGTGGGTATTTCGAGGTGTCGGCAAATTCAGAGCAGATACGGCGGCATGCAGACGCGGCAGCAGACCGGCGACCTCTTGCAACCACTGCGTATTACCCTCCTGCAGACTCTCCACCAGTTCGCAATAGTTTCGCGCCAGGGCCTCAAGATCTTCTATTTTTGGACTCATATCACATTCCCTCACAGTCATTTTTTCGTGTTATGCCTGCATTGTTTGAAGTCACACCTGCGACTATCCTGCAAACGACTGCCACCTGATCACACTCGATTTCACTCTACTTACACATCTCTGAGTCTAGCAGTGATGGCGCTCAATCCTAGGAAAAACCCTTAATCCATCCTGTCAGTTCAATTGAAAAAATATATCCCCCCAGATCAGCGCTGCAATAGGATATAGGTATTTTACCGCTCTTCACCCCCCCCTTATCGTGCAACAAACAATCAGAATCTCCTCGCTATTCATACAAAACCACCTGGGTATTGTATGGATATGTCGCGTAACACATTGGTTTCCCAGTGGAATCAATCAAATTTAGCTGTACTTTCCGGTTTTGCGGACATTTTATGATTTCCAGGAAACCATGCACTTGCGCTATGCACCCTTATGAATCGACGGATTCAGGTTAAAAAAAGGGATACAATTCCACGATGCAAAAAAAATTACCCAGACTACCCGTGGTACTGGCCATCGGTGGACACGACCCAAGCGGTGGAGCCGGTATTCAGGCAGATATCGAGTCGATTGGGGCTAACGGTTGTCATGCAACCAGTGCACTCTCCTGCTTGACGGTACAGGACAGCTGCAATGTCAGTCAGCTGATCCCGCTACCTGCTGCCAACCTAACCGATCAGGCAGTGGCGATTCTCAATGACTGTCAAATCTCAAGCTTCAAGATAGGTCTTCTTGGTAGTCTGTCCGTGACAGAAGCAGTGGTCGGGCTACTTAGGGATAACCCGGAAATCCCTGTCATCTTTGATCCGGTACTGGCAGCAGGCGGTGGCAGTGATTTGGCTGATGAAGTGCTATTAAACTATATCCGCCAAGAGCTACTCCCTTTATGCCAGCTGATAACGCCAAATACGCTGGAGGCGAAAAGACTGACCGAGTCCAATAAGTCGACCACTATCGATGATGATGGTGAAATTCTGCTTGGTCTTGGTCCAAAGGCCGTTCTGATAACAGGTACCCACGAGCTGACCGGATCTGACAAGGTTACCCACCGACTCTACCAACCTGACACAGCACCGATCAGCTCGACCTGGCAACGGTTAAGTGGCGAATTCCACGGTTCCGGCTGTACCCTGTCGGCTGCCATTGCTGCCAGAATGGCCGTTGGAGAGACGCTGGAAAAGGCAGTACGCCATGGCCTTGAGTACAGCTGGTTATCCTTACAACGCAGCTTTAGAACAGGTAAATGCCAATCCATTCCAGAACGTCTTTTCAGAAATCCACGTCAACACCATCATGACCACTCATGACAAATCGAGCCTGCATGGCCTGTATGCTATTACCGACAGCCTGCTCTGCCCTTCAGAAAACCTGCAAAATCAGGTGAGGGAAGCACTGCTTGGCGGAGCCCGGATCATCCAATATCGTGACAAAAAGGGAGACCATCCAAAACGTCTGTCTGATGTATCTGCTTTGCTGCAACTCTGTAGAGAGTACAACGCCCTATTGATCGTCAATGACGATGTCAAATTGGCAAGACAGTCAGGGGCCGATGGTGTCCACCTGGGAAAAGATGACCCCAGTATGGCCATTGCAAGAGATGAGCTAGGAGAGAAGGCAATCATTGGTATCTCCTGCTACAACCGACTCGAACTGGCTCGCCAGGCCGCTGCAACAGGTGCCGACTACATCGCCTTTGGCCGCTTTTTTGCATCGACTATAAAGCCTGAGGCCGTACAGGCAGACCTTGAACTGTTAACGGATGCCAATAAAGAACTTGAACTGCCACTGGTTGCCATCGGTGGAATAACGCCGGAGAATGGCGCCCCATTAATTGCTGCAGGCGCCGACATGCTGGCCGTCATCCACGGGATTTTCGGACAATCAGACATCCAAGCTGCCAGCCGTAGACTATGCAGACTTTTCGAGCCGGAGGAGAAAATACTATGAGCCGTTCCCATACACTCTTTGCCCATGCGCAGCAACACATACCGGGAGGTGTGAACTCACCTGTCAGGGCCTTCCATGGGGTAGGGGGCGATCCGGTCTTTATCGACTGTGCGGCTGGCCCCTATATCTACGATCCGGATGGTAAGCGGTATATCGACTATGTGGGCTCCTGGGGACCCATGATCCTCGGTCATGCCCATCATGAAGTCATCGATGCAGTGGCATCGATCATCAATAAGGGACTCAGCTTTGGCGCCCCTACTGAGCTGGAAACACAGATGGCAGACAAGGTGTGCGAATTGGTTCCCAGTATAGAAATGGTGCGCATGGTCAGCTCCGGTACTGAGGCCACCATGTCTGCAATCCGCCTGGCGCGTGGCTTTACCGGACGAGATAAGATCGTCAAATTTGAAGGCTGCTATCATGGTCACTCCGACTCCTTGCTGGTCAAGGCCGGCTCCGGCATGCTGACCCTGGGTGAACCCTCCTCCCCTGGTGTGCCTGCCAGCCTGGCTGAGCACACAATAACCTTGAGTTATAACGACAGTCAGCAGGTACGGGACACATTCGCTCAAATGGGTGACCAGATCGCCTGCATTATTGTGGAACCTGTCGCAGGAAATATGAACTGCATCCCACCACGGCCCGGTTTTCTAGAGACCCTGCGAGAGGTCTGCAATCAGCAGGGAGCGATATTGATCTTTGATGAGGTAATGACCGGCTTCCGCGTCGCCTTGGGAGGAGCCCAGGCTCACTACGGTATCGCTCCCGATCTGACTACCCTGGGTAAAGTCATCGGTGGCGGTATGCCTGTAGGGGCCTTTGGTGGTCGGCTTGATATCATGCAAAAGATAGCCCCACTGGGGCCTGTCTATCAGGCAGGAACCCTTTCAGGCAACCCTGTGGCAATGTCTGCCGGGCTGAAGACCCTTGAATTGATCTCACAGCCAGGCTTCTACGAAAGATTATCGCAAAAGGTCGAAAAACTAGTCGATGGCATCATCCAGGAGGCAAAATCAGCTGGCATTCCGTTAGCTGAAAATCATGTTGGAGGGATGTTTGGTCTGTTCTTCAGCAATGCCTCGCAAATTAACGATTATGACGCGGCGACTACATGTGACCAGATGCGTTTCAAGCGCTTTTATCATGCTATGTTAGAGCGTGGTATCTACCTGGCGCCATCCGCTTTCGAGGCTGGCTTTGTATCTGATGCCCACAGTGAAGAGGATATTGAGGCTACCATCCAAGCAGCTGGTGAGTCGTTCAAAACTCTGAGTTGAGTATGCATATAGGATTCGGTCTACTGCTCACGATGGCCGATCAATTGCGTGTCCGAGCCACTACTGATGGGTGAGTTCTTTACACCTTTGCTGGCATGGATTGGCGAAAACCCCTTTTGGGCTGGCATAGCAGTTTTTATAGTCGCCTTTTCTGAATCGGTAGCCTTGTTCGGCTTACTGATACCTGGCGTGGTGATGATGTTCGGCTTTGGCGCATTGATCGCCACCGGGACGCTCAACTTCTGGCCTGTATTTTGGTGGTCCGTTACAGGGGCTGTGGCAGGGGATGGTTTAAGTTTCTGGCTTGGCTGTCATTTTCAGGAGAAGTTAAAAGACTTTTGGCCCTTCAGTCGCTACCCGGCAACCCTGAATCGAGGTATTGCCTTTTTTGAGCGATACGGCGGGAAAAGTGTGGCTATTGGCCGTTTTTTCGGGCCGGTGCGGGCTATCATCCCCCTGGTGGCCGGTATGCTGGGCATGTCACCACTGCGATTCCTAATCGCTAACGTCGCTTCTGCGTTGGTGTGGGCCCCCGCTTATCTGCTACCCGGTATCGTGTTTGGTGCCTCCCTGGAACTGGCATCAGAGGTTGCCTTCAGACTTGTCGCTTTAATGCTGCTACTGCTCTTCCTTGCCTGGGTATTGTTTATTCTGGTTCGTGGTCTGTTCCGTTTGATACAACCCCATGCCACAAATTTGGTTCAACATGGCTTTGAATGGGGTCAACTGCATCGCGGGTTCAGGTCGATATCCCGCTCACTCGCCGATCCAAACCATCCTGAGGCTCGGGGACTGGCCTTCCTTGCCACTCTGCTGCTAATTACTACCTCACTCTTTGTCCTACTGACCGGCATTGTCATGGATGGCTCCCTGACAAGCGAAATGGATATGCTTGTATACAAAGCCTTGCAGAGTTTACGTACACCCTGGGGCGACCAGTTGATGGTGATGTTCACCAATCTTGGAGACCTTTCAACAATATTTGTAGTGGGATTCGGTATAGCCTCACTACTGCTTCTGCAGGGACATAGACGCGCCCTCTACTACCTGCTGGCAGCAGTAGCCTTTGGCCTGATTACACCTTTGCTGCTTAAATACAGCCTGCGTATTCCACGACCTATCAATGCACCGGAATCTCTGGGGCCCTGGTCTTTTCCCAGCGCCCATGTCATGCGCAGCATCACACTCTACGGATTCTTATCAATCATGATAGCCCGTACCTTGATCAAAGAATGGCGTTGGCTTCCCTACAGCATTGCCGCCCTGCTAGTCGGCGGAGTGACGCTTTCACGTCTCTATTTAGGCGTCCACTGGTTCACCGACATTCTGGGGAGTGTTTCTCTCGGTATCGCCTGGATTGCCCTGCTTGGTATTGCTTACTACCGACACGTAGAGGCGGAGTCGCACACAACCACCCTGATAGGCTCCGCCCTGCTGCTGCTGTTGCTATGCGTAAGTTACAACTGGATTCATATGATTGAGCGAACAACGATCTTTCAGCCTATGCAGGAGAGGCAGGTTGTCTCTTTCCAGACCTGGCAGGAGAGGCAGATCGATTTCCCACACTACCGCCACGATACCCTGGGGGATGAGAATCATCCCTTAAATATTCAACTGGCCGGTGATCAGCAGCAGCTGGTCAGTCTGCTAGAACAGCGAGGCTGGGAGAAAGCGGAGATGCTTGGATGGGATAACTTGCTGCTTCTGCTATCGCCCAGCACACCGCTTCAATCACTGCCTGTATTACCCCAGGTACATGACGCACACCATGAGCAGACGGTTATGGTTAAACATCTGTCGGAGCAGTCCCGATTGATCGTTAGGCTCTGGTCCACCCCAATCAGGATCGAGCCTGGTGGTATAGCCGTTGCCATTGGCAATGTCACTGAGCAACAGGCTGAAACCCTGATTGGGCTGTTAAAGATCCCACGCACAGTTCAACAGTTCAGTAGCCCGATAAACCGACTGAGCCGGGACCTTGAAACACTTAAGGGCAGTATCAGCTACGAGCCAGGCAAGCTGATCCGGATTCTCCTAGAGCCCGGCACTCAGTAAATATTACATCGTTACCGTGAGAAATAGTCAGGGTTAAAGCAATGCAAGTATTGACCGATTTATTAGTAGTGTCTGCGCAAGGAATTCTGCTATGACAGGCCAGGAAAGGCACTAAGCATGGAAAATAAAAACACAGGCAGCAATGTACTTAGTCCATTGAAATATCTAATCCGGATAACAATCAGGTCGTTTTTTGCCGTGCTTTGCTTGTGGCTTACCGCTTCGTGGGTATGGGCCAGCTCAACAGATGTACGTATCGGTGTGTTGGCAAAGCGGGGTTACGAGAAAAGCATGGAGCGGTGGAAAGCTACTGCAGGGTATCTGAACGAATCCCTACCCGCATACCAATTCAGCATTGTCCCAATGGCCTTCGATGACATCCAGGTTATCGTAAAAAACCAGATGGTTGATTTCATTATTGTCAACCCTGGAATCTATGTCGATCTCTCGGTCAAATACGGTATCAGACGTGTCCTGACCTTGGTCAATAAACTATCAATCGATAGCCATGTATCTGAATTTGGCAGCGTGATCTTCACCCTAAAGGATCATAATAACCTTCGCCATCTGTCAGATCTCAAAAACCAGCGTGTAGCAGCTGTCCACCAAACATCGCTGGGTGGATGGATCATGGCACTTAGAGAATTGCGAACATCAGGAGTTGATGAATGGAGCCTCGCCTCCTTGCTGTTTCTGAACACCCATGATGTTGTTGTCAATGCAGTTTTGAGGCGAGAAGCCGAGATCGGCATTGTGAGAACCGACACCCTGGAGCGAATGGCTCAGGAAGGCAAACTGAATCAGTATGACCTTCGCATCATATCACCCAAGATATATGGCCATTTCCCTTATGCCGTCAGTACCCCACTCTATCCGGAGTGGCCATTTGCTCAACTGACAAATACACCACGGACCATTGCAAGGGATGTTGCGATTGCACTACTCAAGTTACCGGCAGACCATAAAGCTGCTCAAGATGCCCGCATTCATGGCTGGACAATCCCAGAGAATTATCAAACAGTTCATGATCTGTTAAATCTGTTGGAGTTACCACCCTACGAGAAAAACCTACATACCAGGCTCCTTGACTCAGTTGCAAATATTTGGCATTGGTACTTAATCATATCACTGGCTCTGTTATTCTTCGTTTTCCTCATTTTCAGGGTGGTACGACTCAACCGTTCTCTATCAGAGCACAAAATGGATCTTGAGGAGAGTATGTAGGCTCAGGCTGCCACATTCGATCAGGCAGCTGTTGGACTCGCCCATATAACGCTGACGGGCACAATCCTGAGAGTGAATAATAAATTGTGTGAGATTGCAGCCTTAACTCAACAACAAATCAAGGAGATCAACCTCAAGGACCTGTTATTCAGCGATGACATTCCCTTGTGTATCAGCGCTTTCGATGAAATACGCAGCAGAGAGAAGAGTAGCGTCTCAATTCAGCTACGGTTACTCTGCGCAAACGGAACTCTCAAATGGATTCAGCTATCACTCTCTCAAAAACCAAATAAAGTGGAACGGGATAAATATCTGGTCGCAGTTATTGATGACATTGATGAATACAAGAAACTTGAGGAGAAAACGCTACAAGCTCAACATCAAAAAGAGTTAATTTTGAATATTGCCGGCGATGGCATTATCGGACTCGACAACCATGCCAACCATACTTTTGTCAATCCGGCAGCAGCGGAAATGTTAGGTTATACCATTGAGGAAATGTTGAATAAGAACAGTCATCAACTCTGGAACCATAGTCGATTGGATGGCAGCGAGTTCCCTGAATCCGAGTGCCCTATCACGGATGTTTTAGAGCATGGCAAGGTCCATCACGGGAAACAGGAAACCATATGGCATAAGAATGGAACGGCACTAAAAGTCAACTTCATCAGCACACCAATCGAGGAGGGAGAGATAATCACGGGTGCTGTAGTTGTTTTTCATCATGTATCCCGTTCCAAAATTACAGAACCAACCCATCCTGCATCATGAATACCGGTAGGTTTATCCGATATTACCTGCTGCTTGTGTTAATTACGGCTACATTCGGTGGTCTGCTCTACTGGGTCATATATCAGCAAACACTGAATAGCGTTGTCGATGAGTTCAAACTTGAATCTAATAATCTCATCAATCAATTAACCAAAAGACTAAGTCTTGCCTTTATCGAGATTCACTCTGACCTGAGATTTCTTACAGAGCAAAGGGAACTGCATGCGCTATTTTCTACAGCGCAAAAAAAAAACAACAACCATTGCAAAATTTACAGGCATCCTGGAAATCACTGGCACTACAAAGAAATCGATACGATCAATTGCGATTTCTTGATAATGATGGCTTAGAACTAATCCGTATCAACTTCAATATGGCCAATCCTGAATCGGTGAGCCGCGATAAATTACAATCGAAAAAATATCGTTATTACTTTACTGAATCCATTGGCAAACCACCTGGCACAATCTATAGTTCACCCCTAGACTTGAATATTGAAAATAAAATAATTGAGCTACCTCTAAAACCTACTATTCGCTTTGCATCTTCGGTCAGCTCATCCGATGGTAAAATATTTGGTATTGTCATACTAAATTACCTGGCAAGAAATTTACTCGATGACTTCCGTAGAGTTTCAGCTGGCTATCCAGGGCATGCCATCCTGCTCAACTGGCAGGGCTATACTTTATTGAGCCCGGAAAGCGCTCAAGATTGGGGATTCATGTTTCCTGACAGTGCCCAGGAGGGCATTAATGTCAAACACGCTGAAGCATGGCAGACAGTTCAGGATAAAAACATTGGCCAGGTACTCAACAATAAAGGTCTTTACACTTTCGATTTCGTTCACCCATCTGGTGAAGAATTAAAGCAGTACTGCTCAAGCTGCCTGAGGATACTTCTGCACATTCCAAGTCAGTTGGTCCAAGCGAAATTATGGCAAAAATTATCACAAATCCTACCCGTCATACTATTCAGCTTATCTTTTCTCGTAATTATTCTTGGGATAGCCCTATGGAACAGGTTGAAACGCTCTGTAAATGAACTTCAAATCCAATCTCTTAACCAGCAGATTTCATATGAACATGACCTATTTCTCAATGGACCAGGCATAATCGCCAAACTGAGAAATGAGCTTGGTTGGCCAGTTGAATTCATATCCTCCAATGTACAAGACCTATTAGGTTATGAAGCCAGTCGATTTACGAATGGTGAACTGACATTCTCCAATATCATCGACCCGGAGTATTTATCACAATACTCACAAGAAACCAATCAGGCGGATGTTGATCGTGTTGAAAGCTTCAAACGCTCATTGTACAAAATTATTGATCAACATAACCGCACTAAATGGATACAGGATAATACACACATCATACGAGATAAGATGGGAAGGCTGACCCACTTTTTTGGCTATATCCGGATTTCGCAACGACATAATATTCAATTATGTGCAGCATAGTATAGCCTTGTAGGCATTTACAGTGTACGAAAT
>JAIVEQ010000010.1 GCA_023838465.1 Candidatus Thiodiazotropha sp.
TTTTTTGATGCCTTTTCAACATCAAAAATAGAGAAGAATCTGTGGCCGATCAATACCTTAATTTCTTTGCGAAACCCGGATAGACCCAATAAACTGAATACCGATCTTACGATATTTTTTTAGGTAACGTTCGATGGTTCTACGGGACTTATCGAGCAATTTAGCCGCATTAACAATATCAATTTTGCCTTCAGCCACCTTAGCAACAATATCAACCGTGAGTTGAGCTTTGGAATCCATTTTAATCATCCTTTGCAACCCCCTGAACCTCAAAAAAGCTCAGAAAATCACTAATTAAATAGATCCGTCAATTTCCCTCGGTAATTAATTGCGACAAAATCGCTTGGTAGTTAAAGTACGACAAAGTCGCTCGGTGTTAACACAGTAATCTGTAATAATTCAGACTTGATCTGACAGTTACCTATTTCTTAGATGGTGTCCGTCAGGTCAAATTCATAATATATGTCAAACCTCAGCAAGCAGGCACTTGCACTGGGATCGTCCTGATCATTTACACCAGCGAGCAATCTCGGCCTTTAACTTCTTCATATGGCGATTTCGCTCTTCATCGCTCAAGTAGCGACGATCGCCATCCTTTCCAAAATCATAGATCCCTGAGGCACGACTATGTGATGCATATTGGTCCTTTGCACGCACACAGTTCTGCTTGCGCTTTTTTTTCTTTTCTTTCTGCTTCTGACTGGCCTCTTTTTTTGCGGCTCGATCCTCTTTGTAAACATCCAGCATCCGTCTCGTCTTTAGCTTCCGGTCCTCTTCATTCTGCACCGGTGATGGGCTATGATCTTTGATCTTTACCTCGGTGGACTTCCCGGTAACAGGTCGGTCACTGAACTGAACACGACCCTTTTCATCAGTCCATTTATAAACGCCCGCTTCGAGTTGACAGGTTTCAAACAACAGCACGAAAAAAAGAAACAGAGTAAAAAAAGTAAATGTTACCGGTTTTTGCGCCATTGACAGGGTGCTGCTTTCCATACATATCACCAATATAACTAAGATATACCATTACTCAGTCTAAAGCATTTCCGTATAAGGACAAAAAAAGGGCGCCGGAGCGCCCTTAAAGGAAGGATCATTCAGAAAACACTACAAACCAGAACCTCGGCTACCTGTAAATTCTGGGTAGGCTTCCAAGCCACACTCACCCAGATCGACACCTTCATACTCTTCCTCGGCACTGACACGTATACCCATTACGGTTTTCAGTACAAACCAGACCAGAAAACTGGCGGCAAAGGTCCAGGCGAAGATGACCCCAAGACCCAACAGCTGAGCACCGAAATTGGCTTCTGTGTTGGAGAAGGGTACAGCGATAAGACCCCACATACCAACCACACCGTGGACAGAGATTGCACCTACTGGATCGTCTATTTTCAGCTTATCCATGGTGATGATTGAAAACACCACCAGAATACCGCCGATTGCACCAACCAACGTCGCCCATAGGGGAGTTGGCGTAAGTGGCTCTGCAGTAATAGCAACCAGGCCAGCCAGGGCACCATTAAGGGTCATTGTCAGATCAGCCTTGCCAAACAGGGCGCGGGCAGTCAGCAATGCTGCCACTACACCACCGGCAGCAGCGGCATTGGTATTCACGAATACGGCAGCGACGGCATTCGCCTCTTCAATATTAGAGAGTACAAGTTCTGACCCACCATTGAATCCAAACCATCCTAACCAGAGGATAAACGTACCCAAGGTAGCAAGTGGCATATTGGCACCAGGTATAGCGTTAACATGTCCCGCAGCGGTGTATTTGCCTTTTCTCGCACCTAAAAGAATGACACCGGCAAGTGCTGCAGAGGCGCCACAGAGATGCACCACACCGGAACCGGCAAAGTCACTAAAACCAGCCGCATCCAGAAAACCACCACCCCATTTCCAATAACCCTGCAGGGGATAGATGACGCCGGTCATTACCACAGCAAATAACAAAAAGGCCCACAGCTTCATACGTTCTGCCACTGCGCCTGAGACGATTGACATGGCAGTTGCGACAAATACCACCTGAAAGAAGAAATCGGACATCCCTGAATAGTAGACTTCCCCCTTGCTGGCCAGTACATCCTCGACAGTGTTATCGCCACCGAACATGAAGCTCAGGTCCAGCGCGGGTATATAACCATTGCCATCACCTGCATACATGATGTTGTAACCCATCAGCATGTACATGATACAAGCGATGGCAAATAAGGCGACGTTTTTGGTAAGGATTTCGGCGGTATTCTTTGCTCGGACCAAGCCGGCTTCAAGCATGGCGAAACCAGCTGCCATCCACATCACGAGTGCGCCGGATACCAGAAAGTAGAAGGTATCCAGTGCGTAGCTAAGTTGTGTTATCGCTTCCACGACACTCTCCAATAAAAAGTTGCTAGTGAGTTACAGCGCTTCGGGACCGGTTTCGCCGGTACGCACACGAACGACCTGTTCAACGGTTGTGACAAAAATTTTGCCGTCGCCGATCTTGCCCGTCTTGGCTGCATTGGAGATCGCTTCCACCACCTGATCGACAATATCTTCGTCTACTGCAATCTCGACTTTGATTTTGGGAAGAAAATCGACCACATACTCCGCACCACGGTAGAGTTCAGTGTGACCCTTTTGACGTCCAAAACCCTTGACTTCAGTGACGGTGATACCCGCCACACCCACTTCTGACAAAGCTTCACGGACATCATCAAGCTTGAAGGGCTTAATGATTGCTGAAACCATTTTCATATGATGACTCCTTGACCAACCCACCAGACGGGTGGGCTGTGTATCAACTTGGTTATATCATGCCAACCCGGATCAGAAACTTTTGTTCCAGGAGATGAAGAAGCGCATATCCGCATCCTCGCCAGCTGCATCTGTGCCATCCAGATCAGTATCTGAGAGACTCAGTGTCACATCACCGAAATCACCAGTGGCTTTAGTCAGGTCGAGTTGATAATGCGTATAGTCTTCTGCGTCATCGTCGTCATCACCATCGGGCTCGGCGAAGCCAACAGTCAGGCCAATCGAAAAGTCCTGCGGAAGATCGAAACTTGCACCGAGATAGTAGTAGAGGTCCTCTTCAACGGCCTCTACCGCGTCTTCTGCGGATAGGGTGTAGGCAAGACCGGCAGTAAGGAACTGCCAACTGCCGTTCACATAGAGCTCAGCAAAGTTGGAATCGGCATCACTTGAATAGACGTAGTAGATCAAGCCCGCGTCATAGCCAAAACCACCGACCTCGCCGGCATAGCCGCCATATAGATCCAGCTCAAAGTCATCCCATGCCTCAGCAAGCCAGGTACCCGCATAGAGCCCTGACTCACCAGACCAATCAAATCCACCTGAAAATGAGGTGCTGTTGCCTGACTGGCTCAGGCCACGCCAGATATAGTTGCTGGTGACACCGATGTTGGTACTGACTTCCGCCGCAGCAACTGACGATAGCCCGAGCATTGCGACACCACAGGCCAGAGCAATAGGGTTCATCTTCATGGTTTTACTTCCTCTCAATAAAAATAATTACTGTTAAATTTTTGTTTCTGCTCACACACAATTGAGCCGAAGGTACTGGTGCTTATTCAGCCTTCGTGCCAACTTACCTAACCTTATGTTTAATCTAGAAATGCACCCAATATATTGGAGTCAATAGCGGCTTCCCTGATACTCCCGTGCATGGTTTGCGAACAAAACACAGGGGTACGCACCACTTGAGCGCACCGCTTTGGTGCAAGCGTGTATAAATGGCATTATCGAGAAGAGTGATGGATTACGGGGTATCGAGGTATCGTTGATTTCGAAATAAATCCAGTCATTCACAGCATGCTGAGAAATGCACTGCATACAAAGCGAACAGACTGAAATCTGTAATCACTTTGAGGACTATGTGAGTTCTTTTTTTTTGCAGTATGTGATTCCAGTATGCCTGGGTGGCGACATAATTAACCGCTCGAAAAGCGCTGACTCTGGACAATGGGTTCCTCACTGGCTATTGTCTGCCACATGATAGATCCCAAACTGATAGATGAACTGGCTTCCCGACTCTCATCAAGTCTCCCCAGCGGCATCCAGGCACTACAGGCCGATGTCATGAAAAACATGCGCGCCAGCCTGGAGTCCGGTCTGGCTAAGCTCGATTTGGTCACCCGTGAGGAGTTCGAAGTGCAGAGTGCGGTACTAGCCCGAACACGAGAAAAATTAAGTCGCCTTGAGGCGCAAGTTAAGGCGCTGGAGGAAATCAACAACTAACCAGCAGCCCCTTCATACACTACTGCCATTTTTCCAAGGAAGGAATGCATGTCACTCGCTATTCTCTATTCCAGAGCCCAGGAGGGGATCCAGGCCCCACTGGTCACCGTCGAAGTTCACCTATCCAATGGCCTCCCCGGCCTCTCCATCGTTGGGCTGCCAGAGATGGCGGTACGTGAAAGTAAGGACCGGGTCAGGGGTGCACTGATAAACAGTCAGTTTGAGTTTCCGGCACGCCGCATCACCATCAACCTGGCACCCGCCGATCTGCCGAAAGAGGGTGGCAGGTTCGATCTGCCTATTGCTCTTGGTATCCTGGCCGCCTCGAACCAGCTTGCCAAAGAGCCTTTGAGTTACTACGAGTTTGCCGGTGAACTGGCACTCTCAGGGGAATTACGCCCGGTAAACGGCATACTGCCTGCAGCGTTGACAGCCCGGGATGCAGGTAGGTCCTTGATACTTCCTGAGCAGAATGTTGCAGAAGCTGCACTGGTCAGTGGGCTCGATTGCTACCCTGCAAATCACATTCTGGAGGTCTGTTCACATCTGAACAGCATCAATGCCTTGCCCTTGTATAAGAATAATCTGATCCCAGCAGATGATAGGATAAACTACCTCGATATGGCAGACGTGTATGGACAAAACCAGGCACGACGCGCCTTGGAGATCAGTGCCGCCGGGGCTCACTCGCTACTCTATATCGGACCACCAGGCACCGGTAAATCAATGCTGGCCTCCCGTCTGCCAAGCATCCTCCCCCCAATGAGTGAGGAGGAAGCGCTGGAGAGTGCAGCCATCAACTCAGTCGCAAACCACAAGGCATTCCAACCTATGCACTGGCGCCAAAGACCCTTTCGAGCCCCACACCACACAGCTTCAGCAGTTGCATTAGTGGGTGGTGGCAGCAACCCCAAACCGGGTGAAATCTCTTTGGCTCATCAAGGCGTGCTTTTCCTGGATGAACTTCCGGAGTTCGAACGGCGTGTCCTGGAAGTACTACGGGAACCCCTGGAAAATGGCCACATTACAATCTCCAGGGCCAATCGACAAGCCGACTATCCTGCCCGTTTTCAACTCATCGCTGCGATGAACCCCTGTCCCTGCGGCCACCTTGGAGATGGCAGTGATCGCTGTCACTGCAGCCTCGATAAAATCGCCCGCTACCGAAGTCGCATCTCCGGCCCCTTGCTGGATCGTATCGATATGCATGTCGAGGTACCCAGGCAACCCCTACAGATAGGTCAGCACAACAACCTGAGCAAAGAGGAACCGAGCGAAGCGATACGCAAGCGGGTCGTCTTAGCCCGGGAATACCAGTTGGCGCGACAGGGAAAAACCAACCAGGTCCTGCAAGGACTGGAAATCGAGCAGCACGCGAAACCCTGTAAAGCCGGCAATGAGCTGTTGCATCGCGCAATAGAACGGCTCGGCCTATCCATGAGGGCATATCATCGTATTCTCAAGGTGGCACGTACCATCGCTGATCTGGAGGCAAATCCGAATATCGATACCCGCCATATCAGTGAGGCGATCGGTTATCGGCGGCTGGACAGAAGCTGAATAAACCGATGAAATATTGTAGAACCTATATGGCCAACGCACCCAGAGTATCCCTTTAATAGCGCAATGTTTATGCAGAACTGCAAGGCCGTAGAGAGATGAATTAACAGCGTCTTTGTAACCTATGCATTCCTCTACGTGCTGGGATTATTTATAAGCGTAGGGTGCGGCAGGACCGCGCCCTACGCAGGAGACTTCATCAAACAGTGTGTAACTATTTTAAAAAGCCACATAGGTGCACTAGATTAAAACGACCCTTTCAGCCCTTCCAACTTCTTACGAAAGGATTCAACCACCTGACTGTTCTCACTGGAGTTTGACACCACGCGAGGGACCAGCACCACAACCAGCTCGGTTCGCTTACTGAATTTAGATTCCTGACCAAACAGCCAGCCGATAACAGGCAGTTTGTTGAGATAAGGAAGCCCGGTGCTGCCATTATCATCTCTATCGGTTATCAACCCACCCAGAATCAATGCCTCACCATTCTGAACCGCAACGGTGCTATTGATTTTTCGTGTCGAAATGGTGGGAGAATCGACCGATGATGCCGCCACCGTTGAGACATCACTCACCTCCTGGGTGACTTCCATGGTCACCAGACCCCCAGGATTGACCCTGGGTGTCACTTCAAGCATCACACCGGTATCTTTATAACTGATGGTGTTGATGATGGCTGCGTTTTCACTCGCTGTCGACTGCTGTTGCCCGGTAACCACCGGCACCTGATCACCCACTTGTATGAATGCTGATTCATTATCGAGCACCATCACAGAAGGCGAGGAGAGGACTCTGATCAGCGATTCCTCCGCCAGAGCACTGAGCACAGCCCTGACATCACTGGTAGAACGGATGACTGAAAAGTTAAACCCCGGTATCACACCAGCCAGTCCTGCAACCTTATCGCTATCCAACGAGCCGGTACCGGAATAACCATTGCCCACGCGCGAATTGAACAACCACTGGAGCCCGTATCTCAGCTCATCCTGGAGTGCAACCTCGATTATCGTGGCTTCCACCATTACCTGCAGCTGCCGCACATCCAGTTTTTTCAATGCCTCCAGCATATTGCTGTACTGCGCCGGTGTTGCTGTGATGACCAAAGAGTTGTGGGCGTCATCCGCAACGACACGAACCTCGCTCTGTTCCGACTCTCCCCCTGTGCCGGGTATATTCAACCGCGCAGCACTCGGAGATGGGGTTGACTCACTACCTCTCTCTTCTGTTGTGCTTTGGGTCACAGCTTTTCTGCCTGGTGCAACCTTGGCTGAACGACTTGAGGTGTCAGACCCAGTTGATGAGAAGAGTTGCTGGAGCAGTACCGCTAAATCGCTCGCATCGCCATTTTGTACCCGATAGACGAACAGCCGCTGAGCGATACCGCTTTCCTGGGTATCGATACGATCCAGGCGGGGAATCCAGTCAGCGATGGTATCCAGATAGCGTTTCTGGGGTGTGACAACCAGTACCCCATTCACTTCATCGATCGGCACCACCCGGAACATCCCCTGCAGGGGGTTTGTGTCTATTGTGCCAATGATCGATTGCAACTCTTTGATAACCGTCGACGACTTCGCATATTTCAGCGGAAAGAAACCAACCGATAAACCCTTGATCCAATCCACATCGAACAGATCGACTGTATCCAACAGGGTTTCCATCTCCCGCCCAGTGCCCGCAAGCACAAGTAGGTTGCGGGCTGCATCTACCCGGATGATGCCACCCTTCGGTGCTAACGGTTTTAATATCTCAGCCATTTCACTGGCAGCTAAATAGTCAAGGGGGACAATCTGCAGTGCATACCCGGAGGGTAGAGGAGCTCGTGCATTAGCCAGTTGAGGCGTCTTGATACCCTGAATCGCGGCATTGATAGGTAGAATACGATAGACCCCATCCACCTCCACCATAGCGGCGCCATTCATCTGCAGCAGGGTCTCCAAGGTGGCCAGCAGATCATTTTGGCTCAATGGCTTACCGGTCTGAATGGTGACCGTTCCCTTTACCGCAGGATCAAGTATGTAGCTCTCTTTGAGAAGCTCCCCAAGGATGGTTTGAATCACTTCCCGAAGATCGGCCTGCTCAAAATTGAGTGTGATCTCTCCTTTGACAGGCGTCCCGGTTGACGCGGATGGTTTGGCCTTTTGGCTAGCAATGAATTTTCCTGTGCCATAAAAGAGCTCCGGTTTCTCCATAACCTTCGAATCTTCAACCTGATCTATAGGTATTACATCCAAACCGGTCTTGAACGGTTCTTCTGACGCTTGGCCGGGTATTAAGTGTCCTGGAGGTATGGCACTCTTTAGTGCAACAACATCCTGATCTTCGGTTTTACTATTCCAGTTTGTGCAACCAACCAGCGATGAGGCAAGGAGGGTAACCAGTATTTTCTTTTTCAGCATACGACTTGGGGGCTAAACGCTTTGAGGATTGACAACACATGTCTGACAGGCGTGAGTGCCGGAACAGGCAAACGGGACATTCTAGCCGAGTTTCTGACTCAAAGCCTCATTGGTGTGTCAGCGACGATAAAAAATAACCCAAGATCAGACTTATCAACGCCCATTCTGAAAAAAGGCGCGCTTATAGACGGCGTGGGTAGCCCCACCCCACGGTCCATTTCGAGGTGTAGAGTGGAGCCCTGCCCCACCGTAAGACGCTGAAAGTTTAACCTCGAAACGGCCCTTGAACGGCCGCCAGTGTGAGTGCTGTTATCGAGGAAAGATAAACATGATTGCAACGATGGGAGACAATGTTTAGATCAGCGAGATAAACCCTGCTCCACCTGGTCTCTTATTGCACGCCCATTGAGTTTTTCGATCAGTTCCAAGGCAAAGTCCATTGCCGTACCCGGGCTGCGTGAGGTGATCACCCGGTCATCACTGATCACCCGCTCAAGCTGAACATCGACCTGAGGCAGATCCATGTTGTCCAAAATACCGGGGTAACAGGTAGCCCGATGGCCATCCAGAAGCCCAGCACTGGCCAGCACCTTGGGTGCAGCACAAATTGCTGCTGTGAACTTTCCCTGTTTATTGAGTCGCTGCAGTAGCGAGTGAATACGCAGATCGGCATCGAGATAGTCTGCTCCCGGCAGGCCGCCAGGTAGCACAAGCATGTCAAAATCCTCCTCCATGACCGCATCGAGTGTGGTATCAGGTACCAGTGTGATACCTCTTGAGGCCTTGACCGGCCCGGCTTCCAAGCCCGCGGTAACCACCTCTATACCGGCCCGGGTCAGTAGATCGGTGATGGTGACAGCTTCGAGTTCTTCACACCCTTGTGCAAGGGGGACGAGGACGCGTGCCATAGTGGTCTCCTGGAATTGACGAGTTGAGAAACGGGTACCAGTTCAATACCCTGCTCTCTAAGTTTAGGCAATTCCTCATGAAGTACAGCCAGTGTTTGAGGGTAGGGGTGCCCGATACCTATTGCATGCCCCTGGATTCGGGCTGCGTTTAGCAGTTTGTACAACTGACTTCTCACCTCCGATTCCAGTGGGTTATTGTCA
Source organism: Candidatus Thiodiazotropha sp. (assembly GCA_023838465.1). Taxonomy (GTDB): domain Bacteria; phylum Pseudomonadota; class Gammaproteobacteria; order Chromatiales; family Chromatiaceae; genus Thiodiazotropha. The sequence continues at coordinate 9,311 of JAIVEQ010000010.1, forward strand.
AGAAATACATCGCGCCGGGAGCTGGCAATTAGATTTGAGCTTGCTACACGCTCAGCAACCGTGGCAACGGTTGTTCTACTATCGATAAAATAGAGCCCAGCCTCACGCAATCCACTCATCAGCCAGCGCATCGCGGTAGGGTCCCTTGTCAACAAGCTGCCCATATGATTATTTACCCCGGAAACATAGGGGATTGAAGCTATATTACGTTGCAGTGTACGCAGAAAATGTGCTTTCGACATGGCCAGGGTAAGGGCTCCACGGCCAAGGGCATTGCCATTGTCAGACTCCATTGGCAGGTGCAACATGACCTCTTTATTCAACTGATGAGCCCTGCTGGCTTGTTGCCAGGCGAAGGGGGTTTGCGGCAGGAATGCATAGGTTACCGGACCAGGTAAGGCGAGGGCCCTCTCACCGGCGATCTGCTGGTTACCCAGGTCATCGATGATTAGTGCAATTTTTACACTTGGCCGCTGTGACATACTCTGCTCTTCCGCCATCGATAAGGCCGGTATCAGAGTAACCGTCAGCCACCAAACAATCAGCCCATACTTAAACACCTAGTGTAGTGTCCTGTACTAACAACGAATTACCTTCTCAGCCAGCCGCATTTTTACTGTGCAGGATGGCCAACCCCTTGAGCAGATTGAGTGCTTCACCCAGTTGATAGTCCTTTCTGGACGATGCCTCACTCTTTCCCTCTTCGCTCTTTTCTGTACTGCCTGTAGCCCCATTACCATTCCCATTCTCCAGATGACCAGAGAGATTAGATTCCTTGATGGGCTTGACTTTACTCTCCTCTACCTTAGAAACCGTTAAATCTTCCAGCTCAATATCGGGCTTGATGCCCTCCGCCTGAATGGAGTTCCCGGAGGGTGTGTAGTACCTCGCCGTTGTGAGTTTGACAGCAGCCGAATCAGTAATAGGGATTATTGTCTGCACTGAACCCTTGCCGAATGTGCGACTACCCATGATGACAGCGCGATTTTGGTCCTGTAACGCACCGGCCACAAGTTCCGAGGCCGAGGCTGAACCTTCATTGACCAATACGACGATTGGAGCGCCGTCGAGCACATCATCCGGCGCGGCTTCGAAGCGTAATTGAGAGTCGCTCTCCCTACCCTCTGTATAGACAATCAGTCCTGACTCCAAAAAGGCGTCACTGACAGAGACAGCGGCATTCAACACCCCACCCGGGTTGTTACGCAGATCCAGCACCATCCCCTGCAGGTTGCCATCCACCTCACTCTTGAGTCGTGTCAGGGACTTCAACATCTCATTGGTAGTGTTTGCCTGAAATTGCGAAATACGCAGATAGGCAAATCGCTCGTCCAACAGACGACTCTTGACGCTTGCCACGCGTATGATGTCGCGGATCACACTAATCTTTATTGGCTTCTCTTCACCTTTGCGAATGATAGTCAGATCCAGGGTAGTGCCTGGTTTACCCCGCATCAGCGCAACAGCTTCATTCAGGCTGAGCCCTTTGACCGGCGTCTCATCCAGGCGCACAATCAGGTCACCACTGCGAACACCAGCACGCTGTGCCGGGGTATCATCGATCGGCGAGATCACTTTTACGAAACCATCCTCAAGCCCTACCTCAATCCCCAAACCACCAAACTCGCCCTTGGTCCCAACCTGTAAATCCTTGTAATCCTTAGCATCCAAATAGTTGGAATGGGGATCGAGTCCGGATACCATGCCACGGATCGCATTCTCCAGCAGTACCTGGTCTTCGACTGGTTCAACATAGTTTGCTTTAATACGACCGAAGATATCGGCAAACGTACGAAGCTGTTGTAAAGGCAGGGACTCTACCTCCTCATTAGCTTGTACCTGAAATGCGAACAGCGACAGGCTGCTGATCAGCAACGTCAGGCTGAAACCAGTTTGAAAAATATGTTTAACGGCTTGTATCATCAGTTATTCCTGCTAACGTGCAAACAACCCAGCAAGTGGCTGACTGCATAACAATTATTGAAGGCCATACACTATGTGTTGCCTAGTGATCTGTGAGTGACTGGGTAAAAAGATAGTTCCTTATCACCTATTTGACGCCCCCAGTGAGCAATAATTCTACCTTTGATGCGCTGACACCACTGGGTTGGGTTTTTGGGTTGCCCATTGTGCCTGATACCGAAGTAGATACCTGAGGTGACCCTGCCACCGCTATTCCCTACCTGCGCTACGACCTCACCGGGCTCTACCCACTCTCCCGTCTCTTTAAACAGGCTCTGATTATGACCATATAGACTCATGTAACCATCACCATGATCGATAATCAGCAGTAGTCCGAATCCGCGTAACCAATCAGCAAAAGCAACCCTGCCATGATGAATTGCACGAACCTCCTGTCCTTCCGGTGCAGCAATCAGCACCCCATCCCATTTCAGTTTACCGACATCACGATTAGACCCAAAACGGGCCATCAGCTTGCCTCGTGATGGCCAAGGCAGCTTACCCTTTCGTGAATTAAAAGGGACATGGGCTGCCGGGTCGAGAGGGATATCAGACAACGCCTGTTGGATGTCGGAGAGGAGCGATCGGAGCTGCTTTTCATCCGACTTTAGCGTATCCAACTCCTGACCTTTATCCTTGAGTCGACTGTTGAGGCTCGCAATAATCTCCTTTCGACCCAACTGGGCAGCTTCAAGCTGTTGCTTCTGCTTGTGATTTTTTGCCAGAAGTTGTTGCAATCGTTGCTCCTCCTGGGCGATATCCCTTTCGATTATTTTAAGCTGTTTCAGACTCTCTTTTATCTCATCCATCTGATCGACGCGTGCCGAGTTAAAGTAATCATAATACACCATGACCCGGCTGACTACGGCAGGGTCTTGTTGGTTAAGCAGTATTTTCAACTTTTCCTGACGCCCCATGGCATAACCGGCACGAATCTGTCGCTCCAGGGAGGAGCGATGTTGATCCAAGCTCAGGCGCGCATCGGCTCGTTCACCCTCAAGATCGGCCAAACGGCGTTTCTGCCTTTTCAGACTCTGTTCAGTTGCCCGAATACGTCGCGCGAATGCACCAATCTGCATTTCTGTTTGCTGTAGGGCCTGACTATGCTCTTCCCGCTTTCCCTTGGTGGAACGCAGCTGGCCCTGTAGGGAGTGGATACGGTTTTTGACCTGTTCCAGTTTGGCCCTGGCGGCCTGGTCAGACTGCTCGGCTAGAGAGGGAAGGGGAAGAAGGATTACTGCCAATACCAAAGAGAGGGCCATTCGGCCACTCAAGTGCCGCATCTATTAAGCCTCATCCGCAAAGTGGATCAATGCATGTCCCTGCATCTCATCAGGCTGTTCCAGTCCCATGATTTTTAAAAGTGTGGGAGAAATGTCGCATAACGCCCCGCCTTCCACTAATTGCGCACGATCTCGCCCTACATAGACCAGGGGAACCGGGTTGGTAGTATGGGCAGTGTGAGGTTGATGGTTGATATGATCCTCCATCTGCTCAGAATTGCCGTGGTCAGCGGTCACCAACATCTCGCCACCAGTCAAGTGTAGTGCCTTCAACACCCGACCTAAACAGTGATCCAGGGTTTCAATGGCACGCTTTGCTGCCTCGAATTTTCCTGTATGCCCTACCATGTCACTGTTGGCAAAATTACAGATAATGACATCGTACTTATCTCCCTCTATCGCCTCTACAAGATGATCGGTCACCTCCTCAGCACTCATCTCCGGCTTAAGATCATAGGTGGCCACCTGAGGTGAAGGGACCAGGATACGCTCTTCTCCTTCGAATGGGCGCTCACGTCCACCGTTGAAAAAGAAGGTCACATGAGCATATTTCTCAGTCTCTGCAAGACGCAGTTGTCGCAGCCCCTGCTTGGAGATGGTTTCACCAAAGACATTGCGTAACTTTTCCGGTGGAAAGGCGACCGGGATATCAAACCTTTTGTGATAACGTGTGAGACTGACGAACTCACCCAATTCAGGTATCCGCTTTCGCTTGAAACCATCAAATGTCTCTTCAACGAAGGCACTGGTCAGCTGACGGGCACGATCAGCACGGTAGTTGAGAAAGAGCACTACATCGCCATCATCAATGGTCACCGGTTTTTCCCCCGCCGGTACAATGCTGGTGGCAAGGACAAATTCATCGGATTCGCCACGGTCATAGGCAGCTTGCAGACCTTCAATCGCACTTTCGACCTGGTATGCCCCCTTCCCATCCACCAACAGATCATAGGCCTGTTCAATACGCTCCCAGCGATTGTCCCTGTCCATGGCGTAGTAACGACCGATGAGGTTTGCGATACGTCCTTTACCGAGTTCTGCGAAAACCTCATTCAGGGCAACGATCGAGGCATGCGCACTCTTTGGTGGTGTATCCCTACCATCCAGAAAGGCATGAACATAGACACGCTCCACACCTCGCTCAACGGCCAGTTTGATCATTGCATGAAAATGCTCTTCATGACTGTGCACACCACCGGGGGAGAGGAGTCCCATGAGATGTACCGCTTTATTGCTTGTGACGGCTTTATCTATAGCCTCAGTAAAGGTCTCATTAGTAAAAAAAGAGCCTGTCCTTATGGAGCGGCTAACCCGGGTGAATTCCTGGTAGACTACCCGCCCCGCACCCATATTGAGGTGCCCAACTTCCGAGTTCCCCATTTGCCCGCCTGGCAAGCCCACCGCAGCTCCTGATGTGTATACCAAGGTATGCGGATTCTCTCGCCACAAGCGATCCCAAACCGGGGTACGGGCTTCGGCGATGGCATTGACTTCCGTCTCCTCACTGTATCCCCAGCCATCAAGGATAATCAGGGCAACCGGTTTGGGTCTCTCCGTCATTGTTGAGTCTCTACTTAGGTGCTGCTACTGCATACATAAAAAATGGGTTAATCGCCCATTAAATCACCAATCCCAGCAGCAAGCTAGAATAGCAATCCAAGCCGAAAATAATGGAATTAACCAACAACGTAGTAACCAGAATAAACAAAGGGGTTCTCATTGAGACAAAAAACAGCGTATTATTGTATTAGTCACTAGTAAAAGGCTGGTTGTCCATGGAACAGAAATACGACAAGAGCACCCAATCCCTTAGCCCGGAAGAGGCCGAGGGCATGCAAAACCTGTTTGCTACCGATGAGGATGTGGATCGTGCATCTCGCTCTCTCAAGGCCATGTCCCACCCATTGCGCCTGAAAATCCTCTGTACCCTGGGAGGACAGGAGGTCAGTGTGCAGGATATCGTTGAGCAGGTAGGCACCTCACAGAGCAATATCTCACAACATTTGGCCATTCTGCGCGATAAAGGTATTCTCGCCTCCCGCAAAGATGCCAATCGGGTCTACTACCGGGTTAGTGATTTTCGAACCTTGAAATTGATCGGAATGATGCGTGAAGTGTTCTGCACTCATGCTTGAGAGTTCTCGTCTGACAGACACCAGGAGTGGTGTTTGTCAGGGCCAAAACCACTATCTGAGATAAAATCTGCATCATTTCCCTGTGTTATCGGCCATTCAGCCCTTAACCGCACCGCTCTCCTGTTATAAACTCACCCCCCTGCAAACAATCAGCTGCATAAGAGGCACCGAATGCAACAACTCATCGAATTCACGATGAACCATTGGATACTCGTTCTTACCTTTGTATTGGTGGCGGGTTTTTTGATCTTTAATCTGCTCATGGGCGACAAGCATGCAGTCGATCCGACCACTGCCACCGATCTGATCAACCATCAGGATGCGGTCGTTGTGGATGTACGACCCGCTGCAGATTTTCACAAGGGGCACATAATCAACGCTATCAGCATCCCCAGTAACGGATTTGGTAATCAGATCGGGCTACTCAATAAACACAAAGAGAAACCCGTCATTATCAGCTGTCGATCCGGCGCCCAATCCTCAGCCGCCTGTCAACAGCTGAAAAAGTCCGGGTTCGAGCAAGTTTATAACCTGAAAGGCGGTATACTTGCCTGGCAAAACGCCAACCTACCCATTACCCGAAAAAATAAGTAGTCCATCTCTCCATAGGAAGCAACCATGACTGAAGCCAAATCAGACGAGCAGAATCGTGAATTCGCCGTACAACGCGTGTATACAAAGGATGTCTCTTTTGAGACACCTAATTCTCCTGCAGTCTTTCAACAAGAGTGGAAACCGGAGACAGGCGTCAATCTAAACACCGAAGTGAATAAACTGTCGGACACCCTGTTCGAGGTCACGCTGACCGTAACCGTCACCACCAAGGTGGGTGAAAAGACTGCCTATCTGGTCGAGGTCAAACAAGCGGGCATTTTTGCTGCAAATGGTTTTCCTGAGCAGGAGATGGGTCCACTGTTGGGCGCTTATTGCCCGAATCAACTGTTTCCCTATGCGAGAGAGGTGATCTCAGACATCATCATGAAGGGCAGCTTTCCGCAAATGGTTTTGCAACCTGTCAATTTTGATCTGTTATATGCTCAACATCAGCAAGAATTGGCGAAAAAGGCACAATCCCAAAGTGAAGCACAGCATTGAGCATCCGTTCATAGGTTCATCGATATCTGAATGAAGGCGCCATGATGGGAGACTCGACCAACAAATCTATTGCTGTTCTTGGAGCCGGATCATGGGGGACCGCATTAGCCATTCTTTTGAGCAGTAATGGCAACACAGTACGTCTTTGGGGACATCTCAGGGAAGATATCGAAGCACTCATAAGCGACAGGGAGAATAAACAATTCCTTCCAGGTGTCGCTTTTCCCGACACACTTCTGCCGGAGATCGATCTACAACGAACCCTGGATCAGGCTTCTGAAATACTCATCGCCGTGCCCAGCCACGCCTTCCAAAGCGTGACTGCAGCCATATCCCCTTTATTGCAATCAGATCCCGGTATCGCCTGGGCCACCAAGGGCTTCGAACCAGGGACTCAACGACTGCTCACCGACGTGGCTGCTGAGCAGTTGCCTGGACGCGATCTGGCAGTGATATCCGGCCCGACCTTTGCGGGTGAGGTTGCCAGGGGTCTGCCAACAGCCATCACTGTAGCGGCAACCTCACAACAGCATGCCAAACGTATGGCTGATCTTCTGCACACCCCCTGGTTTCGCGCCTATACCAGCCAAGACCTGGTGGGCGTACAGGTGGGTGGCGCCAGCAAGAATGTGCTTGCCATTGCGGCCGGCATTGCCGATGGACTTGGCTTTGGCGCCAACACCCGAGCGGCTTTGATCACTCGCGGCTTGACAGAGATCATGCGCCTCGGACTCAACCTTGGCGGCAAGCAGGAGACGTTTATGGGTCTTGCCGGCCTTGGCGACCTGGTATTGACCTGTACCGACAACCAATCCCGTAATCGTCGCATGGGCCTTGCCTTGGCAGAAGGGCTCTCCCTGGATCTGGCCCGAGAGCGTATAGGCCAGGAGGTCGAAGGTGTACATGCTGCACAGGAGGTCCACGCGTTGGCGCAACGGCTTGACGTAGAGATGCCGATTTCTGAACAAGTGTATCAAGTCCTTTATGAAGGGCTGGATCCGAAAACAGCGGTTCATAATCTTTTGGAACGGAGACAAAAAGCGGAGGGTTTATAGCCCCCCCTCAAATCCAATCTGCCGCCAAGCCTCATACAAAATCAGGGAGACTGCATTTGACAGATTCAAGCTGCGACTCCCTGGCACCATGGGTATGCGTATCCGCTCTTGCGGGCTCATTGCATTCAACACCTGATGCGGTAATCCTCGGCTCTCTGGGCCAAATAACAGTGCATCGCCAGAGGAAAAAGAGACCTTGGCATAGCTACGCGCCGCCTTGGTGGTACAGGCATAGAGGCCACTTGGAGCCACCTTACTCATAAATTCCCTGAGAGAGTCATACTCACCCACATCGGCCCACTCATGGTAATCGAGTCCGGCACGTCGCAATCTTTTGTCGTCAAGTTTGAAACCCAGGGGGTGAATCAGGTGTAATTTACTGCCACTATTGGCACACAAGCGTATGATGTTACCTGTATTCGGCGGGATCTCCGGTTCGTAAAGCACGATATGGAACATCCCTCACTCCTGGTTTGAGAAATTAATAATACACATGAGCAATAAAACGCCCTCAACCCTGCATACCGAATTCTGTGGTATGTCATTCAATAGCCCCATTGTACTTCTCTCTGGATGTGTCGGTTTCGGCGAAGAGTACACAAGGGTCAATGGTTTTAGCAATCGGGATGCTGGAGCTGTTTGCCTCAAAGGTACCACCCAGGAAGCACGTCTGGGCAATCAACCCCATCGGATCTATGAAACACCTGATGGCATGCTGAATGCGATCGGGCTACAGAATCCGGGGGTCGAAAAGGTGATAAGCGATATACTCCCCAATCTTGATTTCACTGAAACTCGCTACATAGCAAATGTTTCCGGCTCCACGATGGAAGAGTATATCGAAGTTACCCGCCGTTTTGACGACTCACCCATCGATGCCATTGAAATCAATATCTCCTGTCCAAACGTTAAGGAGGGCGGGGTTGCATTTGGGAATGATCCGGCCATGTCGGCTCGGGTAGTCGAGGCATGTAGACAGGTCACCCGAAAACCATTGATAACCAAGTTATCCCCAAATCAGACAGATATCGCTGCTAATGCCAAAGGGTGCATCGAAGCAGGCAGCGATGCCTTTTCTGTGATCAACACGCTGATGGGGATGGCGGTGGATATCGAGAGCCGCACCCCTATCATCGGTAATAACCAGGGAGGACTCTCCGGTCCGGCCATCAAACCCGTTGCACTGCTCAAGGTCCATCAGGTTTATCAGGTCTGCCGAGAGCATCATATTCCGATTATTGGTCAAGGCGGCATAGGTTCTGCCGAAGATGCCCTTGAATTCATTATTGCTGGCGCCAGTGCGATTGGCGTGGGTACAGCACTTTTTTATGATCCATTAATTTGTAAAACTATCAACGCAGGACTATTGGACTATCTTGAACGTTATCAGCTGGCATCCATTGATCAGTTAGTAGGGACACTGCAAGTGAATCAACAACAACCTGCAAAATGTGGCTGCTGATAAAGGGAACTATCCGATCATGATCGAGACTCTGTTACATCCAACGCCTGAGATCTTAAGAAAATTTCAGCCACTCGAGCAACTCAACGATATTCAGCTGGAGCTTCTGGGCAGGTCGATCCAGATCCATTCCGCCGGACGTGGATTGCAGATCCTGCAGCAGGGCGACACAACCGCATTCAGTCTCTATCTCATTAAGGGGAAATTGAGGCTGCACGCTTCTGATGGAAGAGTCACTGAAATCAATGAGGATTCGCCTCAGGCTCATAACCCGATTGCAAATCTGATACCTAGACGCTATACCGTTGAAGCGATTGCACCGACAGACTATCTGATGATAGACAACGACTTACTGGAGGGATTGCTGAATACAGATGAAGGCATCACAGCCACAGAACTGAATCATGATGGTTCACCCTACAATCAGGCACTAACCGAGAACCAATTGACTGAAACCCTGCTTGAAGATCTCAATAATGACAAGCTGGTTCTGCCAAGCCTCCCTGATGTGGCTGTTCGAGTGGGTCGAGCGATGCGGGACGAAACGACCAATGCCCGAAAACTTGCCAGTATCGTACAGACGGACCCTGCCATTACAACAAAGTTGGTACGTTCTGCGAACAGCCCCCTCTATGCGGGCGTGACACCTGTAGATTCCTGTGCAGCTGCCATCGTAAGACTGGGTGCCGACACCACCCATAAGCTTGTACTGACCTTCGCACTGAGAGAACTGTTCAATACCCGCTCAAATGTCCTGAAAAGTCACATGCGCGGCCTTTGGGAGCATAGTGTCAAGGTCAGTGCCATTTGTTACATCCTCGCTAAATTCTCCAATCAGTTTAATCCGGAGCATGCTCTGCTCGCCGGACTACTCCACGATATAGGCAATGTAGCCATCCTCAGCTATGCAGAACGTTTCCCTGATGTTGCGAATGATGCGGAGAAACTGGAGCAGGTCATGCTCGATATGCGCGGACATATCGGCAGTGTAATCCTTCGAAATTGGGGGTTTATCGATGATCTGATCATGGTCACACAAGAAGCGGAAAACTGGCTCCGGGAACATGATGGCGAGGCGGACTATGCAGACTTGGTCATTGTTGCACAACTCCACACCTATATCGGTTCAGAGGCAATGATGACCTTACCGACTCTTGACCAGGTTCCTGCCTTGAAGCGGCTCAATCTCGGTGAACTCACACCCAAACTCAGCCTGAAGATCCTCGACAAAGCTGACGAAAAAATAGCCCACACACGAGAGATGTTGATGTACTGAGATTAAAGAGGATTACCCAAGCATTGCCGCTAAACCACGGGTATCCCGGTTGCTGTCGAGAAAGATCTTCATGGTAATCGTCAACGGGACTGACAAGAACATGCCGACAGGTCCTAAAATCCAACCCCAGAACACCAGTGAAACAAATACAATGAGTGGTGATAATCCCAACCCTTTTCCCATAAACCGGGGCTCGATAACGTTACCCACTACACTGTTCACTACCAGGTAACCAACAGCAGTCCACAGGGTGGCTTCAGGTCCGAATTGAATCAAGGCCAACAAGACTGCCGGCACCGCCGCAATAATCGACCCGATGTTGGGAACATAGTTAAACAGAAAGGCCAACATACCCCACAGAACCGGATAGTCGACGTCCATCATCCAGAGCCATCCCATGATCAGCAGGCCAGTCAACAGGCTTGTTGAGGTCTTGATCACCATATACTGCTTTATGCTGGATGTGATCGCCTCAACCCTTGCAAGAGATCGCTCAGGGCTTTCTGCATGATTCTTCAGTTTTTCCTGGAAGGCGTTGGCTTCGAACAGCATGAATATGACTGTTATCAGAATTAAAAAGGCCTGGGTCAACACATTGCCAAGACTACTCATCAGCTTTCCCGCCATACCCATCGCCTTGGCAGGGTCAAAATAGGTTGTCAGTGCTTGGGCGTTGAATTCAACACCTAGACCGGAAAGCCAATTCACAAATGCAGTGCTCTGCTGTTTAAGACTCTCTTGGTATTTCGGCAGATTACTGGTGAAATCATTCAAAGATCCCCCAACCAACCAGGCTATCAAGATTCCAACCACTATAATCGTGCCAACTACTAAGATCATTGCCAAGCTGCCAGGCAAGCCCCTCTGTTTCAGAAAAAAAAGCGGGGGTGCCGCAATCACTGCGATAAAGAGTGAGAGCAAAAAAGGTATAAGCAGGGTATCAGCTGCTTTCATACCGGCCACAACAACCACAAATGCGGCTGCAGACATAAGGAAACGCGATGTCGGTGTTAGTTGTTGAAGATGTTCATTCACTGTTATAGAACCAGAGCGTGTTGAGCCGTTAAAAAATTAGCTTATTAACAACTGACCTTAATTAAAATCAGGGACTGGACTGTTTAGGTACCACATTTCCTTCTCTTCATCATACAGCCACTCCTGCTGATCAGTAATCTCTTTCACTATCTGGCTATCTTGAAAGACGTATTGGATGACGGCTATCTGAACAGCTCTCCTATCACCCAGCATACTGGGTCCTTGAACGACCTCGTAGTGGGTTACCTTGATATCCTTTCGTACCGGCTCTACCGCAGTATCGGCATGTTCTGCAGATTTGAATCTCGCTGCCTGTTGACCGGAACTCCAACGTATAGTCGCTGCATAGCTACGCAGAATATCTTGCAGTGACTGCGCACGTTGACGTTCACCCAATGTTTGACAGGCAGACAACATGCTTAACAGAAAGAGTAGGATCAGCAACCTTTTCAGCACAGATTATCTCCTTTTTTGTTTCCAGCAGCGGTACTTGATTGGCTGGAAAAAATGCAACTCATGTCGTGACAAAGGGTGATCATAAAATCTCGATCTACTAAAAGGAGCCTCATACTGCCCCAAAGGTTATACCACTTTGGTAGGTATTACGCCTCTTTGCTCAAGTGCATCAATCATCTCATTGATACACGCTTCAACACTCCTGTTCTGTGTTTCGATTGTAATCTCCGGTTTATTGGGTGGTTCGTATGGAGAGGAGATACCTGTGAAGTTCGGAATTTCTCCAGCACGCGCCTTTTTGTAGAGTCCCTTCACATCACGTGATTCACAGACATCAAGTGGGCAGCTGACATAAACCTCAATAAAATCACCATGGGGAAACAGACCCCGTGCACGCTCCCTATCTTCCCGAATCGGAGAGATGAAGGCCGTTAGGGAAATAACACCCGCATCAACAAAGAGCTTTGCCATTTCACCAATACGACGGATATTTTCGGTGCGGTCTGCAACACCGAAACCCAGGTCGCGGCATAAACCATGTCTAACATTGTCGCCGTCAAAGACATATGTGCGACAACCCCTTTGGTGGAGCTCCTCCTCCAGGGCGTGTGCCAATGTCGACTTACCGGAACCGGAAAGACCGGTGAACCAGAGCAGTTTGGCGCGATGCTTATTCATTTTTTCACGTCGAGCACGGGTCACAGTAGCCTCATGCCAGACAATATTATTTTCCATTAGAATCAATCCACTAATTGTTTGACTATGCCAATATTTACTGCCGATCCAAGCAGCGATTCTTGCATTGCATTGTGTTAAAACCAGCTACAGAATATACCAACACCGATGAAGGCGATAGATATCAAATCCATCGATTTATCCACACTCTTGGCAACAGAGACTGGTAGAATGGAAAGCTTTTGCAGCAAACAGAAGCGAAACCATGCCTCAAACTGATCGGGAACCACAACGGGAAGTCGTTCTTGGCAATAGTCATATTACCCTTTTAGGCACAGCCCACGTATCACGCTCCAGTGCAGAAAAGGTAAAGGAACTGCTCGAAACCGATCGCTACGACGCCGTCGCCGTAGAACTCTGTCCAAGCCGCTTCAACGCGCTGATCAATCCGGATGCTTTGGCTCAGATGGACCTTCTGAAAGTTGTCAGAGAGGGCAGAGTAATGATGGTCATGGCCAATCTCGCCCTTGGTGCCTATCAGCAACGTCTGGCTGATCAGTTCGGCATCGCTCCGGGTGCAGAACAACGGGAAGCAATCCGCATTGCCCAGGCGTCTCATCGCCCACTTCTGTTGATCGACCGTGAAATCAGCACCACTTTAAAGCGGGTTGCAGGCAATCTCTCCTGGTGGAAACGATTTGGACTCTTCGCCGGCCTGCTTGGCGGTATCCTTTCCAAGGAAGAGGTCTCTGAAGAAGAGATCGAGCATTTGAAAGAGGGGGATATCCTGGAGACCACATTTGCTGAATTTGCCGAAGATAGACAAGACCTCTACATCCCATTGATTGATGAGCGAGATCGCTACATGGCGGCCAGGCTTCAGCAGGAGATCGAAAACAAGGGACATGAAAACTTGTTGGTCGTGGTAGGTGCAGGCCACATGAACGGCATTGCCAATTACCTCCAGCAACAGCAAACGCCCCCGACTGAAGTCATTCAACACCTCGACACGGAACCCAAACCCAGTCGCTGGCCCAAAGCCATTCCCTGGCTGATCGTAGTGCTTATATTGTTTGGTTTTTTTCTCGGTTTTCAGCGCAGTCCATCCCTGGGCTGGCAACTGGTTGCCGACTGGGTAATCATCAATGGTGGACTCTCCGCCCTTGGCGCCCTGATCGCAGTTGCACATCCACTCACCATACTCACTGCCTTCATCGCCGCCCCACTGACCTCTCTGAACCCGGCGATAGGTGCAGGTATGGTAACCGCTGCAGCTGAACTGTTTCTACGTAAACCGACTGTGGCCGATTTTGCCCGTCTGCGCAGCGATACCACCTCTATCAAAGGTTGGTGGAAGAATCGGGTTTCCCGAACCCTTTTGGTGTTTCTATTCAGTACCATCGGCTCTGCAGCGGGCACCTATATTGCAGGTTTCAGGATTTTCGAACGCTTGGTCGATTGAGGTTTCCCGACCTTGAAGGGTCTGTTTTAACCTAGAATCCGCAGTTGAACATGGGTTTGTGGGAAATCCAGTATTTGATTACCTTACGTCAGATATTAGCGGTCAACTGCAGAATCTAAGTTTATCTGCTTCATCTCTCTATCGATTCGAGCCACCCTTTCCCTGCGTATCGCATCGCCCAACAACTTTCCTATCAGCGTGGCATCCACTGTCTCTGATGTCACCTCAGAAGCGGCCTGGAATAACTGAATGAGTAGTTGCGCCTGCGGGTAGGGGCGTTGCTGAAAGCCATCCCGCCCCTGGAAGTCGGCCTGACAGACCAAAACAAAATCTGACAATCGTTGTGGTTGCCGAAAGGCATCCAGACCCATCAATAATTTAAGTATGGTTTTAGGCTGAAGTTCGTAGAGTCGATGTAGATAGCCGTGATAGGTAGCACATCGACAAGCGAGTTCGCGGAAACGGGCAGGGGCTTTGAGGCGATGACAAAGCTGCTCCACTAAACGTGCTCCACGCCCCTCATGGCCGTATCCGTTCCGGCGTGGTTCCCTTACCCAAGTCATGGGTTAGTGCGGCAAACCTGACTTCCAGCGATTCACTTAAACCACAAGCGACAGCCAATGCCATCAGTGTATGCACAGCGCAATCCACCTCCGGATGCCAGCGGGTTGGCTGAGGAACTCCCCAGAGCGCATCAATTTCCTGGAATACTCGCTGTTGAGCACCCAGCTCACGCAGGGTTACAAAGAAATACTCAGGTTTGCGCTCACCAAGGGCACCTACCAGCTCCTGCCATACCCGCTCAGGGACCAACCTGTCCAGCTGCCCCCCCTGCACCATTTGAATGAGCAACTGCTTGGTTTCAGGCGCAATAGTAAACTCGAGATCAGCGTATCGCGCCATAAACCGAGCGATGCGCAAGATACGGATAGGGTCTTCGCAGAAAGCATCTGAGACATGACGCAACTGACGATTATGCAGATCCTCACAACCACCAAAAGGATCGATCAATTGACCCTGATTATCCTCGGCTATAGCATTAATGGTGAGATCACGTCTTGCCAGATCCTCTTCCAGGGTAACAGATGCATCGTAGATGACCTCACCCGGCTGATGATCCGAAGGCCGTACACTGCGTGCTAAGGCATACTCTTCATGGGTATGGGGGTGGAGAAAAATGGGGAAATCCCTACCCACCTTTTGGAATCCTTGAGCCAGCATGGCTTCAGGTGTTCCTCCCACTACCACAAAGTCCCGTTCTCTAATCTCTCTTCCCAGAAGTCTGTCTCTGACAGCGCCCCCCACCAGATAGACTTGCATCAGTAACCGCGTAATGCCTTAAATCGCTTTCGTGCAGCTTCCACCACCGCTTCCGTCTTTTTTACCCGTTCATAATATTCTGGTCTGATGCGACTTTTACCACTGACAAAGGTTTGACGATCATCATCACTGAACTCTTTGGTCTTACTCAGCATCTCCTCCGCCTCATCTAACTCCTTACGCGCTTTTGCCATGCGCTCCTCCCTGGAGGCCTTCTTCTCCATACGTTTTTCCTGGGCCTCTTCCATCGCCTGGCGAATAGCGGCATTGCGCTCCTCGGTTTCTAGAATCGACTCAGCAGAAGGACCAGGATGTACCTCAATTCTCTCTGCCGAAGCATCATCTCCCTGAGGGGTGTCTGTATAGGTCACATTACCCTCAGCATCCACAGACCGGTAGACATCCCCAGCCTGAATCCACATTGGTAATACCATAAAAATCGCCAGTAGGGCGCTTACTCGAATATCCATGCTTCTCCTCATACACACTGCTTTCGAATCTCGTGGATTCATGGTCTGTATCATAGGGTGCTGCCATAACCTGCTACAAGATAAAATCCTAAATTCATAGCCGTTGTCTGTTGATACTCATAACTCACAGCCAACCAAGAATGAGTGGTAATCAGGCGCAATTTTCTGCAACCCCAGGAAGGAAACGCCTGATTTGACTCTATTTACACTACAGATATCACTCCGTCCTGATAAATTAAGTCAATCGTCAGTATACTTATTTGACAATGCCAGGGGTGACAGATTCATGAACGACTTTACAGAAAAGCGTGATTATTATCGTATGGCCGTTGACGGAGAAGTCCGGTTTCGGATTGATGGGGAGAACCAGGTCTCTTCCGGCATTGTAAAAAATCTGTGTAGTGCCGGACTTCTCATGTCTTTCGAAAAAGAAATGGCACCCGGCACAAAGTTAACCATCATGATTATTCCAGGCCAAGCCATCACACCCCCTCTATCAGCCAAAGCAAGTGTGATACGCAGTGACCGTCTGAACAATGATCAATTTAACATTGCTTGTACCATCGACCGCATCCTGGCTGAGAGTGAAATAGAGATCGAGCTTCTCTGAATTAGTTCTTGTATTTCTTATGGCAGGCCTTGCAGGCTTTGCCCGTTTTTTCCAGAGCTTTGCTTAAAGCCGTCTTGTCGCCACTGGCAGCAACTTCACTCAAGGCCTTGGTTAACCTACCTAAATTTTGGTATTTCTCTTCGAAATCATCGAACTCCATCCATATTTCAGGAAGGGCGTCACTCTCATCCGATTCAGAGTCTTCAGGAAAACCCGGTAGTAGATTCAGGGTGGCGGTTCCTGCCAAATCGCTTGCATGCAGGGCAAAGGCCTTTTGATCGAAGGGCACTTCGCCTTTCACCATGCTACCCATTGCCTTCATATTCCAGCTGAAGATGTTCATGACACCTTGCCGGTAATCAACCGCCCGCTCAATGTCATTAGCTATCGCCATAGGAGCGACCAGTAACAGGGTGACGAGAGAAGTCACACCCAACCAGTGAATAGTGGCATTTTCATTACTTTTCATCGATTCCCCCATTTGAAAGGGCCAGATTGATTATTGACAAATTCTATAGTTGTAACCTAAAGACCCATTCTTTTTTAGGTTACAATGGCTAGCCTGTCCCATCTTCCCCGGATGCCTCCAGGTCTAACAAAAAAATGCAGCCTACGCCGCGAATTCGTGAAATCCCCTATAACTACACCTCCTTTTCTGACCGGGAGATTGTTATCCGGTTCCTCGGAAAGCCGATGTGGGCCTTGATTGAGGAGTTGCGTGGCAGTCGGCGCACCGGTCGTTCCGCTCGTATGCTATTCGAGATTTTGGGCGATATGTGGGTCATTAGCCGTAATCCCTACCTGCAGGATGACCTGCTCGACAATGAGTCACGTCGAGTAGCACTGATTGAAGCGCTTAAGCACCGTCTCGACCAGTTCGAAACCCGAGCCAACAATAATCAGCAGGCATTGCTTCTACTGAATGCTGCACGTGAAGCGGTCGATCTCTTTGAACGCCGTTTCGATGACCTGCTGACCCTGCGTCGTAGCACCAAGCGTAACTTGATTGGTCTGACCCGACCGGACAATGTTGATTTCAGTGGTATTGCCCGTGTATCCCACGCCACTGACGCTACAGACTGGCGTGTAGAGATTCCCTTTGTTGTCATCACCCCAGACACGGAAATGGAAATAGCTGCAGTCGCCAAGGCCTGTATCGATACTGGACTGACCTTGATACCCCGCGGGGGAGGTACCGGTTATACCGGTAGCGCCGTCCCCCTCGATCCCCATAGCGCAGTGATCAATACCGAGAAACTCGATTTTCTAGGCGAGGTTGAACTACGCAAGTTACCAGGCGTGGAGGAGAAGGTACCCACCCTACGGGTAGGGGCCGGGGTTGTGACCCGACGAGTCTCTGAAAAGGCAGAGGCCAGCGATCTGGCCTTTGCTGTCGATCCCACCTCACAGGACGCTTCCACCATTGGTGGCAATATCGCCATGAATGCCGGCGGGAAGAAGGCCGTATTGTGGGGTACCACTCTGGATAATCTTGCCAGTTGGCGCATGGTCACCCCCAATGGTGAGTGGCTGGAAGTCGCACGCATCAATCACAACCTAGGCAAGATTCACGACCAGGCTGAGGTAGCGTTTCAACTCACCCGCTACGTAAGCTGCGGTAAAAAGCAGATCGGTGAAGCTGAGATCCTGAAAATGCCCGGCAGCACCTTCCGTCAGGCAGGTCTCGGCAAAGATGTCACGGATAAGTTTCTTGCCGGGCTCCCCGGGGTACAGAAAGAGGGGTGTGACGGCCTGATCACCTCCGCCCGTTTCATTCTCCATCGCATGCCAAAGCAGGTGCGCACCCTCTGCCTGGAATTTTTTGGCAGTGATATCGGCAAGGCGGTGCCTGCCATTGTTGAACTCAAAGAGTATCTCGACAAACACGAAGAGGTGCTGCTGGTAGGTCTTGAGCACTTGGATGAACGTTATTTGAAAGCGGTCAAATACTCCACCAAGGCACCCCGCCATGATCGTCCGAAAATGGTACTACTGGCCGATATCGCCAGTGAAAATATCAAGTTGCTGGAGAGTGCCGCCACTGCTGTTGTAGATATGACAGAGGCACGGGAAGGGGAGGCTTTCATTGCCAGCAGCCCTGAAGCACGGCGCAACTTCTGGCTCGACCGGGCACGAACAGCAGCCATTTCAGCCCATACCAATGCCTTCAAGATCAACGAAGACGTGGTCATCCCACTGGATAGACTGGCCGACTACAGCCGTGGTATCGAGCGAATCAATATCGAAGAATCGATCAGCAACAAGATCCTCATTGCCAATGAGGTACTGGCTTATCTGGTAGGTGACCACTCACTTCGAAAACCGGATGATGACTTTGAAGCAAGTGACGAGAACCGTTCGATCCTGCAAGCCAAGCTCGATCTGGCGCGAGAGGCGGTCAGTCAGACCCGTCAACGCTGGAGTGAACTGCTTGCTCAGCTTGAGTCACCGGCTGAGTCGTACAAGGTGTTGCTGAATGAACCGGCTCGCAACGCAATCCAGCCCGGCGACCGCTTGCTTGACCTGCTCCTGAGACGTGATCTTGTTGTCTCTTACCGCCACGAAATTGCCTCTCGTCTGGATGAGATCTTTCCCGGCCAGGAGATGAGCCGACTGCGTCTGGCGATGCGCGAGATCCATACCCGCCTACGGGATTCACGGCTGTTTGTCGCCCTGCATATGCATGCGGGTGACGGTAATGTACACACCAACATACCCGTTCATTCCGACAACTATGCCATGCTGCAGCAGGCAGACCGAATTGTCGATCGCATCATGGCTCTGACCAGCAGTCTTGATGGTGCCATCTCGGGTGAACATGGCATTGGGCTCACCAAACTGCAATACATGGAAGAGGAGAAACTGACTGCATTTGCCCGATACAAGCAGCAAGTCGACCCTCAAGGCTGGTTTAATCGCGGCAAGCTGATCGCCGGGGCAGACCTCGAAATGGCCTATACTCCCTCTCTGCGCCTGTTGGAGCAGGAGGCGATCATACTTGAGGAGAGCGAACTCGGTACCCTCAACGATGAGATCAAACACTGTCTGCGTTGCGGCAAATGTAAGCCTGTCTGCATGACCCACATACCCCGCGCCAACCTGCTCTACTCACCACGAAACAAGATCCTCGCTACCGGTCTGATTGTAGAAGCATTCCTGTATGAGGAACAGACCCGCCGCGGCATCTCCATCCAGCACTTTGCTGAGATGAACGATGTTGCCGATCACTGTACCGTCTGTCACAAATGTGAAAACCCCTGCCCGGTGAATATCGACTTTGGCGATGTCACCACCCTGATGCGAAAAATCCTTGTCGACCGGGGCAAGAAAAGGCGCAGCATCGGCACCACTGCTGCTATGACTTTTCTTAATATCACCAATCCGACAGCAATCCGTTGGATGCGCAAAGGTATGGCAGAGTGGGGATTTAAGGGTCTCAATCTCGGCTACGCTCTAGTCGCAAAAGCAGGTCTGATGAAGCCGAAGGATCAACCGCCAAAAGCCACCACCGGTAATCCTAAACCCCAGACATTGATGGTGGAGATGCTACAGAAACCGATTCGCGTCGAGCCACCCAAGCAGACCCTGCGTGACGCCCTGAAACTGGATGATGCCAACTCAGTACCTATCCTTAGCAATCCCAGCAAGGTCACTGAAGAGAGTGACGCGGTTTTCTATTTTCCCGGGTGCGGTTCAGAGCGCCTCTACAGCGAGATAGGCATGGCCACACTCGCGATGCTCTGCGAACTGGGTGCAGAGACTGTATTGCCACCGGGTTATCTCTGTTGCGGCTATCCACAGACCGCGGCCGGACTGCATGCACGTGGACGCCAGATCACAACCGAGAACCGGGTATTGTTTCACCGTATTGCTAACACCCTCAACTACATGGATATCAAAACGGTACTGGTCTCATGCGGCACTTGTATGGATCAACTGCTACAGTATAAATTCGAAAAGATCTTCCCTGGCTGCCGTTTGCTTGATATTCACGAGTACATGATGGAAAAAGGCGTCTCGTTAGATGGCATACTGGCGACGGAGTATCTCTATCATGACCCCTGCCATACACCGATTAAACAGTATGACCCTAAACAGGTGGCCTCCTCATTGATGGGTAAACCTGTGCTACTCAGTGACCGTTGCTGTGGAGAGGCCGGTACACTGGGCACCAGCCGACCTGACATTGCCAACCAGTTGCGCTATCGTAAATCAGAAGAACTGAATAAGGGTATCGACATACTTTTGAAGCGTCATCAAGACACCCGTCCGGAAATAAAACTGCTTACCAGCTGCCCCGCGTGTCAGCAGGGGCTGAGTCGCTACACTGATGAGACACAATTGAAACCTGAATATATTGTGCTTGAAGCCATTCATCATCTGCAAGGTCAACAGTGGCAACAACACTTTATTGACCAGGTGCTAAAGGATGGGATCGAGCTGGTACTGGTATAACCCTTTCATTCATCACACTGTCTGGTCAGGCAATCAATGACCTGATAAAGAGACAAAAAACTTGAACTGCACATAGTTAGCTTTTATTAAAAACAACACGAATATCTCATAACCCAAAAAGGGGGAACTCATGGCGACCAAACGATTTAAACCTTCCAATTTAGACAAAGGCGTCCCCAAACATATTGTTGAAAAGGTCAACACTTCAAAACGAAAACACCTCATCGGCCCACAATATCCCTATGAAAAAAAGCTTGGCCGCGATGAATATGAAAATGAGAAGGCAGAACTGCAAGTCGAGTTGTTGAAGTTACAGAAATGGGTAAGAGATACCGGCGAACGAATAATCATGATCTTTGAAGGTCGGGATGCCGGAGGAAAAGGAGGCACCATCAAGCGATTCATGGAACACATGAATCCAAGACAGGCACATGTCATCGCCTTAACCATTCCCAGTGTAAAGGAACAGGGTCAGTGGTATTTTCAACGCTATATCAACACACTTCCTACCAAAGGAGAGATCACACTTTACGATCGTTCCTGGTATAACCGTGGCGTGGTTGAGCCGGTCATGAAGTTCTGTACACCAGAGCAGCATAAATTATTCCTGAAGCAGGCACCGATCTTTGAGCATATGCTTGTTGATGACGGTATACGTCTATTTAAATTTTGGTTTTCTGTCAGTAGGGAAGAGCAATTCCGCCGTTTTAAATCCCGCGAAACCGACCGCCTTAAACAGTGGAAATTGAGCCCTGTCGACCAGGATGGATTAAAGCGATGGGATGAATTCACCGAAGCCAAGAACATCATGTTCGAAAAGACAGACGTACCCTGGGCGCCATGGACTATCATCTACTCTGACGGCAAAAAACGTGCCCGCCTAAATTGCATGCGCTATATACTAAACAGCATTCCATACGAAGGCAAAAACAAGAAGATTGCTGTTCCGCCTGATCCCAAGATTGTGGGCAGCGTCGGAGAGATGTACAAATACACTTAGCAGATGATACCTGGGCCTGTTAACAAGGCCTAGGAGTCTGTCGGACTTAGGTGATCGTAACGAGGGAAAGCCATGTTGAGTCCGACAGGCTCCTAGTGTACCTCGGCCCTGCTCTCAGCAGGGCCGGACATATTCAATGACAACACTTTTTCTTGCCCTGACTTTCAAGCAAAAAACAGCCGCTTGGCACATCCGGTTTATAACCGAAATCACGGTCAGAAACATCAAGAGCACAATGATCCTCGAGCATTTTAAGCAACGGTATGCCGGCCGTCTCGTTCTGAACATCCTCACAAGCTTCAATACACTGCATACATTGAGTGCAGGTAAACATGCGACGCTTAATACTGCGAGGCTTCAAACGCATAGGGCAGGCGTGTTCACATGAATTGTCACAGCTGATACAAGCCTTCGCCCGCTTGCGGTCATAGGCAACCACCATTGCCTTTTTATTCCCCATCCAGACCAGACTCTGGAATAGCCCCAGTGCACAACCGAAACGACAGAATAGGTGGCGGGCAAAGGTGAATTCAATCATTAATAGCATGGTTGCCACACTGATAAAGATGGTCTGATTTCTAGTCAGGCTCCCATTGAAAAGATTCCCATAAATCTCTTTCGGTGGCAGGAGATAGGTCAACAACGCCACTGCCCAGAGAAATGAGAAGAAGAGCACCGCAGCCAGGGTGACTAACCACCATTTCCTGTCCGGTTCAATGTGGGTGCCATCCAGCTGGTTTTCAGGTAACCGATCTTTGTCCCACATCGTCACCTTTCCTGATGCGCGGCGCATCAGGGCATTAATCATCTCTACTACAGAGAAATGTGGACAGAGCCAACCACAGTAGAGCCGTCCCCATTTCCAAGTGATATAGAGGCCACCAGCCAGTACCAATGCAAGGGGAAGAAAGAAGCGAAACAACATATTCAGGCCCATCTCCATCGCCCCGATGGTGCCTTGCTGAAAGGCTTCCATACCCAGTGTCCAGGGAAAGCCGAATAAAATGAAATGATTTAGGTTTAGATCGAAGCGGAATATATTCAGGGGGGGCGCAAGAATAAACAGCAGAAAAAAACCGCTTCGCCATGCCAGCCGCTTATTTTGTACCTGGTTCAAGTAGTCGCCTCTGAATAATAGTGCACGAATAGACTAGCGTTTTATAGCCTTAAAAAAATCAGTATAGGAAAAAAGCAACATTCCGCCGTACTGAAGACCACTGACTATCTGCTAACCAGGGCCTGCTAACATTAATGCGCTGATTCGATGGATTGCTAGACTGTCATTTCACAGAGCGATATAACTGCAGGATATGACATATATCAAAAAATCCCTTTAGGATTTTGTGGATGTTGAGAATTTCAGTGTGATAGAGAATAGCATTTGATACCACACAGGGTACATAGAATAAACAGGGATGCCACTTCTGCAAGCTAATACGAAAAGATATTCTACCAATGAATTATTACACGACCACGGCAAGAGAGGTTCAATAGAATGGATATTCAGTTACTTACCAAGTTTTTTATGTGGTGCACTGTACTAAATGGCGGCCTACTATTTCTCTGGACAGTATTCACAATGTTCACACCGGATTTGGTCTACCGACTACAAAACAATTGGTATCCCATTCCCAGAGAGACATTCAATGTCATTATTTATTCGTTCCTTGGGCTGTTCAAAATCTTTTTTATTGTTTTCAATGTCGTTCCATATGTCGCTCTACTTATCATCATATAACGTATCAAGCACATAATGATTCAAACACTTAATACAATTCGGAGTGAATGCATTCAGTAGTCATAATGACTTAAATCATCATCTATTTTCATTGTACATGAACGCTCTTAATCAGTTTTTTACAACGCCATTTTCAAGAACCATTTCGTCCAGTAGTTTAATGAAGAACTGCTGAAACCGCCGTAGGTATTTGTCCTTATGATAGGCAACCCAAGTTGTCTCCCAGGGCAGCAAAGTGCTTAAATCACGTAATACTAAATCCTTATCCTGTTCAGACGAATAAGCCATACAGGCAATCAATCCAACACCCAGGCCTTCACGTACATAGGTCTTGATCACGTCGGTATCCGCAGCGGTCAGGACGACTTCAGGTTTCAGTCCGGTACGGGCGAAACTTGACTGCATGCGACTGGCGCCGGTAAAACCAAATGTGTACGTAATCATTGGATATTCGCAAAGGCACTCCAATGAGAGCGGCTTATGTTTGAGTATCGGATGCCCTTTGAGTGCTATAAGACTCCGATTCCAACGGTAGCAGGGGATGGCTGTCAAGGAGGAGTGAAGGCCCAACTCTTCGGTACAGATCGAGAAATCGACATGATCAGTCAGCGCCATCTCCACAAGCTGCCTTGGGGTACCCTGGTGGATCTGCAAACTGACTGAAGGATAGCTTTGACGAAACGCCCGAATGACCGGTGGCAAGACATAACGTGCCTGGGTGTGAGTGGTACCGATCCGCAAAACACCGCTCTCCTCCTCTACATGATCACGTCCAATGGAGAGGATATTTTCCCGAATAGCCAGTGCCTGCCGAGCATAGTTGAGCACAGACTCACCTGATGCAGTGAGCGCAATCAGCCGTTTACCCTTACGCACAAAGAGTTGGGTACCCAGTTCTTTCTCCAATCCCGCCAGGTGTTGCGACACCGCAGACTGCACCAGGCAAAGCTTCTCTGCTGCCTCAGTCACGTTAAAACCCGACTCTGCCAAAGTCACGAATGAAGTAAGCTGCCTAAGCTCCATATCTCATTTTTTGATAACTAATCAATATTAATAACTTCACAAGATATATGCAGTTGGGCATTAATACTACCCAATTACATCTATTTTTAAGCTCTGATGAGTGTCGAAACATGACTAACACTGCACAAACCGTTGAAATCAAACATCACAATACGTTGAGTAGCTTTCAGATTTCACGCCTTAAAGAGGCTGTTGATGGACTGACCGATGAACAGATCAGCTGGGCTAGCGGTTACCTCGCCGGATTGCGTGAAGAGGTTTCGATGCCACCTCAAACGAATACTTTACCGGAAGTGACCATTCTCTATGCTTCACAAGGTGGCAATGCTCGCAACGTTGCAGAAGGATTGGCCACATCAGTATCAAGTCAGGGTTTAATACCCCGTCTGATCTCAGTTGCGGACTACAGACCCCGAGAGCTCAACAAGGAGAAACTCCTGATTGTTGTGATCAGCACTCAGGGTGAAGGTGAGCCCCCGGAAAATGCACGTGCACTCTTCAACTATCTTAATGGCAAAAAACCACCAAAGATCGTGGGCCTGAAATACGCCATTTTTGGACTGGGTGATT
Organism: Candidatus Thiodiazotropha sp.; assembly: GCA_023838465.1. GTDB lineage: Bacteria > Pseudomonadota > Gammaproteobacteria > Chromatiales > Chromatiaceae > Thiodiazotropha. Next base: position 34,393 of record JAIVEQ010000010.1, read on the forward strand.
CCAGCTACGAGCAGTTCTGCCAGGCTGCAAAGGAGCTTGATCAACAGCTCAGTCGGCTGGGTGCTGTGTCAGCAATTGAGCGGATAGATGCAGATATCGATTTCCAAACCCAAACCGGAGATTGGTACAAACAGATTGCAGCACTCGCTGGATCAAATTTACCCACTGAGCAGGCCAGGATTATTTCGTTACCGCGTCATGTACCTGTGGCTAATCGTTATCACCGAAATTATCCTTATTCTGCCGAGGTGTTGGAAAACCGTCCAATCACTACCTTGGATGCTGTTGCAAAAATCCACCATCTTGCACTAGAGGTCGACGCCAACTTGCTTACCTATAAACCTGGTGATGCATTAGGTGTACTGTTAAGAAACGACCCGCTATTGGTGAGTGAAATCCTATCTTTGAGTGGCCTGTCAGGGGAGCACTCCGTCAACTTTCAGGAAGAGCCAACCTCTCTGACAGAGGCACTGACCGACAAACTGGAACTCACACAGCTACATCCATCGGTTGTGACTAAATGGGCATCCTTAGCCGCCAATGCAAAACTGGATGACATAATCAGCAACCGTGATGAATTACGTCTGTTTGCAAGCCAGCACCAGTTTATCGACCTTCTACTTAGCTATCCCGTACAGATTGATGCAGCCGGTCTGATTAACTTACTTCACCCCATTCAGCCACGTTTCTACTCCATATCATCCAGTCAGGCGGTCTATGATAATGAAATCCATCTGACTGTATCCACACTGCATTACCATGCACGTGGACGTGACTATCTTGGTGGGGCATCGGGCCATCTTACCCAGCGTACCGGCGAAGGTGACACCTTGTCGATCTATGTCGCAGAAAACTCCGGTTTCAGACTACCTAAGGACGACCAAACACCCATCATCATGATCGGTGCCGGTACCGGCATCGCCCCTTATCGCGCCTTTTTACAGGAGCGGGAGGTACAGGGCAGCAAGGGACAAAACTGGTTGGTATTTGGAAACCGGCACTTCCATCGTGACTTCCTCTATCAGACCGACTGGCTTAAATACCGTAAACATGGGGTACTGAACAAAGTCAGCGTCACTTTTTCCCGTGATAGTGCACAGCGCCACTATGTACAGGATCAATTGCTGGCAGAGGGCGCGGAACTCTACCGTTGGCTACAAGATGGCGCTCATCTCTATGTCTGTGGCGGGATTGCGATGGAAAAGGCTGTCTGCCACACACTGCAGACCATCGCACACGCACAGGGCGGACTGGCACCCACTGCCACCCATGATTTCATTGAGGAACTGCGCTCCCAGGGCCGATACCAGAGAGATGTCTACTAATGGATAATAAAACCAACCCAAATGAGCTAATCAAGGCCAACAGTCGTTTTCTGCGTGGCACTCTCAAACAGAGTATGGATGACCCGCTGACAGGTGCCCTTGCCGCAGATGATGCACAGATCAGCAAGTTTCACGGCTTTTATGAACAGGACGATCGTGACCAACGTCTGCAACGAACAGAGCACTTCCTCGAACCCTACTACAGCTTCATGCTACGTGCCCGCCTGCCCGGCGGCGTCTGCACACCAAAACAGTGGCTGGCCATCGATTATGTTGGGCGTGAGTTGGGTAATGGCTCCATCCGTCTTACAACACGCCAGACTTTTCAGTATCACGGGATTCTAAAGAAGCATCTGAAATCGCTGATTAAACGCATCAATCAGGCCATGATCGATTCCATTGGTGGTTGCGGTGATGTCAATCGTAATGTTCTATGCAACCCAAATCCGGAGTGCTCAGCACTGCATGCAGCGGTCTATGGCTGGGCACGATGCATCAGTGAACACCTACTTCCCAAGACCAACGCCTACCATGAAATATGGTTGGACGGTAAGCCGGTTACCGGTAGCGAGTCTGAACCGATTTATGGCAATACCTATCTTCCACGCAAGTTCAAAACCGCCGTGGCCATTCCGCCACACAATGATGTAGACGTCTATACCAACGATCTTGGATTTATTGCCATCGTAGAGAATGGTCGACTTGAAGGATTCAATGTCCTGGCAGGTGGGGGTATGGGTACAACCCATGATGATCCGACCACTTATCCACGCCTGGCTGATGAGCTAGGTTTCATCGCACCAGAAGATACATTGACTGTTGCAGAAGCAATCGTAACCATCCAACGGGATTTCGGTAATCGTATCAGTCGTCGACATGCTCGCCTTAAATACACCATTGAACGCATGGGACTCGACGAGTTTGTAACTCAAGTAGAGACACGCTCGGGTGTTGAATTCAAATCAGTTCGTCCTGTTCAATTTGACACACATGGTGATCGCTATGGCTGGGTAGAGAATCCTGATCACACATGGCATCTTACTCTCTACATAGAAAATGGCCGTATAGAAGATCGTCCAGATGTTAAACTGTTACAAGGTTTGCGCAGGATTGCTGAGATTCACCAAGGGGATTTTCGGATAACACCCAATCAAAATCTGGTGGTTGCCAATATATCGAAAGATCAGAAAAATGTTATCGAGGCAATTGCTCACCAGCATTCGCTTTTAGCAAACACCTATCATCCAACCCGATTGGCAAGCATCGCTTGTGTCGCGTTACCGACCTGTCCTCAAGCGATGGCTGAAGCCGAGCGCTACTTTCCTGATCTACTCAGTAAAGTTGAACTGCTTGCTGAAAAATACGCAATCGAAGACAGCCCGATCGTGATTCGCATGACCGGTTGCCCTAACGGTTGTGCCAGACCCTATGTGGCAGAGATTGGTCTTATTGGGAAAGGCCCCGGACGTTACAACCTTCATTTAGGTGGTGATGGCCGCGGCTTGCGATTGAATCGGCTCTACCGAAAAAATCTCAATGAGACAGATCTGCTAAACACCCTCGATAAACTGCTTCAACAATATGCTGCCAATCGCAATCCTGAAGAGCGATTTGGGGATTATGTAGTCCGTAGCAAACGGGTAAACCTGAGCACGACCTCTGTGGAGGACCACCATGAAACCGTTTGAACAAGATCCTTCACTGTTGTTTGAAGATGAGAAAAATCGAGACCGTTTGAATCAAAACCTCGAGGTTATGAGCGCTGAGCAGCGTATCGAGTGGGCACTGCACTATCTACCCGGTAACCATATCCTGACATCCAGTTTTGGCATTCAGGGAGCACTGATGCTTCACCTGGTCACACGTATCGCATCGGATATACCTGTCATCCTGATAGATACCGGCTATCTTTTCCCTGAGACCTACCAGTTTATCGATCAGTTGACAGATCGTCTTGATTTAAATCTGCATGTCTATCGTGGCGAGCAATCGTCTGCATGGCAAGAGAGCCGGTATGGACAGTTATGGACACAGGGTATATCAGGGATCGAGCACTACAACCAAATCAATAAAGTGGAACCCCTACAACGCGCGCTTAAAGCGCGCGACACCGGATGCTGGTTTACGGGTCTGCGTCGGCAACAATCGGCCAGTCGATCAACGCTTCCCGTGGTAAAAATTCAGGGTGGCCGCTATAAAATACATCCGGTCATCGACTGGAATAGACGTGAAGTCCATCGTTATCTTCAGCAGCACCGATTACCTTATCACCCACTTTGGAAAAAAGGTTATGTCTCTGTTGGTGATACCCATACCTCCCATCCCATACAACCTGGAATGAGTGAGGAGGAGACACGCTTTTTTGGATTAAAGCGTGAGTGCGGTATTCACGAATAGTATCAATATATAAACGATGAGATGAACTGATTTAGACGATCAACAATCCTCCGCGACAGAGCCTTGTTATGTTCCTTCATTCTAACTTTAACTAATCATTTTTTAGGATTTTAATCATGAGCAATCACATTATTTGGCACTCACACCCGGTCGATCAGGAGACCCGTTCAGTACAAAAATCTCAACGTCCACTGGTGATCTGGTTTACCGGTTTAAGTGCATCAGGAAAATCAACCATAGCCGGTGCACTTGAACAGATTCTTACTTCACAGGGCTATCACACCTACCTATTGGATGGAGACAATGTACGTCACGGTCTCTGTAATGATCTTTCGTTCAGTAATAGCGACCGTCAGGAGAATATCCGTCGTGTCGGTGAGGTGGCAAAATTAATGACTGATGCCGGTCTGATTACCCTGGCTGCATTTATCTCACCATTTCAAGCAGACAGACGGCTGGCACGAAAAATTCTACCTGAAGGTCAATTCATAGAAGTGTTTGTTGATGCCCCTTTGGACGTATGTCGTGAGCGTGATCCAAAGGGACTTTATGCCAAGGCTGATCGAGGGGAGATAAAGCAGCTCACGGGTATCGACAGCCCCTATGAAATACCGGAAAAGCCTGAAGTTCATATCCATGCTGAGCAGCTATCTGTAGCACAAGCAGTAAACCAACTGCTTGCCTATCTACATGAAACAGAGGTACTTCATTCCGGTTACGAACCTATCGCAATTGAAGCCTGATGTTTATTTACAGACATACCATCATTATTCCTGTACTACACCAACATAACATCAACGTACAATGACAAACTCGCCTTTAGTTGAAAAGCCCGTCAGGAGTCTTGTTAAAGCGCTCTCCTGGCGGGTAACCGGCTCGATAGACACCATCCTACTTTCCTGGCTGTTTACTGGAGACCTGACGATCGCTGCAGCCATTGGTCTTACAGAGGTCATGACCAAAATGGTTCTCTACTATCTCCATGAACGAGCATGGAACAGGATTTCACTTGGCAGAATTACGACAGCCGATGTAAAAACCTGTCACACCACTGATGTGACTGTTATGCAGTGTAACCAGACACAGTAGGGATAACACTTCAGCTGAAGATAAGACACCTGGAGCATTTTCATCTGATCGTAGTCGTACTACATATAACGTGGCATCATCCTTACTCCTTGCCTTCGTCTATCTCTATAGAGGTTTATCTGATAGTGGGATTTTTCGACAGCCTCAACACTTGGGTTAACATAACGGCGCGTCTTTTGGGCAGTCAATTTCAACGGTTTGTTATCTGCAATTAATGATACCTGAGACTTATTGACTGAGTCATATCTAATTTTATTTAGATGGAATCTCGTAGGTTGATGCCAGTATTTTATGTCATAGCATTTTCTGATTACCCACCCTATTCAGCCACCAAGTCTCTGAGCTGAGAATAGGGGATCAAACCAATCAATCCCACTATCTATAGATTGCAGATACTAGTGGCATTTACTTAACTGCTAAAGATCCAATATGCGCGTCCTTATTCAACCGTGATTGGTGGGGCAGGGCCCCACCCTACACCCCGACTATTTAGTAGGGTGAGGCTCTGCCCCACCCTAACACGCTGGAAGTTCACTCAAATCCTCGTATTAACGTTTCAGAACACCTTTAGTTAATTACTGTTTACTACCTATGCAATAGCCGAGTTTGGTAGGAAATCAGTTAGAGTTTGTCTATGCTTTATTAAGGTTGTGCTGCAATTTTAATAGGCTACTTTGCATGCATAACTGATGACATCTGATCGAGCTGAAATGATGAAACAGTTTTGCCTTCTTTCCGTTGGCATGTTAACTAAGACATTTCAGTAAACACTTTTCCTAAAAAGAATGAAAAATATATGTTTGAAACAAAAATCTTATCTACATACTCTAATACTGTTTATTCGCACTATTCCAATCAACACTGCTTGCGAGTGTTCAGATGAACGACAGTTTTACAAAAGCCTGTGTCAAGCATGATAAAGCCTTGCGCAGCCGGGTACGTCTTTTTGGGGTTCTGCTTGGTGAAGTCCTACGCGAACAGGTGGGCAAGGAGACATATACCGTTGTCGAACGTCTGCGTAAAGGTTATCTAAAGCTACACGACAAACATGACGCTGCTCTCTATAACCGACTCACCCGCTTAATAGAATCTTTACAACCAGAAATCCTAAGTGCCGTGGTTAGGGCCTTTAGTATCTATTTTGTATTAGTCAATATTGCTGAAGAGGCTTTCCTTCATCGACAACGACGCCGGATTGCCGGTAAAGGCAGTGAGCTTTGGTAAGGGTCGTTCGATCACACCTTACGGGGTTTTCGCTCCCTCGGCATCGAACCGCAACAACTGCAGAACATTCTTGATGATGCGGCCTATATCCCTGTCTTCACCGCCCACCCGACAGAATCCAAACGACTGGTGATAATGAATCTGCTTCGGCGTATCTTCGTTACCAGCGAACTACTGGATGCACCTAAAAGCCGATTAGGACAGCGGGATTTTGCGATTAAATCTCTCAAGACTCAGATTCAGACACTGTGGAAGACAGAAGAGGTGAGAGCTGTTCGCCCCGAGGTTCGAAACGAGATTCGGCTAGGCCTGCACTACTTCCAAAGCAGCCTTTTCGAGGCCGTACCGCAGATATACCGTCGCTTACAGACCGGCATCGAACGTGTCTATGACGACTATGATGCGTACCACGGCATCCAGTTACCACCTTTCATCCGCTTCGGTTCATGGATAGGCGGCGATCGTGATGGTAACGCCTGACGTTACACGCCTTGCTCTCAGGCTGCAACAACAGACCATCTTGCGCGAGTATATAAGACGTGTCGACGAACTGATTGCAGAACTCACCTTTTCTGACCGCTTCTGCACACCAAACTGGGCATTTTCTGAAAGCCTGAAGGCTGACAACGAACTCTATAAAAAATTATTTATCCGCAATCCCAGAAGATTTGAGGATGAACCCTATCGTCGCAAGTTATTTATCATTCGAGAGCGCCTTGAACTGACACTCCGCCATGCTGAGTCGAAACAAAAAATCAATAAAGAGACCCAGTCCGGAAGTTATACAAATGAGATCGCCTTTCAACGGGATTTGAAACTGATCTCACATTCGCTCTTGAGCCATGGTGACGATAATGCGGCAGAGGGAGGGTTACAGGACCTGATCCATCTTGCCGAAACCTTCGGGTTCTATCTCTCCCGCCTTGACATCAGGCAGGAGTCGACACTACACACACTGGCAGTAGCAGAAATACTGCAACGCACTGGAGACACCACAGACTATCTTCAACTCAAAACCCATCAAAGAATGGAATTGCTTGATCAAGTCATTACTGAAGGAACGACGAAACCTTTATTGATCGAAGCCCTTTCTCAGGAGACCCATGACATACTGGCGGTATTCGATCTCATTGCAGACAGTAAACAAGTGAGTCTTCGATCTCGTGATGTCTTTTAGGCGTCCCAGGCCTAAAAGACACTCGATCTTTGACAACCTATTAGTGCCCCGGACGGTCCTGGTCACTGACACTACGTGATCACATCGCAAGCTCGTGACCACTCCGCCGTCAGTTCCCAAATGACTGGACGCCGTGTTCGGATGCTCGCTTTGCATCCCCTCTGGCGCAAGGCACGACGGGTCTACAGTCTCGCCTCACGCCTACCGGGGACTAACCGCCTCGGCTTTCAGCCTTCCTTGGCGCTCAGCGAGGGAGATCAGTCCACGAGCAATCGGACAGTATGTTATCTCCATGACACATCAATCCAGTGACATTATGGAGGTCGCTTTTCTAGGCAGCCTAACAGGCCTTGTTGGGCTACAAAATGGTGATTGGTTCAGTCAGCTTGAGATTTCACCATTGTTTGAGACGATTGACGATCTTAAGCGAAGCGAGTCAATCCTCAGCGATCTATTTTCAAACCGCTGCTATAAACATCTGCTTGCAGCCAATAACAATCGCCAGGAGGTCATGCTTGGCTATTCTGATTCAGCAAAGGATGGCGGCATCATGGCCTCAGCCTGGAACCTCTACCAGACCCAGAAACGCATTATTGCACTTGCTGACCAGCAAGGTATTCGTTGCCGCCTGTTTCATGGCCGTGGGGGCACTGTCGGCCGTGGCGGCGGCCCCACGCATCAATCCATCCTTGCTCAACCCAGTAATACCGTAAAAGGCGAAATCAAGTTCACGGAACAGGGTGAGGTCCTCTCCTATAAATACGGCAATCGGGAAACCGCTATCTTTGAATTGTCCATGGGTATCACTGGGCTCTTTAAAGCAAGTCTTGGTGAGGTACAAGACATCAAGGATGAGAAACAGCAATACATCAATACCATGAATGAGATTGCGTCTATCAGTGAAGATCACTTTCGAAAATTAACAGAAGGTACGGACGGGTTTCTTGATTACTTCTACGAAGCCACACCTGTGACTGAAATCGGCATGATGAATATTGGATCACGTCCTTCTCACCGGAGTAAAGACAACAGATCAAAATCATCAGTACGGGCGATTGCATGGGTTTTTGGCTGGGGACAGGCCAGACAAAATCTACCAGGCTGGTATGGTATTGGAACTGCACTTGAACAGTGGCACAGTCAAAAGCCGGGGCGGATAAAACAGCTACAGACCATGTATCGCAAGTGGCCCTTCTTTCATACACTACTCAGCAATGCACAGATGGCGCTGTTCAAATCGGACATGACCATTGCCTGGGAGTATGCCCAACTCTGCTCGAGCCCTCAAACCAGAGACAGGATCTTTACTGAAATTAAGAACGAATATGAACATACACGCCAGCAAATATTAATGATTGCACAGATTGAAGACTTGTTAGATGAAACCCCCGTACTTAAAAAGTCACTCAGCCGTCGCGACTCCTATCTTGATCCTCTGAACCATATTCAACTGGGGCTTATCCGCCACTACCGTAATAACAATCTCTCTGAAGAGGAACAGTCGATGTGGCTGAGACCTCTACTACGTTCAATTAATGCCATATCCGCAGGCCTGCGCAATACCGGGTAACTCTACTCATCCAAGGAAAATAACGACTATCTCTCCTGGCCGGGCACGGAAATGTGTTTACGTTTACAAATTTGTGAACTAGCACATTGGTTGTATAAACCCATTGCTGTAGTTTTTTTGGCAGATGCCGACTAATGGAAAAGCGGATCAGATAAGAGGCTAGTTGAATCACCCTATATGCCCTTATCTTGGTCACAATAGGCAGTGTTGGAATTTCAGGTAGTGATATGATCTTGAATAAGAACAAAATACTCATTGGCTTATTGGCACTAGTGGCTGTTGGGGTGAACGCCTGTGGCGGTGGTTCAGGTAGTGCCGATTCGAGCACCAACAACACCGATCAAGGTGCTTCTCAAGGGGATTCACAACAAGATACCTCACCACCGGCAAATGATGATCCTCCGACAGTGGATAGCCCACCAACAGGAGATAACCCCCCTGCAGATAGTTCTCCACCAAATACCGCTCCGCCTGTAGAAGGTAGTATCAATCATCAACCCACTGCGAGGATCACGGCTGCTCAACAGGTTACCTCAGGAGAAACGGTTACCATGGATGGTTCGAGCTCAACAGATCCTGATGGTGATACACTGAGTTTTCTCTGGAGCCAAACGCTTGGCGAACCGATCAGCCTAGCTGGCGTTTCCAATCCAACACTCAGTTTTATCGCGCCTACAGTCGATCAACCCACCACATTTGCTTTCAAACTCGAAATAAGCGATGGCGCACTCGCAAATAGCGCTACGATTGAGATCCTTGTGTCACCCATGGCGGATACAACCGCTCCCAGTGTCGTCTCGAGAACACCCCAATCTAATGCAACAGGCGTCGCTACCACAACCAACGTCACCATTACATTTGATGAGGCACTGCTTGAATCCCTCATCAATAACCAAAGTCTGCAGATCAGCCTTAACACTAACACCCTATCGGGTAGCGTCACCTACGACAGCGACAACCACCGCATCACTCTAACCCCCGATACAACACTCACTGCAGCAACCACCTATATCGTCACGCTTGCAGATACCTTACAAGACCTGGCAGGTAATCTCGTTACGGGTGAGAACTGGAGCTTCACAACCGGTTCTCAATACAATTTGGGACAGACCAGCCAGGGCACCATTGACCTGTGTATGAATACAAGCAACAAGGTGATGTTAACCTTGGTCAACAACGCCAGGGCTGTTGCTAGAACATGTGGTACGAACAACTACCCAGCAACTTCATCACTGGCCTGGCACTGTAATCTCGAACAGGCCGCTCAGGGCCACTCAACCTCAATGGCCGATAATAATTTTTTCAGCCACACAGGTCTTGATGATTCAAGCCCCGGAGACCGAATTACTGCGGCAGGTTATAACTGGCGAACCTATGGGGAGAACATTGCGGCTGGCTATGCTGATGAAGAAACAGCTATGAACGCCTGGCTTAACAGCCCTGGTCATTGCGCTAATCTTATGAATCCCAATTTCACTGAAATGGGTGAAGCTGTAGCGGAAAATCCGGCTTCACAATACCGTATCTACTGGACTCAAAACTTTGCCGATAGTTTTTAACTGAAATAATCTAGCTGGTCCTTTCTGACGCCACAAGGGATTTCAGCTCTTCCATTCGCTGTAGAGCACTCTCTAACTGCAAGTCACTATCGAGGTGCTGAACGATCACCTCACCCTGGTCAAGAAGCGCTTCCAGCTGAATAGGATCAAACAGGGTCACAGCTGCTTCAAATTCCTTCCGTTCAGTGGTGAGTAGCACAGGAAGCAACTGCTCTTTTGAAATCAATGATTCGGGGTCCAGCAGGTCAGCTACCAATGGATACTCAAGCAGCTCGAAATGGGTCTTACGGGCTATAGCCTCCTGCTCTAGCTCTTGCAAAGCAAGACTGTCGTTGCCCGCACCTTTCCACACGGCCTGCATAATGACTTCTACCAATTTTACTATGGCGTGCTTATTCGGTGTCTGATCGTCAGCCAGTCGACAGGCATGCTCATAGGCCTTATCCAAACGCTCTTTTAACTCAAGGATGACATCACTCTGCTCGTGGGGCCCAAGTGCCACGGCTTCACCCACCAGCTTTCTCAGCTGGCTTATATAAGCCACCAATTCCTCGTGATCAAGGCGTTGGGCTTCCGTCAGTTGGTCCTGAGTTAGTGTGCGCTCACTTTCAGAAAATAGCGGATTATTATGCTTACGCACTAGATGGCGTTCATGCCTTCCAGGCAGTTCACTCAACATCAGTCTCATGATTCACCCTGAATAGAGGGTTAAAAGGGTCATTTGTATCATGAAATGGCTGCTAAAGGGCAGGGGGCAATATAAATGCTATTCAACCACGCTGTTTAGCCGAATCCATGAAAAACGAAATATTGCCCTGATTAAAGACCACTTAATACTCATTTTATTGATTTAAATCAGTGGTTCCGGTGACTTTACCAATTACCTTGCTTTGCGCAATGTTATTGCTGCTCAAAAGGATTTTCCGTCCCACGATACATACGGACAAGCCGGTGAGCAAAACTTTTTATGGTCTAGGTCAATCTTGAAGGCAACACCATGTTAGATAATGATAATGCAATAGTAGGCGCACTAGCCATCTTGATACTGGGTATCATAATCACAGTCTTGATAGGCTAAAGGCAGAGGGGTGGTGAAAAGAGGAGTCTCCGCCCCTCGATAGAAAAGATATCTCCAGGAAGCTAGATCAATTGGCTGAGAAAACGGGCAGTCACCATATCCATACTGTTCACATGTGCCTTAAACCAATCCCGCCACTCTACAAAAATATACTCTGCGAGCCTGTCCAATTGGTTATCATCAAGCCATTGCTGCTGCATTGACTCAATTCTCAAGAGTGCTTGTTGATGTTCACCCAGGTGTACAGGGTAGGGTGGAAAACCGTATTCCTTCATCATTTGGTTTTCGCCATCAAAATGCGCGCGGGTATGCACCACCCACTCATTCAGCTTGGACGTTATAGCCTCTGAATCCGGATTGCCCTCAACCCCAGCAATGACAAGTTCACCCAGCTGATTGATCAAGGCGACCTCTTCCCGGTGAACGTTATTCATGGTCTCGAGCGCCACTAAAGGTATCTCAGTGATGTCGATGACAGGTAGTTGATATTGGCTCACGATGGCTCTGGCAGGAATAGTTTCGGAAAGTGCAGCATCCTATCCGATTGTTACATTACCGCCATTGATATTGATCAAAATTGCGTCAAAGAGCCTCTGCTCCAGGCTTTATTCTCCCAAACACTTTGACTCAATGGCCTGGTGCGGCAGACCAAACCGTACACCTATTTCACCTATTGATCGACACAATCAGCAATCAGCCTCTCCTGGACTCCTACCGTCATCCGGTTAACAGCCGATATCCGTCTCTACATCAAATCCCGGGTTGATCGCTTCATATAGCGATGAGTAATCCTCGTCGCCATAACCCGCTTCCTGACCATTGACAAGTACACGAAGTGTGGCATTTGCAATCTCGCCATTCATTCCAGAGGCCTCAGCCACACGTTGAAACAGGGCAATATCTTTGATCAGGTGTTTGAGAGGAAAATTCGGATTGCTGTAGTCATGCTCCATAAATTTCTGCAGTTTTTTATCGAATGTGGGCGCATACAGCGCACTCTGGCGCAGCAATTTCATAAATGGCTCCACTTCAACGCCCTCGGCGCGTATCAAACCCAGACTTTGAGAGAAACCTGCCGTGAGTGAAGCGATCAGCTGGTTCATCGCCAGTTTCATTGCCGCACCCTGTCCCACCAGACCGACATGGTCGACCTCCTTGCCAAGTCCGCGCAGCATCAGGAGACAGTGATGGTAGGCCGTCTCTGAACCTGCTGCCATAATGATCAGCTCTCCGGATCTTGCCTCCGGTATACTGCCCAGCACAGGCGCCTCGAGGTAGTCGCCTCCCGCCTGTTCCACTCGACTGCTGATAGCGCGGCTCTCATCAGGCGCTATGGTGCCCAACTGCAGAATAATCTTTCCTTCGAGAAGCGGTATCACCGGCTCACAAAACAGCACCTCATCGATAGCCGCTGCATCACTGAGGGTCAGTAACAGCACTTCACCTGCTTCTATTGCAGGAATGAGTGCTGAATCAATACTGATCCCTTCGGCCTCCGCTAACCGCAGACGTTCCGGCGAACGGTTCCAGGCGATTACTTCGTGTCCACAGTGAATCAGCCTGTGGGCGATGGGAAGACCCATTAGTCCGAGTCCAAGCAATGTAATTTTCATCGTCTTTTCAGCCCATTTTAGTCGTCGACATGATAGGCACGACTCAGTTCGTGCACTGCGTCGACAAATACACCCGCATGTTCAGGGTTGATCTCCGGGTGAATGCCATGTCCCAGATTGAAAACATGACCGTTCCCTTTACCATAACTGGCCAATACCTGACCCACCTCTTCCCTGATCCGCTCAGGTGAAGCATACAGGGTACATGGATCGAGATTTCCCTGTAGCGCAACCCTGTCACCGACACGACGCCTGGCATCAGAAAGGCTCAAGGTCCAGTCTATTCCCAGTGCATCACATCCACTGTCTGCCATCTGTTCCAACCAGAAACCGCCCCCCTTGGTAAATAGGATAACCGGCACTTTACGTCCCTCTGCTTCTCGTTTAAGACCTTGTAAAATCTGCTGCATATAGTCGAGAGAGAAGGCTTGGTAGTGCTGTGGAGTCAGGGCGCCGCCCCATGTATCGAAGATCATCACCGCTTGTGCACCAGCGTCAATTTGGGCATTCAGGTACGCAGTGACGGCATTCGCCACTTTACTCAACAGCGCATGCATCAACTCCGGGCGGTCGAACATCATCCCCTTTACCTTGGAGAAATTTTTGGTGCCGCCACCCTCGACCATGTAGGTAGCCAGCGTCCAGGGACTACCACTGAAACCGATCAGTGGGACCCGTCCATCCAGCTCCCTACGGATGGTCCTCACAGCATCCATTACATAACCGAGGTCATCCTCCATATCCGGTGCACCGAGGGCATCGATAGCGGCCTTATCACTTATCGGCCGCTCGAAATGGGGTCCTTCGCCTTCTGTGAAATAGAGGCCGAGACCCATCGCATCGGGTACGGTCAGGATATCCGAGAAGAGTATCGCAGCATCCAGTGGATAACGTTCCAATGGCTGAATGGTGACTTCACAGGCCAGTTCAGGATTTCGACACAGATCCATAAAGCTGCCCGCCTTGGTTCGGGTGGCCCGATACTCAGATAGATATCGCCCGGCCTGGCGCATCATCCACACCGGGGTCACATCCACAGGCTCGCGGCACAGGGCACGCAACAGTCGGTCGTTTTTCATTGTAGTCACAGAGGAATATCCTTCGATACGATTTTGTTATAAAGAACAACAGATTGTACACACAAAACGGGTTTTCTTCCTTTTCAAGACAGGCCCAGTACAGCAACCTGAACAATACCGGCATTTAACCTAACGCGGTCAATCCCGCCATTTGGTTGTCAACAATGTGTGGGATACTATCCCTCACAATCCTAGCCTGTATTGAGAAGCGTATGACACCGGTTAAACAGATTATTCTTGCCAAGAAAGATGCACTGGCCAGTTCCATCGGTGAACCGCTATCACAACTTGCCGCCAATTGTGTTGCAGTTTGGGACGATGTCGATGCACTGGACAAGATACTACTTGCCCATATCGACCAGATCACCAACTGTGAGTTCCTCTATGCCTGGGATATCGATGGCAAAGAGATCTCATCATTGATTCTGCCTGGCCAGGTGGAAAAAAGCTGGCGGGGCAGGGATCTCTCCAGACGCCCCTATCTGAAGAACAATCTCCCCTTTAAAGGAATCATGCTCTCGTCGGTCTATCACAGTCAATTCTCAGACCGGGAGTGCGTCACTGCACTTCAAGCTGTCAGGAAAGGTGGGACACTGTTGGGTTTTATTGCCGCAGATTTTTCACTCGACAAGCTGGTTGCCGATGAAAACCTCATCGATGAGCAACAACAATGGCAACAATTCAAAGGTGACCCGGCAGTACGCGGCACCCTCTTCATGCAGCAGAGAATTCAAAGCCGTCTCGATGAGAATATCGACTCTGTCCACGAAACCATCTACGACCTGATGACGCAACACGGCATTTTTCACTGTAAAGTTCACTACTCCAGTGGCCGATGCTCCTTTTGGGTGCTCAGAGACCCCTACACCTACAAAATCCATGGGGTAGAGGAGATCGTTGATCCGGATATCGTGTTGGCCTATCCACTCTATCGCTATCCGGAACGGGCTAAAATCACACCGGCGCAACTGCGTGAGGTATTCCTGGAGTTCAAGGCATTGCGCTTTGCTGACGAAACCATCTATCTACGCAGCGCATCCATCAACATCATGAACGGTATGTTGGGCCTGACCTTCTCATGTGACGGTTCGCACTATATGCCCGTAGATGAGTTTATTGAGAAGAACCTGGGTTTCTGGATCGGTGAGCTGGCAGCAGACCGACCGTAGTGTATACAGCCCACCTATACCAAACTGATATAGGTGGGTTTATTGGATAAATATTCGTTAGGGTAGCTGGTAGTTGTTCTGGGTCAGCAGATCAACGCCACACTCCAGTTCTTCTATCCAGTTGATAAACTCATTAACCACCTTTTTACCAAGAAAAGCACGGCCATGCTGGGGTACGATCATATCGATATCAAGTTGTCGGACCATGTTCGCCCAGAATCTACAAACCTTATTAGAGTTCATGTAGCGGCGGTGAAACCCCTCCATATAGGGCATCACTTCCGACAGCTTCTTCACCGGGACATTGAGATCGCCAGGCGGTAGATTAGCACCGAGGTCTCCGGAGAAGAGGATACGACTCAACGAATCATAGAACTGAAAATTACCTTCGGCATGTAGAAAATGGGCAGGTAGGGCCATCAGGCGAATATTCCCCAGCTCGAGGTTTGTTCCCTCATCGGGTATAGCGACAACCCGGTCAAGCAATCGGCCCGGTCGAGTGAAATGGGGAATGAAGCGCTCCCACAGGGCAGGAACCACCACCCTGCAATCGGTACCAACCAACCATTTGTTGACTGAGGCGACAATGTCAGGATCCTGATGTGAGGCAACCACATAATCCAATTTTTTCACGTTCATGTAGTCACTGATGGCCATGAACAAACGTGAATAGGTCAATTCACCACCTGGATCGATCAATGCTGCATGTTGGTGGTCGTAGATGAGAAACTGATTGGCTTGCACAGCCTCACCCGAAACCAGATCTCTGAATGCCACACAGATGTGGCTACCGTTATTGAATAACTCGACTGACATAGTATTTGCAGTATCTAGTGAATATAACTGTTAGTTAAAGTTCGATAAGCGGTTAGACCCAGATCCAGCATGGAGTGTTATCGATCGAATTCAAGGAAGCTTAAACAAATCGTAATATATTACAATAGAAATCAACAAGCTAATGTCATTTTTTTACAATCTCAGCGAAGAAATCACACCCGTATGTTACACCACAATTGGAATATCACACCATCAGATGCAGTAGCTATCCAAAAAGAGATGCGTTCTCAAGTGAGCTGTCACGATCAACTCCCACAGCTTCATCGTGTCGCCGGAGTGGATGTGGGGTTTGAACAAAAGGGAAAAGTCACCCGTGCTGCTGTTGCCGTTCTGAGTTACCCCGGCCTGCAACTCATGGAACAATCTGTTGCTTGCCTTCCCACCTCTTTTCCCTATCTACCTGGCTTGCTCTCTTTTCGAGAATTACCGGCAATCCTGCAAGCC
Organism: Candidatus Thiodiazotropha sp.; assembly: GCA_023838465.1. GTDB lineage: Bacteria > Pseudomonadota > Gammaproteobacteria > Chromatiales > Chromatiaceae > Thiodiazotropha. The sequence continues at coordinate 50,954 of JAIVEQ010000010.1, forward strand.
ATCGAACAGTTGCAGCAACCTGCGGACATTTTTCTGTGTGATGGACAGGGATGGGCCCATCCAAGACGATTCGGTCTTGCCTGTCATTTAGGTGTCTTGACCGACACACCCACCATTGGCGTGGCCAAGACTCGTTTGGTCGGCAGACATGCCGAGCCTGCCATGGAGAAAGGGAGTTGGGTGCCATTGATCGATAAAGAAGAGACTATAGGCGCGGTGTTACGTACCCGTAGTGGCGTGAAACCACTCTACATCTCAATTGGACATCGGGTCTCTCTACAGACCGCCATCGAGCTGGTGATTGCCTGCACAACTCGATATAAATTACCTGAAACTACCCGAGCGGCACACCGCTTGGCTTCGGGATAGCCGATTTGATACCCTCTCACTCTGCCATTCCTGGCCTGCTTGCAAGCGATTAATACTAGACAGCATTACTCTGTTCAAACTATTCGGATTTACGCAAATGCTCGATATAGTGTGGACGATCATCCATGATTAATTTTACACCTTCCGCCCATGCCTGCAGCCGCTGTTCACTCCCTTTGATTTTAAGATCACAGTGTGCCCGTCCCTGACTCTCCAGTGGGATCGGGATCATGTCCCGGTAAGTGTAGATATTCTCTCCAACATCACCACCATCGCAGACACAGGGACTTGCCGGTAGATCAGATTCAATCTCGGCGCCATCGAACACTAGAGCACCGGCCTGCCACCAGCGGGTTTTCTCTTCCGAGCCACTCATAGTCTTGATGATGATAGCGCGGGAGAAGCGTACGGTTAACTTGTTGTTTTCAAAGCTGACCGATTCGATGTCACTGCCGGGCAGCTCTATTGTGCTTGAATCCATGGAAATTACCTACCTGTTAACACTGTCGACCCATCGTATACTTAAACACAAGTCGTTTGTCTCTGATCAAAGCTGGGAGTGCATCATAGCGTTATGACCACAACAGGCAAATAGTTAGTTACCCGGACATTTCTAGGGAAGAGCCAAATAATTTTACTTGCCTAAGACTCTTCCATCCCAAGGTCTTTGATCTTTCGGGTCAGCGTATTGCGCCCCCAGCCCAACAATCGCGCTGCATCCTGACGTCTGCCAGCAGTATGCTCCAAGGCGGTTTCAATCATTACGGTCTCAAAGTCGGGTCCCGCTTCGTTGAGTAATCCCTCACACCCCTCTTGCAATCTTTTTTTCGCCCAGTCTCTCAGCAGTTGGCGCCAATCATCCTGGAAGGTGGGTGGCGTTTCGCTATCTCTTAACTCGGTGGGCAGGTCATCGATATGGATCTCCTGCCCGGATGCCATGACCGTTAGCCAACGTGCTGTGTTTTCCAGTTGCCGTACATTGCCCGGCCATTCCATCTGACTCAGATAGGCCACAGTCTCCGGCAGGAGCAATTTACTCTCTACCGCAAGCTCCTCTGCGGTGTTGCTCAGAAAGTGTTTCATCAGCACTGGAATGTCTTCACGCCGTTGTCGCAACGCAGGGATATGGATACGGATGACATTCAGTCGGTGAAACAGATCTTCCCGAAAGGAACCCGATTTGACCAATCCCTCCAGATGTTGATGGGTGGCGGCTATGATACGAACATCCACCTTGACCGGCTCGTGTCCACCCACACGATAGAACTCTCCATCGGCCAGCACCCGTAGCAAGCGTGTCTGTAGTTCCGCAGGCATGTCGCCGATCTCATCCAGAAACAGGGTACCGCTATCAGCCTGCTCAAAGCGTCCCACTCGCCGGGTCTGTGCCCCTGTGAAGGCACCCCGCTCATGGCCGAACAGTTCCGACTCCATCAGGTCCCTTGGGATAGCCGCCATGTTCAATGCAATAAAGGGGCCCACAGCCCGACTGCTGTGTCGGTGTAATGCCTGGGCCACCAACTCCTTGCCTGTACCCGACTCTCCGTTGATCAACACGGTAATGTTAGATCGGGCCAATCGACCTATGGCACGAAATACCTCCTGCATGGCCGGTGCCTCGCCGATGATCTCCTTCTCTTTTTCTTTGGCGTTGATAGCTGGCTTTTCATCCACTGTTATCTGCTGACGACAGGCACGGCGGATCTGCTGAACGGCGTCATCCACATCGAATGGTTTGGGTAGATACTCGAACGCACCGCCGTGATAGGCCGACACGGCACTTTCCAGATCGGAATGCGCTGTCATGATAATAACCGGCAGTCCTGGAAAACGCGCATGCAGAAGTTCCAGCAGTTCCAGGCCATCCATTCCCGGCATACGAATATCGGAGACCACAACATCCGGTTGCTCTTTATCTAAAAAACTGAGTACATGATCGGCACTTTCGAAACTGGTGACATCCATATCCGCTTTTTCCAGGGTCTTCTCCAGCACCCAACGAATCGACCGATCGTCATCGATGACCCAGACCCGGCATGTTCTATCCATCTGCCCGCTCCAAAGGAAGTAACACTCTAAACACGGTATGTCCCGGTTTGCTCGTAAATTCGATCAACCCCTGATGCCTGTTGATCAGGGTCTGGGATATGGATAGTCCTAGTCCCATACCATCACTTCCTGATACCAGGGGAAAAAAGACCCGCTCCTGTATATCAAGCGGTATCCCCGGTCCGTTATCAGAGATTTCGATGGAGATTACCAGTCGATGACGCAGATTGCCGATGGTGAACTGGCGTAGTATTCGACTGGTTATACCCATCACCCCTTTCGTTCCTGCCGCTTTGGCGCCATTTCTGAGAATATTCAGAAATGCCTGGATCAATTGATCCAAGTCTCCGGTCAGTAGTGGAATACTTGGGTCATAATCTTTTTGAATCTTCAGATTGGGGCCGGTTTCTGCTTTTACCAGACTGCATACACGCTCCAGGACCTGATGAATATTCAACGGTTTCATTTCCGGGATACGATTCGGCCCCAGCATGCTATCCACAAGATTCTGTAATCGATCCGCTTCCTCGATAATGATCTGGGTATATTCCGTGAGTGATACGTCAGGAAGCTCTCTTTCCAACAACTGCGCAGCGCCCCTTAATCCCCCCAATGGGTTCTTAATCTCATGGGCGAGCCCCCTTACCAATGCACGACTGGCTTGGTTGCGAGAGAGGATCTGTTCCTCCTTCGTAATCCTCAGCTGCCTGTCGACCTGCTGTATCTCTACCAGAAATTCGTTGATATCCTGACCTGTTCTTAGAGGGATCACTGTGCAATCCACGGTAATCTCATGGCCCTCCTGCAGATCAAGCTGATGTTCCCTCTCGGTGAATGGCTGACCCGTCTCCAGAGAGCGCGATAGATTTTCCTGCACAACACCACCAGAGCAATGGATCATCTCAGCTGCCGGGCTGCCAATCACTTTACGGGCACTGACCTCGAACAACATCTCTGCCGAAGAGTTGATATATAACAACTTAAAATCACGATCGAACAACAGGATTGCCGTACTCAGATTATCCAGTACCCGCTTCTCCATTCCTCTTTCTACTGTATCTAAATTCATAGACTGATGTGAGGCAAATAGTGGGCCAACAAACCATCAACTCAGTACTTTTTTCAATCTGAAGCTGAGTGTTCCCAGTGAAAATGGCTAAACGCCTGCTGCTGTTCGCGATACGCCTTCGCTAGCATGAATAACAGGGCTGAATAGCTCAAATAGATGGCTTTAAATCACGGGTTCATTAGCATGGAATGGAGACCGAACCCGCTATAGACCAGCAACTTATTACCCTCTATGCACCATTATAGTGCAAACAAGTGTGATCCTAGTTGACGGCTGCCTGACGGAGATGGAAGATGACGCTGTTTGAGTCTTTTAACGATTCACCCTGATCATTGACGATTTTCGCCTGAAGGGTGTGGGTGCCACGATTCAACTCCTGCAAAATCAATTGGGTCTGGGTGATGTCCGAATCGAGCTTGGTGCCGTCTACAAACAGATGAATGACATGGCCGGTTGCCAGAGCAGGGGAGATGGAGAGTCCAACAGGAACTGAACCGTCGGCATTGCGGATAGTTTCATCACTGACCGGTTGAGCAATCTCAAATCTGGCATAGTTACCAGCCGATGCAGCGGCCTCTTCTTCACTCTGCTCATCTATAGAGTGTGATGTATTCTTCTGCTTGTCGCTGACAGTAATTCGCTCAGCATCTGGATGGTAGCGCTCGGAATAGACGATCTCGCCATCCTCAGATGTATATTTATAGACATCCCTGGCAAACAGCGGCAGTGCCATCAACAGAATAATCAGAAGTATTCCTATACGCATGGGCTAAAGCATAGACCAGGCAGGGCACTATAAACAAGCGACAGAGTTCGCAAAAAAAACGCCTCCCTAAAGGGAGGCGCTTAAACTACACATCAATTTACAATTTGCTTGGTCAGAGGCTGTAATACATATCGAACTCCACCGGATGGGTGGTCATACGCATGGTGGTAACCTCTTCCATCTTCAGCGCGATATAGCCATCGATCAGATCGTCGGTAAAGACCCCACCTGCAGTCAGAAATTCCCTGTCCCCATCAAGCGCTTCCAATGCCATATCGAGGCTATGACAGACTGTTGGGATACTGAGTGCCTCTTCAGCGGGGAGGTCATAGAGATCCTTATCCATGGCATCACCGGGGTGGATCTTGTTCTGGATACCGTCCAGGCCGGCCATCATCAATGCAGCAAAAGCAAGATAGGGATTGGCTGTCGGATCAGGGAAACGCACCTCGATACGACGACCCTTCGGACTCGCTACCCAGGGTATACGGATGGAAGCGGAGCGGTTGCGGGCAGAGTAGGCCAGCATGACGGGGGCTTCAAAACCTGGTACTAGGCGCTTGTATGAGTTGGTGGATGCGTTGGTGAATGCGTTCAAGGCACGGGCATGCTTGATAGTACCACCGATGTAATAGAGGGCGGCTTCAGAAAGCCCACCGTACTGATCGCCGGCAAAGATATTTTCACCACCCTTACCCAGGGATTGATGCACATGCATACCGGATCCATTGTCGCCAACGATCGGTTTGGGCATGAAGGTAGCTGTCTTGCCATAGGCATGCGCGACATTCCAGGTACAGTATTTCTGGATCTGGACCCAGTCGGCACGCTCTACCAGGGTACTGAATCGGGTACCGATTTCACACTGACCGGCAGTTGCCACCTCATGATGGTGAACCTCAACAGGTACACCCATCTCTTCCATCGCTAAACACATTGCGCCACGCAGATCGTGCAGTGAATCAACAGGAGGTACCGGGAAATAGCCACCCTTTACACCTGGACGGTGACCGATGTTGCCATCTTCATAGACACGCTCGGAGTTCCATTCGGCCTCTTCAGAGTCGATCTTAACCATCGAGCCACTCATGTCGACACTCCAGCGCACGTCATCAAGGACAAAGAATTCCGGTTCTGGACCGAAATAGGCCGCGTCGGCAATGCCTGTGGATGCGAGATAGGCCTCAGCACGTTTTGCCACTGAGCGAGGATCACGTTCATAACCCTGCATGGTGGCTGGCTCGAGGATGTCGCAACGGATATTCAGGGTGTTCTCATCCGCGAAAGGGTCGATCACAGAGGTGGCGTCCTCCGGCATCAGGATCATGTCGGATTCATTGATGCCCTTCCAGCCTGCGATGGATGACCCATCAAACATCTTACCATCAGTGAACATCTCTTCATTGATTTCACTGATTGGCAGGGTAACGTGCTGCTCTTTACCGCGGGTATCGGTAAAACGCAGATCGACAAACTTCACGTCATTGTCTTTGATCATCTTCAGGGCTTTAGAGGCCATCTTCTTCTCCAGAATTTTGGGTTATTCAATGCTGAGCAATATCAGCCACTCATAAGCTTTCGCAGCCGGGCAACTATACCAGACGCTTTGGATAACGCAGAAGAGCATGATTCATGCCATGCGACAAACTTTCAATAAACAGGTCTCTGCACGATCAAATAAATCCTGCTTTAATTATTCGAAAAGTGCTGCAAATGAACGAGTTAATCTAGTCAAGCAGGTCTCACGCCACCTTTTTTCCTAATAGGTAATAACACAAACCGAAAGATATCCTAGTTAACCTCAAATCAGCCTGGCGCACCATAATAGTGCAAGCAATTCACTGTAGCGCACCAAAAGAGGGCTAACCAAACCAGATCTGCACCTTCCTAAATACATCCGATCCGTCAATTGCCGTCTGAAACTTGTCACGCAGGCTATCCGCCTTCTCATTTGAGATAAAGCAATGGGTCGGTAGATGGAGATCAACATCGATACGGCCAGAGAGATAGTGCAAAACCACTCGCTTTCTCTCTTCATAGCAGGTTATCTCCGCCCACAGTGAATCAAGCAAGGCTTCAGCCTCTGATCGCAAGGGTAGATGGGCACAGGAGGGGCCCTCTTCGTCGTCCTCCGGATCGATGTGGACCGTCACATCTTCAAGTACATCCACCCCTTCAATCAGGCCATACTGAACGACTTCGGCAATACGATGCCCCTCAGAGACACTCAGCCAGTGGTCTACCTGGACATGTACATCGGCCAAGGCATGACCACCCAGCTTGCGTGTTCTTAACATATGGACGCTTTTCACCCCGGAGATCTTGCTGATAAAATCGCGTATTTCTAAAACCGACTCCTCTTCAAGTCCGGCATCCGCCAACTCCTGTGACGCGGTCCAGCCCAGATCCCAGCCTATCTTTGCCACCATCAAACCCACCAATACGGCAGCGATTGCATCAAGGTAGGGGAGTCCCAGCATGGTTCCGCCAATCCCGATTAACACCACCACCGAGGAGACGGAATCACTGCGATGGTGCCAGGCATTGGCCCGCAACAGGTTTGAATTAATCAGGTTAGCGAAGTGCCTGGTGTAGAAAAACAGACCTTCATTGGCGAGAATTGAGAAGGCGGCTACATAGAGGGTGAACGGCTCAGGTTGTAACAGTTCCTCAGGCACGAACAGGCGCTCCGCTGCATCCCACACGATACCAATACCTACCGTGATCAGAATTCCACCCAGGACCAATGTGCCGACCGTTTCGAATCGGCCATGTCCATAGGGATGATCCTCATCCGGTGCCTCTTTGGCATGCCGTGCCGTAAACAGCACCAGGGCATCAGTCAGCAGATCTGAAAGCGAGTGCACGCCATCGGCAATCAGTGACTGAGATTGACCTATCCAACCAAACACTATCTTGAGCACCGCCAGAAGCGTGTTTGTCAGCGCACCGACAACGGCTACTTTACGACTGACTTTATAGCGTTGTTCCTGGATCATGACTTGCCATCCCGTACCACTTCAACCACGACAATATACTCTCCATCAACGGTTTGGGTCTCCACCACCCGGTGGCCGTTGATACGTGACCAGGCAGGAATATCATTGAGTGCCCCCGGGTCGGTACAGATCGCTTCAACCAGACTACCATCTGGCAACAGCTCGATTGCATTCTGAACCCTGATCACCGGCATCGGACAGAGCAAACGCCTACAGTCGATTATCTGCCGACTCAAATCAACCACTCCTTCGGGATCTCGTGCGCCTGCATCGGATGCACCTTCAATATCCGCGTATCACCTGCCAGATCGGTAAACTGCAGTTCAACTTCATCCGCATTACGGCCCTGACTATAGCGAGCCACCAATCGAGCAATCAGTTCTACATCCTGATCACCGATGTCCCCATCGATCAGGGCGAACGGCCCGCCGTGGCTCACTGTCTTCAGATGCGGGTAGAGTTTACGGTAGCCCTGCATAAAATTGGCTTCACCCTCTTCTCGGGCGATAATTATCTTGAAGTGGCTGGCCGGTCGCAGGTGACGACCCACCTTGAGCAGCATGATGTCATCCATCTCATATTCCCGATTGCCACGGGCGCGCCAGAGATCTTTCAATTTAATGGCATACGACTCGTCAGTCAGAAAACAGCAACCACCGGCAGGTTGTGCATAATCCTCAATACCGAGACTTGCAGCCAGCGCCATTTGTGGCTTTCTGCTACGACCTGAGAAACCATACAACCGTGTGCGATCTACCCAACCCGCTCTTTCCGGTAGGGTCTCAGGCAGGTTCTTGGCGCAAAGGGGGCGTAGCAGCAGATCTTCTGCACCCGATTCGCCAGAAACAATGGGCATAGTATCTTTGCGCTGAGACATCGGCCGCTGGCCAATGACTTCACCGGTAACGATAAAATCGAACCCCTTGGCCTGAATCCACTCATGGGCCTTGCGTACCATAAAGACCTTACAGTCCAGACAGGGATTCAGATTAGCGCCGTAGCCATGCTTCGGGTTGATCAGAACCTGTTTGTACTCCTCAACAATATCAACAATATGCAGCTTGATACCCAGTTGCTCAGCAACCCAGAGTGCATTGTTTCGTTTATCCTTCTTTTGATCGCGCTTGCGTATAGCATGGGTATGGCCTTCGACACAGAAACCGGTGAAGAAATTGATCCCCTCAACATGAATGCCTTGTTCCAGCATGACCCGCGCGGCCAGCAGTGAGTCCAACCCACCTGAGATCAGCACTGCTGCTTTTCGTTGCTCGCTCATAGTTGAATGAAGTTGATGGAAAAGCGGAATTATACCCTGATTTTGAAAAAAACTGCCCCACAAGTATGCAACACAATGATTAACAAAGCGGCATAATGGAATGTAGGATTTGTGGATATAATGCAGTCTGCTTTACACAATACCAGGGGATAACCATGGAAGTATTTCGAAATTTAGCCCTCTCACTTTTGCTACTGCTCGCTAGCTCGGCGGTCTCTGCCAGCGGTCTACTGGATGCGCTGACAAGCCAGTTAGGCGTCACCTCAGAACAAGCAGCGGGTGGTGCCGGTTCTTTGTTTAATTTGGCCAAAAGTAGCCTGGCACCCAGTGATTTCTCACAAATCGCCTCTGTCGTACCTGGCATTGACAGTATGATGTCTGCCGCACCAGTAGCTGATAAGGCATCCGGCGGTGTTGGTGCAGTGGCTTCGATGCTGGGGGGGGAAGGCTCTTTAGGGAATCTTGCCAATTTGGCTTCATCATTCAGTGAGCTAGGCCTGTCTTCTGACATGATTGGCAAATTCACCCCTGTTGTACTCGAATATCTGCAAAGTGCAGGGGGTGATACCGTCATGGAAATGATGAAAGGCGCACTCGCCATGTAGTGATTCACATTTGCAATCACCCATCATTGCCCATGCCTTCACTGATGATGGCATGGGCTGCAAAGACAACCCTCCCTAAAAACATCACCGATTCGAGTTTCAAAGCACTTGCATTGAACACCTCAGCATAGGATTTACCCGTCAGTGGGTTAGCCATAGGCAGGCTGCATCGTTATACTTACGCGGTTTTCCTCCACATCAACCGGGGTTTCGATGTGAACCAAACTTCAGAACCAAAAAAAAGCGAAATCAGAACCTTCCAGGATCTGATCTTTGCCCTACAAAACTACTGGGCGAATCAGGGATGTATCATTCTGCAACCCTATGACATGGAGATGGGTGCCGGTACCTTCCACACCGCAACCTTTTTGCGCTCAATCGGTCCTGAGCCCTGGAATGCTGCTTATGTACAGCCTTCTCGTCGTCCTACAGATGGGCGCTATGGGGAAAATCCAAACCGTTTGCAACACTACTACCAGTATCAGGTAGTCATGAAACCATCCCCGAAAAATATCCAACAGCTCTATCTGGGCTCGCTGGAGATGCTGGGTCTCGATCTCAAAGTCCACGATATTCGCTTTGTCGAAGATAACTGGGAATCACCCACATTGGGTGCCTGGGGATTGGGTTGGGAAGTTTGGTTGAATGGTATGGAGGTCACTCAGTTCACCTATTTTCAGCAGGTCGGTGGACTCGACTGCCGTCCGGTGACTGGTGAAATTACCTATGGCCTTGAACGAATTGCGATGTATCTCCAAGGTGTGGAGAGTCTGTTCGATCTGGTCTGGACCGAAGGTCCTCAGGGGATAGTGACCTATGGCGATGTGTTTCATCAGAATGAAGTTGAGCAAACTGCTTACAATTTCGAACACGCTGATGTGAAATATCTTTTTGGACAGTTTGATCAGTGCGAAAAGGAGTCTGAAAAGCTCATAGAGTTGGATCTTCCTTTACCGGCCTACGAACAGGTTCTCAAGGCATCCCACACGTTCAACCTGCTGGATGCGCGGCATGCCATCTCTGTGACTGAGCGCCAGCGCTATATATTGAAGGTGCGAGGGCTTGCACGAGCAGTCGCCCAGGCCTATTACGATGCCCGAGAACGCCTTGATTTTCCCATGTTAAAGCCTACCCGGGAGGTCGCTAATGGCTGATCAAGCTCACCTGCTATTCGAACTCGGTACAGAGGAGCTGCCACCCAAGGCATTGAGACGTCTCTCAAACTCTCTGACTGAAACCTTCGTTGCCGGCTTGGCCCAGGCAAATCTAAATCATGGGGCAGTAGAAAGTTTTGCCACTCCCCGTCGTCTCGCACTGTTGGTCCATGACTGTGCAACTCGCCAACCAGATCGTGAAAACGAACGACGCGGTCCTGCCATTCAGGCCGCCTTTGATGAAGCAGGCAATCCAACCAAGGCGGCCGAAGGATTCGCCCGTTCCTGTAAGACAACCGTGGACCAACTTCAACGACAGAAGACAGACAAAGGCGAATGGCTGACCTACCGAACCCATGAGACCGGATTACCCGCAGCCGACCTGCTTCCCGACATCGCTACTCAGGCACTGAATAAGTTACCGATTCCCAAGCGCATGCGCTGGGGAGATTCTGATGCGCAGTTCGTACGTCCTGTCCACTGGTTGGTCTTCATTCATGGAGAACAAGTGGTACCCTGTCAACTGCTTGATGCCTCCGCCGATCGGTTAACCTATGGACACCGATTTCATCACCCAACTGCCATCACCCTCTACAACCCTGAAGACTACGCCTCGGTACTCGAGGACATGGGTCGGGTGATTGCCAGTTTTGATGCTCGCAGGGCAAAGATTGCAACGTCCGTTGAGAGCAGTGCAACGGCACTGGGTGCAAAAGCAGATCTCGATCCGGAATTACTGGATGAAGTCACCGCTCTCAATGAGTGGCCGGTGCCGATCTCTGCCAGCTTCGAGGAGCGTTTTTTAGAGGTTCCACATGAAGCCCTGGTCGCTACGATGAAGGGACATCAGAAATATTTCCCACTCTTTTCAGAGGATGGCCAATTATTAAATCACTTCATCACCATTGCCAATATTGACAGCCCTAAACCTGAACTCATTCAGGAGGGTAACGAACGCGTTATCCGACCCAGGCTCGCTGATGCAATGTTTTTCTGGCAGCAGGATGGTAAACGCCGTCTGGAGGATCGTCTCGAATCCCTGAAGCAAGTGGTCTTCCAGAATAAACTTGGCTCGATGTATGACAAATCTGAACGGGTGGCGAATCTTGCTCAACTGATTGCCATCGAGATTGGCGGGGACCCGGACCTAGCTCATCGCGCAGGCCAATTAAGTCGATGTGATCTGATGACTGATATGGTGGGGGAATTTCCTGTTATGCAGGGCATCATGGGACGTTATCAGGCCCGACGTGATGGAGAAAATGCTGAACTCGCCCAAGCCCTCGAAGAGTTTTATATGCCACGTTTTTCCGGTGACCAGTTACCACAAACCCGTACCGGTATCGCCATCTCACTGGCAGAGAAACTCGATACTCTGGTGGGCATATTCGGTATTGGCCAGAAACCGACCGGAGATAAAGATCCTTTCGCGCTAAGACGTACGGCACTTGGTGCATTGCGTATCATACGTGAGCACTCACTTACTCTCTATCTTAGAGGAATTCTAGAGGCTGTAGCTGAGACTATGTCAGATAGACTGACTGAACAGCGGGTTGCAGATGAGGTCTACAATTTCATGTTGGATCGCCTCAAAGGTATCTATACAGACCTTGGTGTCAGCAATGATCTGTTTCAAGCAGTAGCAGAGGTAAGGCCCGATAATATGGCCGATTTCGATCAACGTATCTGGGCAATCGGGGAATTCCGAAAGCTACCGGAAGCAGAGAGCCTTTCCGCTGCCAACAAACGCATTCACAATATCTTGAAAAAGAGCAATGAACCGCTTGCCATGCGCGCAGACCCAACACTCTTTCAGGATGATGCAGAGCGTCAACTTGCCGACAAGCTTGACGAACTGACACCGCTTGCTCAGCCTCTCTTTGACCGGGGTGATTATTCACAGGGTCTGCAGATCCTGGCTGCACTGAAGGAGCCCGTCGATCTATTTTTCGACCAGGTGATGGTCATGACCGATGATGCTTCACTAAGGAACAACCGTTTGGCACTCCTCTCTCAGATGGAAAATCTTTTTCTCAGCGTGGCTGACATCTCTCGTCTACAGCTCCTGGAAAATACCCCATGAGCCGTGACTCTTATAGGGAGATGCTGGCTGCTGTTCAAGCCTTTCATGACAAGCACCGCTTTCGCGAGACAGGTGGCGAGGAGATGACCTACCGTATTGCCCTGATGGCAGAAGAGTTGGGAGAGATCTCCAGTTGTGTCACGAAAGGTCAAAGCAAGCAAGACCTGGCTGAGGAGGTAGCTGATCTTTTTATCCTTTTGATGGGTACAGCAATCGCACAGAATTTCGACCTTAACCAGGCATTCTGGGACAAAATTGAGAAATTAGGGATGCGGGAATCTCGTATGATCAATGGTCGTATACGTGTCTCCGAGTTCCGTGATGTTGATTAATAAGTAAGCGTTCACTTACCATGAAACTCATAATTTTAGATAGGGATGGTGTTATAAATCATGATTTAGATGCCTTTATAAAGAGCCCTGAAGAATGGCTGCCCATCCCAGGTAGTCTGCAAGCCATTGCCAGACTCAGCAGAGCGGGTTTTCGGGTATTCGTAGCCACCAATCAATCTGGTTTGGCTCGTGGTCTTTTTGATATTGAGACGCTGAATGCTATTCACCGGAAAATGTCAGATGCTGTTCAGGAGGTAGGTGGTCACATCGATGCTGTGCTTTTCTGCCCCCATGGCCCGGATGACAATTGTAAATGCCGTAAACCCAAGCCAGATTTATACAGAGAGATCGCTCGTCGTAGCCAGCACTCGTTACAGGACATACCGATTGTTGGAGACTCATTAAGAGATATTGAAGCGGCCATCAGTGTCAATGCACATCCCATCCTAGTTCGTACCGGCAAGGGAGAGAAAACACTAACCACACTGAGTAAAACCCATCCGAACGTACCTGTTTTTGAAGATCTTTTCAGCGTCTCTGAAGCGTTGATCAACCAAACCAGCAGTCAGTTATGATATTAATACGCTCCATCATCTATTTTATTTTTATGGTTGTCAGTACCATCCTCATTGCCACACTTGGTACCCTGATTGGGTGGGCTCTCACCAACCATCGCATCCACATTCTGGATCATGCCTGGAGTCGGGTGAACCTATGGGCATTGGATGCGATATGCGGCTTAAATTACAGGTTGGAGGGTATTGAACACATACCGGAAGAAGGCTGTATTGTTTTTTCGAAACACCAGTCGGCTTGGGAGACCATTGCTCTGGTCAGTCTTCTTCCAGGTCCCAAGTCCTGGGTAATAAAACGAGAACTACTCTATGTACCGTTCATGGGATGGGTGATGATCTACTTTAAGCCTATCGCCATCAACCGAAAATCGGGGCGCAGGGCGGTTGATCAGATCATTGAGCAGGGTACACAGCGATTAAAATCGGGACGAAATGTGTTTGTATTTCCTGAGGGTACCCGGGTTGCACCCGGTACCAAAAAACGCTACGGCATTGGTGGAGCCCTGTTAGCTGAGAAGTCCGGTTATCCCGTGTTGCCAGTCGCCCATAATGCCGGTGTTTTCTGGCGCCGTAGGGATATCAGAAAATATCCTGGAACTATCGATGTACGGATAGGGCCGGTCATAAATACCCAGGGCCTTACCGCTTCAGAAATCAATCAAGCTGCTGAGGACTGGATTGAAACGACAGTAGAACACCTGCCACAAACCCGCGACTGAAACTGGGATTATTAACAAAAGCCTGGGAATAATTTCACGACACATTCCTTATAACTAACCATGAATGTGATATCAGCTACTTGCTAATTACCTGCTTTCTATTAATAGTAAGTACTTACTTTCGCCATTAGTTTTTATTAATTTCCATCGAGAATATCACACATCAAGATTTTCGACAGTCAGAGCGTGAGTCTCAATAAAATCACGTCGTGGCTCCACCTGATCACCCATCAGGGTTGTAAAAATTTGATCCGCTGCAACAGCATCTTCAATACTGACCTGTAACAAACGACGTACTTCGACATTCATGGTTGTCTCCCACAACTGCTCGGGATTCATCTCTCCAAGTCCTTTGTAACGCTGTACATGCTGGCCTCGTTTCGCATCATCCATCAACCAATCCAAGGCTTGTCTGAAACTACTGACATGCTGCTCTTTTTCACCTCTTTTAACAACAGCGTCTTCACTCAGCAGGCCGTTCAACTGGCTACCCAACTCAACCATCTTTCGATACTCAACGCTGCTAAAAAAGTCGAATGGAATAAGGTGCTCATTGCCAATTCCATGCACTTTTCGAGTCAGTAGAATACCTGCCTCATCAGCCTCTTTCTCGTCAACCCGCCTCAACGTACAGGATTCAGATATTCGTAAATCAGTATTGAGTCTTGCTTCCAACTCGTTGATCCAGCTAGATATTTCCTGTTCATTTTCGGTTGTTGCCTCATCCATTTTAGGCATATAGATCAATTTCTCCAATAAGGATCCATCATAACGAATTGAAAGGCGCTGGATACTCGCCATGACTGCCAAAAAGGCACGTGAAAGTGTCTCAAGACTCTCTCCAGCAAGTGGCGGCGCACCGATGGTGACTAACAATGAAGCATTATCAAGTGCGCTTTGCAAAAAGTAGTTGTTGAGATCCTGATCATCCTTCAGGTATTGCTCTTGCTTACCCTTTTTAACTTTATAAAGTGGAGGTTGAGCAATATAGATATGCCCTCTATCGATAAGCTCCAGCATTTGCCGATAGAAGAAGGTCAGAAGTAGTGTGCGAATATGGGCACCATCAACATCTGCATCGGTCATGATGATAATGCGATGGTAGCGTAGCTTATCTGGGTTAAACTCCTCTCTGCCAATACCACAACCCAATGCTGTAATCAGGGTCCCGACCTCTACAGAAGAGAGCATTTTGTCGAAACGTGCCTTCTCCACATTCAGTATCTTACCCTTCAACGGTAAAATAGCCTGAAAGCGTCGATCTCTGCCCTGCTTTGCCGAGCCGCCAGCAGAATCACCCTCAACCAGATAGAGTTCAGAAAGTGCTGGATCTTTCTCCTGGCAATCGGCCAATTTGCCTGGCAATCCAGCAATATCCAGTGCACCTTTTCGACGCGTCATCTCCCTCGCTTTTCTAGCGGCTTCCCTGGCACGTGCGGCCTCAACCATTTTCCCGGCAATATTTTTTGCTTCACCGGGATTTTCCTGCAGAAAATTATTTAGATTTTCAGAGAGCAGATTCTCAACAATACCCTTCACTTCTGAGGAGACCAACTTATCCTTTGTCTGTGAGGAAAATTTAGGGTCCGGGACTTTGACAGAGAGTACAGCTGTTAATCCTTCGCGTGCATCATCACCCGTTGTATTGACCTTCTGTTTCTTCGAGAGGCCGGTCTGCTCAATATACTGGTTCAAGGTACGGGTCAGTGCTGCGCGAAAACCGGCTAAGTGTGTACCACCATCTCGTTGAGGAATATTATTGGTGTAACAAAAGATGCTTTCCTGGTAGGACTCATTCCACTGCATGGCAATTTCTACCGAGACATCATTCCGCTCATCGCAGAAGCTGAAAACCTTTTCATGCAAGGGAGACTTGTTGCGGTTTAAATGTTCAACGAACGCAAGAATACCCCCAACATATTCGAATATATCTTCTCGACCAGTGGCTTCCTCCTTCAACAGGATCTTTACCCCAGAGTTAAGAAATGAGAGCTCTCTAAGTCGCTTGGCAAGGATATCGTAGTGAAATTCGATATTCGTGAAGGTGCCACTACTTGGCATAAAAGTGACACTCGTACCAGACTTCTCTGTATCTCCAACCATATGCAAGTCTGATTGTGGTATGCCATGATGATAGGTCTGTTCCCAAGTCTTTCCCTGACGCCGAATTTTCAACTTCAGTTCTTCTGATAAGGCATTAACAACAGAGACACCGACCCCGTGCAACCCTCCTGACACCTTGTAGGAGTTGTCATCAAATTTACCACCCGCATGAAGCACCGTCATAATCACTTCTGCAGCAGATTTTTTCTCTTCCGGGTGTTCATCTACTGGAATGCCGCGACCATTATCTGTGACAGTCACACTCTGGTCAGAGTGTATGGTTACCTTTATCTCATCACAATAACCAGCGAGCGCTTCATCGATCGAGTTATCGACAACCTCGAACACCATATGATGAAGACCGGTACCATCATCTGTGTCGCCAATGTACATGCCAGGGCGCTTTCGTACCGCATCCAAACCCTTTAAAACCTTGATATTCGAGGAATCGTAACTCATAAAAAATTCCGTTGGGAAATCCAATAGTGGGAGTATGTGTAAAACAGCTCATTGTACCATACCTGCACTTTCAGGTAGCTTTGGGCCGCCTTATTAAACACACAATAGAAAATGAGCTAGGCAGTAGTGACCGAACCATGTTCCACGTGGAACAATTTACCACGGCATCGCTCTATGATTTTTTTCTCTTCCCTGTCATCAAGCGCAGTAATAAAGCTTTGCATACCTATTTTAGAAATCATGTTGAGTAGCGATTGATAGCTATCTACATCTAATTCTGAATTCAGATCATCACCTAAAAGTATGGGTGACTCGCCTGTTTTATTAGATTGTATGACGGATTGACCTAAGATCATGAGGATCGCAGCTAATTTCAGCTGTCCACGAGACAATCTGTTTTTTAATAACTCACTACCTTCCAATATGCGTACATCAGATCTATGAGGACCACAGCTCGTAAAACCACGCTCTATGTCGATTTTTTTATTAGCATTGAGAGCCTCTAATAGACTAAATCCATCTCTCCACCCTGACCTTACTTTCAATCTTATGGGTTTAATTATTCCCGTTTGATTTATAATTAATGAAAGCTCAGTGTTCCACTCATTAACATAATTAACCATTTTTTTGTTTATTTCTGACCCAAGCGTTGCGACTTGCTTATCCCATACACTGAGTTGTCTTTCAGATTTACGCAGAGCATTATTTCTTTGGTTTAGTGCTTTTTTGTATCGGCTAGCTAAATTCCCAAAATCATGTTCCACGTGGAACATGCCCCAATTTAAAAGTCTTCTCCTGTGCTTTGGCTCATCCTCAATGATTCTTTGGATATTTGAAGTGATAACAGTGATAGGTAGTGATTTTGCAAGATCGGATAATCGAGTTATTTTACCGCCATCCTTGCGAACCTGAGTAGTTCTTCTTTTTTTTTGTAGTCCAATCTTATGTGTAATTCCGCTAGAATTTTGAATCTTAGTAAAGATATTGAGTAGCTCAGCGTCTTTTCTTATTAGATTTATATTTTGACTTTGTCTAAAGGAGCGCGCCCTTGCTAGAAGGTAGATCGACTCTAATATTGTTGTTTTGCCTGCACCGTTCTTCCCAGTAATAAGATTTATGCTACTGGACGGTTCAAGTTCAGCGTTTATTACGTTTCGAAGATTTTCTATAGATAAGAATTCAATTTGCAATGTTATTTCAAGCAATCCTTGTGGTTTGCTATTCTTCCTATATCCTCATTGGCATAACAACGTATTTACTATCCTTGTTATTTTTTCCATAGATGAGCGCACTGCTGTTTGTATCCTTGAGCTCAATAATGATTGTTTCTTCATTAATTGCAGTAATTGCATCAAGCAGATACCCAACATTGAAACCAATTTTTAGTTCATCACCTTGGTAGTTAACCTCAAGCTCTTCTTCTGATTCCTCCTGCTCCGGATTGTGGGCTTGTAGCTGAAGTTGGTTATTTTTCAAATGAAAACGTATACCGCGATATTTTTCATTTGAGAGTATCGATGCTCGAGTAAGTGATTGGCGTAAACTTGTTTTCTCTGCTTCCACTTCTTTATCTGATCCAGATGGCATCACACGTTGATATTCCGGAAACCTTCCATCAATCAATTTTGATGTGAACACAGCATTTTCAAGAAGTACTCTGATGTAGCTGTTGCTCATCTCAACCTTTATTTCTTTGTCATTATCTCCAAGTAGTCTGCCTAATTCGAGTACGGCCTTTCTAGGAAGTATTAACTGGTGGCTAATATCCTCAGGTGCGGATTTCAGTGACTGACTCATCGCGAGCCGATGACCGTCTGTAGCTACTGTTCTGATATCTCCCTGATTTATCTCCAGCAGCATGCCGTTTAAATAATACCTTACGTCCTGTTGTGCCATGGCAAACTGTGTTTTTTCAATCAGTCTATGCAGTATATTTTCCTTTATAGTCAATACACTATTACTTAGGTTTGGTTCTATAACAGGGTAGTCACGTGCTGGAAGTACACTGAGAGAAAAGCGACTTCTACCTGATTGGATTTTTACTTTATCTTCACTTATATCAAGCGTTATCGGAGCGGCTTCCGGTAACGCTTTACAAATATCCAGCAATTTTCTTGCTGGCAAAGTGAAGTCAGCCTCACCAGCAGATTCAGCCGTTGTTTGAGTCTTAAGTTCAACTTCCAGATCTGTGGCTGTAAGTTGGATTTGGCCATTGCTGGCATTGACAAGAATATTAGCAAGTATCGGTAGTGTCTGACGTCTCTCAACAACACCTGCAATTTTCTGCAAGGGTTCAAGCAAGTTTTCCCTATTAGTGTTTATCTTCATGTTATCCACTCAGTATCTAATTATTTCTTTTTAAGAATGTAAGACTGTTATTATTATTAAGCCTGTACATATCTGTGATAAATAAGTGTATCTATTTGTTTTTAAAACATTTTTCTCAAGTTTTTCTACTGATTTCATCTATCCGAATCCTGCCAACTAACTGTTGATGAATTGTGGATAGTTTAGCATTTCAATAGTACCTGATTTTCTCAACAATTTATCCACATTAACTGCTTAGGGTTCTTAACAGATTAGAGTAGTCCTCTGATATACGTGGATCACTTTCTCGCAATTCCTTTACCTTTCTGTTTGCATGGATGACAGTAGTATGATCTCTACCTCCAAACGCATTACCTATCTCGGGTAGGCTGTGATTGGTTAGCTCCTTGGCGAGAGTCATTGCTATCTGTCTAGGACGCGCTATAGAGCGGCTTCGTTTAGAGGATGTAAGATCAGATGTTCGTATCTGAAAATATTCCGCAACGGTCTTTTGAATATTCTCTATAGTGATCTGTTTGTCATGGGCCGCTAGCATGTCCCGCAAGGCGTTTTTTGCAAAGTCGAGGTTTATGTCGCGCCCAGTAAATGTGGAATTGGCAATGACACGTCTGAGGGCACCTTCCAGTTCACGAATATTGGATCTGATCCGCTTGCCCATGAAGAAGGCAACTTCAGTAGGCAATTCAGCATTTAACTGGAGTGCCTTACTTTGCAAGATAGCAACCCGGGTCTCGAGATCGGGAGGTTCGATGGCAACAGTCAAACCCCAGCCAAAGCGAGATTTAAGACGTTCCTCCAATCCGCTGACCTCTTTTGGAAAGCGATCACTGGAGAGGATGATCTGCTGCTGTGATTCAAACAGCGCATTGAACGTATGGAAAAACTCTTCCTGTGAGCGCTCTTTACCCGCAAAGAACTGAATATCGTCGATGAGTAAGGCGTTGACTGAACGATATCGCTTTTTAAATTGATCTATCGTGTTATGTTGCAGCGCTTTGACCATTTCTGCCACAAATCGCTCGGAGTGGAGATAAATTACCCTGGCTTGGGGATTCATCTTGACCATCATATTCCCTACCGCATGCATGAGATGGGTTTTACCGAGACCGACGCCACCGTATATGAAGAGTGGATTGTAGGCTTTGCCAGGATTTCCACCGATTTGCATGGAGGCTGCACGTGCAATCTGGTTCGATTTGCCTTCAACAAAGGTATCGAAGACAAAATTGGGATTGAGATTGCTTTCAATAGCAGTAGTTCGATCTGTCGATGGGCTTACTATGATAGGTTGTGGTGGCTCAACCAGTTTCTGCACTGGCCGTTTCTTGCTGCCGATCTCAACCATCACCGCGGGTGGATTTCCATCGCATAGAGCGTTGAGTTGTTGCTGAATAGTCTCCAGGTAGTGGTTCCTAACCCAGTCTAAGACAAATCGGTTAGGTGCCAGGAGTTTCAGAGATTGGGGTTCTTCGATAATCTGTAGAGGACGAATCCAGGTGTTGAACTGCTGAGGAGAGAGTACCTGCTCCAAGTGTTCTGTGCATCGTTGCCAAAGGTCCAAGTTCTCTCTCCAGCAGCGTTGGATAAGTTGCAGTATCGACGTCTACAGCCAACCAACCGGCTATTACACGCTCGTTGCTCATCGTTTTTAGAACTGCCAAGTCTACCCCTGGTCGGATGAGTTATCTATAGTTTAAAAATATTTACCGGTCTCATTTTTAACATCATTATCTATTGACAGGGGCGGGTGTTTAGGACTAAGCTACGCGTCTTTTTTCGTCCATAAATTATTTGGAATTTCTGACGGATCTACCGGTAGACAGATTATGAAAAGAACCTTTCAACCCAGTACTCTTAAAAGGGCCCGCACCCATGGATTTCGTGCGCGCATGGCAACTCGTAATGGCCGCAAGGTGCTGAAGTCACGTCGCGCCAAGGGCCGTGCCCGAATAGCGCTCTGATATTACACTCCTTGCCAACATCAGAAGAGGGATTCCCCCGTAGTTGCAGACTCCTCAAGCCCGACGAATATGGTCGGGTTTTTAGTGGTGGGAGACGCTCTTCAGATAGATGTTTCCTGGTGCTGGCCAGGCCTAATAGTATAGGTTGCGCACGCTTGGGCTTGGCGGTTTCCAAAAAGAACTGTCGTCGTGCGGTAGATAGGAATCGTATTAAACGTCTGATTCGAGAGAGTTTCAGACTGAACCAGGCTCTTCTCACCGGCTTAGATCTGGTGGTTGTGTCTAGACAAGGCGTCGTCAATGCTGAGAATAGACAATGCTTGAGCTCCCTTGGACAGCACTGGCGAAAAATGGTGGAATTATGCGCCGCATAATGATCTTTTTGATCAAGCTCTACCAAATTATATTGAGTCCATTTGTTGGTCAGCATTGTCGCTTCTATCCGAGTTGTTCCGCCTATTCGTTAGAGGCTGTGGAAAAGCATGGGGCGATGCGAGGCATGTGGCTATCAATCAAACGTATCTCCCGCTGCCACCCCTGGCATGAAGGTGGGATAGACCCGGTACCTGAACCTCAAAAAAAGCAGTTTCATGGATAATCTACGACTGATCTCCTTTTTCGCTCTGGCCTTTGTTGGCCTGATGATCTACCAGGCCTGGCAACAGGATTATGGCACTCAAACTCAGAATCAACCGCAACAGACAGACACCTCCGAAGGTTCACTGCCTGCTGGTGATTCGACAGCTATTCCGGTGGCCGATGTAAAAGCGGATCTACCAGCTGCTGCCACACCAAGTGGCCCCGAAACAGCAGGAAATACGCCTGTCGCAGCGGTGATTCAAGTTGAAACGGATCTGTTGAAGCTGGAGATATCAACTCAGGGTGGTACGGTGCAAAAGGCCTTACTGCTCAATTACCTCGATTCTCTGGAGCGACCAGATTTAAAAGTAGAACTGCTTTCTCCACGGGAACCCAATGTTTTCATTGCACAATCCGGTCTGATTGGTACAGAGAAAGAGAGGGCGCCCAGCCATGAAGCCATCTACCGTGCTGAAAAAGGTGAATACCAGTTAGCCGATGGTGTAGATGAGTTGGTCGTACCACTCATTTGGTCGAGTGGTGATGGTGTAGAGATTACCAAACAGTTTGTACTGCATCGTGGCAGTTATCTGACCGAGGTGCGTTATCAGATCAACAACCAGTCCAGCGAGGGATGGGCTGCCAGAGACTATGGACAGCTACAGCGCATGGAGCCTGTGAGCGATTCAAACGGTTTTACGACCTACACCTATACCGGTGGTGTCTACTATAACCCGAAGGAAAAGTACGAAAAGGTCGATTTCGATGAGATGGCGAAGAAGACGCTGAATGTGGAGTCAGACCAGGGTTGGTTGGCCATGATCCAACACTATTTTCTAAGTGCCTGGATAGCACCGAAAGAGCAGGTGGAGCACTACTATACCAACTCACTATCTGGAGGAAAGTATCTGATTGGCAGTTACTCGCCTTCTGTGACAGTTGCAGCGGGAGAGAGCAAGACCCTTAATCGTCAACTCTATATCGGCCCTAAGCTACAGGATCAATTGGAAGCAATCGCCGAAGGCCTTGAACTCACCGTCGACTATGGTTGGTTGACCGTCATAGCAAAGCCGATCTTCTGGTTACTAAAGACGATCAATGACTGGGTTGGTAACTGGGGATGGTCGATTATCATTCTCACCCTCATGATCAAAGCGGCTTTCTTTAAACTGTCGGAGACCAGCTACAAATCGATGGCGAATATGCGTAAGTTCACTCCTCGAATACAGGCGATCAAGGATCGCTATGGAGATGACAAGCAACGCGTGCAAGCCGCCATGATGGAGCTTTACAAAAAAGAGAAGATCAATCCGCTCGGTGGTTGCCTGCCAATCATGGTACAGATACCTGTCTTCATTGCGCTCTACTGGGTTCTACTGGAGAGTGTCGAATTACGCCATGCACCCTGGATGCTGTGGATCCACAGTCTCTCTGAAAAGGATCCCTATTTCATCTTGCCCTTGATTATGGGTGTCTCCATGTTCGTGCAGCAGAAGCTCAATCCTGCACCACCAGATCCAATGCAGGCCAAGATCATGATGACGCTGCCCTTTGTTTTCACCATCTTTTTCGCCTTCTTCCCAGCAGGTTTGGTGCTCTATTGGGTGGTCAACAATCTTGTTTCAATAGCCCAGCAAGCCTACATCACGCGTAAGATTGAACAGTCAGCAAACTGACGCTAGCGACACTACAATTGACAATGCAGCGGCATGACACAATTGCAGCTGTCGCCACCCCACCCGGACGCGGTGGGGTAGGCATAGTTCGCATCAGCGGACCCGAATGTATGGCTATTGCGCAAGATCTGATCGACGCCCCACCACTACCTCCCAGACAAGCATGCCTGAAGTCATTTTATGATCAGCATGGAGAGGTCATAGATAGAGGCCTTGCACTCTTTTTTCCTGCGCCCCACTCTTTCACTGGTGAGGATGTGCTGGAGTTGCAAGGTCATGGTGGTCCGATAGTGATGGACCTGCTTTTGCAACGCTCTCTACAGCTGGGTGCCCGCCTGGCCAGACCGGGGGAGTTCAGTGAAAGAGCCTTTCTTAATGACAAACTGGATCTGGTTCAGGCCGAAGCAATAGCGGACTTGATCGATGCGGATAGTCATGCTGCTGCGCGACTTGCCTGCCGCACTTTGCAAGGGGCTTTTTCAGAGCGTATTTATAAATTGGTCGAAAGGTTGATCGAACTGCGTTTGTATGTCGAGTCTGCTATAGACTTTCCTGAGGAGGAGATTGACTTCCTTAGTGACAGCAATGTAAGTGAGCGCTTACATACAGTGATTACTGAGACACAAAGTACATTGCAGAATGCGCAGACCGGGAGACTGCTTAGAGATGGCTTGACGCTGGTTATCGCGGGACGTCCGAATGCTGGAAAATCGAGTCTGTTAAATGCACTTGCAGGGGCTGAAACAGCCATTGTTACGGAGATACCTGGTACTACCAGGGATCTGCTACGTGAAAGGATCTCTATTGATGGCCTGCCACTGCATATCATCGATACAGCCGGTCTGCGGGAGAGCCAGGATCCGGTGGAAGAGGAAGGTATTCGCAGGGCAAAACGAGAGATCGAACAGGCTGACCGTGTTCTCTGGGTATTCGATGATCAGACCGACCCCCAACATTTAGCACTCGACAGGAGCCGCTTGCCGGAAGGTGTTCCAGTGACCCTTGTGAGAAATAAAATAGATTTTGCTAACAGACCCGCCGCTATCAGTGAGGATGAATCAGGCATAGAAATCGCGCTCTCTGCCACAAAAGGTGTGGGCATCGATTTGTTGAGAGAACACCTTAAGCAGTGTGTCGGTTATCAGGCGTTGGGTGAAGGGGAGTTTATCGCTCGACGCAGACACCTTGATGCCTTAGAAAGAGCGTTACGACATCTGAATCAGGGGTCAACTAGTCTGTGCAGGGATCAAGCCGGTGAATTGTTAGCGGAAGATCTGCGCCTGGCGCAGCAGTCGCTGTCAGAGATAACGGGAGAATTTACTGCAGATGATCTTCTGGGTCGGATATTCAGTAGCTTCTGTATAGGAAAATAGCGCAACTGAGGCTTTTAGAATAATTCAAGAAGCTTATTTGATCGAGCACATTGCAGTCGTAGCAAAGTCACGACTAACTATGTTGGAATAGATAAAACGTTTGAGGAGGAGAAGAAACCATGTTGGGCGAACCCCATGATCTGTTACACGAATTTCCCGAATATGCTGAAAAAATTGCCGAATTGCGTGAAAACAATGAGGTATTTCACAACCTGATGGATGAGTATGATTGGTTGGATGCACATATTCGAAATCTTGAAGAGCTGAGTACCCCGGTATCTGATTTTCATATTGAAGAGATGAAGAAGCGACGTCTACTGCTGAAAGATAGGCTTTATGCCATTCTGCATGGTTAATTCAGAAAGTAGATGATTGAGGATCAGCGTCGCCGAGGCCGAAACTGGCGTACCTGCCGTGCGAAAAGCTGGCATTCCATGTCGGTACGGCGAGAAGCGTAGCGTAGCTGAATGTAGAGATCGATAATCCGCATAATCTGTGCTGCCAGATCAGGACGTCGTCGTGATGCTCGTTTTGCAAAATCCAGTGGCCCCTCATAGGGCCTTCGGGTAATACCCAGGCGCGACAACCTACGACAAAAGCGATCATATATTCTTTTTGTGCGGGTTTGCCGCTGCTTGCCTTGCCAGGCAATGCGCAGGCCAACAAACAACAGGCTAACTGCAATCATGCCGATTGTTATAAAACTCCATTGGCTAGCGGTAAAGGTGTCGAAACCTAAGCTGTGCATCAGACTGAATTGATGCTCCCTGCTATAGCCAATAATCCATCGTTCCCATTGAACATTGGCACTATCGAAGGCATATGCAATTTGCCGAACCATAGAGCCGACAAACCCACCACTACCGATGTTAAACAGCGCGGGTGACCCCTCCTCACCAAAATTTAATCTTATCGGATAATTCACCCGCTCCGGTGCGACAGCTGCGGTAGGGTCGATTCTTACCCAACCGCGACCTTCCAGCCAGACTTCAGACCAGGCATGAGCGTCGTGTTGTCGAACTATGAAATAGTCACCGAGCGTATTGTATTCTCCACCCTGATAGCCCAATACCAGCCGTGCTGGAATAGCCGCAATACGCATCAGTTGGGTAAAACTGGTGGCATAGTGTTCACAAAAACCCTCTCGTCCTTCAAAAAGGAATTCATCAATGGCATTCTCGATATAGCGGGGGGGCGTGAGTGTATAGACGAATGGTTGGGTATTAAAATAGCGTAGGGCCTGATCGACTATTTGCTTATCATTCAGTGACGCCGCCTGCCACTGAGAGACAAGATCCCGTTGACGTTGTGTCACGTTATCATTTAGCTGCAATGCTCGCTTACGTAAAACAGGTGGTAGCTGTGGTGTACGATAGTTAGTCGCAGATCGTCCGTTATAGTGCAGTGGTTGGGTGACAGGCCTATTTTTTAATAACTGAAAATCTCTGCTTAATCGGCTGTTTGTGGGTGCAGCGATGGGGAGGTCCAGGCTATATAACCAGGGTTTGTTGTGTGGCTCAAGAAAGACTTCGTATGCAATGGGGTCACCGATTTGGATGACCTCTACCGCGTCATACCCCATCGGGCGGCTCCTGTCGGTATACCAACTATAGCCATCTGTATCCCAAAGCACTAAACCCCGCCAATAGCGTTGTGCTGTTGGAGGCGGTGTATGTTTGAACTGGACGCGGAAAGCAACCCCAGGCGATTCGATCAGTTGACTGATGGCACCTGGTGTCACTCGATCGCTAAGACCGGTCATTGCCGAAGAGTCTGTAGCGAAATTCCATAGAGGTTGTGTGATACGGGGAAAGATGACAAATAGAATCAGCGCGATAGGGAGTGCCTGGATTCCTATGATCAGTGTTTTTAGGATGGGTTCATGTAGACGTGATGATGGTTTTACACGGTTTATCTCAAGCAACAGTGCAGTAAGACAGATAATTACCAACAGTAGATAGAGGGCCAACACAATTGACTGACTGAAAAGAAATTGGGTAATGACAACGAAATAGGAGATAAATACCGAAACATAGATATCGCGGCGTTTTTTAACCTCCATGACTTTTAGTAACAGCATATTTGCCAATAGGGCAACGCCGGCATCCCGACCTATCAGCGTTTGGTAGTGTGAGTAGACTAGAAAAATGGCACCAAACGTGGCTAGCAGAAGTAACCAACGACCCGGTTGCAGCTTGGGTAGATACAGACTGCTTAATCGCCATCCGAACAGGGCAATCAGGTAGAGGTTGATAGGCAATGATAGATTCATGCCATGAGGCAGAATCGCCAGCCCCATAAACAGGCTGAGCAGCAGCATCAATCGAAGGGTCAGGGTTTGCTCAAAGGGTTGCTGCATCACCACCCTCAAATCTAGCAAGTAGGGAGAGGCAGTTTTGCATGTGCAGCTGCCCAGCGCCATCTGCAATTTTCTGCCCGGGTATCCGCAAGCTATAAGATTGCTCTCTCTCCTCAGCTTGCAAAATGAACCGACACAGCAGGCTGAGGCGTTGCTCTGGAGCTTGCTCTGTCAGCAGATCCCAATCGAGCTTCACCTGCTCGGTCCTGTCACCACCAAACTGCTTGCTCAGCAGGCCACGTTCTCTGGCATGTGCCTTCCAATCGATATGTCGCGGTGAATCGCCGGGGCGGAAATTACGCAGGCCGATGAAATCATCAGCCCCTACCCCGCGATCACCGGCATCACTACGGCTATAGACAGGCAATGAAGGGGGCTCTCCCCTGCTGGCAGGCTTCGGATAGACCAGACAACTGAGATCGAGACGTGCATAGGTCCACGCATAGAATAGGCCCAGTGGATAGGTGGTATTTAAAATAATTTCGGGTAGTGTCAGCTCACCACGACGTTTTGTCTTGATGGGAAGGTGAAGAAGTGCTTCTTCGCTGGCGGGTATATCGACTGAATCACCAACCTGTTTCTTGCATTTTAAACTGATACCAAAGTGATCTAAAGTTGAAGCATTCGACACCCGCAAAGTAAAATCGGCAGTCTGACCAGCGAATACGGATGCGGCTCCTACCGGTGAGAGGGTTAGGCCCAACAGGTTACGCCAGGTATGGAGGATAGCGTTGAGCCAGATACCGCCGAGCAGAAAGGTCATCAGGTAACCAAGATTGCTTCCGTAATTTATCGAGCCCACCAGCATGAGTATCAGCATAAAAGCAAGCAATAGACCCTGCCGTGTCGGCAGTATGTAGATACTGCGAGGCATAACCCGGACGCCACCGCGGGAATCCGGTTTGGCATGTCGGCGAAAGTAACTCAGCCATTGCCCGAGTGGCAGGGAAGCCATCTTAAGGAACGGGGACTGCACTGAGCAGATTTTTCACCATGCCATCGCCCTGGCTGCCACCACAATCCCCTGCCGCCTGTAGCCGATGACCGACTGTGGCAGGCAGTACCGCCTGCAGATCTTCAGGTAGTACCAGTTTGCGACCCTCAAGAAACGCCCATGCGCGAGCCCCCTGCAAGATGGCAAGACCGGCACGAGGAGAGAGGCCATGTCGGTAATCGGGTGAATTGCGACTGAACAAAAGGATATCCTGGCAATAGTCGATCAATGCATCAGCAACATGAACTTGTGACACTTGCTGCTGATAGTCGGCCAGATTCAGGTTGTTCATGGCTACAGGTGTACGTTGCAGCACCTGACGCCGGTCCTCTCCCGCAAGAAGCTCACGTTCGGCGTTCCGCTCTGGGTAACCTATGCGGACTCGCATTAGAAAACGATCTAGTTGTGATTCCGGCAAAGGAAAGGTACCGACCTGGTGACTGGGATTCTGGGTGGCAATAACGAAAAACGGCTCTGGTAATCCGTGGGTCTGGCCATCAGTAGTGACTTGCCGTTCCTCCATGGCTTCCAACAAAGCACTCTGAGCTTTGGGGGTGGCACGGTTGATCTCATCCGCCAGTACCAACTGTGCGAATACCGGTCCCGGATGAAACTGAAAACGCTGTTCATTTCGTTCATAGATGGAGACGCCGATGATATCCGAGGGTAGCAGGTCACTGGTAAACTGGATGCGCTGGTAGTGAAGTCCCAACAGATGTGCCAGTGTATGCGCGAGGGTTGTCTTGCCGACACCGGGGAGATCCTCGATCAGCAGATGCCCACGAGCCAGCAGGCAGGCAAGGGATAACTTAACAACTTCCTGTTTGCCCAGTAGGATGTTACTGGCGGCTTCGAAGACCTTTTGCAGTTCAGCACTCATACTAATATTTCCGTAGCCCTATTCATATCGGCTAAGATAACCGATTCAATTTTTTTAAGTTCCTGTCTAAACCGATACCTTCAATGAGGGTAGAGGCCAAACAGAATACACCACACTAGTTCCAAGGCATGATGATGCCCTTAGAAGCCTATGTTTTATACCGAGAGTTTTGATGTGATTGTAGTGGGTGGCGGCCATGCCGGGACCGAAGCGGCCCTGGCATCTGCTCGTATGGGTGCTCGTACCCTGCTACTCAGCCACAATATCGAGACCCTGGGCCAGATGAGTTGTAATCCGGCAATCGGTGGTATCGGCAAGGGACATCTGGTCAAAGAGGTGGATGCGCTGGGTGGCGTGATGGCTCATGCTGCCGATCTTGGCGGGATTCAATTTCGCATCCTCAATTCACGAAAAGGGGTTGCAGTACGGGCGACCCGTGCCCAGGCCGACCGTGTTCGCTACAAGGCGGCCATTCGCCATGCTCTTGAAAATCAACCCAACCTTCAGCTTTTTCAACAGGCAGTGGATGATCTGCTGGTGGAGCAGGATCGGGTTACCGGGGTAGTTACCCAGATGGGGGTGAAGTTTCGTGCCAACGCCGTGGTCCTGACTGTCGGTACCTTTCTCGGTGGGCGTATCCACATCGGGCTTTCCAACTATGCTGGGGGGCGTGCCGGCGATCCCCCCTCGAATGCCCTCTCACAGCGCCTGCGTGAATTGCCTTTTCGTGTGGAACGGTTGAAGACCGGGACACCGCCGCGTATCGATGGACGTACTATCGATTACACGCAACTGCAGGCCCAACCCGGCGATACCCCTACACCTGTGTTCTCCTTTCTAGGCTCCCGGGAGCAACACCCCAGACAGGTCAGTTGCCACATTACTCATACCAACCAGCAGACCCACGATATCATCCACACAGGGCTCTCCCGCTCACCCATGTACACCGGTGTAATCGAGGGTGTTGGACCACGCTATTGTCCATCGATCGAAGATAAGATCGTGCGGTTTGCGGACAAGGAGTCCCATCAGATCTTTATCGAACCCGAAGGATTGGATACCCACGAAATCTATCCGAACGGTATCTCGACCAGTCTGCCGTTTGATATTCAGCATCAACTGGTCTGCTCTATGAAGGGGTTTGAGAAGGCCCATATAACCCGACCGGGTTACGCCATCGAGTATGACTTTTTCGATCCTCGCGAGTTGAAAGCCTCTCTGGAGACCAAGCATATACAGGGTCTCTTCTTCGCTGGGCAGATCAACGGTACTACCGGTTATGAAGAGGCCGCTGCCCAGGGATTGCTGGGCGGTCTGAATGCCGTGCTTCACAGTCGAGAGCAAGCAGCCTGGACACCAAGGCGGGACGAGGCCTATCTTGGAGTCATGGTGGACGACCTGATCACCCGGGGTACCCTGGAGCCCTACCGCATGTTCACCAGCCGTGCTGAATACCGGCTGTTGTTGCGGGAGGATAATGCCGATCTGCGACTCACTCAGGTGGGACGAAATCTGGGTTTGGTCGATGACAGACGCTGGCAGGCATTTTGTCAAAAGCGCGAAGCAATCGAGCGTGAGCAGCAACGTTTGAAGGGTATCTGGCTGCAACCGAAGGATTTCGACCCGGTTCAAGCAGAGGCGATATTAGGTGGCGTGCTATCGAAAGATGCCTCTGCAATTAATCTACTGGCAAGGCCGAATGTCGCCTACCAACAGTTAATGAGTCTGCCAAAACTGGGGCCGGGTGAGGAACATCCCCAAGTGATTGAGCAACTTGAAGTTCAAGCTAAATATGCGGGTTACATCGATCGACAACAAGGTGAAATCGAAAAACTGCGGGCCAATGAAGCGGTGGTCCTGCCAGAGAACCTGGACTATGAAGGTGTGCGGGGTCTCTCCTCCGAGGTGAGAGAGAAGTTTCTAAGTCACCGCCCACAAACCTTGGGACAGGCTGGGCGTATTCCCGGTATCACACCGGCAGCCATCTCGTTACTGTTGATTCACTTGAAAAAGCGTTCTGCCTGATGGGAGCGCCACCGTTTAATGATTCCGCTTGCCGACAACGCCTGCAACAAGGCGCAATGGTCATTGACATGACATTGAGTGAACAACAGCAGCAGGGTTTGATGCAGTTTCTATTGTTGTTGGTAAATTGGAACAAGGCCTTCAATCTCACAGCTGTACGTGATCCGCTGGAGATGGTGGGTCGGCACCTGCTGGATAGCCTGGTGTTGCTTCCCCATCTGACTTCCACAAGCTGTCTCGATATGGGAACAGGAGCGGGTCTGCCGGGTATCCCCTTGGCGATCATGCGGCCACAGACACATTTTGTCCTGCTTGACGGTAATAGCAAAAAAATACGTTTCGTTCGTCAAGTGGTGATGGAACTGGGGCTGAAAAATGTGCAGCCAGTTCATGCCAGGGTAGAGAGCTATCATCCGCAGTCTCCGTTTCAGACCTTGCTCTCAAGGGCCTTCTCTGCGCTACCGAAGATGCTCGAGCTAACGAGTGAGCTGCGCGGGCCAGAGACAGAATTGTTGGCCATGAAGGGCAGCGTTCCCAGTGAGGAGATAGCCCAACTTGGGCCGGATTATCAGTGTGACATCATCCCTCTGCAGGTTCCGTTCGATGTGGGAGAACGCTGTCTGGTGCGGATTAGACAATCAGTGCCAGTAAGGTGAATCAGGATTTGCGGCTTGCTAGTGCCCATCCGTAGGTGCTGAGTGTTGACCTGACCGTCAGTGGTTTATGTGTCTTCAAGGCCATTTCTAGATAGGTACCCGCTTGTCTATCTGGAAGCGTCAGAGCACGTCATTCCAACGAAGGCCCACTGCTGTCTGAAATAAGTGAACACGATTGACTGGAGGTAAGGCAGCGTCTCTGTTTGGTGACAATAAGTCGCAGATGAGACTTAAACTATCAGCGTCTTACGGTGGGGCAGGGCTCCACCCTAGGGTCCATTTTGAGGTGCAGGGTGGGGCCCGGCCCCACCTATCTTTTGATGAACAAGACAAAGACTATTCGGGTATGGCGGTTAAGTTGTAGATAGTCTTACCAGACGATAGGTGTAAAACCTGGGTGCTGGTCAATGAAATATATTCTGGACAGTAGTGGACGAAGATCAGGTGCCTGGAAATTCAATGAGTTGCTGGATCCCAACCTTCGTCGGGATGATGTGGATCCTGAAAGATGTGTGTTTTCGGATCGACACTAGCCAGTCTGTCTGTTGTACAGATTCAGCTTGAACTAAGAAAGGTTACCACCTTGTGTGATACTGCCGTTATGATAGGCAGTCCCTGTCACTGCGGAACTAAAAAAGAGCGCCATGGGTTATATTATCTCAATTGCCAACCAGAAGGGTGGTGTCGGCAAAACCACAACCACCGTAAACCTGGCGGCGTCCCTCGCTGCTATGAAGAAACGGGTGTTGCTGGTGGATATGGATCCACAGGGCAATGCCAGCATGGGAAGCGGCATCGATAAGTACAGCCTGGAGCACTCCAGTTGTGAGGTGCTGCTAGGCGACTCTACACTTCGCGATGCCATACAGCGAGCACCAGAGGCCAATTTCGATGTACTATCCGCCAATGCAGACCTCACGGCGGCAGAAGTCGGTCTGATGAACAGTACGATGCGGGAGAAGCGTCTCGACCTGGCACTGGCACCAACTAAAGCAGACTATGACTATATTCTGGTCGACTGCCCACCTTCTCTGAACATGTTGACCCTCAATGCCCTGGTTGCAGCGGATGGCATACTGATTCCCATCCAGACCGAATACTATGCCCTGGAAGGTTTGTCGGCACTGATGAATACGGTTGAGCAGATCCGCTCCCATCTCAATCAGGATCTGCAAATCGAAGGTTTTCTCCGTACCATGCACGATCCACGC
This sequence comes from Candidatus Thiodiazotropha sp., assembly GCA_023838465.1. Taxonomy (GTDB): domain Bacteria; phylum Pseudomonadota; class Gammaproteobacteria; order Chromatiales; family Chromatiaceae; genus Thiodiazotropha. The sequence goes on from JAIVEQ010000010.1 coordinate 83,554, forward strand.
AACAATCTTGCGATCGATGTATCAGGGCAGCTTCTCTCCCATTTCAAAGATGCGGTGTTTAACACCATCATTCCCCGCAATGTCCGGGTCGCCGAGGCACCAAGCCATGGTATACCGGTGTTGCTGTATGACAAAAACTCACGTGGAGCAACTGCCTATCTGGCCCTGGCCAGTGAGTTGCTGCGCAGACATCGCCTACGCGATGTTGAAACCCAACCGGCCTAACGGAACAGAAATATGGTGGCAAAGAAAAGAGGACTGGGTCGTGGACTCGACGCCCTACTGGGTGGCATGCAAGCCGAGACCGAACAGAAAGCTACAGTCTCATCCACGCCGAGCCGCGAAAGCCTCAATCGACTGCCGGTCGATCTGATTCAGCGTGGACGTTATCAGCCGAGACGGGAGTTCGATGCCGACAGCCTGCGGGAGCTGGCCGACTCCATCGCTGCACAAGGTGTCATCCAGCCTGTGGTGGTGCGACCGGTGGAGAATGATCGCTATGAATTGATTGCCGGTGAACGTCGCTGGCGTGCCGCGCAACAGGCCGGTCTGGACGAAATCCCGGTGGTGATCAAAGATGTCACCGAAGAAGCCGCCATGGCTATGGGGCTGATCGAAAATATCCAACGTGAAGACCTCAACCCACTGGAAGAGGCGAATGCTCTAAACAGATTGCTGCTGGAATTTGGCCTGACCCACCAAGAGGTAGCCAAGGCAGTCGGTAAATCACGTACCACTGTAACCAATCTGCTGCGTCTCCTGGAACTCAACGAAGAGGTTAAAAACCTGGTTGAGAGAGGTCGTATTGAGATGGGTCACGCCCGCTCCCTGCTGGGCCTGAAAGGAGAGAGCCAAACCCAGGCGGCAACGCAGGTGGTTGCACAAGGACTTTCGGTACGCGAGACAGAACGATTGGTACGCAGGCTACAGAACAAAGCAGACAATCCCAAGCCCCCACCTATTGCTCAGGCGATGGACCCGGATACCCGACGTTTAGTCATTGACCTATCAGAGAAGTTGGGGGCGAAGGTCGATCTCCAGCAAGGAGTGAAGGGCAAGGGAAAGTTGATAATAGGCTACAACAGTCTGGATGAATTGGAAGGGATTCTCGACCACATTAAATAGGTATCTAGTTGTACATGCCTGTTTTGCTCACATAGAAGTGACCCATTAAAGACCATACTGAGCGTGCAACAGGCTGTAGTTTCACTTTAGTTATTTAAACGTACTTCGATCTCTGAGTTTGAGATAAATCAAAATAGGAATACCTTGCCATTTGTTTGCAGAGTGCTCTTATTTCAGAGAATAGTAGTTGAAATTATCCTTACCTACTTGATGATAACCGGAACGACGCTCGATTTTACCTGCCAGCAAATTACCGTCGATGGTATTTAGTCGAGGTTTGAATGGATTGTTTGAATCAACCTTTTCGATCAGGAAGTGGTGTTGTCGGGTAGCGACAGCACCCATATCCGCAAGTTTTATGCCCTGCACAAATTGTGGGCTCCATGTATTCAGAGCAATGGGTCCTCTGGGTGCGCCGATAGCAAGGTCCCAGCTGATCGATTGTAAACCTGCCTTCCTGTAACAATAGACACAGAAAATGCCACACCAGCTTTTTTTCTGGCCGGAGACATAAGGTTGTGGGCTCCAGGTGTTGGAGTGTGGCTCCTTAAAGTCTGCATCATTTAACGAAACATTGGCGGCTTCTTTGAAGATGGCCTGAACCAGATCTATCCCTTTTGGCCTGCCACCAATCAGTTGTGAGAAATCCACCGTTCCCACCAGTTTGTTTGCCTCACGTAAAGTGTTGTTACGTATAATCTCTAATCTGTCATGTTGTACAACTGTAAGCGATCAATAAACCCCACCTTGTAGCAGAATCACCCCACCTTTAAGCTTTCACCATCAAAGTTCCACGGTAACAGTGTTTCGA
>JAIVEQ010000011.1 GCA_023838465.1 Candidatus Thiodiazotropha sp.
TTTTTTGATGCCTTTTCAACATCAAAAATAGAGAAGAATCTGTGGCCGATCAATACCTTAATTTCTTTGCGAAACCCGGATAGACCCAAATTAAAAGCTTTCCGGGTGGTCGGCTAACTGCTGCCACCCAGTTTTACTTGTGAAGTATAACGCCATAATCTGTGGATTTTAAAAGCGGAGGCGAAGACGGAGCTATTTTAAACCCCTACAAATGCTGGGTGTCCCCAAATGTTTCTTCATTTATCACACATAATATCCCGCACAGGGTTACCAGCTGGCAGCCCTGTGCGGGACGTTTTACCTCACATGCTTAAGTGATTTGCTATGTGTTTATTACTAAAGTGGCACAACTTTGTTTGCACAAGGACCTTTCTGGCCTTGGCCTACTTCAAATTCTACCGCTTGGCCGTCATTAAGAGTTGCGTAATTTCCATTACTTTGAATTTCTGAATGATGAACAAAAAGATCTTTACTACCATCTTCTGGAGTAATAAAACCAAAACCTTTAGTTGCATCGAACCACTTTACTGTACCTTTACTCATGATATTTTCTCAAAATAATTGGTGAAATTATAAATTTTACACATTCGAATTCACCGGGTCGAATATGGAAATAAAATTGTTCTGGAAAAAAATACATGACGTTTAGCTAAGCCGAGCGCGCTTGTTGTGCGTGGGTTTGAGCTTTTTGTTATGTGATTAATTGTCCAAGTGCCTCTGAGCTTTCATTTCTAATGTTACTAGTTGGCCTTTATAAAATACACTGTTGATTATCCAAGATATTGGCATTTTATGGCCATCTTCCATGTTTTTTTTGTGGTTTATGGTGAGAGAAACATTTTTACTTTTTTCATATCCTCTGAGCAATTGATCTGTGTGGTGGCCGGAAAAATTGTAAGCATTTGATTAATAAGTAATAATTAGTTATTTATCAGGAGAGACTCCTGATTTTACACTTTTTATGATCATTGGATAGATTCCTTTACAAAGAAAAGGTATGAATACCTGTTTCTTCAGCGACCTCGCTGGCAAGTATGCCTGGCTTATATGCTTTAAGCACTACTACGGAGGACTTCCGATAATACTTAAATCCGCTTCTGATCCCTCAAAACCTTAACCTGAAACAACGCATTCCTTTCCTCTTCCTCCAATGCATTCTCAATAAACCGAATTGTATTTCTATACTGAGGAATAATGTTGTACCGCAATGCATTTACCCGCTTCTGCGCTTTCCGCTGCTCAGCTATCAAACGGTTCAAACTCATCGACACTTCACCCATCTTGGCAAGCAGTAATGAGGCCTCGGCAAAGTGCAGACGGGTTTCATCGAAACTTGGGTCGGTGCCAAGTAGGCCAACCGGATTGAGAGGCATTAGTTCCCCGGTGACTGACGGAAACTCCACACCCAGGTTGCGACGTGGCAGGATTTTTAGATCAAGAACCGGTTGTACACCAAGCGCCGCTTGATTGACGGCCCGGGTCCCCATGCGCAACTGCAACATGCTGAGCCAGTGGTAGGCTTGCTTGATCGCTTCATGGGACTGGTCGCGGATCTTGCGGTATTCACCAATGCGCTGGTAGACAAGGCGGGTCAGTAACTCGCGCTTGCGTTCCAGCAGGCTGTGCCCATCCTCAAGAAATTGCAGCTGCCGTTTCAGATTCAGCAGGGTGTTCTTGGTCGGTGCCGCCTTGATGCGTTTGCCGGTCATTCGCTCTGCCGATGATATTTGGCGATCTCGGTTTCGTTGACCCGGGTGAGTGCCTGGGGCGGGAACGAGGAGAGCAGGTCCCACGCCAGGTTAAGGGTCTCTTCAATACTGCGGTCTTCATCTTCTCCCTGTTGTACAAAGCGTCGTTCGAAGGCATCGGCGAATTCAAGGTAACGACGGTCCCGGGCGGAGAGTTCATCGGCTCCGATGATCGAGGCCAGGTTGCGGGTCTCCAGGGCTCTCGCATAGAGGGCATACAACTGGTTGGAGACGTGGGGATGATCCTCTCGGGTAAAGTCCTTGCCGATACCATCCTTCATCAGACGGGACAGGGAGGGTGAGATGTGAACAGGTGGATAGATGCCCTGGTTGTGCAGCTCTCTGCTCAACACAATCTGACCCTCGGTGATGTAACCGGTGAGGTCGGGAATCGGATGGGTGATGTCGTCACTGGGCATGCTCAGTACAGGCACCAGGGTGATGGAACCGTGACGATCTTTGATGCGACCGGAGCGCTCATAGATCTCTGCCAAATCGGAGTAGAGATAGCCGGGATAGCCTTTACGCGCCGGTACGTCGCCCTTGGCGGTGGCGACCTCCCGCAGTGCTTCGGCGTAATGGGTCATGTCGGTCATCACCACCAGTACGTGTCGGTCGAGATCGAAGGCCAGGTACTCTGCAGCAGTGAGGGCCATGCGGGGCAGGGTGAGGCGTTCCACCGGAGGATCGTCGGCCATGTTGACGAACATCACCACGTTACCCAGCACGCCGGAGGAGGCAAACTCGTCCTGGAAGAAGCGGGCATCGGCGTAGGAGACGCCCATTGCAGCGAAGACCACGGAGAAGCGGCTGTCGTCGTCAGGCAGTTTGGCCTGGCGCACAATCTGGGCTGCCAGGCGGTTGTGGGGTAGACCCGAGGCGGAGAAGATCGGCAGTTTCTGACCGCGTACCAGGGAGTTGAGACCGTCAATGGTGGAGATGCCGGTCTGGATGAACTCTTTGGGGTAGGTGCGGGCCGCAGGATTGAAGGCGGCGGCACTGATGCTGCGACGCAGATTGGAGACGATGGGTGGCCGATAGTCCCTTGGTTCACCCAGGCCACTGAAGACACGACCCAGGATCTCCGGGGAGAGGGCAATCTCGATTGGTTCGTCGAGAAAACGGACCCAGGTACTTTCAAGATCGAGTTCGGCGGTGCCTTCGAAGACCTGGACCAGCACCTCCTCGTTGGAGCTGCGGATCACCTGGCCATTTCGGGTGTTATCCTGCTTGTCGCGGATGTGGACACGGTCGCCGAAGGCGATATTGGGCACGTTGGCGACGGTCAGCAGGCCACCCCGGGCGGCTGATGCGGTACGGTACTCCTTGGCACTCATGCTGTCTGTTCCCCACGTTGAGCGTATTCGGAATGGATCTCTTTGAAGTCGTTCAGTGCCTCATCACGGAAGGCCTTCAGCTGGTCGATCTGGGATGAGTCGTAGAGCTCTTTGCAACGGCGAAGACGGGCCAATATCGGCATCTCAGCCAGCTCCTGAACCGGCACTCCGAGTTCAATCAGGGCGGCCCCCTCGTCATAGACAGAGAGGATCAGGTTGAGCAGCATGAACTGTTTCTCCGGGGAGGAGAAGGTATCCACCAGGTCGAGGGCACTCTGTTGCAATATACCCTCCTTGATCAGGGCAGAGCCCTCCAGCACCCAGCGCTGTGCGGAGGAGAGAGCCTCGGGTCCCACCAGGTTAACGATACGCGACAGTTCCGCATCACGTGCCAGCATTCCCATGGCCTGAGCGCGGCGCTTCTCCCAGCCGCGGTCGATGTTTTCGTGCCACCACTCGGCAGCAGTACCGACATCGGCTGAGAAGCTGTCGACCCAATCGATGGCAGGGTAGTGACGGGCGTCGGCCAACTCTTTGGAGAGCGCCCAGAAGGTCTGGATGATCTCCTTGGTGTGGCTGGTGACCGGTTCCGAGAAATCGCCACCCGGCGGTGAGACAGCGCCGATCAGAGTGACCGAACCCTTACCGCAGTCCATAGTCTCGACCCGGCCGGCACGTTCATAGAAGGCAGCAAGGCGGGAGGCGAGGTAAGCAGGGTAACCCTCTTCCACAGGCATCTGGCCAAGACGACCGGAGACCTCGCGCAGAGCTTCAGCCCAGCGGCTGGTGGAGTCGGCCAGCATGACTACATCGTAACCCTGGTCGCGGTAGTACTCAGCGATAGTGATACCGACATAGATCGATGCCTCCCGGGCCACCACCGGCATGTTGGATGTATTGGCGATCAGCAGGGTGCGGTCCATTAGGGGCCGGCCGGTGTAGGGGTCTTTCAGTTTTGGAAAGCTGTCGAGTACATCGACCAGTTCATTGCCGCGCTCGCCGCAACCCACATAGATCACGATATCGGCATTGGCCCAACGGGCAACTTGGTGCTGCACCACCGTTTTGCCGGCACCAAAGGGACCGGGTACGGCACACTTGCTCCCTTTTAATAAGGGAAAAAAAGTGTCGAGGATGCGTTGTCCGGTGATCAGCGGTTCGACCCCATTGTCACGGCTCTGATAGGGGCGGGGCTTGCGCACTGGCCAGCGGTGGTAAAGTTTGAGGTGGTGTACCTTGCCATGACGGTCTCGCACTTGGCCAATGGTCTCTTCCAAGTTGTAGTCACCTTCGGGAGCCAGCTCGATCAATTCACCTTCAATGTTCGGCGGCACGATGATCCGGTGCTCGACAGTCTCGGTCTCCTGTACCACGCCGAGGCGGGCACCACCGATGATCGGCATGTTCGGTTCGAGGTTTTCGGTGGGGCTAAAGTGCCACAGTTTTTCCCGATCGAGGGGGAGCGGGCTGAGTCCACGGGGGATCTGGTCGCCCGCCTTGAGAAACATCTCCTCCAGCGGTCGTTGCACACCGTCGAAGATGCCGCCGATGAGACCCGGTCCCAGTTCCACAGAGAGGGGGTGTCCCAGGCCCTCTGCCGGTTCGCCGGGACGTACCATCTCGGTGGACTCGTAAATCTGGGCCAGTGCCTCTTCGCCTTCAAGGGAGATCACCTCGCCATAGAGACCGAGGCTGCCGATACGTACTTGTTCCCCATTCTGCACGCCGGGAAGCTTGATGGTGACAATAGGGCCGTTGATATCTTGAATGGTGCCTTTTTTATCTTCTTGTTTCATTGTTTATAGTGCCTGTCCGTCGCCAATGGGGGGCAGCAGCCGTTCGACCAGTGCCTGATGTACCTTGCGCTCCAGGCGGGCGAGGCGGCCCTCAAAGGTGTGATCGATCTGTACCCGTTTGTCGACTGTGGTGACCAGGCAACCACCCACTGTTTCAATGCTCTGTTCCATCAAATCGAACTGTTTACCGGGCATTAGGTTAGCCGTCATTGCTTCCCATTGAGGTTGCAGACGCCGCAGGTCGTTTGCGTTGACGAAGACCTCCAGCCGGTGCTGCTCAATCTGACCGGCAGCCTGTAGCAGAAAGGCCTTCAGTAGTTCAAAATAGCAGGTTTCATCCTGACTCAGGGTCTGTATACGCTGTTGCAATTGGTCGATGACTACCTGCACCAGATTCCAACGCATATGATCCATCTTGCTATGCAGTTTCAACTCGTCGGCCTGGACCTTGCGCAGATAGGCCCGGTCCGACAGTGACTTGGCCAGCAGGGTCTCCTTCTCTTCGCGCAGATGGAGTCGTTCACTGGCTTCACGCAGGATATTCTTACGTCCGGAATCGGCCCGGCTTCGACACTCATTGGCCATCAGTTCGGCCCGTTCAAGGATCGCTTTTTCAAGCGCTTCGACCTGATTCAATGTCTCTCTCCTTTATTAACCACCGGTAAGCTTTCTCAGTTGCCCATCCAGATCCGATTGGAAATTGTCGGGATCGTGCAGAGAAGGGACTTCCGACAGGACGATATGTCCTCCCTCACTACGGATCTGCTCCAGCAGTTTGGAGCCGACGTGATTGATTGACTGCTCAATAATCAGCAGGGCACGTTGCTTCTCTTTCAATAACACCGAAAGCAGTTCGTCAAGCTTGCCTGCATCGGGTTCCGTGAGGGTCTCGAAACCGATCAGCCGGAAGCCATCGGTCAATGCATGACTGCCGATAAAGATCTTCCTAACATTATGTGTTGCAGTTTCCGACATCGGCTGTTTCAGATCTTATCCAGCAACAGAATACTCATTACCAAGCCGTAGATGGCGATACCTTCTGCCAGGCCCAGATAGATCAATGTACGACCGAAGATCTCCGGTTTCTCCGCCAATACCGCCAGCGAAGCGGCACCGATGGGTCCGACCGCGATACCGGCACCGATGGTGCTGAGGGCGGTAGGAATACCGACACCGATGATGCCCAGACCGAGACCAATGGAGATCTCACCCCCTGCTTCAGCTACCGGCGGCGCGGCCATGACTTCACCGACCCCCATAAAGATCAGGGCAGCCTGAGCGGCGACAAAGACCAACAGGTTGATGCCAATGGTCGGCTTGAACCAGGGCCTGCTGATCTTGGCCGGCTGCATCTCCATGATAACGCCGGTGATGATGATGCCGGCGATGCCCAGGGTCATTACTGCAATAAGCCAGTACATAACGTGCTCCTCTTTTTGTTTAATTGTGAATTTTGAATTATGAATTGATGTGCTCGCTACGCTCGCAACCTTTTTTAAATCGTTTAATAAAGTAGTGTGCGAAGCACACACATCAATTCAAAATTCATAATTCAAAACTACAGTGTCAGTGGTTTAAAAGCCCTCCCGTCTCCCGAATAGAATCGCGAAAAACCCTCATAAAATTCCAGACGCAATACCTGGATGGCCACGATCAGACCTTCCAGGACGAGGATGAATACATTGCCCAGTATCACCGTTATCCAGTGGCCGGTGTCACCCATCATGTTGGCGAGGGTGAAAACAGCGATCGCCAATGCGACATGGTTAAGACTGAAAGCGGCGACACGCAGGAAGGAGAGGGTATTGGAGGCGTAGCCGGTGATGGTCTCAAAGGTCTCGATAAAGGCGACCAGTATGCGCTCACCGATCGATGCTTCCTGCTCTATCAGTTTATGAGCGAAGATACCAATCAGCGTGAGGATGGCGAGTGTTGCCCAAAAGGCACCAACGCTGCCACTGGCATAGAAACTATATCCACTACCAAGCAGGCCGGTGTAGAGCAGTAGTGAAAGCAGGCCGTTATCGCCAAACAGGGCGCCGATACGGTCTCCCTGACTGAGATGATTGGCAATGTTGAGCAGTGTTACCAGGATGATGAATCCTATGCCTAGCAGTAGTGCTACTGTCAGCATATAGAGTGGATCGGTGAGTGGTGCAATCCATAACGCGTGCAGGATATGTTCAAAACCGAAGATGCTCCCGTAGAGAAAACCGAAAAGGATCGATGAGAGACCGGCGGCAATACCGAAGGTGGTGAAACTGCCCAGCTTGCGGTGCATCAGTAGGGCGGTTCCGAGGATCACAGCACCATGACCGACATCGCCGAACATCATACCGAACATCAGGATATAGGTGAGTGCAAACAGCTGAGTGGGATTCACTTCTCCATAGCGGGGCACACCGTATTGCATGACCAAGGCGGAGAAGGGTTTGAACAATCTGTTATGGCGCATCACAGAGGGTACCAGCGGGCGCTCATCCGCAGTCGGATCACGGTCCTCCAGTACAAAGGCGTTGGGTAGCTTGTCGTGTAAGGCATGTTCCACCAGGGGGAGATCCTCGGTGGGCACCCAGCCCTGCAGTCGTGACAGGTTACCACGATGACGTGCAGCCTCTCCCAGTGCGACATAGGGGGCTGCCAAATGAAGGATATGAGCCGCATTCTCCAGCTCTTGCCGTGATTCGGCACTCCATCCATTAATCGATTCATCGAGTGCCTTGGCAGCGATCTCGACAGCCTCTCTGCGTTGCATCAGTCGAGTCTGAGCAGTCTCCGGTTCTGCATGCAGTTCCGGTGGAATCTCCAGGGGGCGGAAACCGGCGGTATCGAGTACCGATTTCAGTTTGGATATTTCACGACCTCCTGCACCGACAATAATGACATGGCTCTCGTTGTCGTTCTCCATGAAGGGAAACAGAAGATAACGATCGAGTCCCAAGGCATCTTTCAGTTGATTGACCTGTGCACGGGGAACCATACCGATGCGGGTCTCGAGAAACTGTTTGTCACCCTGCAACTGCCCCAAGTCGATATGCAGGTTACGGAAGTTGTCGAGGGTGGTTTCGAGCTGGTTAATGCTGCGACGCTCTTCAAGTTGGCGTCGTCGTGTCTCCTCGAAGCCGGAGCAGGTCTCCCAGGCGGTGCCGAGCCACTGATTCGCCTGCTCGAGTTCCTCCTCGGCGATCGGGGTGACGGCACCGGAGGTCTGTGGTGGAGAAAACCCAACCTGGGATGCAATCTTATCAAGACGGGCCTTCGCCTGGGCATAGCACTCACGGAAACGTTGCCCAGGGACCTTTGGAAGCGCTTCCTCTGCATAAGGCCTTGTATCCGGACTGAAGCTGTTGAGCCCGGCGAGGATCACCGAGGCGCTTGGCAGATCGTCAGTCAGTGCCTGGATGCTGATGTGTTTCATCGATAGGGGGCTAAACATCGTTTGCCTCCGCCAACCTTGTGTCGATGGCATTTGATGGCACGGCCTCATCGAGAATGGCTGGATCCATCTGCAGTAATTTCCCTTGAATGATGGCGTAAAGCCGCATCAGATCCATATCGCGGATGATTAAGTAACTGAGTGCGGAGACTACCGCATCCGGGCTGTAGTGCATCAATTTGCGCAGCTCACTTGAGACGGTCTGGTCAAGTCGTTGCCTTACCTGAGTAATATGCTTCGCGTCTGTGAGGATCTCTTGGAAGGGGGCTGGTAAATGATCAATGATGGTCTCCAATCCATCCAGGTTGGCAAGCTCCATCAGGCTGTCACGCTGAATCCGGCCGCCATAGGGGATCAGCAGATAGTAGGCCTCACTGGGCGCGAAGTGATAGACCAACCGGTAGCGCAGCAACCACAGGATATTCTGCCGGTCAACCATGACACCGATGACCTTTTTCAAACCACGTTTGTCAATGCTATCGGTGATATTGGCGTGGCGCAGCATGCCGGTGTAGTAGAGCCGATCGATGGCGGCATCGAGTGAGAAGTTTTCGTGTTGCTCCTCGAACACATTACGTGCTTGCCTGGCAATCAGGGCATAGGGCCCCTGGTCGAGTTGACGCAGCATCTCCAATACATTCTCCGCCTGCAGCAGGGATTCATGAGGCAGGCGGATATTTTCCGGCAGGTCAAAGAGATTGTCGCGGATCTCCTCCATCCCAAGGGTATTCAATTTACCGCGGATCAGGGTTTTTAAATTATAGAGTTCGAACTTTCTTGGCCAGTAGAGCATCAGGCCACGGGAGCGACCACTGAGTGGACGAAGCAGGACCGAGAGTTCATGCATCAGGCGGTGAAGCAGGGCTTGCTCCACCAGTCGACTCTTTTGACGGATGTCGATCGCTTCTTCAAAAATGGGTTGCAGATCAAAGGCCTCACCAAGTTGCCTGAGCGACATCTCTTTCAGGCGATCAATCTCTTGGGGGGATAGAAGCCGGGCCGACAACACTCCGACACGGGTTTTAAGATAGGCCTGATCCCTGTTTGAACTCATTACTATCGGCTAGTCTTCGTCTGCTTTAGGATCGACCAGTACGGCAAAGGCTGCATCCAATGCGTCTTCCTCCCTGACTTCCGCATATTCACGCAACTGTGCGTGACGCTCATTAAAGCGTTTCTTCAGCTCAGCTATGGTCTGTTCGGCGCGACTATCGGCCTTATCCATGAACCCCTGATGCAGTTCTGGAATGCGTGCCTCGAAATGCTCCTCCTTGGTCTTTGTCTCCTGTAATGCCTCCTGGATCATTCGCTCACGCGCTTCTTCGGCCTTGCTGTGAATCTGCTGTGCTTTTGTTTCTGCGTTGAGCAGTCGCTGCAGTGACTCTTCCATTAATCCAAATACCCCCCAGTGTTTGCTTGGATCGTTTGTTGTTTCTGAGGATCTGTAGCAGGATTGTCTGTTCAACTGCCCTGCAGTACACGAATAGTGTAGCTAATTTGGCCGGTGAATGTATGACTTCATTCGAAAACCCGATTGAGCCAGGTCATTGATCAGACAACTAGAGAAGGTTGGGTTATATCATGAAGATAGATTTACAGGTTTTAGCAATGAATTACTGTGTTTAAATCAGACTAGGGAATTGCCAGATGCGCCCCAGTAGGGTGCGGCCTTACGCACCCAATAAGGGTTGGCACGGCCCCCCTAGGTCCACACCCTTGAAGTCTAATACACAAGTTCTCAGCTTTTCTTGGCAGGCTTATGAAACTGTGTGTCTGACGGTAGAAATGCTTTCAACAGTTGAGCGATTTCATCGAGCTGGGTTTGATCGTAAGCTTGTCGTTGTTGGGTGCCCCAGACCACGCCGGGCCAACAGATGTCATCGGTTTTTCGGCCGACGATATGGATGTGCATCTGAGGCACAATATTCCCGATGGCACCGATATTGAGTTTATCGGTTGTATAGGTCTGTTCAGTGAAGTGAGAGATGAGATTGATCTCCTCGAGCAATATCCATTGTTGATGGGGGGAGAGTTCATGTAATTCAATAACCTCCACTCTGGGTACTAGGATGAACCAGGGAAGCAGGGCATTGTCCATCAGCAGCAGCTCACTGAGTTCGAGTGCAGCCAGGGTGAAACAATCCTGGGTTAGACGGCTATCGAGGCTGAATCGGTTATCTGTTTGTTCTGTCATGATAGGAGTGGCTATGCACCACCCTCTCTGGGTATCAGATCAGGTTCTTTACGCTGATAACCAACAGCCTTGAGCTTTTCGAGATAGGCCTGCCAAAGTTCATCATGGTGTTTGCCCAGATTGTAGAGATACTGCCAGTCGTAGAGTCCAGAGTTGTGGCCATCATCAAAGAAGATCTTGATCGCATATTGACCAACTGTTTCTATCTGGGTGATGGTGACCAGCTCCTTGCCTTTCTCCAGTTTCGCTGTTGCCGGGCTATGGCCTCTGGTCTCCGCAGAAGGTGAGTAGACACGCAGGTACTCACAGGGTAGTGCGAAGTGGCTGCCGTCATCAAAAGCGATATCGAGAAAACGGGTCTGTTGATGTACTTTTATATCAACAGGGTGGGGATGCTGTGCCATCAGGTATTCTCTCCGGTGAGTGAATCTGCTTCGGGCCAGCCCTTGATATGTTTACTGATCAGATCAGCAAGCATTGCTATGTGGCCGGGGGTGTCGTTCAGGGCAGGGATATAGGCATACGCTTTTCCTCCCGCTTGCAAAAAGGTATCCCGATTCTCTTCTGCGATCTCCTCAAGTGTCTCAAGGCAGTCAGCGGAGAAGGCGGGGCAAACTACCTGCACACTTTTGACCCCTTCGGCACCCCACTGCTTCAATGTCTCATTGGTATAAGGTTTGACCCACTCCTGGGCGCCGAATCGAGATTGAAAAGAGATATGCCACTGATCCTTTTCCAGACCTAGGGATTCCACAACTTGGTTAGCGGTGGCATAGCACTCATCGGGATAGGGGTCGCCAGACTCATAGTAGTCTTTAGGTATGCCGTGAAATGAGAAAAGCAGTTTTTGTGCCTCACCTGATTGGCTACGGAATTCACGAATACTCTCGCTCAATACGTCGATGTAGGCTGGTTCATGGTAGTAGCGTTGAATAAAGCGAACTTCAGGAATCCAGCGCCAGCGTTGCAACTCATCAGTGACTGCATCGAAGATTGAAGCTGTCGTGGTAGCGGAATATTGGGGGTAGAGGGGGAGTACCAACAATCGCTGGATATTTTGCTGACGTAAGGCATCCAATGCATGCACTATTGAAGGCTTGCCATAACGCATCGCAAGGGCAAATCTAATCTTACCCTTAAGACGAGGTACCAGCCTAGCCTCCAGTGCGGCATGTTGCTTTTTGGATATCGCTAACAGGGGGGAACCCTCTTCTGTCCAGATAGAGCTATAGGCCTTAGCGGAACGTTTGGGCCTGACCCTAAGCACAATACCGTGGAGTATAATCTGCCAGAGTATCCAGGGGATAGCGACAACCCTTGGATCGCTCAGGAATTCAGACAGGTATTTGCGTACCGCCCCTGTAGTCGGTGAGTCAGGGGTGCCCAGATTGATGATCAAAACACCAAGACCGCCGTCAGCTTTTTTCAATTGATCAGACTGATTAATATACTTCATAACTTCATTTCCGATTAGCTGAACGGATTTTTGCCTCTATGCGTGCACTATTCAACAGCTCTTTATTGTGTATTTTGGGATAGAGACGCCACAGGCGCTCCACGACTTCCGCTTGTTTGACTGCAACCTGCTCAAGTCGGTCACGGGTGGCGCTGCTAAGATCGGGTAACATCAGCATCTGTGGTGCTTTATAGGCAATGTAGTCACTGATAAGTCGCTTCTCCTCCTGTTCCTTCCAATCCTCGCAGAGGGGTAGTTTGGGAAAATGCCATTCGTTGTGCATAACATCGATAGACTGGGAATAGGCGGTGTAGCCTCCCTTTTCGCTGCAAAACCATAGGGATGTGGGGTTTTCGCCACCCCGTCCTCGTACCGTCGCCTCCAGCACTGATGCATGTACCCTCGGGTTATAACCATCATTGTTCTTCAATCCCCTTTTTAATAGATGGTTTGAGATGAATGAGAAGTCACCTTGTACCGCAGCGATCCATTTTGGTGCAGAATTGAGTGCCATCTCCTGTTCAGTGCGACAACTTTGCAACAGTGTCACAGGCTGTTTTTCCTCCTCATCCAGTAACCATAACTCATACCTGTCAGCGAGTGGGAAAGGCAAGCTTTCAACGACCGTCTGCAACTGCTCGATCAGCTGTTCAGATGATTTGATCATGTCACGCACATTGAACAAGGGATTGACCGGTACCTGTTTTAATCCTTCAGAGACAGACCAAAGCCCAAAGGTATAGTATTGTTGGCCACTGTAGGGCATATTTGCCCATAAGCCCTGGGGACTATCGCTAAGAACCTGAATTTCCCAATGAATACCGTTACTGCTAAGCGCACGGGCAGTATCGATGTTAAATACCTGCAGCGTGCCATTGAAAGGGTTGAGTCTTCGCAAGCTGAATGCATTATTCAGGCAACTGTTCATGCTATGAGACTACCTCAGGCAGCGAGAACAATCGAGGATTGGCGAGCTATTTGCTATATTGATCTAAATATCTATTTCTAAATGGGGAGGAGTGAACATGGTGCGAGAAACAGCTGGGGAAACCCACAGCTCTTATGGACTAGAAAACCACGGTCTCTACAATCTCAACGATATTTACTGGAATTTACCGACACCGCGGTTGATTGAACAGGCGGTATTTCGCCGTGAAGGACAACTCTGTCATCTGGGTCCCCTGGTGGTTAGGACCGGGCATCACACCGGCCGTTCCGCCAATGATAAATTCATCGTCGATGAACCATCAGTCAGTAATGAAATCTGGTGGGGCGACATCAATAAGCCGATCTCTGAGGAAGCCTTTGATGCCTTACATGCGCGTCTGGCATCCTATTTACAGAATAAGGATGTCTATGTGCAGGATTGTTATGCAGGTGCTGATCCGAACTATCGCTTACCTGTGAGAATCATTACCGAGAATGCCTGGCACAATGTGTTTGCCCGTAATGTCTTTATCCAGGCGAAGGAGGAAGAGTTAGCTGATCATATACCAGGCTTTACAGTTATAGATGTACCTCGCTTCCACGCCATCCCTGAGGTGGATGGTACAAGGAGTGAAACCTTTATTATCGTCAACTTTGCCAAGAAATTGGTATTGATTGGTGGTACCAGTTATGCCGGTGAGATCAAAAAGTCGATCTTCAGTGTGATGAACTATCTGATGCCTCAACGTGATGTGATGCCAATGCACTGCTCGGCCAACATTGGGTCTAATGGAAAATCGGCTCTGTTTTTTGGACTCAGCGGCACTGGCAAGACTACGCTTTCCGCTGATGCCAGCCGTACCCTGATTGGTGATGATGAGCACGGTTGGAGCAATGACGGTATTTTCAATTTCGAAGGTGGCTGTTATGCCAAAATGATCAAACTGTCACCGGAAAATGAACCAGAGATCTTTGGCACCACCATGCGTTTTGGTACGGTGTTGGAGAATGTCACCATGATGGCCAATACACGGCGCCTCGATCTTGATGATGGCACACTCACTGAAAATACCCGCGGTGCTTACCACATCAGTGCAATTCCTAATGCAACATTAGACGGGGTCGGAGGACATCCTGAAACCATACTCATGCTGACTGCAGATGCTTTTGGTGTGCTGCCACCCGTTTCTCGGCTCGATTCTGCACAGGCAATGTACCACTTCATATCTGGATACACAGCGCGGGTCGCTGGCACTGAGAAGGGGGTAACAGAGCCCTCACCGGTCTTTAGTGCCTGTTATGGGGCGCCGTTTATGCCGTTACATCCACAACGATACGCAGAGCTGCTGGGTAAACTTATCGAGAGTCACAAATCCAGTGTGTGGCTGATCAATACAGGTTGGACGGGGGGACCCTATGGTGTGGGTAATCGTATGCCAATTCCTCACACGCGCGCCATGGTCAATGCCGTACTGGATGGCAAACTGAACGATGTACCCATGCGTAAGGATCCGATCTTCGGTGTGGATATACCGACTCAGGTACCGGATGTACCGCCGGAAATTCTATTCCCTAGAGACACATGGAAGGATCAAGCTGCCTATGACGCCCAGGCGCTTAAATTAGCTGACATGTTTCGTGAGAATTTCCGGCTTTTTGCTGATCAGGTATCAGACGATATCAAATCCGCTGCGCCAAGAGTTGGGTAGATGCTGTGTTTTGAGTAACGGGGTTCGATTCGCTCGAGATTGTCTCTAAGGGTGCTTTGATAATTTGCTCATTCCGGTAGATGCAAAGTATAGAGCCGGAATCCAGTGCTTTTAGTTTTACGGGATTACTGGATTCCGGCAAGTGTTGGGATGAAGAAAGCAGTTATTCGGACTTTCTCTAAAAACAGCGTGTCCATCTGATCAAGACTCTTCTCACAGGTTTTATGAATAAACTAAAACGCCGGGCAATTTTTGAATACTTGAAGGCGGCGAATCCCAATCCAACTACCGAACTCAACTACTCATCATCTTTCGAATTGCTGGTAGCAGTGATTCTATCTGCCCAAGCAACAGATAAGAGCGTGAATAAAGCGACCGATCAACTGTTTCCAGTGGCCAATACACCGGAAGCGATCCTAGGTCTGGGTGTTGAAGGATTGAAGCGCTACATCAAGACCATTGGCTTGTTTAACAACAAGGCTAAGAATATTATCGAAACCTGCAGTATCCTGGTTGAGCAGCATGGTAGCGTTGTACCTGAAGCGCGCAAAGCTTTGGAAGCGCTGCCTGGCGTAGGCCGTAAAACTGCAAATGTAGTGCTGAATACCGCTTTTGGTCATCCTACCATGGCGGTGGATACACATATCTTTAGGGTAGCCAATCGCACCCGACTGGCTCCTGGCAAGACCCCACTAGAGGTGGAAAAAAAGTTGCTACACTCAATTCCTTCACAGTTTATGCAGGATGCTCACCATTGGCTGATATTACATGGGCGATATACCTGTATAGCACGCAAGCCAAGGTGTGGGAGTTGTGTGATTGAAGAGCTATGTGAATATAAAGAAAAAACTGAATAATCTGTTGCGTAGAAGAAAAAGGATAGAATAATCTGCCTGTGAGCGGACTACACTATAAAGTCTATGGATTCAGGTATTAACCAGGGGTTACCAAAGGAGATAAAGATGAAAATAACGATACCACTGTTAACAATACTTTTACTGTTAACCGTTACTGTGGTCCAGGCTGAAGCAGGGTTGATTAATGTATCGAGTCAATTTGGTGTGCAGGAGACAGCAGATCGATTTGTAGCCGCTGTGGAAAAGGCGGGTTTAAAGGTTTTCAACCGTATCGATCACGCTGCCGGGGCAGCAAAGGTGGATAAGTCTCTACGACCTACTCAACTCATTATCTTTGGCAGTCCTAAGGTTGGAACAGCATTGCTCACCAGTGATCAACGTATCGGTATCGATCTACCGCTTAAAGCACTGGCATGGCAGGATGCAGAAGGTAAAGTCTGGTTGAGTTACAACAGTCCTGACTATCTATTCAACCGGTTTGCTATCAATGACAGAGCAAAAGGTGAAAAAGAAGATCACCGGTGCTTTAGCAAAACTCTCTCAGAGTGCCACCCAACCCTGAGGGTATCGAGCCGATGATCAGTGGTGATCGCAATCAGTTACGCCAGGTCTTTTTCGAGGCCTGGCGAAAGCATCAATCCGGTGAAGTAATGGAACCCCTTGAAGAGATGGTTTCCAGCGTGGTGATGGAACACCCTGAATACCATGCGATGTTGAACGATCGGGAAAAGCTTCTTGTGCAGGAGTTCCATCCTGAGGGGGGGGAAAGCAATCCATTTTTGCATATGGCAATGCATATCAGTCTGATGGAGCAGGTGACGACAGATCGGCCAGCGGGAATCTCTAGCCTCTATAGACGCCTCTGCCAACGTATGGGAGAGGAGCATGAGGCAGAACATCAACTGATGGAGTGCCTGGGACGGATGCTATGGGAGGCTCAATCTGCCAACCAGTTGCCTGATGAACAGGCCTATCTAGACTGCATCAAGCGGATACTTTGATGCCCCCGGTAGATGCCAGTAATTGTACGTTATGCCGAGTTATGCGCGGATTGGCTTTTGGTGGAATTGGTGCTGCTGTCGGTGGTTATGGCGCTCTGTTCTTCGGTGCCGAACAGAATGAGGCTATCTACTACGCTCTTTTTGGCGCCTTGGCATTGACAGCTGTTGTGCAACGAAAACGAGACAAGAAAGATTCAAAACAATGAATGCGTGCTGGGACATAGTAGATGTAGGGTGCGGCCCTGCCGCACCAAGCTAAGCAAGCACTCAGTGTGGCGGGACCATGCCCAAACAAGCTATTAGATACTTAGGTTTTGACCGCCATTTTTCAATCTATGAGGGGTAAGCAAGAACCTTAGAAACAGCGCGCTTAGCCAAGCGCTTCCAGGTCACGATTGAGCACCTCATCGTCAGCAAGGTTCAGTTCAACCAAACGACGCAGCAATGAGATACTCTCCATATCAATCTCTTTGCACAATACACCGATTCGTTCCTCCTCAACATGGGCGCAAATGGCCTGCATAGTGATAACAGTATCAGCATCGTCGAGATTGATTCGGAGTATTAGATTGTCTCCCACCTGTCCGGCCCATTCAGTAGGAGTCCTTACCAGGGCGCCCTTAAGTGATATATCCAGGAGTTCGCTCTGGTAGGTCTTCTTGTTCAATTCCATGCTGACTGGCGCATCAAAAAGAATGCGATGGAAACGTCTGCGTTCGCTGCTATCGGTATCACTCATATTGATCGCCTAGTAGTGAAACTGCATCTGTGTGCCACCGACTTCGATGACATCCCCATCCGTTAATATCTGGACCTGATCGCCTATTGGTTGTCGATTGATGCTGGGAGGATTGGGGCCTTCAAGAAATGAGATGAAATAACCATCTTCTCTGCGTGCAATCATCGCACAATCTCCACCTGCATGTCCTATGCGGGTCAAGTTGCGTTTCAAAGGAATGATGCGGCCGAAGTTATCACCACTCATGATTTGCAGCACGCCTGAGCTGGATTTAGATTCATCAATCTCATTTTCATCGTCCGGATCAGGCTCTTGATCTGCCGGCAAGTCAGATTGACCCAGATCTGCACCGAGTTCCATGACATCTTCTGCGAAGGATAGGGTGTGCTTTCCGATCTGTATAACATCACCATGATGGAGGAGGGTCTGTTCGATCTTTTCGTGATTGACTAGGACAGGAAACTCCTCGTCCGTGGCCTGGAGTTGATACGTATCATCAGCATCCAAAGTAAGGACTGCCTGAACAGGAGCGATTGCAAGGCTGTCAATTGGGATTGTGCAATCCTCGTTTCGGCCTATATGAGTCGTTTCTGACTCAAGGTGAAAGACATCAATTACTCGGCCTTTGAATGTGAGGGTTAGTTTTGGCATCAGACAGTCTTAGATTTAACCTGTATAAAGTTAAGTATATATCCAGATTTATTGAAAAAAAACCGAAACTATTATGCACCCCCCTTTTTTTCGCTGTTGAGGCGTTACTTTCTGATTCCTCGCTTTTGGAATGAGCATAAGGTGAGAAGTCTTACTCTCCCCATTGGTCTGTACCCCGAAACCGTATTTTTCAGATGCCGATCTGACCAGTGACGACATACACCTTCAAGATCAGGCTTATGTGAGCCAAGCTTTTCAGACTTATTTGAAACGGCCGACGTTTCAAGTGCTGACGTTTATTTGACATTTACCCAAAGGTGGACAATTGCAGCATTCATAGTGTGACGACAACTATTCTATGCAGAGTGGGTATTAAGCACTGAACAAAGAGGGTTACTTTTGAAAAAATGTTACAAAAAGTCACTTAACTTATTATTAATAACAAGATGTTAATAAGAATTCTTGATAAGAAATCTTGGATCGACGAAATTTTGACATTTCACAGAATTACTGCTTAACTTCGCTGGAATCAAGTGGGAAGTCTATCAAGACAAAGGGACCTGGTGAATGGGGCAAACTATTGAAAAAGATGGTCCAGTGTTTCCAAATCTATGTATCTATTTATTTGATCAAGATGATGAACGGCAAAACTACTTAAAGCACATCCTTGGCTTTGTCGAGGGTGAGGTGAGGGTAGTCAAGGAACCGTCTGAGATCACACTACCGACTGTACCAACAGGCGGTGCCTGTGTTGCTGTGTTTATCGGTCTTGGGTTAGACAAGGATGAACGAGTCAGTATCATCCGGGCTTTGACAAAAGAGGCACCTGGCCTGCCTGTTTTTCAACTCTATGATGAGCAGGGGGGCGCCCCTGAGAAGCTTGAAGGTTTCGAAAACCTGATTGGTTCTTTTAAACTGCCTAGCGTGTATGACCATCTCATGGCGCTTGCACACAAGGCCCAGGTATTCCAAGAGTTGAAAAAACCTGATGGTGGTAAGTCCCGTCCTGTAGAATTATTTCGCAGCCTCTCCGGTAGCAGTCGTGCAACCCGGCAAGTCAACAAGATGATCGAGCAAGTGGCAGACTCAGAGGCAACTGTACTGATTCTTGGTGAATCCGGCACAGGAAAAGAGGTTGTTGCACGTAAACTCCATTTTCACTCGGTTCGACGTGGTAAGCCTTTCGTACCCGTTAATTGCGGCGCGATTCCCGCTGATCTACTGGAAAGTGAGCTGTTTGGTCATGAGAAAGGGGCCTTTACCGGTGCTATCAGTGCTCGGCAGGGGCGCTTTGAGATGGCTGAGGGCGGTACCCTGTTCTTAGACGAGATCGGCGATATGAGCATGCCGATGCAGGTAAAGCTTTTAAGAGTGCTGCAGGAGAGAAGTTTTGAACGGGTTGGTAACAACAAAACCATTCCCTGTAATGTGCGCATTATTGCTGCAACGCATAGAAATCTTGAGGCGGCTATAAAAAGTGGTGATTTTCGTGAAGACCTCTTCTACCGTTTGAATGTATTTCCCATTGATATGCCACCCTTGCGGGATCGCGTTGAAGATATCCCCGTATTGGTCAACGATCTGATTCACCGTATAGAACATGAGAAACGAGGGTCGGTCAGGTTGTCACCAGCGGCTATTGCCGCCCTGAGCCACTATCGCTGGCCGGGAAATGTGCGGGAGCTGGCGAATCTTATTGAGCGCTTGGCTATCTTGTATCCCTATGGTGTTGTAGATGTGGGTGAGCTGCCTGAGAAATTTCGACCTGCAGGCGATTTACTGGATACGACTCTACTACCGCAAGTTACCCTTGAGGGCAGTGAGCCTGGTACAACCATGAACGCACCACGTCTTCCCAATAACGGGTTAGACTTAAAGGCCCATCTGAATTCTCTGGAACAGAGTTTGATCCAACAGGCCCTTGATGAATCGGACGGGATTGTCGCCCATGCAGCCAAGCGGTTGCATATGCGCCGTACAACGTTGGTGGAAAAACTGCGTAAATATGGTCTGCAGCGTCAATCAGAGTCGCCGGGAATTTGACGTTCATCCTGAGTGGCGTTTGTAACTAATTGAAATATAACTAAATAGTAAATAGGCACGTATCTTGCTGCTGTTGTGAGTGTAATGTGAATACTGACAACAGAGGCCGAATCACGTGTCACCCAAGCCATCTCTTGCCGATCGACAGCACGCTTTGGAGTCCGCTTTCAAGCTGTTTAATCAGCTCTCAGAAGAGCTGACCGGCTCCTATCAGCAGCTACAGACTCAGGTTTTAGAATTAAGCCAGGAACTTGCAGCAGCGCGAAGCGAGCGTATGGTGCAGCTGACAGAGAAGGAACGTCTAGCCGATCGTCTGGAGAGGCTACTGGAGACTTTGCCGGCGGCGGTCATCGTACTTGATGGTAATGAGCGAATCAGGGAGTTCAATCCAGCTGCAGAACAACTCCTGGGGAAACTACAGATTCTGGATCATTGGCCGGAAATCGTGCGTTGCAGAGCACTGACAGGGGCCGTTAGCGGCGATGATCTGAAACTGCGTAACGGTCATCTTCTTACTTTATCGTCCAGTCAGTTGGAACAGGTTCCTGGCCGTATCCTGGTATTGCTCGATGTGACTGAGACCCGGCGTCTTCAGGAGCGTCTGAATCGCCGTGAGCGGCTGACTGCCATGGGCGAGATGTCTGCACAACTGGCTCATCAGATGCGTACTCCCCTGAGTACTGCATTACTCTATGTCTCGCACCTTGCAAGTGACGATCTGAATCCTCAAAAGCGTCAAAAATTCACTGCAAAATTACGTAATCGTCTGCAGTACATGGAACGTCAAATTCATGACATCCTAATGTTTGCACGCGGCGCCGATGCGGGCGAGGCAAGGCTATCACTAAGTAGTCTGCTGGAGAGCTTTGCCGCTTCAGTCGATCAGGAGTTACAGGAATCACAAGTTCGACTGTTAATTGACGATCAGAGCCAGGGACGGGCCAGCATGATCGGTCGTGAGGATGCCCTTCAGGGTTTGCTAACCAATCTGCTTGAAAATGCCATCCAACAAGGCGCCAGTGAGGTGCGAGTCTCACTTCGGGTGACCACAGAGATTGAGTTGGATGTGAGTGATGACGGTCGAGGGATACCTGACGATCTTCATCAACGTATTTTTGATCCCTTTTTCACAACCCGCAGTGGTGGTACAGGCCTGGGATTAGCTGTGGTACAGAATCTGGTGCTCAATCATGGTGGGGAGATCGTAACAGACCGTTCAGATACTGGTGGTGCTTTGTTCCATCTACGATTTCCACTTGCCCTGCGGAAGAGCGATTTACAAAACCCGGTTATGGGCGAGCGTAGGGCGCTTCCTGAACAGATTCAAATATCGAGGAGCCTGTCATGAGTCTTGCGACGGTGCTGATTGTTGAGGATGACCCCGCACTGCGGGAAGCCTTGAGTGATACATTGGAATTGGCAGGCTATCCAGTCTGTGTGGCTGAAGAAGGCGGTGCAGCTTTGCAATTGCTGCAACAAGAGTCTATCGGGATGGTTGTGAGCGACGTGCAAATGCAACCCATGGATGGACACAGCCTGCTACGTCAGATCAGGGATCGCTTTCCTGACTTGCCGGTACTCTTGATGACTGCCTATGGCAGCATCGAAAAGGCGGTAATGGCGATGCACGATGGCGCTGTCGACTACCTGGTTAAACCCTTTGAAGCAGAGGTGTTGGTGAGTAAGGTTGCAGGTCATATACGTCCTGTAGTTCGCCAAACAGCGGATGGTCCGATCGTGGAGGATATCCGAAGTCGGGAAGTCCTTGAACTGGCCAGAAGAGTAGCCCTCAGTGAGGCCACGGTTCTGTTGAATGGTGAGAGTGGAACAGGTAAAGAGGTATTTGCCCGTTATATCCATCAACACTCTACACGTGCTGATGGTGTATTCGTTGCCATCAATTGTGCTGCGATCCCTGAAAATATGCTCGAGGCAGTACTATTCGGCTATGAGAAGGGGGCTTTTACTGGAGCCTATCAAGCAACACCCGGTAAGTTTGAACAGGCACAAGGCGGCACCCTGTTATTGGATGAGATTTCTGAAATGAGTCTCGCCCTGCAGGCCAAGTTGTTACGTGTCCTGCAGGAGAAAGAACTTGAACGTCTGGGTGGCCGTAAGTTGATAGAACTGGATGTACGCGTGTTGGCCACCACCAATCGAAAGTTGCGCGAAGAGGTCTCAGCCGGTCGATTTCGTGAAGATCTTTATTATCGTTTGAATGTATTTCCTCTCAATCTGCCTCCACTGCGTGAACGTCAACGGGATATTCTGCCGTTAGCACACCATCTGTTACAGCAGAACCTACGCTCTGGGCATGCAATGCCAACCTTAAGTGATGAGGCGAAACAGTGCTTATTGGCTCATCCCTGGCCGGGTAATGTGCGCGAACTCGACAACCTCATGCAGCGAGCATTGATCCTCAATAGTGATGGTGTTATCGGTGAACAGGAACTCTGTTTTGAAGCGGTATCTACCAACCCAAGCGTCGATGAAGCACCTCAAAGGGTAAGTGCAGGACGATTGCCTGAAGATCTTCGTTCTGTTGAGGAACAGATGATACTGGATGCCTTGGAAGAGGGACGTGGCAGCCGCAAAACAGTTGCCAGTCGACTTGGCATCAGTGAGCGGACCCTACGATATAAAATTGCACGCATGCGTGAGGCTGGTGTTGCCATCCCCAGGTGAGATGGTATGAATTCTGCGTATTAAAAAATGACGATTGTGAAACGGGAAGTGGAAAATGAATAACAGCATGAATATCGATCAGGTCCTGGCGCAGATGCGGGTCATGTCGGCCCAGGCAGCTGATAAATCGACCCAGTCATCAGAGAGTCCAGGAGCGGAATTTGGTGATCTTCTGAAGCAGTCTATCGACCATGTGAATTCTGCCCAGCAGGAGGCCAGTGCCTTGCGAACAGCCTTTGAAAGCGGACAGGGTGATATGGATCTGGCTCAGGTTATGATTGCTGCACAGAAATCCAGTCTCTCCTTCGAGGCCATGGTACAGGTACGCAACAAACTGGTTGAAGCGTACAAAGATGTTATGAATATGCCTATCTAACTGATTGAAAAAACAGGCTTAAAATGGCTACGGCAACAACCGAATCAACAACAAACGAAATACAGGTGGGAAGTCGTCTTCAGGACAATCCCGTTCTACGCCAGATGGCTGTCATGGTGGGTATCGCTGCGAGTGTCGCACTGGGTGTGGCCGTTGTGCTGTGGACACAAAAACCCAGCTTCAGTCCCCTATTTGGCAACCTATCCCATAAAGATGCGGTAGAGATAGCACAGGCATTACAGCAAGCGGGTATTGAATATGAGATAGACCAGAACAACGGTATTGTGATGGTGCCCAGTTCGAGCCTGCAAGAGGCACGGATGAAGCTTGCCGGCCAAGGTTTGCCGCAATCGGACTCTGCCGGCTTCGAATTAATGCAGGAAGATACCGGTTTTTCTACCAGTCGACTGGTTGAGTCGGCTCGTTATCAACGCGCCATCGAAGGTGAATTGGCTCGCTCGATCATGACCCTGGCCAATGTTGAGAGTGCCAGGGTTCACCTGGCTAATCCCAAACAGTCGGTATTTATACGTAAGCGCAAATTCCCCAGTGCGTCAGTGGTGGTCAAACTCTATTCCGGTCGAAACCTGGAGAAGGGCCAGGTTGAGGCGATTACCCATCTGGTAGCGTCAAGCGTACCGGAACTGGATGTCTCCAAGGTTACCGTGGTCGATCAGAAGGGACGTCTGTTGAGCAGTAAAGATGATTCACGTGAAATGGAGCTGACCACCAGCCAGTTTGAGTACACGCGGGAGTTGGAGAGCCACTACAAGCAGCGTATTGAGGATATTCTTGCACCGATGGTGGGGCATGAAAACCTGCGCGCCGAAGTGTCAGCGGATGTGGACTTTACCTATGTTGAACAGACTCAGGAGTTCTTTAATCCCGATGCAACCGCGTTGCGCTCAGAACAGATCAATGAGCAGCAGTCTGTGCTGAATGAGATACAGGGTGTACCAGGTGCCTTGACCAATCAACCTCCCGCTGCTGCAACTGCCCCTCAAGTGGCTGGTGGCGGTGCGACAGGCGAAGCCGGTGGAACGCCTGTCAATACAACAAAACGGGCAACCCGGAATTTTGAACTGGATAAGACCATCAGTCATACTCGGCTACCGAGCAGTCGAGTACGTCGTCTCTCTGTTGCGGTAGTGGTCAACGACCGATTCCGGACTGTGGAGGATGGGCAGGTTGAGGCAATCGAAAGGACCGCAGAAGAGGTTACCCGGATCTCTAATCTGGTCAAGGAAGCGGTTGGTTTTGATCTCCAACGTGGTGATCGTGTACAGGTGATCAACGAAGCCTTTTATGTTCCTGAACCACCAGAGCCTCTACCGGAAATACCCCTTTGGGAAGAGTCCTGGTTTTGGGATACGGTACGTCAAGTGGGTGGCGTTCTGTTGTTCCTGCTACTTATCTTTGGTGTATTGAAGCCAACCATGACCCGCCTCACCAAGCAGGTTGCTATGGCCCCCCGCATGTCTAATCAGTTCGAGGCTGCCGGGGCGGCAGCTGGTGGTGGTACAGGTGTTGGAGGTGGAAGTGAAGGTGAAGGTGGTATGGGAGCCTTGGGTAATGATGATGGAACCCTCAATCTACCTGGGCCACAGAGTTATGAGAAGACACTTGATGCGGCTCGCACTATGATCGAGGATGATCCCAAACGGGTCGCTCAAGTGGTGAGAAAGTGGATTGCAGAAGATGGCAAATAATCAGTTAGCTGAACAATCGAAACAGGCAGCACCATCTGAAGTTGAGGCTATCGCTAAGATTGGTGGGGTGGTGCGTTCTGCCATCCTGTTACTTGCCCTGGGTGAGAAAGATGCCGCGGAACTGTTGCGGCACATGGGGCCGAAAGAGGTACAGGATGTAGGTCTGGCAATGGCCTCACTGACAGATGTCACCACCGATCAGATGGAAGGGGTGATGCACCATTTCGTCTCGACATTAGAGCAACAGACAGCCTTAGGTCTGGGCTCTGATGAATATATTCGCAATATGCTGACAAATGCCCTGGGTGAGGATAAGGCGGGCGGTGTAATAGACCGAATACTGTTGGGTCGAAACAGCAAGGGACTCGAGCAGTTGAAATGGATGGACCCCCGTGCCATTGCCGAGCTCATACGTCTCGAGCATCCGCAGATAATAGCCATTGTGCTCTCTTTCCTGGAACCCGATCAGGCTGCCCAGGTTGTCAGTCAGTTTCCCGATCGTGTACGCACAGACGTGATCATGCGAATTGCCACATTGGATGGTATTCAACCTGCCGCACTGCAGGAGCTTGACGAAATTCTGGAGAAGCAATTCTCTGGTGCATCGAATGTCAAATCTTCCAGCTTGGGTGGTGTCAAGACGGCAGCTGAGATACTCAACATGCTAGATGGTGCGGTTGAGAGCAAACTTATGGAAGAGATTACAGAGGTCGATAGCGATCTCGGACAGGAACTTCAGGACAATATGTTTGTCTTTGAAAACCTGATCGATGTGGATGACCGTGGTATTCAGTCCCTGTTGCGAGAGGTCAGTACCGAACAGTTGTTGTTGGCCTTGCGTGGTGCTGACGAAGTGCTTAAGGAGAAGATATTCAAAAATATGTCCAAGCGTGCTGCTGAAATGCTGAAAGATGATCTAGAAGCAGCAGCCCCAGCCAAGCTGAGTGATGTTGAAGCCTCACAAAAAGAGATTCTTCAGGTAGCTCGCCGCTTGGCCGATGCCGGTGAGATCATGCTTGGAGGCGGCGGTGATGAGTTCGTCTAAGCCTGTGGACGATCCCGATCAGGTTGAGGTCAGACAATGGCTACCACCGGAAATGAGTGATGGTAAAGTGGCTTCCCAACACATGTTGCATCCACCTACTGCCCCACCGACAGCCGCAGCGTTGGAAAAAGTTCAGAAGCAGGCCTATGAAGAGGGGTTCGAGAAAGGCAAACAAGAGGGTTTCGAGTTTGGCCATAAGGAAGGGCTTGCTCAAGCTCAGCGTGACTTAAACCACTATACATCTCAGCTGGACAAGATGCTTAACACCTTCGAGCATCCATTACGCGATCTCGATGACCAAGTGGAAAAAGAGCTTTTAGGGTTGGTCATCGCTATCGTCAAACAGTTGGTGCGCCGCGAGGTAAAAAGCGATCCAAATCTGATTATCGGCGTTGTCCGTGAAGCACTTTCAATACTTCCAGTCTCCTCACGCAATGTACGTCTGCTGTTGCACCCTGAGGATGCAGAGCTGATCAAAGAGGTATATGCCCTGGGAGATACTGAAGTTGGCTGGAGCCTGATCGAGGACCCGGTCATCAATCGGGGTGGCTGCAAGGTTGTGACCGATACGTCACAGATCGATGGCACACTGGAATCCCGCCTCACCAGCCTAATTGCACCACTTTTGGCTGGTGCTCGCTCCATTGATGAAGTGGTTGATAATGAGTAGCACGACATGAATTCGCCATCAAAGGGTCATCAGAGACATGCGTTGTGGGCTGAAAGATTGCGTCGATATCAGGATCGTCTTGGCGATGATCGAGGCTTGGTGGTTGAAGGGCGGTTAACCCGGATGGTTGGTCTGACGCTGGAATCGATTGGTTGCCGTGCAGCGATTGGTGGTCAATGCGATGTGGTCAGCAGTAACGGCACCCATATAGAAGCTGAAGTGGTTGGATTCGGTGAAGAGAGTCTTTATCTGATGCCTACTGGCGATATACAGGGTCTCGAACAGGGGGCACGTGTTATCCCAACGGGTCGTGTTTGTGAAGCAGTCGTCGGCGATCACCTGCTTGGACGTGTCATCGATGGTGCGGGAAAGCCCCTTGATGGTCTGGGCGCTATCCATACTGATGAACGTCGGCCCCTGACTGGCACGACATTCAATCCTTTAGCGCGTACTCCGATCCGTGAACCGCTGGATGTAGGGGTTCGCGCCATCAATGCACTGCTCAGTGTTGGGCGTGGTCAGCGGCTGGGTCTGTTTTCCGGTTCCGGTGTAGGCAAGAGTGTACTGCTTGGTATGATGACACGTTACACCAATGCAGATGTTACCGTGGTGGGATTGATTGGTGAACGTGGTCGTGAGGTAAAAGAGTTTGTCGAAAATATTCTGGGAAAAGAGGGCTTAAAACGAGCAGTGGTGGTGGCTGTGCCAGCAGACAATCCACCGTTGAGACGCATGCATGGCGCAATGTTGGCTACCAGCATAGCCGAGAATTTCCGAGAGCAGGGTAAACATGTATTGCTGCTGATGGATTCATTGACCCGATTTGCTCAGGCTCAGCGTGAAATTGCTCTGGCTATTCATGAGCCGCCCGCGACGAAAGGTTATCCACCATCCGTATTTGCCAAGCTGCCACAGTTGGTGGAACGTGCCGGTAACGGGGATAAAGGTGGTGGATCGATCACTGCATTCTATACTGTACTTACTGAAGGAGACGATCAGAATGATCCCATTGCAGATGCAGCAAGGGCCATTCTCGATGGGCATATTGTGTTGTCACGACGGCTCTCTGATGCAGGTCACTATCCAGCGATTGATATCGAGGCATCAATCAGTCGAGCAATGAATGATGTCACCAGTTACAGTCACCAGGATGCTGCTCGCTCCTTTAAGCATCTATACTCACTCTATCAGCAGAACCGAGACCTGATCAGTGTTGGTGCCTATGAATCTGGTAGCGACGAACAAATCGATATCGCCATCTCGGCGATGCCTGCGTTAAGTCAATTTCTCCGTCAGGATATGCATACACCGGTTACATTGTCGCAGAGTCAGGAAGATCTCGAGGCCTTGTTTCCGGCAGAAAATATAAATGAAGTAGAGATACCTGAGGGGCTCAACCTCCCCCAGCCATTCGAACAATAACTGGATAATCAGATATGTCGCCTTCAAAACGACTTAAACCGGTACAACGATTTGCCCATTCGAAAGAGCAGACAGCAGCACGCAGCATGGGGCAGGCCCGAAAAAATCTTCAACAGGAAGAGGACAAGTTGCAGCAATTGAAGCTGTACCATCAAGAATACCTCGATCGATTTCAACAGACGGCTGGGGAGGGCATTAGTGCTACTCAACTCCAGGAGTATCGGGCTTTTCTCGCTAAACTGGATGAAGCGATACGGCAACAGGAAGAGGTCGTGGCCGCAAGCATCGTTAGCCACAGCAGCAGTAAAAGTAATTGGAAACAGAAGCATAGTCGTACCCAGGCACTGAATAAGGCTGTTGACCGCTACCGTGAACAAGAACAGAAGAGTGCCGATCAACAAGAGCAAAAAGAGAGTGACGAGCATTCTCAAAGGCAGAAAAAGTAAACAGTCATTGCCAGTGTTGTTATTTATTACCTTGGTTAGCTTTCGATAGCGTAATAGGATTGATACTATGCAGTGATGCCTCTATCTACGTGATTTTCCACAGGCGGAACCTATTTCGTTCCAACCACACTTTACGTTGAGAGTATGGCATGGCCCCTGCAATGGATATTCTTGATTGCAGATTGAAAACCATCATATAGCCATGAAATCATGAATGATCAGAACGGTCATACAGAACTAATGCTACCGCCAAAGATTGTCCAAGTTGGTCGTCAGCCAATTCTTGATCGTCATCTACATATCTATGGGTATGAACTCCTCTACCGTTCAGATGATGCCAATACCGAAGCAGGTTTCGATGGCGATCTTGCAACGGCACGCACGGTACTCAATAGTTTCCTGGAATTTGGTTTGCAGCGCCTGGTTGGACCACATCGGATATTTTTCAATTTAACCCGAATCTTTTTTACAGATCTTCAACCACTTCCTATAGAAAAAAACCGAGTTGTATTTGAGGTTCTAGAAGATATTGAGCTAACGCCGGAAGTTGTTGATGGGGTAAAAAAGCTGCATAACGACGGTTATGTCATAGCTTTGGATGATTACCGATTTGAGCCACGTTGGGATCCCTTGTTGCCCTATTGCTCAATTATCAAAGTCGATATTCTTGAACTCGATCTTGATGCTTACAAGGATCAGATAAGCTGGTTAAAAGCACAGGGATTGATTCTGCTCGCTGAGAAAGTGGAAACACGTGAACAGTACACTCATTCGAAAAGACTCGGTTTTGATCTTTTTCAAGGTTACTTTTTTGCGAAGCCTCAGACACTCACTACCACACACCTGCAGAGTAATAAGAAGCTTTTGTTGAAGATGATCTCCCGCATAAATGATCCGAATGTTGACGTGGATGAGATCGCATCACTGGTTGAGCTGGATCCTGCGATAAGCGTTAAGATTCTGCGCTTCATCAACTCAGCCGCAATCAGCCTTCCACGAAAGGTGACCTCAATCCATGAAGCTGTTGTGTACGTGGGTATTCGGCGTTTGCGGGCTTGGTCTACCCTGTTTGTAATGGCCAGTATGGATTATTCTTCACCTGAATTGATTACAACCAGCCTTGTACGGGCAGAGTTGTGTAAGTCATTAACCGAAGTATTATCAATTGGACAACCGGACAGTGGCTATACTGTCGGTCTGCTATCTACTCTGGATGCGATGGTTTCTCAGCCGATGGATGAATTACTGAATGATCTTCCACTGCCTGAACAGTTAAACGATGCACTAAAGACGCACTCTGGTCCATACGGCACTGGCTTACAGTGCGCCATTGATCTGGAACATTGTCAGTGGTTGACGAAAGCGACACAAACCGTGCCAGTTGAGCAACTGAATAGCATGTATGTGGACGCATTAGTACGAGTAGAAAAGCTTCGGAGTGAATTATCCTAGCCTCGCACAAACGTAGTGATAAATTAAGGCACGACAACACCATGGATTGGTCCAGAAGGGGTGTGGCAGATACAATAGGCACCTACTTCTAACGGTTTACCCATCGGGCAGATGCCGGAGTAGATGCCACATTTACGGCTAAGTTGGGATTTCTTAGCAGAGTGGCTGGTATAGGTTTTAATCTGAGCAGCGGACTTGCTCTCCTTTTGTTGCTGTTGACCACTACTATTCTCTACCGCGAAAGCAGGCAGGCTGCATAACAGACATGTTAGCATTGCTGTATATCGTGTTATTTTTTTCATTGTCATCACTTCCTAGGTTGTGCCATCACAGGGTGATTCAGGCGTAAACAATTTTTAAATGCTGTCATGGATCTCTTCGTAACCAGGTGGCCTTTTGCCTGAAAGTAGATAGGCAAAAGCGATCACCTCTGCCACTGCTCGATAGAGAGACTCAGGAATCTCTTCTCCCAATGGAATTTGCGAAAGTAGGGCAGCCAAATCGGCATCTTCATGAAGCGGTACCGCATGTTCTTCAGCCAGGGCGAGCATCTTATCGGCTAGCTCACCTCGTCCTTTTGCAGTCAGACGTGGTGCATTCTCACCATCATACTTAAGTGCAATGGCGAGATCGTGAGGATTTGCATCAATATCTGTCATGCTTTCTCATTCAGCAACGAGTGTTCATTAGGTAGTTCATTCTTGATTTTAGCCGACCCCTGAAATGCATCCAACTTTTTAACCTCCAATCCGGCGGATTCCAAGCCAGTGCGCAATTTTCCGAGATGCCGCTTGATCAGGCTTGTCGTGTCGGGCATTTCCGACCAGATGACAGTCGAGATGACTTCACCGAGTAGGTGTAATCGTATTTTCATCGGGCCGAGAGGCTGTAAATTCATATGTAGTGTCAGGCTCCATGCAGTTTCATCCCCTTCTCCGCTCTTTGACCCATCACGGCCTATCCGGAAATGGAAAAGATCGAAAGAGTTGCCCTGACGTATAGGGAGTTCAAACTGCCACACTTGCCTGGCCGGGTCTTCCGTGGGAAGCGAACTGAGCTGGTTGGTCTGGATACGGGCAACGGCACCATCCAGGTGCTTGAATAGATCAAATAGCAGCTTGGTAGTAGAACTTGTCTCCTGAGATGCGGTGGCTGTCGGCGTCGGTATCGGCGACGGATTTACCTGTGGTGGTTGTACAAGGATAGTCTGCTCGAGCGGCTTTCCCTGACTGATCAGCGGTTTGATCAGCCCAATAAGACGCAAAAGATTGAGTTTAAAATCGGTTGTACCGATATTTTGGTTTAGAAGACGAGCTTCTGACTGGGTGCCACTCAACTGCAACGCATTGGAAATTTGGGCCTTAAATGCAGGATCATCTATTGAAACGATGCGCATCAACAGACTATTTACTGCTTGTTTCACCGGTGGTGGTAAAGGGCTAGTGCTATTACTACCCGCTAGTATCTGGGTCATTGCCTTGAGTAACTGTGGAAGGGGCTGCTGACGGGGGAGGACATTTTTTAATGCAGCTGCTTTGAGTTCAGTCTGACTTGGAAGTGTTAAAACACGCAATTCCGGTAGATTTCCCACTTTTTCGACCTGCAGGGTTAATGGCTGGCCAGCAGATATTTTCATGGTTGTCTGTGCGATCAGGCGGGTAACACCAATCTGCAGGCGAATGCTGTCGTTAATATTGTCGCTCAGTGCTGTGCCTTGGAGAATCTGGCCGGGTTGAAGATTCTGTAAGAGTGATTTACCCGATGTTTGTATAGGTAATGGCAGGACTATTTTTGTTCCAGGTATCTGCATGCACTCTTCCAGGCGTTCAGTGGCTATTCACATACGCTAGTATATGCAAGCTTGGCAGCTCTTGTTCACTTCTTCTTCTGTCAGCCGATAGGATAGACAGTGAATAAACGGATCAATAAGGTTATGCCGGAAAAAGATGAAAAAAGGCCTCAGACATGGTTTGTCAGGCACGATGGGCTGATTACTGGACCGCTCAGTGGTGCCCGGATACGCCATCTGTTACTTGGTGGGGAGTTGGAACTGGGAGATGAGGTCAGTTGTGATAAGCAGCAGTGGCAAAGGATCCGGGAGATTCCAAGTGTGGTTCCATTGCAGTTAAGGGCAGAAGCTGGTGACAGCAGAGCCCTTGCCCAGGTTGCTGCAAGGGAAAAGGCACAAATTAGGGATAGTGAGCAGGAACGCCGTTTTCCTATGATTCCACTGGTGATATCCGTGTTGATTATCAGTGTAGTTATGTTCTATTCACTCTGGTTTGGCATGCCAAATGGGGAAGATGAACCTCAGTGTGATGCGCCTCCCGCTGCCGGAGTGAATTGGCGTAATTGCCTGATCCTGAAGCTTGACGTGGGAGCTGCCAGCCTGGCTGGTGCCGATCTGAACAGTGCCGTGCTACGCAATGCCAAATTGAGCGCGACTAATCTAAGCAATGCAGATCTACGTTATGCCAACCTGAGCCAGTCGGATCTCCGCTATGCCAATTTAAGTGGTGCGTTAATGGTGGGTGCTAATTTACAATTGGCCGATCTGCGTGATGCAGACTTGAGTCAGACGGATCTTCGTTTCGCCGATCTATCCAATAGCCGGCTTGATGGCATAATTCTACGCGGTGCACATTTGGATAATGCAATATGGATTGATGGCAGGATCTGTGGGATCAACTCCATAGGAAATTGCCAGGAATGACGTGTACTGATGTTTCTCGACGGAGACTAGCTAAATGACTCCGTTTCATAGCGATAGATTTCCAGGCTATCTGACCAATACTCTCCAGGTAAACCTGCCTTTTGCTTGAGATGGTATAGGAAACTCCGGGTATCCGGGAGTGATTCCCAAACCGAAGGAAGAAAGGTGCCCCGATGTTGGCCATCCACCAGAATCAGCCCATCAATAGCAGGTCTGATTTTACCGATCAAATCCTCTTCGGAGTCAAATTGTAAGGGTTCGGCTGGTGTCAATACTGAGATATGAATCTCCAGGTCGTTGAACTCACTGGTGGACAGGGGAGGGAATCTGGGGTCGCGAAAGGCGGCTGAAAAGGCATTCTCCGCAACATCTTCCACGATCGGCATTTGTGCCTCCAGATGGCCGATACACCCCCGCAGATCTCCTCTGATCTGAAGAGTGACAAAGCAGGCCCTTACTGCCTGCAGTTCAGTTGGGTAGTGAGATCCGGCAACAGCTAGAGGTGTGCCATGTTTCAGACCGTGTCTGATGGAATTAGCTGCAATCTCCAGTAAGGTCTCTCGATCTGTTTGTGATAGTTGCGAGGGAGTTTGCTGGTCCATGATTCCCATCTCCAATGAGTTTCTTAAGGCAAAAATAGCTTTCAGCTTGGTGCCTGTATAGTCAATTTCAGGTGCTATTGAGTAGCTATAACCATGTATCCAAATCAGTCAAATAGCAATCTGAATCTGAGATGCGATATAGAGCGAGAAGAGTCAATCACAGAACTTGTCATAAAGTTGCACTATTTCTGGATTAGTCAACCGCGGTTCGCCATAATCCGCCCCTCGATCAAATCTATGGAATACACAATGTGGTTTAAAAATCTGCGGGTCTATCTGCTGCAACAACCCTTTAATCTTACTGATGAGGCCCTGGCAGGGGTACTGGAAAGCAAACGCTTTCAGCCCTGTGGTAGCCATGATTTGATGGGCATGGGGTGGGATGCACCGCTTGGTCGGCAGGCAGAGAGTCTGGTACATGAGGTGGGTGGATGTCAGATGATCTGTGTTCGCCAGGAGGAGAAATTACTTCCTGCTGCGGTGATCAATGAGATTGTAGAAGAGAAGGCGGTGACCATTGAGCAGGAAGAGGGTAGAAAAGTTGCTCGAAGGGAGCGGAGTGAACTGCGAGAGGAGGTGTTCCATCAATTGCTGCCAAAGGCGTTCAGTCGCTATACCAGGCAGTATGCCATGATCGACAAGCAGCAGGGTTGGATATTGGTTGACGCTGCCAGCGCCAATAAGGCTGAAGCACTGGTTACCCTATTGCGCGAGACTCTGGGAAGTCTGCCGGTAAAACCGCTGGAGGTGGAATTGGCGCCTACCTATGTGATGACTGAGTGGTTGAAACAGCCTGAACAATATCGGGATTTTACACTGTTGGACAGCTGTGAACTGAAAGACCGGTCAGATGAAGCCAGTGTATTACGCTGTAAAGGTCAGGATCTTTCGGCAGATGAGATGATGGCGCATATCGATGCGGGCAAAGAGGTGGTCAAACTTGCTGTAGAGTGGGATGAACGGCTCTCCTGCATTATTGATGCGGATATGTCCATTAAACGGTTGAGATTTCTTGATCTGATTCAGGAACAGGCGGCTGACTACCAAATGGAGAGTGATGCCGACGCCTTTGATGGTCATTTCACCCTGATGAGTCTGGAATTTCGTCGTTTTTTACCCCGCTTGTTTGAACTCTTTGGGGGCACCGCCCAAAAAGAGGGTTAGCTAGGGCCTGTTAACACTCATCCAATCGGTCCTGTTGCACCTGAAGGGCTGGGGCTATTTTCCCGCCCAGCGGCGTTATCATTCGCTCATGTAGAGTAACTACACATTGCTCATTCTGCCTTGCTGGACGAAAAAATAGTCCCAGCAGGCCGATTGGATGAGTGTTAACAGGCCCTAGCAAGGTTGTTTCTGGACTGAAACAATCCGAGGTCGCAGAACCATCAATAACCTAGTCTTAATCATGGTTTATTGACTCAGGTCAATGTCTGGCCGATGAAGAGTCTTTAGTCTCTCCCTACGCTCACGGTTGGTCGTTTCCGTGTAAGCGCTAGTCTGGCGGGGGATGGTGACCCAACTGCCTCCAGGGGCCTTCCCCGCCAGTTTTTTTCCTCTTCCGTACCTACTTTTCAGTAATCGTAGTAATCCAGGAACCAACGGGCGAAATTAGCTACGCCATCTTCCAATTTGGTGCCAGGTTTGTAGCCGGTATCGGCGATCAACCCAGAGACATCCGCATAGGTAGCAACCACATCACCATCCTGCAGGGGGAGCATATTGAGTTCAGCTTTCCTGCCCAGGCTCTCTTCCAATAGCTCGATATAGCGCATCAACTCCACTGGCTGGTTGTTACCGATGTTATAGAGTCGATAAGGGGCCGTACTGGATGCCGAGTCAGGGTGATCACTGTCCCAGTCAGGATTGGGTTGAGGGATACGGTCCAAAACCCGGATAACCCCTTCCACGATGTCATCGATATAGGTGAAGTCTCGACGATGCTTACCGTAGTTGAAGACGTCGATGGGCTCACCACGCATGATCTTGTGGGCAAATTTGAGCATCGCCATATCAGGTCTGCTCCAGGGGCCGTAAACGGTAAAAAAGCGTAAGCCGGTGGTGGGTACGCGGTACAGATGGCTGTAAGTATGAGCCATCAGTTCATTCGCTTTTTTGGTGGCGGCATAGAGGCTTACAGGGTGATTGACGTTGTCATGTACAGAGAAGGGCATGGCAGTATTGGCGCCATACACTGAACTGCTCGAAGCATAGACCAGGTGTTTAACATCATGGTGACGACAGCCCTCCAGAATATGACCAAATCCCAGTAGGTTGGAGTCGATATAGGCCAATGGGTTTTCGATTGAATAGCGAACACCCGCTTGTGCAGCAAGATTGACCACACCCTGAGGTTTGTAACGGGAGAAAACATCCGCAATCCCTTCACGATTTTCAAGCTCAAGACGCAGATCCGTAAAATTTGGGTGATCCTGGGTGCGAGCGAGACGGGCCTTTTTCAGTTCAACATCATAATAGTCATTGAGGCAGTCGATACTGATGACCTCATCACCACGTTCCAGTAGACGTAGGGCCAATGCCGACCCAATAAAGCCGGCACCACCGGTTATAAGTACTCGCATGGTAAGTGTTCCTGATAGGTTTGATTTAGGCGCTTACGTTCCAGTAAGGCCATTTATATGTGGCACTACACCCGATAGACACTATCGGGTCAGATCATCAACATACCAACTCATGGCCTCGCCAAGTCCCTGGTCGATATTATGGGTTGGCTGATAACCAAGTAGTTGGTTGGCTTTTCCGATGTTTGCCAACGAATGGCGAACATCACCCGCTCGAAAATCCCTGTAAGTGGGAGAGATATCGCTCAGGTAAGAGAAATTGCCGGCCAGAATATCCCTGATTTTTGTAAAAAGCTGATTGAGGGTGGTGCGATCGCCAACCGCAATATTATACACCTGGTTTGTCGCATCCGGATTGTCAGTGGTTGCAGCCAACAGATTGGCCTGAACTGCGTTGTCGATATAGCAAAAGTCCCGGCTGGTCTCGCCGTCGCCATTGATAAAGACCTCATCTTTGTCGATCATCGCAGCAACCCATTTGGGTATCACCGCTGCATAGGCGCCGTTGGGGTCCTGGCGACGACCAAAGATATTGAAGTATCTCAGACCTATGGTGTTGAAGTCGTAGCAACGGGCAAACACCTGGGCATAGTGCTCATTGACCAGTTTCGTAACCGCATAGGGTGAGAGAGGATTGCCTATGCTCTCTTCGACCTTGGGTAGTCCCGGATGGTCGCCATAGGTAGAACTCGATGCGGCATAGACGAACCGCCTAACGTTGGCATCACGAGCGGCAACCAGCATATTCAGGTAGCCGGATATGTTGTTTTCATTTGTCGTGATGGGGTCTGTCAGAGAGCGGGGGACTGACCCAAGCGCTGCCTGGTGCAAGACATAGTCAACGCCCTTGCAAGCCTGGTGACAGGTTTCCAGGCTCCTTATATCGCCTTCTATGAAGGTGAAGTTGGCCCACTGTTCGGGGGAGACTACAGCTTTAACCTTTTCAAAGTTGTATGCATGGCCGGTTGAGAAGTTATCCAGGCCGATAACGCGCTGACCAAGGGTAAGTAGGGTCACCAGCAGGTTGGAGCCTATAAACCCGGCGACACCCGTTATCAACCAGTTGGACTGATTGGATACGAGTGTTTGTTTTAGTCTGTCATAGGGGGTCATAGTCTAGCGTCTACATCTTCAACAGGGAGAATATTCTTAACGTCGAAAAGCACCCCATTCTCCTTACACAAGGCCCGAATCTTGTCAGAACCCATCGCTTGGAACTCCCGGTGGGCGACGGCGAGAATGACGGCATCATACTCTCCCTCTTTCAGCTCGGGGATTGGACGAAGACCATATTCATGCTCTGCCTCGTCTGGGGAGACCCAGGGATCATAGACATCCACCTGAGCACCGTAATCCTCGAATTCAGTGACAATATCGACAACCCGCGTGTTCCTTAGATCCGGACAGTTCTCTTTAAAAGTCAGACCGAGCACAAGGGCCTTGCTGTTATTGGTGGCTGTACCTCTCTTCATCATCATCTTGATCACACTATGCACCACATAGGCTCCCATGCCGTCATTAAGACGACGACCGGCGAGAATAATCTCCGGCTGATAGCCAATCGATTGGGCCTTGTGTGTGAGGTAGTAGGGGTCTACACCGATGCAGTGACCGCCTACCAGGCCAGGTCTGAACGGCAGGAAATTCCATTTACTGCCGGCGGCCTCCAGCACTTCAAGAGTATCAATACCAAGACGGTTGAAGATCAGCGCGAGTTCGTTGATCAGAGCGATATTGACATCACGTTGGGTATTCTCAATAACTTTAGCGGCTTCTGCAACCTTGATACTGCTGGCTTTGTGGGTGCCGGCAGTGATAATGGAACGGTAGAGTTCATCCACAAAATCTGCCACTTCAGGTGTGGATCCGGAGGTGACCTTTTTGATAGTCGGCAGTCGGTGCTCTTTATCGCCTGGATTGATGCGTTCTGGGCTATAGCCGACGTAAAAGTCCTGGTTGAACTTCAGACCCGAGTCAGCTTCCATGATCGGTACACAAACCTCTTCAGTTGCACCGGGATAGACAGTGGATTCGAAGATCACAATATCACCCGGCTTAAGCACTTTGCCAAGGGCGTGGCTGGCACCGATCAATGGGGTGAGATCGGGCTGCTTATGTTCATTGATTGGGGTAGGGACAGTGACAACAAAGATATTGCAAGGTTTTAGGTCATCCAGGTTACTGGTGTAGCTCAGATAGGGTATCTGTTTCAGTTCTGCGGGGTCGACCTCAAGTGAGCTATCCCTGCCCGCCTTCAACTCCTTGACTCTAGCTTCATTGATATCGAGCCCGATGGTTGGATATTTCTTTCCGAATTCAACCGCAAGCGGTAATCCAACATAACCAAGGCCCAGTACACCGATGTGCACTTCCCCAAGATTAAACATGCATTTTCCTTGTTAAATTAAATCTGAAGCCGTCGTTTCAGGCTAAAGTGGAAATCCAGGCCAAAGATATGTTTATCGCCAGCCTACTAAACAGCCAGATGATAACTTGGCATGGGCATGAAATCGAGGGATTTCTAGGACAAGGCTATGATGAGGATCTCAGACAAAGGGTTTACAATCATTGTGCACTCAGCGAATACGCTGAGCTATTTTAGCCCTATTCAGTGATAGGGCATCCATCTCAACACAACGGCCTCAATGTCATTCAAAAAACCACCCCAAGACAACCCCCCTGAAAAGATTGCGCTAGTCGCACTCCATGCCGGGTACAGCCACAGCTCATTGGCCCTTCAATCAATTGCCGTCTATGCCAAGTCTGAACCCTACTTTGAGCAGTTGCAGCTTTTTGAGTGTCTGGTGAATAAAAATCCTCAGCCATTGATTGAGGCACTGGTGGCG
Organism: Candidatus Thiodiazotropha sp.; assembly: GCA_023838465.1. Lineage (GTDB taxonomy): Bacteria > Pseudomonadota > Gammaproteobacteria > Chromatiales > Chromatiaceae > Thiodiazotropha. The sequence continues at coordinate 38,440 of JAIVEQ010000011.1, forward strand.
TTGCATCCCAAGGTTATCGGATTCTCAACCTATCTATGGAATATCCTCACGACCATCCATATTTCAAAAATACTCAAACAATTGCTTCCTGACGTTATTATCGTATTTGGCGGACCTGAGGCAGGCCCCCGGGGAGAGGCGTTGCTGGCCAGAGAATCAACCCTCGATTTTGTCATACAGGGGGAAGGGGAGGCAGCATTCAATGATCTGGTCAAATTTTTACTCTATGACCAAGGGCAGCTGGATGGTGTTTCCGGACTGAGCTATCGGGAAAATGAATCGATTAAGTGCAACCCGGTACAACTACTCCCGGTCGAGAAGATCCCTGCACCGATGGCTGCCGGGCTGGTCGATGTCAGTAGACCGCTTGTCTATTGGGAAACATCCAGGGGTTGTCCCTACCTTTGTACCTTCTGCACCAGCGCCACGGAACGATTACGGGCTTTTCCAATGGAACGAATCGAGGCTGATCTACAGGTACTGGAGCGGCTTGAAAACAAGACCATAAAACTGCTTGATCGCAGCTTTCATCTAGGCAAGGAGCGAAGCAGTAGACTATTGAAACGATTTTCAGCCACACCACCCGGACTACGCTTTCATCTTGAACTCAATCCCGATCGCATCTCAGCGGAGGCTATGACGATCTTTCAGCAGGCAGAACCCGGCAAGTTTCAGTTTGAGATTGGTCTCCAGTCACTGAACGAGGGGGTACTCAACACCATTCAACGCAACATGGATATAGCCAAGGCCCTGGAAAATATCTGCCAGCTTGTTGAGATGAGACGTCACCCTGTCCATCTCGATCTGATTGTTGGTTTACCCGGTGAAACAGCGTCCCAATGTGCAGCGTCACTGGATCAAACGTTTCTGCTCTATCCAGATCATCTGCAACTAGGGACGCTGAAGCTGCTGCCCGGTACGCCGCTACAGGAACAGGCACATCAGCTTGGCTATCGTTGGGATCCCGATCCCCCCTATGAAGTGCTTGCCCATCCTCTACTCACATTCAATGAGATCGCCCGATTTAAACACTATGCTGAGTTGTTGGAACGTCTTTGGAACAGTGGCTATCTCCGCTCCACCCTGGCGGGTCTTGTGGATCACTGTTTTAAGGGCCATGTCAGTAATTGTTTCGATGGATTAATGGATAGGCTGGGAAAGGGTTTGGCGGTCGATAATCTGCAGCCGGATTCACTCTTCGCCCGACTGACCGAATTCATTCTACCTTATCTGGAGGAGCAACCCCTATTGGGTGAATGGCTGTTGTGGGATTACAGCCAGTTCAGCCTGGTGAATGGCAAGACCCCCGTCTGGATCGCTGAACATTTGCAGCAGACAGAGCGATTCGTAGTCAATGGCAGCCGCAGGCGATTACCGACCCTCACCTTAACGGAGCAGGGTGTGAAATTGATAAACCGACAAAGCAGTCGCGGTGTGAAAGCAGGGCGTTATGCAGTATGGCCAAAGCAGCACAAAAAGGGCAAGCCAGTTGAGATCATAGCTGTTGAGGGGGATGGTAAACTATAAAAATTATTGGCCGCGAATGGACGCCAATTGTTCCTTTCTATTCGGTTGCAGCAGGCCATTCCTATGTGGTTTCCGTTAACAATTCCTGTGTTCTGTGGGCAAGGTTGAGGATTTCATCATCACCATAGTGAACCACCAACCTGCCTATGATCTCGCTCAATCGCTTCTCTACTGGACCACGACCACAAAGTGCAATCGATGATGCACAAACCTGCCAAGGTTGTTTCTGCAGGACGCGCTTGATCAACAGTGTGGCATCTTCATCATTGACCCGACCCTCGGCGAGGGCCGATAAGCTGATCACTTCAATGGCATGAAGGGTGAGATCGTAGCCACGCCGGGCAAAGGCAAAAGCGACCAGATCGAGCCACTCTTGTTTCTCCAATGATGCGGGTGATGGGTGCTCAATGCCCTCCAGGAGCGGGATTGCCAGACGGGTGGGGAGTTGTCTCAAGGTGTCATTTAACAGGGCTGGGAGTTGCCTGGCAAACTGTGCTTTTGCCTCTATACACAGCTGCTCTCCGGCTGGGGTCAGCGGTTGGATCAACATCACCGATTGGTTGCTGCTGCTGGCTCCCGCATGCAGACCGAGTCGTACCGCATGCAGGCCCGTTGCCCGCCAGAATTTAATCAGTTCGGGTGTTGCGCCGAAGCTGGTACCCAGGTAGTCAAAACCCTGATCAGTTGCATGTTGTTTGACTGCCTCTACCAGTTGGCTACCAAGTCCCCTACTATGTACAGCCGGATGGACAGCAATGCGCATGATCCGTAAACCTTTCAGGGTTGCTGCTGTTTGCAGTCCCAGATGGGCCGATAGGGATTGCGCCAACAAGTGGCCTCTTGGTCGCCGCAGGCCCACCCAGATCTGTTCAGCCATCTGTGCTGAGAACTTGCCTTCCACTGCCAGCAGTGCCACAGCGACAATGGCCTCTCCATAACGCAACAGGGCAATCTGTAGATTGGGGCCATCCAGCAGATGACGCAGATCGAGGGGGGTGGTTCGGTAGTGGGAGAGCACCAGCAGGCCAAACAGCTGGTTGAGATCACACTCCTGTTCGAGAAGCTGTTGTTGGCTGGGGAACTCCAGCCTTGTATCTTGTGGCTGAGCACCCTTAACCATGGCGTCATCGGCGGGTGAGGCATCCAGAGCCAACAGTCTGAAAACCAGCTGTTCCAGCGGATCTTCCGACGCCCAGCGGATCGGCTCTTTGAGTGTGATCTCCCGCCATTGAGGCATTTTACGATCGAGATGGCCCTTGAATCGCAGATTGAATCCGAGACCGGTGCCTTCGTAACCCTGTACGGTTGTAGCAAAGACAATGCGTGGATAGTGGTTGAGCAATGCTTCAAGCTGAGGCGTAGGGATGGCAGCAGCCTCGTCCACCAACAGGATGTCAGCGGGTTGTGGATCTGCCAGTAGGTGATCGGTTGCGCTATAGCGAAGGGTTGCGTCATCTTTCTGAAGGATCAGACGGGATGATTTTGATTCTGGTAAACCGTTGGATGCCTGTTCGAAAAGTGATAAAACGGCCCCCTGTCGCGGTGCAGTCACCAGGATTTTTTTATAACCCTCACGGATCAGTTGTGCAGCAGCGATCCCCAGTGCCGATGACTTTCCCCGTCCACGGTCGGATGTGAGTACCAGGGGTCTTTTTCGATGTCCCTTCACTACATGGATAATGGCCTCAACCGCCATGGCTTGATCCCGGGTGCGGCAGTGAGGGTGGAGAAACGGCTGCGGCTGGACGATGGGCGAGGAGGGTGCTTGCAAAATTGGGTTTTCATCAGGGCTGATACGAATGACCGCAGGATCTGTTTGCAGGATTGATGAGATCCTTTGTAAAAAGTGCCCTTTCAAGTCAGTAACGGAATATCCCGCTACCGCAATGCGATCAGCCTGTGGATCAGCATAGTCGGCCCAATTCTGCAGTGGTGGTGTCAACAGTAGTAGCAGGCTACCGCCACGCAAGGTGCCACTAAGGGCCCCAAACGCATCAGGGTCGAAACCGGTATAGGCGTTGTAGACAAGCAATCCACACTCCCTGCCCAACTGTTCCAGTGCCTGAGCATTGGTCAAGGCATGGATGCCATCAGGTCCTGGATCACCTATCCATAGATAATCTGGCACATTGAGCTGTTTCGCTATTGCGCTGGCCTGTTTGATACACCATGCCTCTTTTCCAGACAGGACAAGCAGCGCTCGATGTCGTGTCTGTTGACTGGCTGTCTGTAGCTGGCAGGCTAGATTCATGGAGAATATATTATTAATAATAAGTTAGTTATGTTGTTTATATAATGTATTACATTATGCTTGTAACTGAGGCTCAACCATAGATTTTGCACCTAAGCCGAATCAGGATGCCATGAAATGACGACCGTCAGCTGCAAGGAGCCAGGTCAATATACAGCGTTTCTGAACAGACACGAACTATGGCAACATGCATCCTTCATAACTGGAATCAGGTAGTGTGACTTAATGGCTGGCATCGAGGTAGCCGAGCAGATCCGTGTCCAGGGCCTGGTGCAGGGTGTGGGGTTTCGCCCCACAGTTTGGCGTCTGGCCAGGGAGATCGGTCTGCGTGGTGCAGTGTGGAATGATAGCCAGGGGGTAGAGATTCATGTTTGCGGTGAACAGCTGCAGATCGATCGATTCTGCGAACGCCTGCTCAAGGAACCACCACCCTTGGCATCAATCGAGTCACTGGATCGCCAGCCACAGACACATTTACCTGATGAGCGTGAGTTTATCATCACCGACAGTCGTTCTGGTGAAGTACAAACCGGGATAGTGCCTGATGCAGCCACCTGTGACGCCTGTCTGCAGGATATACGTGACCCGGCTAATCGGCGCTATCGCTATCCCTTCACCAACTGTACCCACTGTGGGCCGCGATTGACCCTGATAGAGGGGATACCCTACGACCGGGCTAATACCAGTATGCGCCATTTCCCCCTATGCGCTGACTGTGAAGCGGAGTATCTGGATCCAGCGGACCGACGTTTTCATGCACAACCCAATGCCTGTCCTGTTTGTGGACCCAGGGTCTGGCTTTGCAATGCTAAGGGGAAAGAGATCATGCCCTCAAGGGAGGCAGAGGATGCGCTACATGAGGCACACCGATATTTATCAGATGGGGCCATACTCGCGATTAAAGGGGTTGGTGGGTTTCATCTCGCATGCGATGCAACCAATGAATCCGCGGTGACGCGACTGCGAGAGCGTAAAGGGCGCTATTACAAGCCATTTGCCCTGATGGCTCGTGATCATGCGGTCATACGGAACTATTGTGAGGTGAGTGAGGACGAGGCAGCACTGTTATCGAGTTCAGCAGCACCGATTGTCCTGTTATCTCGTACTGCAGAAGCTAGGCTCCCCGAGAATGTCGCTCCACAACAGACTTCCCTCGGTTTTATGCTGCCCTATTCACCTTTGCATCATCTGCTGTTATCGGGTTGGGATAGTCCCCTGGTGATGACCAGTGGCAATCGTATCGAAGAACCACAGTGTATCGACAACCAGGAGGCGGCTGAACGCCTGCTGCCCCTGGCTGATCTGTTTCTCCTGCATGATAGGGAGATTACCAATCGGGTTGACGACTCAGTGGTACGGATTATGGACGGGGTACCACGAAGCTTGAGACGTGCTCGAGGCTATGCACCGGCGCCGCTGCAACTTCCTGAAGGATTCGAACAGGCGGCCACATTACTTGCCATGGGAGGTGAACTGAAAAACACCTTCTGTCTGGTCAGACAGGGGCAGGCCATTCTCTCTCAACATATCGGTGATCTGGAAAACCTGATCTCGTATCACGACTATTTGAAGAATCTTGATCTCTATGCCGCTCTTTTCGACCATCGACCAGCTCGACTGGTTGCGGATCTGCATCCCAATTATCGCTCAACCCAACATGCAAAAGTCATCGCAGCAGAACGGGATCTGCCTCTGTTGCAGGTACAGCATCACCATGCACATATTGCCAGTGTCCTGGCTGACAACGGCTGGCCGCTGCGTGCAGGAAAGGTGCTTGGGATTGCCCTGGATGGTACAGGGTACGGCGATGATGGTACGGTCTGGGGCGGAGAGTTTTTGTTAGCTGACTACCTTCAGTATCAACGATTGGGAAAACTGCAATCCATTCCACTTCCGGGTGGCAGTCAGGCGATCCTGCAACCTTGGCGAAATGTCTTCAGTCATTTACATCACCATTTTGGTTGGCAACAGGTCATCCAGCAGTGGGGAGATTTGGAGCCAATTGCCTGGTTGAATCGTCAACCTGTCAAGGTACTCACTGGCATGATCGAAGGGGGCGTTAACTCACCTTTAAGCAGTTCCTGCGGGCGCCTGTTTGATGCTGTGGCGGCTCTATTGAATATCTGTCGTGAGTCGATCAGTTACGAAGGACAGGCCGCAATCGAATTGGAAGCCGCTGCGCAACAAAGTACCAGGTCTACCAGTGATGGTTATGCATTACAAACACAAGTCGAAAATGAAATGGTTAGTTTGGATAGTGCCGCACTTTGGCCGAGTCTACTAGACGATCTTCGTGCAGGTCATGATCGACAAGAGATAGCCTGGCGTTTTCATCTTGGTTTGGCTGCCAGTGTGTGCGAAATGGCAACAGCGTTAGCACACGCCAATGGAGTGGGAACTGTGGCCCTCTCTGGCGGCGTATTCCAGAATAAAACACTGTTTGAACTTGTAATAAATCAACTTGAAAGCGGTGGTTTTAGCGTGTTATCATATCGAAATGTCCCCTCTAACGATGGTGGACTTGCTTTGGGACAGGCTGTAATAGGTGCAGCAAGAAGTATAACAACAGGCTAGATTATAAGTAGGTGATCCCAATCGGCTGAGGTTCCGGTGAACACTCATTTTCCTACTCATTATTGGCACAAGGTTTCTAACGACAGGATTCAATGCGATCTCTGCCCCCGTTTTTGTCGCCTCAAGGAAGGCAAGCAGGGCTTTTGCTATGTACTTGAAAACTATCAGGGAGCGGTGGTATTAAATACCTATGGCAGATCAAGCGGTTTCTGTATTGACCCTATTGAAAAGAAACCGTTGAACCATTTTCTACCCGGTACGCCGATTTTTTCATTTGGAACTGCCGGTTGCAATCTGGCCTGTAAATTTTGCCAGAACTGGGATATCAGCAAGTCCCGTGAAATAGATACCCTGGCAGATCAAGCATCACCGGAAACCATAGCGGAAGCGGCACAACGATTGGGATGTCGGAGTGTTGCTTATACCTATAACGATCCGGTGATCTTCCACGAATATGCAATTGATGTCGCAAAGGCTTGTGCTGAGCGGGATATAAAATCAGTAGCGGTAACAGCAGGCTATGTCTGTGCAGAACCTAGAGAGGCCTTCTACCAACACATGGATGCGGCAAATGTGGATCTGAAGTCATTCAATGAGGCCTTCTATCACAAGCTGACCGGTGCCCATCTACAACCGGTGCTCGATACTTTGAAATACCTGAAACATGAGACGTCGGTATGGATTGAGATTACCACGCTGTTGATACCGGGTGAGAACGATTCAGACCAGGAAATCGATGCACTATGCCAATGGATCGTAGCAAACCTGGGATCTGATGTACCACTACATTTCACTGCATTTCACCCAGATTGGAAGATGCGTGATTATCCGCCCACACCTCATATAACCCTCAGTCGTGCACGTAAAATCGCTATTAAAAATGGCATTCACTATGCTTATATCGGTAATGTGCATGATGCCAACGAGTCGAGCACCTGGTGTCATCAATGCGGTAAGCGCTTGATTGAAAGAGATTGGTACGAACTGGGTGATTGGCACCTCACGAATAACGGATGCTGTGACCAATGTGGTGAAAAGGTGGCAGGCGTTTTTGAAGCCAAGCCAGGCGGGTGGGGCAGTCGGCGGCAAGCAGTGAGGATGAATTGTTAATTTTGAATTATGAGTTTTGAATTGATGAGTACGCTTCGCGCACAATTTGTTTCGAAAGTTGGTGAGTGAAATGAACACAGCAATTCAAAATTCATAATTTAATATTAAAATTAAAGAGTGTTTAAAATGAGTAAGATCAGAAAGCCTGCAGTATCCGATCTCTTCTATCCGGCCGATCCGGACCGCCTGAAACAGATGGTGAAGGGGTATCTTGAGTCAGTGACGCCTGGGGGAAATCCGCCGAAAGGGGTGATTGCACCTCATGCTGGCTATATCTATTCCGGACCCATTGCTGCCAGTGCCTATGCACGTCTGGTCTCTGTAGGTAATAAAATCAACCAAGTTGTGCTTTTGGGTCCGTCTCATCGCGTACCTTTCTACGGTCTTGCCATCAGTGAGGCAGACTATTTTCGTACCCCGCTGGGCGATATTCCACTCGACCATCAGGCCATAAAGACCCTACAGGATTTACCTCAGGTTATTCATCTTGAGGCAGCCCATGCAAACGAGCATTCACTGGAGGTGCAACTACCTTTTCTGCAACTGGTATTGGATCAATTTAAATTGATTCCATTGGTGGTCGGTGATGCAACGGGTGAACAGGTGGCAGAGGTGTTGACCCAACTCTGGGGTGGTGAGGAGACACTCATTGTGATCAGCTCTGATTTGAGCCACTACCATGACTACTTGACAGCACAACGTATGGATCAGGCGACCAGTGAAGCGATTGTAATGCTACATCCGGATGCACTGGGGTTCGATGACGCCTGTGGTCGAATACCGGTACAGGGGTTTTTGCTGGAGGCAAAGCGGATGGGGCTACATGGTGAATTGGTTGACTTGAGAAACTCAGGAGATACAGCAGGCAGTAAAGATCAGGTTGTTGGTTATGGTGCGTATGCTTTTTCTGGATCTACAACTGCGTGACAGGTCGTTTCAAGCGAGACCCCTGTATTTCCCACATTGCTGATTGGATTGCATACCGTGGCCAGCAATTGTATCCAGACAGGGCGCAGGCGGAAATCTTTCTTGAGAGACTGGATTCGCAAGCGGATTTTTTTTCGTTTCGCACCTTTTCAGATACACATTACACCCTTGCTCTTTCACATGACCCTTTAGAGAGGGCTATTTACGGTTCACTAACTGCATGTTGGAACGAACTTGTACAGCTTAACCGACAGGGAGCAGTAATCTGTGTGACCATCAATCATACCATTGGAGAGGGCAGGGAGAGTTCCGATATAGATCAGGTGCGGGCGTTATTTATAGATGATGATAGAGGCGGTGATCCAGGAAGGTTTCCATTGCAACCCCATATACGTATTGAAACTTCACCATCTCATTATCACTACTACTGGCTTGTTCAGGGTCTTCCACTACAACGCTTCACTACCTATCAACAGCAACTGGCCAGATGCTATCAGGGAGATACACGGATACAGGCACTGAATCAGGCAATGCAGATACCCGGTTTCTGGCGTAGGAAAAGGGTAGTGGAACCTCGTTTTCCTAAGATACTGAGTATAAGCAGGCACCCCCCTTTTCAAGACAGTGAGTTACGAGAACTCTTAATATTTGGCTGATATTCAGTGTCACTGGGTAGGGTACGGCCCTGCCACGCCGAATGCTGGCAGGCTGGGATGGTGTGGCAGGGCCACACCCGACCTCTTGTTCATCAAATAGCGGATAATAATGACTGATATAGCTGGAGTTCAGAACGGACAATAACCTTCAGGTATCAGTATGGTAGGTTTTTTCTGAACCCGGTCATCCAGATAGGGGAAATCGATAGTAAAGTGAAGTCCGCGACTCTCACGTCGGCACTGGGCAGAACGGATGATCATATCGGCCACATCGACCAGATTTCGTAGCTCAAGGAGGTCGATACTGACTCGGAAATTGCTGTAGTACTCAACAATCTCTCGCTGTAATAGATCGACTCTTCGACGTGCCCGCACCAGGCGCTTGTTGCTGCGTACAATACCCACATAGTCCCACATGAAATGGCGAAGTTCATCCCAGTTATGGGAGACGACAACCTCTTCATCGGGTTCAGTGACACGGCTTTCATCCCAGGATGGCAGGATAGGGGGGTCACTGGTTTCGGCATCCAGGGCATGGATATCTTTAGCAGCCAGATTGGCAAACACAAGACATTCGAGCAGGGAGTTGCTGGCCATACGATTGGCCCCATGAAGGCCGGTGTAGGCGCTTTCGCCAATCACATAGAGCCCCGCAATATCGGTTCGGGCCTGGTGATCGGCCATCACACCACCACAGGTGTAGTGGGCGGCTGGCACTACCGGGATCGGTTGTTGGGTCATATCGATACCAAAATTGAGACAGCGACTGTAGATAGTAGGGAAGTGCTCCTTAATGAAATCCGCTGGCTTATGGCTGATATCGAGATAGAGACAGTCGGCGCCGATGCGCTTCATTTCGTGATCGATGGCGCGTGCGACGATATCACGTGGTGCCAACTCCTTGCGCTGATCGAAAAGGTGCATGAAACGACTGCCATCCGGCAGGGTCAAGTGAGCCCCTTCACCCCTGACTGCTTCAGAGATAAGGAAACTCTTGGCTTCAGGGTGGTAGAGACAAGTGGGATGAAACTGGATGAACTCCATATTGGCGACCCGACATCCAGCCCGCCAGGCCATGGCAATGCCGTCGCCGGTGGAGACATCCGGGTTACTGGTATAGAGATAAACCTTGCTTGCACCACCTGTTGCCAAGACTACGAAACGAGCACGAAAGGTCTCAACATGGCTGCTCTCGTGGTCGAGAATATAGGCGCCATAGCAACGTTTCTGTTGCTTTTTTTGGCTGCGTTCGCTGGTAATCAGATCAATGGCGATATGGTGTTCGAAGACTTCGATGTTGGGACGTGCCATGACCTGTGCTTGTAAGGTGGTTTCAACCTCCTTGCCAGTGGCATCCGCAGCATGTATCACCCGTCGATGGGAGTGTCCCCCTTCCCGTGTCAGGTGATAGCCTCCGCTGGATGAGGAAGTATCATCCTTGGTGAAGTTGACTCCCCCCTTGAGCAGCCAGTCAATGTTCATTGGGCCGTTTTCCACAACCAGCTGGACTGTCTCCTCATCACACAGTCCTGCACCGGCATCAAGGGTATCTTTTACATGGGATGCTATTGTGTCCGCTTCATCGAGAACGACGGAGATGCCCCCCTGTGCATAGTAAGTATTGGTCTCTTCCAGCTCCCGTTTGGATATGACTGCGATTTTCAGTCGTTCATCCAGTTGTAGGGCCAGGCTTAAGCCGGCAGCGCCACTGCCGATGATAAGAACGTCATGCTGGTGATCAGTTGTCATATTTGCGGGGTAGGGTCGTTATGGTGATAATGCGCATCCAGATGTATCGCATCCTAGCCTAATTTGCTGTTTCATTGAACTAGATCAAGTGTAGCTAGGGAATTGCGAGAACTAATCCAAACTATGACTGTCAATGGGACTGTGCACAGGATGTGCCCGTCACGAGGAGGTAACAGCCCGGATGGGCGAGCGGTTAATCGATCAGGAACTCGTAACTCGAGTTCAACAGGGTGACAAAAAGGCGTTTGATCTGCTGGTCCTTAAATACCAGCAGAAAATCACCAATCTGATCTCCCGCTATATCAGGGATCCTCACGAGGTGCTGGATGTGACTCAGGAGGCCTTCATCAAGGCCTATCGAGCCATACCCAAGTTCCGTGGTGACAGTGCGTTTTATACCTGGCTCTATCGGATTGCCATCAATACGGCAAAAAACTACCTCGTGGCTCAAGGACGTCGTCCTCCATCGGATGATGTGGATGCTGAAATGGCTGAACAAATGGATGTCGGCGTGCGTCTAAAGGAAACAGGTACACCAGAGAACCATGTATTGACTGAAGAGATCACCATGACTGTGCAAAAGGCCATTGACGATCTGCCAGAGGACCTGCGAACAGCTATTGTGTTGAGAGAGCTTGAAGGTATGAGCTACGAGGAGATTGCTAATGCCATGTCCTGCCCCGTGGGGACAGTACGCTCGCGTATATTCAGGGCACGCGAGGCAATCGATAAGAAACTGAGACCGTTGTTAAAACCTTAATATCAGGCACATAAAGATGACTGAGCAAGAGTTAGAAAGATTATCCGCACTGGTAGATGATGAAATATCAGAGAACGAAATTCCAGGTGAAATCAATAAGCTGACGAAAAAACAGGCTAACCTGGATGTATGGTCGCATTACCATCTGATTGGGGATGCGATGCGTAGTGAACTTGGCCAGCTCCATAATACTGATATGGCGAGCGTCATCAGCCAACGTCTTGAAAACGAGCCCGTGGTCTTGGCCCCACGGGCACTAAAGCGATCCACACCCACCAGGAAACATGCCATAACCGGGTTGGCTGTTGCAGCCTCTTTGACAGCAGTGGCTGTTGTATTGGCGCCACAGATGATCAATCCGGGCAGTTCCGAATCTTCACCGCAGACGGTTGTAAGTAATCAACTCCCCGAGAACAAAACAGTCTATGTGGTGCAAGATGGTACGCGTTGGGAACTGCTCAAAAAGCCCAAGGTTGAGTCTCGGCTCAATGCCTACCTGGTGAATCATCAGGATCTCTCACCTTCTAGCAACATTAAGGGTATTATGCCTTTTGCCACCTTCGTCAGCTATGACGAAAACAAGCAATAATGCAGGCAACATACGAGCATATGGAATGAGTCCAGCGCCAGTTAATCGTACATTTAAACAAATCTGTTTTGTTCTCTGCCTGTCTGTGGCGTTCTGTCAGCCGGTTATCGGTAACGATAATCTGTCTCCAAAAGATTGGCTGGAGCGAATGATGGAAGCGGTACAGAAGCTGAATTACCAGGGAACATTTATCTATTTGCATGATAATCAGCTTGAAACCATGAAAATCGCTCACGCTGTAGAGGGCGATCGTGTGAGAGAGAGCCTGATGTCACTCAATGGTACGCCTCGAGAAGTGATACGTGATGCGGAATCAGTCACCTGTGTGTTACCCGACTCACAAGAGGTATCAGTCGATAAGCGTACACCAAGTGATAAATTCCTGAATATTCTACCCCAGAACCTGGCCCAGCTGGAGGATCACTACAACTTCCAGAATATGGGTAAAACTCGGATTGCCAGTCGTCAGGCCCAGGTAGTCATGATCATGCCAAATGACCGCCTGCGCTATGGATATCGATTCTCCCTCGATACTGAGAGTGGGTTTCCATTGAAGTCCGATTTGATGAATGAACATGGTGAACTGGTCGAACAGACGATGTTTACTAATCTGCAAATCGGCATTGCAGAAATCAGTGAACTCCACCATAGAGAGTCACTCTTTACCTACCGGCTGAAAAATAATCCGGGTGTTGCGATTGAAAATCCTCAGATCAATCCCAGTAAGTGGGACTTTATGCGTTTGCCGAATGGTTTCAGGCTGAGCATGCAGCATCAACTGCCTGATCCGCTAGGTAGTGATCCCATTGAACAGTATGTATTTAGTGATGGTTTGAGCTCACTTTCAGTCTTTATCGAAGCTGAAACAAGGGAAGAGGCCTTTAGTGGTGTCTCCCGACTGGGTGCAGTAAACGCCTGGGGAGGTCAGGTTGATGGTTATCAGGTTACGGCTGTAGGAGAAGTGCCGGCCGTGACAATTCTTGGTGTTGTCCAAGGCATGCAACTCAAGCAATAAATGATTGAAGAACCTGCCACTGTCATCAGTCTTGAGAATGATTTTGCGATTGTAGAAACACAGCAACGTGCAGCTTGCGGAAGCTGTAGCAGTGCCAACAGTTGTAGTACAACAGTGCTTTCCGGCCTGTTTAAACGTCGACATAATAGATTGAAGGTTGCCAATCCCATTCAAGCTAGACCTGGTGAGCAGGTCATTATCGGATTACAGGAACAGGCCCTACTCAAGGTATCGTTCATAGCCTATTTGCTTCCACTCGTCTGCATGATACTGGTGGCGATTCTAGTACAGAGTCTGGCAACACAGTTTGCCTGGCAGGGAGGGGAACTCCCGCAAGTTATCGGTGGTCTATTGGGGCTGATTAGCGGATTTTTACTGCTTAAGCGGCTTGCTGAGCAGAGACGTGATAAACCAGGTTATCAACCGGTCATACTGCGCCAAGCTAAGGGTGCTCCAGTGCAATTTTCTAAGGAGTATGTTGGCTAGCCAACGACCCAGTGAATATCTGACGTTTTTCATACATGACATGTCCGGTCTATTACCCGATAGTTTCTTCCAGGAGCTGTATATGAGAGACATTAAATTCCCCGTACAAATCTTTACAACGATCATACTGGGACTTATCTTTTCGCTACCTTTACAAGCGCGCGATCTACCTGATTTCGTAGACCTTGCAGAACAGAATGCCCCTTCGGTCGTCAATATCAGTACCAAGCAAAAGACCCTGCGTAATAATATGCAGCGTTTTAATATACCTGAATTCCAAGATCTTCCCGAAGGTAGCCCTTTGGGCGAACTGATGAAGAAGTTCTTTGGGAATCACGGCTTTCAGATGCCGGAAGAAGGACCGGAAAAGCGCTCTTTAGGCTCCGGTTTTATCATCTCAGAGGATGGTTTTATTCTCACCAATAACCATGTCGTAGATGAAGCGGATCAGATTCTGGTGCGCATGAATGACCGTAGGGAGTTTGTTGCCGAGGTGATTGGCAAAGACGAACGTAGCGATATAGCCTTGATAAAGATCGATGCTGATGATTTACCAGTGGTCGATATAGGTGATTCAGAAAAGCTCAAGGTAGGGGAGTGGGTATTGGCGATTGGATCGCCATTTGGCTTCGATCACTCAGTCACGGCGGGGATCGTCAGTGCAAAAGGCCGAAATCTGCCCAGTGAAAATTATGTCCCCTTTATTCAAACCGATGTGGCAATCAATCCCGGTAACTCAGGGGGGCCTCTATTCAATCTTGACGGTAAAGTGGTTGGGATAAATTCTCAAATATACAGCCGCTCGGGTGGGTTTATGGGACTCTCATTCGCTATCCCCATCGAAATGGCAATCAATGTTGCAGAGCAGCTTAAAACCAGAGGACGTGTCACGCGTGGCTGGTTGGGTGTATTAATTCAGGATGTGACCAATGACTTGGCTGATAGCTTTGCTATGGATCATCCCAGAGGTGCACTGATTGCCCGTGTTTTGCCGGACAGTCCATCGGAGAAGGCAGGGCTGCAGGTCGGTGATGTCATTCTTGAGTTTAATGGGACCAAGATTGCTACCTCTTCCGAGTTACCACCACTTGTCGGCAGAAGTAATGTCGACAAACCAGCGGTGCTAACGATCTTGCGCAATGGTAAGAGTAAGCAAGTGAAAGTGAATATTGGTGAGCTGCCAGCAGATGACAAAATGGCGTTAGCCAACAATCAGGCGCCTAAGGTCTCGGAAAACCGCCTTGGCCTGATGGTCTCTACAGTCAGTGAGCAACTCCGTAAACAGTTACGCTTAACGAACCGCAAAGGTGTTTTGGTTGAGTCTGTTACCGGGCAATCTGCCAGAGAGGCAGGTATCCAACAAGGTGACATTATCACCATGATAAACAACAGCGAAGTCGAGGATGTCGAGCAGTTTAATCAACTGGTGAAGGAGTTACCTACGGACAAGACGGTAGCCCTCCTGGTGCATCGTGATACTGGGCCGATCTTTCTTGCACTGCATGTACCCGAAGAGTGAGTCGCCTCCTGCGCTTCTATTATCGGGATGGCTGCCACCTTTGTGATGACATGCTGGAGGAGCTGATTCGGCTGCGCTCAGAGTGGCAATTTGACTTAATTGAGGTCGATATCGATCGAAGCTCTGAGATTCGAGAGAAGTACAATACCCAGATACCGCTCCTGGAAGATGCCCAGGGTAGCTGCTTGAGTGAGTATTATCTCGATCAGGCAACGCTTCTGCGCTATTTGCGAGGCGCGTGATTTGGTATCATCCCGCCTTTGCGGCATCAAGCGACTATTGAAGCGCCCCGAAACGGGGCGTTTCTCATTTTTCGGAGAGAATTTCAAGGTTTTATGGCTGATTTGCGACATATCCGTAACTTCTCGATCATTGCACATATAGATCATGGAAAATCGACTATTGCAGATCGATTCATCCAGAACTGTGGGGGACTGACCGACCGTGAGATGGGGGATCAGGTCTGTGATTCCATGGAATTGGAGCGTGAGCGAGGTATCACAATCAAGGCGCAGAGCGTGACACTCGATTTTTGTGCCGAGGATGGAAAGACTTATCAGCTCAATTTTATTGATACCCCTGGTCATGTGGACTTTTCCTATGAGGTATCACGTTCCCTGGCTGCCTGCGAGGGTGCGCTGCTGGTTGTTGACGCCGCCCAGGGTGTAGAAGCACAGAGTGTCGCCAACTGCTATACCGCCATCGAACAGGGCCTGGAGGTTCTGCCGGTGTTGAATAAAATCGATCTGCCCTCTGCCGAACCGGAAAGAGTGATCAACGAAATAGAGGAGATCATCGGTATCGATGCCGGACATGCTATCCGTGTCAGTGCCAAGACAGGCTTGGGTATTGGTGAGTTACTGAATCAGCTGGTAGCGACCATACCACCCCCATCAGGTGACGCAGATGCAGCGCTACAGGCTTTAATCATCGATTCCTGGTTCGACCCCTATGTTGGTGTCATTTCACTCATCCGGGTTATGAACGGCACCATCAAACCCAAGGACAAGATGCGTATCATGTCTTCGGGAAGGGTCTTCCAGGTTGAGAAAGTGGGTGTATTTACCCCTAAACAACAGGACAAGGCTCATTTAGGAGCAGGTGAAGTCGGATATGTCATCGCCGGTATCAAAGAGATAGACGGGGCGCCTGTAGGCGATACCATCACTTTGGAGAACCGCCAGGCTGAATCGCCGTTGCCGGGCTTCGAAGAGATGCACCCACGGGTCTTTTCCGGGCTCTTCCCCGTCAGTTCAGATGACTATGAAGATCTGCGGGATGCACTGCAGAAGTTGCGACTCAACGATGCTGCTTTGCACTATGAACCGGAGACATCACAAGCTTTAGGCTTCGGTTTTCGCTGCGGCTTTCTTGGCATGCTGCATATGGAGATAGTGCAGGAGCGATTGGAGCGTGAATATGATCTCGATCTGATTACCACAGCTCCCTCAGTGGTGTATGAGGTATTGAAGAATGATGGAGAGCTGATTCGTATTGAAAACCCTGCAGCACTACCCGATCCAAGCAAGATTGAGGAGGTGCGTGAGCCTGTCATTGTAGCAACCATATTGGTTCCACAGGATTATCTCGGCAATGTCATCACACTTTGTATCGAAAAACGCGGTGTCCAAAAAAATATGCAGTATCTGGCAGGGCAGGTTCAGTTGAGTTATGAACTGCCGATGAATGAGGTGGTACTCGATTTCTTTGATCGCCTTAAGTCGGTGAGTCGGGGTTATGCATCATTTGAATATGAATTTACCCATTTTCAGGCGGCTCCACTGGTAAAGTTGGATATTCTGATCAATGGCGACCGGGTGGATGCCCTATCATTGATTGTGCATAAGGATCAGTCACAAGGCCGAGGTCGCGATTTAACATCGAAGATGAAAGAGATTATCCCCAGACAGATGTTTGAAGTTGCCATTCAGGCTGCAATTGGTAACAAAATCATTGCCCGGACCACGGTAAAGGCCTTGCGTAAAAATGTAACTGCCAAATGTTATGGTGGTGATATCACCCGCAAACGTAAACTGCTTGAAAAGCAGAAAGCTGGAAAAAAGCGTATGAAGCAGGTTGGTAAGGTAGAGATCCCACAGGATGCCTTTCTTGCTGTTCTGCAAGTGGGTAAGGATAATTAGCACGCCTGGAGAGGAAATAGATAAAAAATGAATTTTGATTTTCCCACATTTCTTGTTGTTGCCAGCGCCCTAACGGGTGCGATCTGGCTCTTGGATAGCATTTTTTTAGCACCGAAGCGACGTCAGTTAGTGACTGATGGGGGGGGAGACCCGGCACAAACCCCGACCGTCCGCAAAGAACCACTGATTGTTGAATACTCACGCTCTTTCTTTCCGGTGATTTTCGCCGTATTGATCCTTCGCTCTTTTCTGGTCGAGCCATTCAGGATTCCCTCCGGTTCCATGATGCCGACACTGCTGGTTGGAGACTTTATCCTGGTTAATAAATTCAGCTATGGCATACGTCTGCCTGTACTGAATAAAAAGATTATCGATTTGGGTGATCCTCAGCGCGGTGATCCAGTTGTATTCCGCTATCCTAAGCAACCCTGGGTAGACTATATCAAGCGTGTTGTAGCCGTGCCGGGCGATACCCTCCACTATCGTGGCAAGACCCTATATGTTAATGGGGACACCATGCCTCAGACACCTGTTGGTCGATACGCAGGTGTTGGCAGTGGGGAACGGATGTCAGGCGCCATTACTGCAGTTGAAAACCTTGATGGAACAGAGCATTCGATTCTGATTAATCCTTTGGCACCAGACCTGCCAACTGGGTGCCGTGTATTGAGGCAGGGACCGATAACAATTCCGGATGGCCACTATTTTGTGATGGGTGATAATCGGGATAATAGTAATGACAGTCGCTGCTGGGGGCTGGTTCCTGACGAAAATCTTGTCGGCAAGGCCTTCGGCATTTGGATGAATTGGGATTCAGAGATTGATAGCTTTCCTCCTATTGCCTGGGAACGGATAGGAAAAGGTATTGATTGATGGGTATCTTTTAAACAATGGATAAATAATATTTCATTAATTCTAATATCATCTGCAGAGCAGTTCTGATATTTATAAATATATCGAGGTTCCTCGAATGCGTACACTACAGAAACAACGTGGACTGACCTTTATCAGCTGGCTTATTATTCTGATCGTTGCAGGTTTTTTGATTATGGTCGGAATCAAGATAACACCTGTCTATCTTGATCATTTCTCTGTGATAACCGCTCTTGAAGCAGTTGAAAAAGAACCTTTCTCTGCGCGTAAGTCAATCAGAGAATTACGTAGGATGATTACAAAACGATTGGATGTTAATAGTATTCGCCATGTCACAAATGAGCATATCAACATTAAACGAGCAGGCGGCATTACAACAATCAACATAGCCTATGAAGAGCGCCGGCCTATCGTTTATAATATTTCACTGGTAATGGTCTTTGATGAAACTGTTGAGTTGACTGCCAATTGAGAGCTGATGTCGATAAGCTCTGTAGACATCTTGGATATCGCTTCATTGATCCGCAGCTGATTGAGCAGGCGCTGACCCATCGTAGTGTCGGTGGAAAAAACAATGAACGCTTGGAATATCTGGGTGATGCCATTCTAGGATTTGTCATTGCTGATGCGCTCTACCACCATTTTCTTGATGCTACAGAAGGGCAACTAAGCCGTTTGCGCTCAAGCCTGGTAAAACAGGATACACTTGCCGAAGTGGCACGTGAATTTAAACTGGGTGATTATCTCCATCTTGGGCATGGAGAGCTGCGTAGCGGTGGGCAGAGTCGAGATTCAATACTCGCTGATGGGGTTGAAGCGATTCTAGCAGCTATCTACCTCGATGGAGGGTATCAGGCCACCCGTGAAGTTATTCAGCGAATATTTACACCTCGTCTCAATAAGCTAAACCTGGAAGCACATCAGAAAGATCCAAAGACACAACTCCAAGAATATTTACAGGCGAGTAGGATCAGTCTACCCAGCTATGAGATCGCAAATGTCAGTGGCGACCCCCATGACCAGCTTTTCAGGGTGATCTGTTTTGTTACTGAGCTTGATAAAAAGACAATTGGACAGGGCAGCAGTAGAAGGAAAGCAGAGCAGGATGCTGCATCACAAATGCTGGCGATACTAAGGCATGATTAAATCAATAAATCATTGTGGTTATGCTGCGATAGTTGGGCGACCGAATGTCGGAAAATCGACCCTATTGAATCGTATTCTTGGTGTCAATTTGGCAATTACTTCGCATAAGGCACAAACCACACGACACTCAATTCTTGGTATAAATACACTTCACAATGGACAGGTGATCTATGTAGATACTCCCGGTATTCATGATAGACATGATAATGCGATGAATCACTATCTCAATCGCACTGCCAAAACTGCATTGGCTGATGTGAATCTATTGATCTTCGTGGTTGAAGCCCTGCAATGGACCAAGGAGGATGAAAAGGTACTGGGTTTGATTCAACAAAGTGGTATACCGGTTATAGCTGCAGTTAACAAAGTCGATCAAGTCAAGAAGAAAGAGAGGCTTCTGCCCTTCCTGTCGAAGCTGGCAGCGAACCATTCATTCATTGAAATTATACCTGTTTCCGCTAAAAGTGGCAGAAATCTACAAACGCTTGAAGCGTTGGTCTTGAAAGCTTTACCTGAGGGTGAGAATTTCTACCCCAATGATCAGATAACAGATCGCCCAGAAAAGTTTTTCGCTGCTGAGTTTATTCGTGAGCAGATTACGAGGCGTTATGCCAAAGAGTTACCTTATGCGGTATCAATTGAGATAGAGCGCTTTGAAGAAAAATCGGGCCTTTATCGCATCAATGCCGTGATTTGGGTGGAGAAACCCGGACAAAAAGGGATCCTTATTGGTAAGGAGGGTCAGGCTCTTAAGGAAGTGGCTACACAGGCTAGAAAGGCAATGCAGCGTTTTTTTGATTGCAAAGTGCATTTGGAGCTTTGGGTGAAAGTGAAAAAGAGTTGGTCTAGTGATGAAGCTGCCCTGGTACGCTTGGGATATGGTGAATAACTTTACTAACTTGGCTATCTATTCGGTTGCCGGGCAAAAAATGATAGGTTGTATGTAGGAGGGCTGGACTTGTGTCGAGGAATGAACTGATTCCTGCGTTTCTCATACATCGACGTGACTACCGCAACACGAGTCTTCTATTGGAACTGTTTATCGCCAGTGAGGGGCGATTACCTGCCATAGCTCGAGGTGCTAAATCAGGTCGTTCATCACGTGCCTTACTGCTACAACCTTTTACCCCCTTGCTTATTTCTCTCAGTGGTAGGGGGGAGGTAAAGAGCCTTGCTCATGTTGAAGTCGATGGACGTCCGCTTCGTTTAACAGGCGATAGGATTTATTGTGGCATCTATCTGAATGAGTTGTTGATGAGGTTATTGGAACGGGGAGATCCTTATCCCTACCTCTATATACACTATCATCAAACACTTGCTCGACTCACCTCTACAGAATTGGCTAGTCAATGTTTAAGGGATTTTGAAATTCAGCTGATGAAAGAGTTGGGCTATGAATTATTGCTTGATCATACTGCCGATGATGATGAGCCGATAGATCCTGATTGTTATTATGATTATCACATCGAGCATGGACCAGTGAGAACAGTATCAGGTCGATCCGAGACCCAGATACGTGGACGAACATTGATATGTCTGCATAATAGAGAGAAGTTGGATGAACAAGGTGCATTCGAGGCAAAACGCCTGATGCGTCGTGTCATTAACTTCTATTTAGGCGACAAACCCCTCAAGAGCAGGGAGTTATTTCAATCCCTGAGATAGGAATAGAGATGGTTGAAAATGAGATCCTACTAGGTGTCAACATCGATCACGTGGCGACGCTGCGTCAAGCACGTGGGACCCGTTATCCAGAACCTGTACAAGCTGCGATAGTGGCTGAACAGGCGGGTGCTGATGTCATTACTCTCCATTTAAGAGAGGATAGAAGACATATTCAGGACAGAGACGTAGAAATGCTGAGTGATCTATTGCAGACTCGCATGAATCTCGAGATGGCTGCGACATCTGAAATGGCATCGATCGCTACACGCTTCAGACCCCATGATTGCTGCCTGGTGCCAGAAAAGCGTGAAGAACTGACGACTGAAGGCGGTCTTGATGTGGCAGGAAACCTGGATTACATGAAGGATTATTGCAGTGAACTGAATGATGCTGGAATAAGAGTTTCACTTTTTATCGATGCAGATACCCAGCAATTGGATGCGGCTAAGGAGTCTGGGGCAGCTGTGGTTGAAATACATACTGGACACTATGCCGATGCTGTAAATGACCGGGCTCGGCATGTAGAACTGGAACGGATTATAAACGCGGTTGACTATGGAAAGCGTATCGGCCTTCAGGTCAATGCAGGACATGGCCTTGATTACCATAATGTGCAAGCCATTGTTGCAATTGAGGGGATCACCGAACTGAATATTGGTCATTCAATCATCTGTCGCGCACTTTTTACCGGCCTGGACAGAGCGGTAAAAGAGATGAAAAGATTATGCCGTAAATAGACGCGAATCATCGCAAATGTTTCGTGTTAACTATCACAGGTTTAAGATTTCTCTGCCCGGTCGAAATGATAGTGAACAGCAACTGATTGATCAGAATCAAGATGCCACATGATAGGACATTCCTATTCGCATTTGTGTTAATTTGTGGATAAACCCCATGACCTGGTGAAATGATTTGTTGTGATTCTTATGACCTGCCCACCCTATAAGGTGAAGGTGAAAAATCAGTTGCTGAGTTGTGAACGTGCGATGATTGCCATGGTTACCAATACCAGGGTGACAATCCAGACGCCAATATAGATGCTCATTGCACGCTTTGCTTTAGCCTTTTCGGCCCAGGTGCGGGGTTGGATACCTTTTACCAGAAAAACAAGTTTGGCGGCAAGATTGACACAAACAATGTTCGCCGCAAGCAATAAGCATGCATCCATTGCCAAATCCGGTCTTGAATGGCCAAGTGTCAGACCTACAGCTGCTGCCGGTGGTAAGAGGGCAACTGCTACCATTACACCGACCAATACACTCGGCAGCCCAGTAGTTAATGAGAGTGCTGCAGCTGCGCCGGATGCAAGAGCGAGGGCAAGTGAGTCCATGCCCACTTCAGTACGTGCCAGTAACTCAGGACTGGTTAATCCAAACGGCCACAGCAGACCAATTAGATAGGAGAGAGCGATGGCGATTATGATTCCAGTGAGGAGTGACTTGAGCGATTTTTGCATCAAATGAACATCACCTAGTGCCGTACCGAGCCCAAATGCGAGATTGGGTCCTAACAGTGGGGCTATGACCATCGCACCGATGACAACAGCAACATTGTTTTTCACCAGACCGATGGCTGCCACCACGGTGGAGAGTATGACCAGAAAAATAAAATTACTGTCAAGTCGGGTGTTTTTTTCAACTGATGCGTACATTGCTTCCCTGGTCGAGCTGGCGACATCCTGTTCCTTCTCCTGCTCAGTTTTAGCGCGTGGTAGGGTGGCATCGACTGGAAAAACGATGATCCGTGCTGTCGATTGTGCGCCAAGAATATTCTGTAAAGCATCAAGGGTAGGTTGTACAAACTCATCAGTGACCAGCATACGTATTGGTTGACGGCCATCCTCTCCTTTCTGACCAAGTCTGAAATCCCGTGCTTTGTACTTTTCAGCAATAATCGAAATTGTTGCCTGGCTACCTGTATTTGCAATTACCTCAATCAGTTTCATATTTTAGCTATGCTCTCAGTTTAAGATATGGGGAGAACGATGGATCTTGACCAGTCATTTTTCCACGCCACATCTGTGCTGGTTACTCTTCGGAAGCCAGATAAGCCGTTTACAAATAGGTAGTAGATTCAAGCCTGATGACTGATATAACCTCTCTGCACGGGTCGTTAGGGTTGAAATTTCTGGAGCTGCTGATAGTGAGCAAAACAAGACAACGTTTTGTAGTGATGGGACATCAAATATAGCAATCCATGGGAAGATACTGCGTATCTTCAGAAGTAGATCGACTATTTCGGACTCTGATGCAGGTAGACAGTTAATTGCAAGCACCCCACCCTGGTTGAGAATAGAAGCGATATCCTGATAAAAGGATGTTGTTAGTAGTGGATTTTCTGTGTTCCGTTTTATGTAGATGTCACACACTACAATGTCGTACGATTTCTGATTCGTGTCGAGAAAGTGCTCAGCAGAACTCAGAACTACAGGGTAAGAATTAGGGAGATTGAAATAGTCTCTGCTAAAGCTGACCATATTTGGGTCGATTTCTACCGAAACTAATTTGATTTTTGGCAGTTGAGACAACACAAAGCGTTCAATTGATCCCGCCCCTAAACCAAGGTTGAGCAAACTGCTGGGTTGCTGAGTATAGAGTAGTGAACAGAGCAGACCCTGAATGTAATCAAGCATTGGGTAGGCAGGTTCTTGCAACAGCATGACTGACTGAATCGATCCGTCAGAGAAGCGAATCCAGCGCAGACTTCCCTGTTCGCGTATTTCAAATGGCTGAGGTTGCTTGTTATAGCGCTTTACAGTTTTCCCCTGAGTATTCTGCAGCTGATCGAAATCAATGGGTGCGTGCTCTAATTTTTTTAGCATTCCTTTTCTTTGCATGCTTTTTAAGATTAAGGGCAGTTTCCGGGTGGATAGTATTTAACGAGGATTTACTGAAAAAGTTTTAACCATTGATGTAACTGACCAATTGTTCAATAACGAACTGCTGCTCCTCAATAATGGCCTTCACCAGATCACCGATAGAGATAATCCCTACGAGCTTCTCGTCCTGCATGACCGGAAGGTGACGAACACGCTTATCGGTCATGATCGCCATACACTCTTCAACACTTTGTTGGGGTTTGACCACTATGACATGGCGAGTCATGATCTCTTCTACCCTGGTCTCTTTCGAGGTACGCCCCTTCAGTATGATATTGCGGGCATAGTCACGCTCGGAGAAGAGGCCTGCCACATCGCCATTCTCCAGTACCACGAGTGAGCCAATCCCCTTTTCGGCCATGAGCTTCAATGCCTCGAAAACCGATGCATTGAGATCGATAGTCACGACATCGAAGCCCTTGCTTTGTAAGAGTTGATTGACAGTATGCATGCTGACGTCTCCTGATGGTTTTTTCTAGTTAATCCCTGACATTTTCAGAGTTTCCCTAATAATAGATCATCAATCCCACCATTTCGGCATATCTAACGTCAATTTTATCGATAGAATTGTAAAAGAATGCTGATCTCTGTCGAATAAACAGGGTAAAATTGCCCCTATGTACTACAAAACAATAGAAGAATTCATCGGTAATACACCACTGGTCAGGTTACAGCGATTGTCAGGGAATAGCAGCAATACCGTACTGGTGAAGCTGGAAGGGAATAATCCTGCTGGTTCGGTTAAGGATAGACCAGCTCTGAGTATGATCAGCCATGCTGAGGCGCGTGGAACCATCAAACCTGGTGATACGCTGATTGAGGCGACCAGTGGGAATACCGGGATTGCGCTGGCTATGGCAGCGGCAATCAAGGGGTATCGTTTAATCCTGGTAATGCCTGAGCATATGAGTCTGGAGCGCCGAGCTGTGATGAAAGCCTATGGCGCTGAATTGGTGTTGACTCCGAAAGAGGGCAGTATGGAGGCAGCCATTGACAAGGCTCAGGCGTTGGAGGCAACGGGCCCGGGGGTGATCCTGGATCAGTTTTCAAATCAGGACAATCCGCAAGCCCATATCGATGGGACCGGACCGGAGATATGGCAGGACACCAAAGGTGAAGTAACCCATTTTGTCAGTGCGATGGGTACCACCGGCACCATTATGGGTACCTCGATTTATCTCAAAGCTAAGAATCCAGCCATTGAGATTGTCGGTGTGCAGCCCATGGAGGGTGCCAATATTCCGGGTATTCGCCGCTGGCCGCAGGCCTATCTGCCAAAGATTTACGATGCCTCTCGAATCGACCGTATTCTAGACATTTCACAGCAAGAGGCTGAGGAAACTACGCGGCAATTGGCCGCTAGAGAAGGGATCTTTGCTGGAATCTCTTCAGGCGGAGCGGTTGCTGCTGCCTTAAAACTATCAAATACAGTGGAGAATGGTGTAATCGTTGCCATAGTCTGCGATCGAGGTGATCGCTACCTCTCTACTGACGTCTTTCCAAGTAGCTGACATGGGACGCAGACGTAGACGCAAGCAGCTTCCGGTAGAACCGTTTGAAGCAGAGATTGACTCTTTAACACATGATGGAAAAGGTGTTGCACATATAGAGGGCAAGGCCACCTTTGTGCATGGTTCGCTACCCGGAGAACGGGTGCGTTTTCTCTATACAGGTCGCTGGCGAAAGTACGATGAGGGCAGGGTGGTAGAGGTTATCAACGCCTCCCCGCAAAGGGTAGAACCACTTTGTAATCAGTTTGGTGTTTGTGGAGGATGTAGTCTGCAGCATCAGGAGTCGAAAGCACAGGTGGAGAGCAAGCAGCAGGCGATGCTGGATGCGTTGAAGCATATTGGAAAGGTGACACCAGAAGAGGTACTCACTCCTCTGGTCGGTGATTCCGTGTGGGGCTATCGTCGTAAAGCTCGATTGGGGGTACGTTATGTACCCAAAAAAGGCGGTACTTTGGTCGGCTTCCGTGAGCGTGGTTCCTCCTTTGTCGCTGATATCGACCGTTGTCATATTTTGCATCCCCGGGTGGGTGAATTATTGCCGCAACTAAGCAGCTTGATCGACCAACTCTCGATTCGAGATCAAATACCACAGATTGAAATGGCGATGGGCGATGAAAGTTGTGTATTGATCTTTCGCATGCTTTCAACCCCCAGTCATGAGGACCTGTCAAAGCTGGCACTGTTTGGACCTCAGCATCAGGTTGCTATCTATATTCAGGAAGCGGGTCCAGACAGTGTCAAGCCATTGAATGGTGAGGCTGCATCACTGACTTATGATCTGCCTGACTTTGATCTGCAATTGCATTTCTTGCCCAGTGACTTTACCCAGGTCAATAGTGATATCAACCGACAGATGATCCAGCGTGCGATCACAATGTTGCAGTTGAATAGGGATGACCAAGTATTGGATCTGTTTTGTGGGTTAGGCAATTTCACACTGCCTCTGGCACGTGCCGCTGGGCATGTTACCGGTATTGAAGGTGATGCTGGGCTAGTTGCAAGAGCCAGAGAGAACGCTGCACTCAATCACATTGATAATGTGAGTTTCTATACTGCAAATCTATACGAAACATTGGAAAACGAACCTTGGATGTTACAGCAATTCAATAAAATATTGCTTGACCCACCCCGTAGCGGTGCTCAAGAAATCGTTGAACACCTCCCTAAACTGGGTGCTCAGCGTATTGTCTATGTCTCCTGCTATCCGGGTACACTGGCACGGGACGCCAGTATTCTGGTGCATGAGCTCGGTTATCGCATGGTGCATGCGGGTGTCATGGATATGTTTCCCCATACGGCCCATATGGAGTCGATTGCACTGTTTGAAAAGTGTTGATAACTCAGATCACTACCTGAATAAATCGGTTTCCGGTTAGTGACAAAGAGGGATATGATTGCATCGCCAGCTACCAGGGAATTGGCGAATGAATGATGACATTAGTGGTTAATATATGGCTTTAGAAATCGAACGTAAATATCTGGTAATAAATGATAAATGGCGTGATGACGTTCTCAGTAAAGCGGTCATGAAACAGGGTTATCTGTGTAACTTGCCCAATGCCAGTGTGCGCGTGCGGGTGGCAGAGAATGAAGCCCGATTGACCATAAAGGGCAGAACGAAAGGCATCAGCCGCAATGAATATGAGTATGCCATCCCGATACAGGATGCTGAGGCATTGCTTGAAAACCAGGTATCAGGGGCTGTTATAGACAAGGTGCGTTATCAGGTTCAGTGTGGTGACCATACTTGGGAGTTGGATGTCTTTCATGGTGCCAACCAGGGATTGGTGGTTGCTGAAGTGGAATTAAGCTCAGAGGAGGAAGCGTTTCTCATCCCGGCATGGGCAGGCGAAGAGGTCTCAATGGATAGTCGCTACTACAACGCCAATCTGGTCAGTCATCCATTTTGTAACTGGTAGTGGCCTCTAAATGAGATGGCAGCGCTTAGCTAGTACCTGCCTAAAAAGAAAAGCGCTCGCAACGACGCCAAGATTGCAAATTTACAATCTGTTGTTTTTTTCTGCTTTATCTGTTTTTTCTTTACGGCTTTGCAAGAGAAACCCCCTTGTTTCTGGACGGATACTAACTACTGGAATAATGGTCCTGTTGCTTCTTTCAGCCTGCAGTCAACCACATGATAATCAGGCGATACGCATGGGGTTGGCATCAGCACCTTTGAATCTCGATCCGCGTTATGCCACCGATGCTACATCTGAGAGGATCAACAGACTGCTTTACCAACGATTGGTAGAGTTCGACACACAGAGCATGCCAGTACCGGGTATTGCTGACTGGCAAAGGTTGACCCCGCGACACTATCGGTTTTACTTGAGTGATAACGTCAACCGTTTTACAGACGGCCATCGGCTTGAAGCAGATGATGTGATAGCGACTTACCAACACGTACTCGACCCTGACAACGCATCGCCTCGACGTGCCAGCCTGACCCTGATTGAGTCGATCACGAAAGTGGACCAGACCACGGTCGATTTTCATCTTTTCCGCACTGATCCACTGTTTCCCGCCTATCTGACACTGGATATACTACCTATGGGGCTACTCAATAAAGCCCACAATTTTGCACGTCAACCGGTTGGCAGCGGTCCGTTTACCTTTTACGCTTGGCCGGAATCGGGAAAGCTCATACTGGAGAGAAGGCGCGATCATCAACTCATTGAGTTGCTGGAGGTTAAAAACCCTACTGTGCGGGCGCTGAAGCTACTACGGGGTGAGATTGACATGCTACAGAATGATCTCTCGCCGGAATTGATCGGATACCTCCAGTCACAGACCGGGATTAATCTGCAACGACGCCACGGGAGCAACTTCACCTATCTTGGATTTAATCTGCAGGACCCTGATACAGGAGACCCAAGAGTCCGTCGCGCCATAGCTCATGCAATTGATCGGCAGGCGATCATTGATCAGGTGATGCACGGTGCAGCACGCCAGGCTGAAACCCTTTTTCCACCTGAACACTGGGCAAGTAGTGGAGATCTGACTACGTATACTTATGATCCGGCCACTTCAAGAGTGCTTCTCTCTGAAGCGGGTTACGATGCAGGAAATCCATTGCATCTGGTTTATAAAACTTCCAGTGACCCCTATCGAATCCGGCTTGCGACTATCATTCAAAGTCAGCTGAAAACAGTCGGTATTGAGGTTGATCTGCGTAGCTATGATTGGGGAACTTTCTTTGGTGACATTAAGCGAGGAAACTTCCAACTCTATAGCTTGAGTTGGGTCGGTATCCGCACGCCGGATGTTTTCAGGTATATCTTTGCCAGTGATTCACTGCCTCCGATGGGGGCCAACCGGGGGCGATATAGCAGTCCATCGGTTGATAGGTTGCTGCTGCAGGCTGAAGCGGCGGGAGCGTTACAACAACAGGCACGCCTTTATCGTCAAATACAACAACAGATCCATTATGATCTACCCTATGTTCCACTATGGTACGAAGATCAGGTATCTGCATTGGGAGCACGGGTTTCAGGCTACAAACTGATGATGGATGGAAACTATGACGGACTTGAACGGGTGAGTATTCACCACCCGGAGGATTCACAGCATGCCCAAACTGCAGCTGCATATTGAACTGTTGCAACAGCGCTTGCTTTGTATTGAGGCGGGTCAGATAACCAATAGCTATCCGGTCTCAACGGCGGTAAACGGAGCTGGAGAGCAGGGCAATAGTGGCTGTACCCCTCGAGGGAAACATCGTATTCGTCTGAAAATCGGTGAAGGGTGTGCAGAGAACACTGTATTCGTCTCAAGACGTCCGACGGGAGAGCGCTATAGCAAACAACTGAATGAGCGGGAACCCAATCGGGACTGGATTCTTACCCGCATACTCTGGTTGAGCGGTCTAGAACAGGGAAAGAACAGAGGGGGTCGGGTTGATACCCTGCGTCGATTTATCTATATCCACGGTACACCGGATGAAGAGCTAATAGGCGTTGCTGCTTCCCACGGCTGTATACGGATGCGAAACAGGGATCTGCTGGAACTGTTTGAGCAAGTTGAGAATGGCACCTTGGTGGAGATTGTCGATTGATGGGGGATTTTCTCATATCGCGACTGTTGAGTGCTCTGGTTGTGATATTGGGGACTGTTTGTCTGGTTTTTATGCTGATCCATCTGGTGCCTGGTGATCCAGTGGATGTCATGCTCGGGGAATCGGCAAGACCGAGCGATCGGCAGGCACTGCGTGTCAGTCTGGGACTCGACCAATCGATAGCCATTCAATTGAGCCACTACCTGAAGGGTATCGCAGTACTCGATCTGGGGACCTCTTTACACACAAAACAACCCGTTACTGAGCTGTTGGCCAGCCGTATTCCAGCAACCTTGCAACTCGCTTTTGCGGCACTCTTTTGTGCCCTGTCAATTGCCATTCCACTGGGTATTTTAGCGGCTGTGAATCGCAGTGGATCATGGGATTGGGGCGCGATGGGGTTCTCTATGCTGGGTGTATCTATCCCCAATTTTTGGCTGGGGCCGATGTTGATCCTCTGCTTCTCTCTCTGGCTTGGTTGGACCCCGGTCAGTGGCAGGGAGGGACTCAGTAGTTTGATATTGCCTGCTGTGACATTGGGGTCGTCCTTTGCCGCCATCCTGGCGCGCATGGTCCGTAGCAGTCTACTGGAGGTAATGGGAGAGGATTTTGTACGCACGGCAAGAGCCAAGGGGTTGGATGAATCACGGGTTATCTGGCATCACGCAATGCGAAATGCCTGGTTGCCAGTGATTACCCTGCTTGGCCTGCAACTTGGCGCATTATTGGGTGGGGCTATCGTCACCGAGGTGGTATTCGACTGGCCGGGAATTGGATCGCTGATGATCGAATCCATCCAGAAACGGGACTATCCGGTGGTACAGGGTTGTGTATTGTTTATCAGCCTCTCCTATGTTTTGGTCAATACGTTGACTGATATAGTCTATGGTCTGATTGATCCACGCATCAGTGACGGAACCGATAGATGATCCGTCGCTGGTTTCCAATCATCGTGCTTGTGCTCTGGACCATAGCCGCTGTTACCGGTACCTGGTTCAGTGAATCGGGTAATTTTATCGCTCTCGATAAGATTCTGCATCCTCCCGGTCTATCCAGCCTGCTGGGTTATGACGATTTAGGTCGTGCGATTCTCCCACGACTTCTGTCAGGGGCGCAGACTTCGTTTCTCGTTTCGGTAGGGGTGGTCACTCTCTCAGCTATTTCCGGCACCCTGCTTGGTCTGCTGGCGGGTTTTCAGGGAGGATGGTTTGATCTGTTACTGACTAGGGTGATCGATATTTTTCTCGCCTTCCCCGGTATTCTGCTGGCTATAGCATTGGCTGGTGTGATGGGGCCAGGCATCGATAATTTGATTATTGCTCTCTCAGTAGTGGGCTGGGTAGGTTATGCTCGTCTTACCCGCGGCCAGGTACTATCACTCAGGCAACGTGATCACGTTACCGCTGCAATCGCCTTGGGAAGCTCCCACTGGTTTACCCTTACACGACATCTGTTGCCATTGTTGCTGGCCCCCTTGATCGTGGAAGTCACCTTTAGTATGGCAGGGATGGTCATCGCCGAGGCCGGGCTCTCCTTTCTCGGTTTGGGTATTCAACCACCAGATGCCTCATGGGGAAGCATGATACGTGATGGTGCCAGCTATATGTTGATGGCTCCCCATATGGTATTAGCACCGGGTATGGCCATTATGCTGGTGGTGCTGTCACTCAATTTGCTCGGCGACCGCTTACGTGATTATCTGGATATTCGAATCGATTAATTCGTGTACTGCTTTAGCAGGGGTCGCTGTGACTTGGGCTCAGTAAGACGCTATAAACAGTGGCCCGTGGAATCTCTATTGAACAAAAAATGTGGTGAAGAAAAGGGCTTTTATCCCTTCCTTGCCACTCAGCTCCTGCATCAGTTTGCTAATCACGGATAAGGCCTTTTTACGCAGGGCCTCTTTACCATCCGAAGTTTTTATGTTTTTGCCATCCTGCTCAGATAGCAGTAATAGCAATGTATGGCGTATCGCCGGGCCGTGTAGATTCAGGTCTTCGAGAAATAACTCATCATTGGTCATAAGCTGGATGTCGCAGCGTATGTATTTTCCACCGCTCGCCAGATTGGCCACCAGTGAAGGCTTGACCTGGTAGTAGTTAATGGTTGGCGGTGCTTCTTCTTCGGTTTTTTCATCTTTTTCATCCTCAGCCATTAGTGGCAGGGCTAAAAAAATAAGCATCGCAATGAGTATCTGGACTAAACGCATGGCTATTACCTTGGTGAGGTAGATTGGTTTCCACTCAACCTATGTTTACGGCATACTGCCGGAAATATTAAGCAGTTGAGATACGCGAGGCGTGTTTTGGCTATCTGACAAAAGAATTCGGATATGACTAGATTTTACCCCACTTCCAGGAAAGTGATTATCCAGATAGGCCCCTTTAGTATTGATGATATTTCAGGATCAGGAAGATGAGCCTGGGTCCCGTCATGCTCGATCTGGAGAAGACCTCGATCTCTGAGGATGAGGAGCGATTGTTGAGTCATCCAGCGGTTGGTGGTGTGATTCTGTTCAGTCGCAATTTTGAATCGCAAGCGCAACTCACTGCACTATGTGCAGATATCCATGCCATCAGAACCCCTCATCTCCTCATAGCAGTCGACCATGAAGGCGGTCGTGTTCAGCGATTCAGAGAAGGTTTTACTCCACTCCCTGCCGCGGCCTGGTATGGTGATCATTACCTTAAACAACCTGATCAAGGCCTGAAGCTGGCAGAGCAGGGAGGCTGGCTGATGGCCTCAGAATTACGTGCTTGCGGTGTGGACTTCAGCTTTGCTCCAGTACTCGATCTAGGGCTGGGTATCAGCGAAGTCATTGGGGACCGGGCGTTTTCCCAGGATGCAGAAGTCGTTGCCCGGTTGGCACAGGCTTGGATGCAGGGTTGTCATAGTGCAGGGATGGCTGTGGTCGGAAAACATTTTCCGGGTCATGGCGCTGTCGAAGCAGATTCACATCTGGTGCTGCCAGTAGATCAGCGACGCTTTGAAGACCTCGAAATGGAAGATTTACGGCCATTTGAAAGAATGATTAACGCAGGTATGGAGGCAATCATGCCGGCGCATGTCATCTATAGTCATATCGATAAGGATCTGGCTGGCTTTTCTCCATTCTGGTTGGGTAATGTACTGCGCAAGCAACTCGGTTTTCAGGGCGTCATCTTCAGCGATGACCTTAACATGGCAGCTGCGAAGGAGGCTGGAGGTCATGCAGATCGTGCTTCTGCTGCGCTCTCTGCCAGTTGCGATATGGTATTGGTTTGTAACAATCGACCCGCAGCAATTGAGGTGTTGGATCAACTAAAGGATTACAATGATCCTGCAGCTCATGTTCGATTGGTAAGAATGCATGGCCGAAAACAGAAAACCCTGCAACAGCTACATTTCGACCCACGATGGAAAAGTGCGGTTCATCGGTTGTCAGTTGCTCCGGAAGAAGCAAGCCTTGATCTTGATTTGGAATAGAAGCGTAACGTAAATGAGTATCACACCACAACAGGCAGCCGAGGTATTGGCAACAGCGGATCAAATCTATTCACAAGCCGATGTGGAGCGAGCGCTTGATCGTCTGGCGATGGAGATTACCGGAAAACTCTCTGGAAAAGATCCACTGCTGCTATGCGTGCTGAATGGCGCACTTATTCCCACAGGGCATCTATTGACACGTTTGAATTTTCCATTACGTCACGATTACATCCATGCAACCCGATACCGGGGAGGTACCTCAGGTACCGAGCTTGAATGGATAGGTCGCCCGAGTACAGAGTTAACTGGAGAGACTGTATTAGTGGTTGATGATATCTTGGATGAGGGTGTGACACTCTCTTCCATCGTTGCAGCATGTCGAGAAGCGGGGGCAAAAGCCGTGTACAGCCTGGTGCTGGTTGAAAAGATACACAAAAGAGGAAATGGCTTTGTTGCCGATTTTGTAGGCCTGACTGTTGAAGATCGCTATGTTTTTGGATATGGCATGGACTACATGGAGTATCACAGAAATCTGCCAGGCATCTATGCAGTGCCAGCAGATTAGTAATTACCCTTACAAAAAATAACGAACACAAGGGATATCCCGGGTGTGAATTGTCATAAAAAACCTAGTAATATTAGGTATCTATTGCCATTTCTCAAATAATGGTACAAGCTTGGTGAGAGTGTGCTGAACCTGCCGGAGAGTAGGCGGTGCGATATTTTTTTCTTTAAGTAGTGTTTACTTGTCTCCAGTTGATACCCAGGAGCAAGTTTTCAAGAAGGAGGGTGGAGCGTGAGTACATTAGAAAGCCTGAAAGGCAGTCATACTGATATGCAGGAAATTATCAGTGATCTCAGGGCTATGATGACCAAGGAGCAGTTGAGCATACGACCAAACGCCATGACAGCACACAAAATGATCTGTGATCTGGCGGAAAAGATGAAAGTACATATGTCAGAGCAGGATAGAGGTATCTACCCCGACCTGCTAACCCATCAGGACCCGAAGCTTAAGTCGATGGCATGGGGATTTCTGAATGGTCAAAAACCAATGAGAAAGCAGTTTGAGCAGTACCACAACCAATGGCTGAAAAACTGCGATTTCAATTTCACCGATGCGTTTATCGCAGATACATTTGAGGTCTTCGACATGATCGAGGATCGCATTCAGCGTGAAGAAACAATCCTGATACCAACATTAGAAAAGTCCGGAGTTTTTGCTCGGGCAATATAAACATCAGGATAGATGGAGGAGAAGTATACGGGGGAGCCAATCAGCTCCCCTTTTTTTTCGGTTCCATTAAACAGGGCAGTTTGCCTCATCCGGTTTGTACGAGCTATTTCCATAGTGTCGATATCCGACATAGCATCCTCTCCAAAGAAGTTCTAATATACCTCCCAGGTAATAATTCAGCGGCCCCTTTTTCTGGGATTGATGAATAGTTACTCTCCCCCAAATCTTTGGATTCATTTTTTTACTACCCATGTGGAGGTAATCAGTGGGCGTACTTGTTGGCCGTGAGGCACCCGATTTCTCAGCTGCAGCTGTGCTGGGTGATGGCACTATTGTTGATGATTTTAAGTTCAAAGAGAGTACTAGTGGCAAATATGCGGTTCTGTTTTTCTATCCGCTTGATTTTACATTTGTCTGTCCTTCTGAATTGATTGCATTTGATCATCGGCTTGAGGAATTTAAAAAACGTAATGTGGAGGTCATTGGATGTTCTGTTGACTCGCACTACACACACAATGCATGGCGAAATACACCGATTAATGAGGGTGGAATCGGATCGGTTGGTTATGCATTAGTGGCCGATTTGAATCACGTGATCTGCAAGGCTTACGATGTTGAAACGCCTAATGGAAATGTGGCATTTCGCGGTTCCTTCTTGATCGATAAAAGCGGGATGGTGCGCCACCAGGTGGTTAATGATCTACCCCTGGGAAGAAATATCGATGAGATGCTGCGTATGATCGATGCCTTGCAGTTCAATGAAGAACATGGCGAAGTCTGCCCCGCAGGCTGGAAAGAGGGTGATGATGGCATGAAGAATACGCCTCAGGGGGTGGCTGACTATCTATCCGGTCATGCGGGTGATTTGTAAATCTTCCCGCTGATATGGGCTGGTGGCATATGCCAGCCTATGTCCAGTTTCATCCACTAGAGTAGGGGACTGGACTTGATCCGATGAGCCATTATTTTTATTGCCTCTCATCACACGGTACAATGCTGTGTTCATAATGCAGCGGTACAGCAAAAATAGATGACAAAACTAGCCATCATAGGGGGAACGGGTCTGGATGAAATGCCAGACCTAGAGATTACTCATCGTGAAGTTTGCCATACACCTTTTGGTCAACCATCGGCTGCACTCACTCATGGCAGAATGAGTGATCGGGAGGTTGTATTTCTTCCCCGTCATGGTGCTTCGCATATGATACCGCCACATCTTGTCAACTACCGTGCAAATCTGTGGGCGCTTCGGCATCTGGGTGTAGAGACGGTACTCGGTGTGGCAGCTGTCGGGGGCATTACATCAGAAATGGGGCCTAGTCGGATCATAATCCCCGATCAGATTATTGATTATACATTCGGTCGTGATCATACCATCTATGATACGGACTTGAGCCACATAACACATATCGATTTCACCCAACCTTATTGCGAAAATCTGAGACAAGAACTGATCGAGGCTGGCAGGCTTTGTGGTGTCAATCCTATCGATACGGCCACTTATGGCGCCACCCAGGGACCCAGGCTGGAGTCAGCTGCAGAGATAGTTCGAATGGAACGGGATGGCTGTGATATTGTCGGCATGACAGGCATGCCGGAAGCGGCTTTGGCAAGAGAATTAAATCTTTGCTATGCATCCTGTTCAGTGGTCTCAAATTGGGCTGCAGGCAAAGTGGAAACATCGATCAATATGAAAGATATCGAAAAAAATCTTATCCATGGAATGGACCAGGTTAAGTCGCTGCTTGTAACACTACTTCGTTTAAGAGCGCATTAGATAGGTAGTTGAAAATACCTCTCAGATGACTTCTTTTACATTGAAATACCCTATAAAAACAATAAGTAAGATAACTATTATACTGTTGATTCTATTTTTAGGTCGGCAGCTTCGAGCAGACGCTTTTGAGCTTGGTATGGATTCACTGAATGCAGGCGATTTTGCAGAGGCCTTTTGTATCTGGCGACCATTGGCCATGCAGGGTCATGTGGAAGCTGCCTATCATTTAGGCTGGCTATATGCTAATGGCAACGGATTGCGAGTCAATATATCCAAAGCTGCCTATTGGTGGAGGCAATCAGCTGATCATGGCCATAACGACGCTATGTTCGCATTAGCCCTGGCCTATACCCATGGAGAAGGGATAAAAAAGGATTATCAGCAAGCATTGGATTGGTATCTACGAGCAGCAAAAAACGGTCATGAAGATGCTCAGGAGATCATCAAGCAGAAAATAGCTAACAGGGAGAAGGGAATTCTTCCTCGACTTAAGGTGTTATTGAAGGAGTCTTGGGTTGGTGAAAATGTTGTTGTTTCTGGAACAAAGGTAAACTTACGTTCCAGTCCAGGTGTGGATGGCGTGATCGTCAAGCATGTCACAAACGGACACTCACTGATTGCCGTTGATCACCAAGGTGATTGGTACAGGGTTGTCGACCCAAAAGATATGAGTTTTGCCTGGATTGCAGATTGGCTAATAGAGCTAAATCATTAAATTGATAGAAAAATATTTTAGATCACTAGATTAGGGTACAATATTCCTATGATTATCTGTGTGCCAAAGGGGAGTGAAGATGGCTGACGAGACAACCAATTCTGAAGACAATGTAGAAAACAAATCAGCAGCAGAAACCACTGCTGTTAAGAAGAAGGTTGCTAAGAAGAAAGTAACCAAGAAAAAGGCTACTGCAAAGAAAAAAGTCACGACTAAGAAAAAGGTTGTGGCAAAAAAGAAGGCTAGCCCAAAAAAGGCAGTGACAAACACGGATACAGCTAAGGCTCCACAAGGAGAGACAGAGCCTGTAGCATCAGGCGCGTCGAAAGCTGAATCTAAAGCGGCAACACCCACAGCCGTTGCGGCGGCGAGCGCTTTGGCTTCGAAGCCTAAACCAGCTGAATCAAAGCCGGTATCGATATCCGGCCAGACCAATTCATCAAATGTCAGTATTCATACAGAGATTAAAAAAGATAACACACCGGAGGAATCATCGATGTCAACTGATTCGAAAAGTAGCAGTGGCTTTTGGGTAAAAACCCTTTTCTGGCTTGTCATTATCGTACTTGCTTTTATGTACATAAGATCCTTGGCTAAAAATCCACTCACTGAATCTGCAACCAATACTACGGGTGTGCAACATGAAGAGATGACTGCATCGGGTGATTCCTCATCGGCTGCAGGTGGAGCTTCGGTTGATGAGCATGCTGTAACCACATCCACTACTGGTGAGTCGGCTGTTAAATCAACAGAAGCCGAACAAAATAGCGGCTTTGTTTCCGGTTCGAGCGTCAGCCCAGCATCAACAGCAGCGCCCATCGCTACCAGCAGTGGCACTGCCTCTTCAGATTCTCAAGAGACTTCATCTGCAGTGAGCCAGACAACGGCCTCCAGCAGTGCCGATCAGGGTCAGGCTGTAACGTCACAAAAGAGTGAGAGTACGACTACATCTGCCGCTGCATCCCAGAGCAAAGATGTACCACAGTCAATTCGCGACCTACATGCTGAGTCAGTCAGTAAAATTCTCAAGGAGTTTGATGATCTTCGCGATGCTGCCAAAGCGGAAATGGAAGCAATGCGGAATTTGATGCAGGCTGAACGTGAGCTACAGGAAGCCATGGCTGCTCCGCCCGTTCCAGTTAATCCACCAGCATGGCGTGGACGTGGGCCGGCCTATTCACCCTATGGTGCCTATCCACAGTCCCAGGGTTACTCACCCTATAATCGACGCTGAGGCGTAAAAAAAACGGGCACTAAGTGCCCGTTTTTTTACTACAAACTCTTTAGGTTTACACTCTTATTTCCCATTGTGTAATCGAGATTGTCAGCTAAGATGGGCCAATGCTGGCTCATAATCCGGTTCTTGTACGATCTCGGGAACCAGTTGAGCATAGATTACCTTGTTATTCTCATCCAACACGACAACCGCACGTGCACAAATTCCAGCCAACGGCCCATCGTTGATTAATACACCATAGTCTTTAGCGAAGTTGCGATTCCGCATCATTGATAGCGAGACAACGTTCTCGATGCCCTCAGCACTGCAGAAACGTCCTTGAGCAAACGGCAAGTCGGCAGAGATAACGAGTGCTACGGAATTCGACTTATCACCCATCGCTTGATTGAACTTGACTGTAGAAGTTGCGCATACACCTGTATCCAGGCTAGGTACGATATTCAGTAACTTCCTCTTACCTGCATAGTTGGCAAGTGAAACATCGGAGAGATCCCCTGCAGTCAGTGAGAAATCCGGTGCATCGGAACCCACAACTGGAAGATCGCCGCTGGTGTTGATTTGATTACCTTCAAGGGTGATTGTTGCCATATTTCATTCCTGGTTTTGAATTGATGAAGTAAGGTTTGTGGAAAAATGCAGATTGTATTGTTATCGGGTTATTGGAAAAACCCTAATCTGAACAACGTTTCTGTAGTTTAGATAACCTATCTAATAGCATGGACGATCCGTTCAACGGTGGATCAATCATTATTTTAAAGCAAATGAGTCTGCGAAACAGAGGATCACCCCTAAGTGATCTCTCTGAAAATATTCGGCGATATCTCTTGTGTAATCGATAATATGCTCTGTTTTAGGGGATCAGACAACGCTTGAATATCAGTGATGTTAATGATCTCTTCAAAAGAGGGAATTCCGGATATCTCAGTATTTTGAATAATAATGTCGTCTGGTGGCAGTATGGTTGAAAGTGGACAGGAGACCAATATTACAGGCAAATCACCCAACCCCTCCATGTGGATGGTTTCCAGGTGAAAGCGCAGGCCTTGGAGCAGTGTCACGATACCGGGCCGATTCTCCAGGACGAGTCCTAAAGTCAAACTTTGAAGTAGGGTGTGAGATAGCTCATCTTTGAGCTGACTACGGTTGCCATCCAACAGTTCTAAAATTCTTTTAGGACTTATGTCTGGAAAAGAGAGGACCCATTTCAAGGGAGAAGTCACGGTTAGAGAAGCTGACTTATTCTCTTGCGTTGCCGTGTATGGGTACTCTACAGCAGTCAATGAAGGGGTAGCGGCAAATACATCCAAGGGCGAAGAGATCTCGGTGGCCAATGAAAAGGGTTTTTGCCCTGCAATGGACTGAAACCTGCCTTTTAGATCCCGAAAGGCCTTTTCTGCACCTTTTATCGGTGCCTTGGAGCCGCCACGGATATGCTCACCTAAAATCGGCACCGGTGAAAATAGAGGAGCGAGTGTGGACAAATAGCCCTTAAGGTCGGTTTCAATCTTTTCAGAAATCGACCTTGTGAGCTTACGTAGTTCCAGTATTCTTGGGATGTCGAAGGTTTCAGTCATGTGCTGGCCCGCTATTCTATATGTCCAATTTATCACCCAGGTGCTTATTTGACCCCTGGCACTCTATGAAAGCTAATAAAAGAAGGAGTTAGCGTCAATATTATTTTATATTAACCCGACAACCTAGTATGTGCTTTCCAGGCGTGTAAAAGAGTTGTCTGTGTTGGAAGCTCCGAAAGTGAGTGAAGCAACTGGATTTGCAGCCACAAAGATCGGGGTAGTAAATCAGTTACTTTTTTTTAATTCATCACCATTTGCTACACTCTATCAGGGATAGCATAGATGAGACATAAGAATATTGATGCCCGCTGTGGCTATCTCACAGATGTGGTAGAGGGGGAGGAGCAGATTTGGACAACCAGCCGCTAATGCCTGAGTCGATAGGAAGATTTAGCCTGATTGAAGAGATCGGTGAGGGGGCAATGTCGATTGTCTATAAGGCATTCGATCCGGAAATCAATCGCACACTGGCGATTAAGCTGTTGCGCGGGGAGTGTGCAGCAGATCCTGAATATCGTTACCGCTTTCTGCAAGAGGCAAAGGCCGCCGGTAAGTTGACTCACCCCAATATTGTGACCATTTTCGATGTGGGTGAAGTGACTCAAGGCCCCTATATCGCGATGGAGTTTCTGGAGGGCAGGACGCTCGAGCAGATGATGGATTCAGACGCGAAAATTTCCACTCGTGAAACGGTCGTGTATGGCATCCAACTGGCAGAGGCATTGGATTATTCACATGCACGTGGCATCGTACATCGCGATGTTAAGCCAGGTAATATCATCTCACCGGATGATGGTCATACGATTCGTATTACCGACTTTGGCATTGCTCATGTAGATTCGCCCAATAAGGAACACCGCACAATGATGGGGGCGGTATTGGGCACTCCTCAATATATGTCACCTGAACAGGTTGAAGGGCTGCCAGTCGATGGACGCTCGGACCTTTTCTCCCTGGGGGTTATTCTCTACCAGCTTATTACAGGGGAAAAACCCTTTGTATCAGAGACCTTAACTTCTTTGTTGATGAAGATTGTACAAGAAGATCCGGCACCGATTGATGGTAAAATTAAGGATGTTCCACAAAGCTTAATAAAGATTGTTGAGAAACTGCTCAATAAAAAACCGGAATATCGTTTTCAAACCGGCAAAGAATTGGCAACAGCACTTCGTAGTGTTGTACACGAAATCGATGAAAAGCAGCAACATATCAACGACACTAATATTCTTCCGCTTCGTATCAAATGGACCGCCATTATGGCTGGAGTTGTTTCAATCGCGATGATCCTGGGCTCCTACCTGGTTTATCAGAAACAGGTGGATGCAATGATCGAACTGGCACTCGATTCCGGTGGCTCCTTGGCAGAATTCATCGCAATTGAGAGTGCTGAGGCCGTTTTGATACAGGATTGGGTTGCTATAGAGACATTTGTTCACGAGATCAAGGAACGACAGCAGATCAGTTATTTACGAATTCTTGATCACAAGAAAGTCCTTCGTGCCAGCACCTCGGTTGAAGAAGTGGGTCAAACTTTGAGTAGCGATGCACCCATGCAACTGCTTCGTGAAAATGAGGGGATTGTCATATCCGAAGGGGAGTTGAATGGTGAAATGGTTTTCGATTTCCAGGCTCCACTGGTATTTCAGAACAAGAATATTGGGAAGATACAGCTCGGACTGTCGCAAACGCCACTCATTGCAGCTGCCGACCTGACTTTTTATACGATGCTTGGACTATTGGTGGCAGTTGTCCTGACGGTTGCCATTGTTGCCTATTTATTAGCAACCGGTATGACTGTTCCGATGAAGATACTCAGACGAGCCATTACGCATGTCCAACATGGAAATTATGGCTATCGAATAAAAAAAGAACGTAATGATGAGTTAGGTCTACTGTTTGTGGAGTACAACAGAATGGCGGAGGCACTCCTGAATGAGAAGGAGGAGGCCCAACAAATGGATCAAGCAATCCCCCTATCAATTGAGCCTAATGAAGACAAGACAAATCAAGCACCGCTCCAGGATAACAAACAAATAACGGCGCTCGATGAAGAGAGCCTGCCTCCACTTGAGGAGGATATCGATGATGCAACCAGAATTATGCAACCTAAAGTAGGTAAGTAGTCACAGTGTGTAGATAGAGGGGGAATCTGTTCACCATGAAATTCAAGTGAGTCTTCGATCTCGTGATGTCTTTTAGGCGTCCCAGGCCTAAAAGACACTCGATCTTTGACAACCTATTAGTGCCCCGGACGGTCCTGGTCACTGACACTACGTGATCACATCGCAAGCTCGTGACCACTCCGCCGTCAGTTCCCAAATGACTGGACGCCGTGTTCGGATGCTCGCTTTGCATCCCCTCTGGCGCAAGGCACGACGGGTCTACAGTCTCGCCTCACGCCTACCGGGGACTAACCGCCTCGGCTTTCAGCCTTCCTTGGCGCTCAGCGAGCGAATATAACTATAATTCTGCTGCTTGTAATGCTTCTTCATGGTGGCTGCTCTTCGCCTGGCATCTATTCTGCTCTTTCAGCTTCAAGCCGTATCATTGCCAAGGATAGTGAATTTGTTGTGTTGCGTGTTGGAAAGGAGAATGCACGTACCCTGGCAAGACATTATCTTGATGATGAGGAACTCTATTGGATAATTGAGGATGCCAATCCATCAGGAGCTATCAAGCCGGGAAACGAGATCATCATTCCCCTGAAAACGGACAATCCGACGGGTATCGATTATAACGGTTACCAGACTATTCCCATCCTCTGCTATCACCGTTTCGGCAACCGAGGAGACCGCTTGGAGGTCTCACCCAAGCAGTTCAGACAGCAACTGGAATTTCTCAAAAAAAATGATTTTAGAGTGATCCCTTTAGCCAGTTTGCTAGGATTTCTCAAGGGAGAGCAAGCGCTGCCAAAGCGTTCTGTAGTTATCACCATTGATGACGGTCACCGTTCGATCTACAAAGAAGCCTTTCCTCTTCTCCAGGAATTCGGTTATCCGGCAACTGTCTTCGCTTATAGTGACTACATGAACAACGGGGGCTTGAGAACAAATGAGATCACTGCCATGGTGAAGAGCGGTTTAATCAGCATCCAACCTCATTCCAAGACACATGGCAATCTGGCAGTACGGCAAGGTGGAGAAGATCGTAAACAATATCAACGCAGGGTACGTCGAGAGGTTGTCGTTCCAACAAAAAAATTGACCCAATATTTAGGACAGAAGCCGCGCTTTTATGCCTATCCGTTTGGCGATAGCAATGAATATGTTATTGATGAATTACAGGCAAACGGCCTACTCTTGGGGTTGACTGTCCAACCCCATGCCAATGCAGCCTTTGCTTATCCCTATCTGCTACACCGGACCATGATATTCGGTGATCGTGATATGAAAACGTTCAAAGCCAGCCTGGTGACCTATAAGTCACGGGAAAAATAGTGAAAGTAACTGCATATTTAATTGCCTCTTTCTGGGTGACTGTCATCCTATTTGGTTCTGGGTGCGCTATTGACTCAAAAAGAGTGAAGGGTTCATCTGGAGGTTACGGCGATCCGAAAACCTGGGTTGCTGCTGCTGAAACACATGAAAAACAGGGAGACTTGCAGGGAGCTCTATTCGAATATCGAGTGGCCAGAGCATTGGCAAAACAGGATTCAGTGATCAAAAAATCGATCAAACGTATCGAGTCTCAGATTAGTAAGAGAACCAAGAAAATGATCGCCCGGGGCAACAAAGCAGTTCGTCAAGGTAAGACCAGTAAAGCCAGGAGGCTCTATCTTGAAACACTGGGGCTGGAGCCGAACAATAAAGATGCTCTGGAAGCTATGCGTAGGCTTGATGAGAAAAGTTCCCGACGGTCCATGGAGAGAAAAGTTGCACTTTCACAACGTAACTATAAGAGCAGAAGGAAAAAGGCTAAGAGTAATAATGGCTATGGAGATGAGACCTACACCTACTCACGTCAGGCTATCCTACAAGCAGGAAGTAGACCAGCAAGTATCGATGAATTGATAAAAGAACTCAACAAGTGAGTCTTCGATCTCGTGATGTCTTTTAGGCGTCCCAGGCCTAAAAGACACTCGATCTTTGACAACCTATTAGTGCCCCGGACGGTCCTGGTCACTGACACTACGTGATCACATCGCAAGCTCGTGACCACTCCGCCGTCAGTTCCCAAATGACTGGACGCCGTGTTCGGATGCTCGCTTTGCATCCCCTCTGGCGCAAGGCACGACGGGTCTACAGTCTCGCCTCACGCCTACCGGGGACTAACCGCCTCGGCTTTCAGCCTTCCTTGGCGCTCAGCGAAAGCATATTGCCAAATATCCCAATGATCTAGAAATGCGCAGTTTGTTATCTAAAACCCGCATCGGGCAAGCAGAAAAATCGTATCAGGCCGAAAATTATAGTGACACACTGAGTTATCTCGAGCAGGCTGAGTCTGCCGTAAATGGAGACAGGAAAAAGCTCCAGACGATCATAAAAATTCGGAAGGAATATGGCAAGGGTTTGTACATTAAAGGATTAAGAAGTTCTAGAAGTGAACCCAAGCAAGCCCTTAAGTACTGGGAACATGCGCTCAAATTTAACCCGGATGACAAGAGAACCCAATTACGAATCCAGAAAATCAATACAATGTGAGGGTTGAGCTATTGAGAGAATTTACTCTCTAGTACAGGACTCAGCACAATTGTAGTGCAACGTTGATTTAGCGCTCTAATGTAGCTAATTTTACAGCAAGAAATGCAAATATGCCTGCAAATGTACGCTGTATCCTACGCATTGCACTGGGAGATTTATCTAAATATTTTCGCAAGTAGTGTGCAAACAGCCCATAAATGACAAATATCACTAACGTTAGGCACATGAAAACGGCACCAAGAAACGCCATGTCCACTATTGCAAGCTCAGAATTATTAGGGACAAACTGTGGAAGAAAAGCCAGAAAAAATAGTGATAGCTTGGGGTTCAGAATATTGATGAGCAATGCTTTTACAGCAATCATCCAAAATCCCATTTCCTTCGGTTTACCTTGTAATCTCAATTCGCCAGACTCTTTCCACATTCCCCATGCAAGGTAGAGTAGGTAGATGATGCCTAGAATTTTCAGTATTTGGAAGGCTACGGCACTCGCATGAAGGATTGCAGCTA
Source organism: Candidatus Thiodiazotropha sp. (assembly GCA_023838465.1). Classification (GTDB taxonomy): domain Bacteria; phylum Pseudomonadota; class Gammaproteobacteria; order Chromatiales; family Chromatiaceae; genus Thiodiazotropha. The sequence goes on from JAIVEQ010000011.1 coordinate 83,026, forward strand.
GCCCCAATATGCTAGCGATTAAGTGAGGAATGATACCGAGTGTGCAGCCCAGGGCTGCGTAAAGGCTTGCACGCTTTCCATGAAATAGAGCGGTTGAAATTGTAAAAAGGACACCTGTTCCCGGAAGCAATACGATAACCAATGAGGTAATTAAAAATTCTGTACTCATTCTTCAGTTGCTCCACTATAAATAGTGATAGATTATGTCTGTAATTTAACACTGCTTTATTACCTGTGATACTTCTCAATCTCTAATTAATTCGTTAGTCCGGATGAAGCGAAGTGTAGAACAGGAATCCAGTTTATTAAATGCATGGGGTTACAGGATTCCGGCATGCGCCGGAATGACAAAAAATGCATACTCAGGTTTTTTAAGCCATTAAAATTGCCTTGAAGCTGAATAGATGAGTTCCTCAGCTTTATTTGGATCTGTATTCCACGAGGGCATAGTCTCAAACCAACCATCGTTATTCGGTGTGATGTTCGTTCTAGTAGCGGAGAAGGAGAAAGGTTGATCAGTCAGGTCCAACTCATAGATAACTAAATCTATAGCATCCATACCCATGCTAAGGGCTGTTCCATCAAGTTGCCATGTAGCTAATTTGTCACCATTAATATTCCACCTGGGAAATAAGACTGCTGCCGAAGTATCTTGATCAAACAGTGTAATGGAAGAATCAGCTGGTTCTTCTGTATGGTGATAGAGTCCTATCCATAGATCATAATCACCAAAAATTGAAACACTATCGGAAAGATGGCGATAGCTTGCTATTAAATGACCATCGGGTGAAATCTTTGGATCAAAATCACCAGGTCCATTGGGTGTACTCAAAGGTGTGTTAGATCCTGATGTTCTTTCCATTAAATTGTAAAGCGTCATCGTTGCAGTATCTATATTGGCTGTATAGACGCGACTAAATCCAACGCGCCCTGAAATAAATTGTTGACGTTTGAAGGTTATTTTATTGTCAACACCCCAGAATGGGTCGGCATCTATCTCATCACTCGCAGGTGGATTAGATGCATAATTTAAAGGGGTTTGGTTGTTTCCATCAATATCCATAACATAAAGTTTAAGCTGGAAACTTCCTGGATTATCTCGATCACTCACAAATATAATATATTGTCCATCTGGAGAGGGTTCTGGTGTTGCATCAATCGAATGATTGTTCTGAACCATTCCATTGGATGGATCAATATCGGTAAGATAGCGTGGTCTCGTTCCATCAACATTCATGATTGCAATAACACTACCCGTTAAATCACCCTCATTGAAGAGTGTGTCCGAGTTTGTATCCTCAATGTAGGTTTGATAGATCAGAAGAGGTTGATTTGAGGCCGTCAATGGTGCGTAAACCACATGATTCTCTTCATATCTTGTGTTTGATATCCGCTGAGTTGATGAACCGGTAGCATTAGTCTTAAAAACACCATATTCGACAAATCGACCAGAATTGGGATCGGTCGGTATGGTATTGACGACAACTGGCTGTGGATCAGCGCCATCATCAATACCATCATTATCCGTATCTGAAAGTATTGGATTTGTGCTGAACATGTTTACTTCATCTCCATCCCAAATACGATCATTATCTGTGTCAACAATATTAGGGTCCGTACCCAAGGTCTCCTCCTGCTGATCTGTCAAACCATCCAAGTCAGTATCGCCAGTAGATATTGGTGTAACAGTGTCACTTGAATCTCCACCACCGCATGCAGAAAGAATGAGCATAATGACTGTCAGAGGTAACCATTTACAGTAGCGTGAAAAGGTGAATTTATTATCTCTGCTTTGTAAGTGATCCTGGTCTCTACTGTAATTGGTATTTTTTGGTATCGTATTCATCCAT
>JAIVEQ010000012.1 GCA_023838465.1 Candidatus Thiodiazotropha sp.
ACTATTTGCTGTGTTGTGCTGAGCACACCATTGACACTATCGATGATGGGGATGAAGACCTCGGCGATGTTGACTACTACATTATCAATCATCTCTGTTATCGACTCCGCTGCCTGGGTGTAGGGCTTGATGATCGGGAAATAGTCGCCGATAGTGTCGATGTTCCTTGCCACATGATAGGCGTATTGCGTCCAAGACGTGAGACTTACCAACTGGCCGATAGAAACCTGATTGGCGACCATCGCCCTGTTCGTATAGGCCTGAAAATTGAGCGCCCGTGCCTGCCAGATGAGACCGCTGTAAACTGCAGCATCGGCCGTATTGACCAGACGGGACTTTTCAGAAGCGGTCTGCCCCGTGTTGAAAAGGACAAGTCCCAACAGGATCGTAGACATGAGGAAGGCGATCCCTAGTGGGAGAGCTTGGCCCGTTTGCCTGGTGCGAGTTATACGATTCATCTTGCTGTCCTTTGCAATCCTGGTTTCACCTAGACCAAATAGATGAAACCAGGTTTTTTAATGAGATGACAGTTGATTGGTTTCCTGCTGTATTGCTAATTCCCCAGCGAGGCAGCTTCCGAATCATTTTCATGATAGTTGGTCATGCTATTGGCTGATTCAGTAGCCAACGTCTCGGCTGCATCACCTAAACCACCAGCTGCACCTCGTGCTGCTGCACCACTGTTGCCACCAAGCTCTTGCCCCACACCGGCAATTTGTGTTTCAACAATTTGGCCAAAATAACCGAATGCACCGATGGCGGCGACTGCGATGACTGCGATGACTGCGATGACTGCGATGACTGCGACGATGATGATGTACTCGGTCATACCTTGACCGAAATGAGTGCGTCGTGATGATTGATTGGATTTGATAAACATATCTATGGCTCCTTGATTGGATGTTTCCGTTTACTCTAAAACGTTTGTTCCTCAGCTCTTACCTTTGCACATTCCCTAAAAAATCAAGTTTTTTCGATCTAACCTCCATTGACTCTCTTTTCATGTTTATTCAAGTTGCGTCGCTGACAGAGAGGCCTGCAGTCAGTCGTCATAGTCGGGTAGCATCGGCGCGCCGTTAACAAACTCACCCAATGAAACCTCACGCCAGAGGCTCGACGGTTCATAATTACCGGGCGAGTCGTCGGTGAGAGCGATCTCCCGCAACTCGCTGATTTGGCCATCCCCTGTCTCCTGCCGAATGACCACGCCAAGCAGAGTACTGTAGTGCTGAAGATGAGCCTGTCCCCGGCTATCGGTACAACGCCAGACACTCAATTCAGTCCCTCCAATGGCCCTTGTCGATTGTTTCTTTGCCGTCATACCGATGCAGGGTCTATTCAACAAAATACCTATCGAGTATTCCTGATTGTCAACTGCGATATCATGCTCACCGACCGGCCTGCCTTCTGATAATTCACTGAAAATATGCATTCCGGGGTTGGCTAGCCACTCCTGCCCTGTTTGATAGTTTTGAATTAAGACGAGTCCAGGCTCCCCAGGCTGTGGCGAAAGGCTTTCGGAACGCATGCCCCGTCTACTGAGCACCAGCCGTGTTCGCCTTTTTGTCTCCTCATTGTGTCTGTTGTATTCAACCAGAACCGCACTGAAAGGTTGGACTGGTACAAAGGCGTCAGTGCCGTCTGGGTTCACCACCTCAGTCGCATAACAGAGATCAGTGGTGACAAAGAATATTAACGCAACAAAGAACGGTGCTAGCGGTTGCCTTACCATGCTCATCCAATCAAAAATCCTTCTTTCAGATGCAATATTTCGACGCTTCATTGAACAAGCTCACTCGAGCCATCACCAACTATAGGTATTCGAAGTACCACTACCGGTTGTGACCACATACTCAGTGCAACTGATAAACTCAATTGAGCCCGATGACTGATTGGCACCGGTAAAACTCAAACGGCCCGCACCGGGACGATCATCCGGACAATCCAATGTAAAGGGAATCTCGGTGGTGACATCGATGTAACCGTGAGCAGGATCGTAGATTCTTCCTGATGCCGTATAGGTCGAGTTGCCTTCTTCAGTGACAGAGATATCGGTCACACGGTAGAGTCGACCATCATAGCCACTGTAATCAGAAAAGAAGTTACAATTTCGAAAATGGGCCTCACAACTAAATGTTTTGTTAAACACCTGCGTTCCATTTCCGACTGTTGTCATTGAACCTGTGTAAACGGCAGTAAATGCACTCGAATCAGTATCGTTAGCATATGTCACATGAATGTTGCCAGTGTAGGTGTAAAGAAAAAGCCCTTCCCCATAGCTACACTCATTAAATTCAAAATCATTTATAAAGCCAGGGTCTGCTTCGATTTCTTCAATAGTGGCTGTTCCACCATGAGGACATAGCTCATTGCTGTCATCTACTATCAACATCGGTACTAATCCCGAGGTTGAATTTAATGCCTTTGCAGCAGTTTGAGATGGAAATACAATGTCATTTTCATCAACAGCTCGCTTCACGCCAGACGCAGCGGTGATAGCAAGATCCTGGGCACTGGCTTCACTGACGACAGCCTGAGATTCGCTGCCTGTATAGGTGTTGGAGGTGTTGTCGACAGGGTTGTCGTTATTGACTGGGTCACCCGTGTCCGTCGGGTTGTCGGAGGAGCCGCCTCCACCACCACATCCTTGAACCGTTAACTGTAGGGCTAATAGCGCCATCCATAGATAATTTGCTGATTCCTTCATTTCCATTTTCCCAATAATGCTTCCATGAATCCATTTCCATATAGGTCGCGCTGAAGGCTACTTTTTTTACCCTGACGATGAAACAGCGATTCATCAGCTAGGTGTGGGTTTCAGAAAATACTCACACAAAAATGCGACAGCCTTCACAAAAGAGTGTGCGTATTTTCTGAAATCCGTCACTCAATGACCCTGCCCTGTTCATTGACAAGATGAATAGATGTAGTTTTCTGCACAATGGAAGATGGATGTTTAATCATTGCTAGCTAAGCAGGCCAAAGGAGACAGGGATGCCGATCATAGGGAACATGAGCCGCTGGTTCAGCCGCCAGCGCGGCGTTGCGATGACGGAGCTGCTGGTCTCACTACCTGCCCTGTTGCTGATGGGCCTGGGTGGATGGCAGACCGCCCTACTCTACGACGCCAAGACCACCCTCAACTACGCCACCTTCGAAGCGGCACGCAAAGGCGCTGTGACCCATGCCCAGAGCGGCCCCATGCGCCAGGAGTTGGGCCTGCGCCTGGCACCCCTGTTTGGCGGCGACGGCAGCCCACGCAAGGCGATCGCCGCAATCACCCGCTCCAGCCTCGATGTCGAGGACCCCCGCTTTACCGAGTTCGAGATCATCAACCCCACGGTGGAGGCGTTCGACGATTTTGGCCGTGAGATCGTTGATCCCCGCACCAACGATATCCATTTCGGCATCCCCAACAGCCATCTGCGCTGGCGCGACCGTTCGATCAATGAGCACAGCGGCGTCAATATCCAGGATGCCAATCTGCTGAAGGTCAAGGTCACCTACGGCTATCAGCTGAAAGTACCTTTGATGGACCGGGTGATCCCGGCGGTGATGCGGCTGTTCGATCCGGAGAATGCGCTCTACTACAATTCGCGACGGCTGCCGATCACCTCGGTGGCGACAGTACGTATGCAGTCGGATGCATGGCGCGACGACAATAATGTTCATGCCGAAACCCCTGGTGGCGGCGCTACCCCGCCCCCCTCAGAGGACGACCCGGAGCAAGAGGGCACTCCCCCGGATGATGAGGAAGGCCAAGGCGGTGATGACGACGATACGGATGATCCAGACTCATCAAATGAAGGTGACGGGCAAGATAACGGCAGCGGTGACAACAGCGATGGGGATACTGGGGGGTGTGACAACAACGATGGCGATGACCTGCCCTCGATCAGTGACGGCGATGACCAGGGTGGTCCTATGTGCCCGACAACCCAGGATGGCGACAGCGCCAGTCCCACCGCCCAGAGCAGTGGCATCGCCAGTACCCACACCGGCAACCCGATCCATGTCGTTACGGGCAACAAATACCAGCAGGAGGTCGATCTAACACCTTTGCCGGGGGCACTGGGTCTGCTTTTTAAGCGCCACTACAACAGTCACAACGATGAGAGCGGCCACTTGGGCCGTGGCTGGAGCCACAGCTACGACCTGAGGCTCCAAGCGGACGGTGAAGCTTACCGCCTGCGCCAGAGTGACGGCCGGGTGATTCACTTCGAACCCAGTAACACGGCCGATCACTATACAGCCCCCCGTGCCAGTGATGGCTGGCTGCGGGTTAATGAAGCGCAGCTCACCTGGCACTGGCGGGATGGGCGGCAACTCCAGTTCAGTCCACAAGGCCAATTACAACGCATCGTGCTGGCCACCGGACAAACGCTGAAGCTCTTCTACGACCCCCAGGGGAAACTGTTTCTGGTGCGCGATCCACAAAGCCGGGAACTCACCCTTGATCACTACCCCAACGGCAGAATCAAAGCCCTCTATGATCCAACCGGTCAAGCAACCCGCTACCGTTATGACGAAGTGGGCAACCTAAAACAGGTCACCCGAGCGGACGACAGCCAACGGCTGTATCACTACGAAGATACCCACGACACACATAATCTCACCGGCATCACCGATGAACGAGGTATCCGCTACGCCACCTGGGCCTATGACAACCAGGACCGGGCGATCCTCAGTACCCATGCGGATCAAGTGGGCCAGGTAAAACTCGACTTCAGCACCCCTAGTGAGACCAAGGTCACCGACAGCCAGGGCAAGGTCAGCCGCTATACCACCGAAGTAAGAGACGGCGTGGCCCTGGTCACCGCCATCCACGGTCCGGGCTGTTCCAGCTGTGGTAAGGGCGATGTCAGCTACCGTTATAACGAGCAGCTGCAACTGAGCGAGATCGCCACTCAGGATGGAATTATCAAACAATACAGTTACGACGAACAAGGTCGCACCACAGCCGTTATCCAACAGGTTACCGGTGGCGTTTCACAAACGATTGTACGCCACGAATACACTGACGACACCGTCCTGAAACCCAGTGCTGTGATCCACCCCAGCGTCCACCCCCAGGGCGAGCATCGTATCGAGACCCGCTACAATGCCTCGGGCCAGACCACTGAGCTGACAGAACGGGGCTACCGTCCAGAAGCGGATGGGGGCTATACCCCGATCCAACGGACCACCCGTCTTGCCTATGACGAAGCCGGCAACCTCACCGTCATTGATGGCCCGAGAGAGGATGTCGAAGACCGAATCCAGCTAAGCTACGACAGCATGCAGCGCCTCAGCGGTATTACCTTAGCGGATGGCACAACACAAAATGTACTTGCCTACGACAACTATGGCCGCCCGAGTAAAATCCAGAACGGCAACCAAACACCGCTGACGATTCGATACAGTGAACTTGGCAAGCCGCAACAGATCCGTCAAGGTCAAAGAAACGTCAGCTATGCGTATGACGCTGTAGGCCGACTGGTCAGTGTGACAGAGCCCGATGGGGAGACATTGAACCTCGATTACGATGCCGCAGGCCGGGCAGTCAGCATGCGCGACGCTGAAGGCAACAGCGTGCGAAAGTTGATCGACAGCGAGAACAGACTGCTTGCCCATTCCATAGAGAGCGCGCAAGGCGATGTGCACCGGGCGACAATCTACCTGCGTGACGCCAATCAGCGCTTACGTGGCGTGGTCACCCCCGAAGGAATCCAGCGGATGGTCGGGTATGATGAAAAAGGGAAAAAGACACTGGACACCAATGGAGGCGGCAAAGGAAGCTATTTCATGCGTACCAAAACCGGTGCCCTGAAAGCGGTGACAGACGCAGACGGCGGCGAGCTACGCAAAGCCAGACTGGCCAACGGCCACATCACACTCACCCAGGACAGCCTCAAGCGCATTGACTTGCTGGTGCATGATGACTTCGGTAACCGAATCGTTTGGCGCAACCCGGACAGCGGCCTGGCCTATTATCGATACGATCAGGCCGGCAATCTCATTGAAAAACGTGACGCTGCCAGCAATACAACAAACTATGAGTATGACGCAGCAGATCGATTGATAGGGTTGGAGAGCCCTGACGGGATAACCCATCTTCGCTACCAAGCAGGCCTGCTGGCCGAGGTACAGGGACCAAACAGCAGACAGCGCTATAGCTACGACAATGAAGGGCGATTGGTCAGCCACAGCCGTGAGATAGACGGACACCTGTTCACCACTACCTATACTTACGATCCCAAGACCGGCAAGCTCATCACCCGGCAATTACCAGGTGGCGAACGGCTGACCTATCGTTATCAGGCCAACCAGGGACGACTCAGCGCAGTGATAAAATCGGGTTGGCTCAGTGAACAACCCTTGTTGGAAGGCATCACCTACGAACCCTTCGGCCGTATCACCGGCTATACCCATGCCGACGGTGGCCGGACAGAGAAGGGCTACGACAAGAGCGGACGACTCATCCGTCAGGCACACACTGGATTCGGCAAATACAAACTGGCATACAATGTCGCTGGTGAACTGGTCTTAATCGAAAAGGATCAACAGCAAAACCGCTATGTCTACGATGCCGCCGGTCGTCTGCACCAGGCTGACACGGCCACCGGGCGGAAGGCGTATCGGTACGACGCACTGGGTAACCGCCTGGCCGAGCCATCGGGTTCGCTGAAGCAAGTGAGCGCCCAGACCCCGGCAAGTGCGGCATCCAATACAGGTAAAAGTAAAAAAGACCGTCTGGGTCGAGTGACAGCGCTGGGCCAACGACATTGGGAATACAATGCCGCCGGGCAGCCAGTCAGGTTCTACCGGGGAGAGCGGCTTGTCGCAGCATATCGCTACAACCACAAGGGTGAGCGCATCCGCAAGACGGTCTATCCCGATGACCCGGCGCAAGCGCCCGAGACCACCTACTACCTGTACGACCTGCAACAGCGCCTCAGCGCAGAAGCCGATGAGGATGGCGACATCATCCGTCAGTACCTCTATCTCGATCGTACACCCTACGCCATGCTTAAGGACGGCGTCGCCTACAGTATCCAGAGCGATCACCTTGGAGCACCACACAGCGTCACCGACGAAAAAAGCCGGCTCAAGTGGCAGGCCGACTATGACCCCTTTGGTCGCGCCACCGTCAAAACCCAAAGGATCGGCTTCAACCTGCGCCGCCCCGGACAATATGAAGATGCTGAATCAGGGCTCTATGATAACTATCTACGCCGCTACGACCCAGATAGTGGCCGTTACCTGGAGCCCGATCCCCTGGGCAACCTGGACGGCATGAACCGCTACGCCTATGTGGGCAACCGGCCGCTGGAGCGGACCGATCCGTTGGGGCTGTTTGGGGTGAGGGCAGGTACAAGAACTATATATTTACCCATTTCACCAATTGGTACTCCTGTGGGTATAACTATAGGAGCGGGATCTGCTGTTCATGAAACTATCGTGCTAGAAGCCTTCGAAAGATTCAATCGTGAGCATTCTGGTGCATTTTCCAATCACACCATCGATCTGTTCATTGCAGCCAATGTCAGGACCGATCTTATGTTCGACGCCGGCCACCAGTTCAGTGGCGCCAATCACTTCGACAATCCCAATGACACCCCCTGGAATCAGGACTCTGGACCATCTAATTGGATAATGGACAGCATTAACTCAATACAAGGCCGCCGCTCGAACTACGCGGGCGATAACATACAGGCAGGCTGTACTATGGAACGGGAACCGATCTACGATATCGCCTCGCTGGTTGAGGATTTTGGTTCGTTGACCCATACCCTGGCCGATTTCTACGCCCACACCAACTGGGCGGATCCTACCAGCCGTGGGGGGGCTTACCATATCGAACGAGAGACTTATGATTATGGCCTATTTCGTGAGGGTGGTTATGTGCCCCCCGGTCTCAACATGAACGAAACCTTTGACTTCGATACCATGAGTGATGCTGAGTTAAGTGATTGGATGACAAGACTCTACTCCGGTAATGCCGAGGGTTGTGCCGATCTGGAGTGCGCTATATTGGGCATGACAATAAACAGAAATAACTGGAACGGCGACCTCAACCTCTCACCGGAAGATAGTTACTACCACAATGTAACAGGCGGTCAGGACAACGAAGGCCGATGGGATGAGACAACCCATGCCTATTGGCAGAAGGATGACAGAGAAAAAGCTGAAGACATACATTCGTTTATTAGGGCGTCGCAATTGGCCGTGGCTCATACCGTGGAGGAGATCGAGCGCCTTTGGGCTGAGTCGGAAGGGAATGAGATGCTTCGTAGGATATATGCGGCAAATGAACAACAAAAAGAAGGTCTTAATGTTTATTACGCAGAACGCCCGCTCAATGGAACAACCTCTGACTGCCCATTATGCCCTGTTTTTGCAACTTGGCGTGATCATCGTGTCGATATCAACAATCCGTAACGATTGAATATGAGAGTTATTCTTACAATTCTTTTGGCAGCCGGGCTGATGGCAGGCTGCACTTCGCCGAAGTTCAATAAGGAAATGGTATGTGAGGTTGAGGGTGATTGGGGACAAGCACTCAAGTTCATTACCTACAAGACCTATACATTTCCGGACCTGGGTAGAGTTGGCGGTGGCAAGCATCTCTCTGCGGGTGTGTACTTTGATGGCGGGGTGTTCTTCTGGCGCAGTCAATGGTTGATGAAAGAGTTCACCCTTGGGCAGTTGAAGTTTGAGCAGGTGACAGCTGCACAGGGTTGCAAACAATCGCTGATCCAAGATGGTACGGTGGTTTTGTTGCCCTATCCGACCCGGGGTGGTATCGATATTGATCATTTCGTGGTCAGTGATGATCTATGGTCAAGATTTAAGGGGCGAACTCTACAGATAAGGGGTGGACCACCCTTCCTGTCGGACAAGGAAGGAAATCTTTTGATAGTGCGCAACTGGCGACCAGTTGGAACAACTCTGTCTGATCATGTGCTCCAGGTTCGTGAGGAGGCACCATTAGTAAAGCCGTTTGAGGAGAACGGTACTAGCAAGAGAATCAGTCGCATGGGAATGTACTATAACGGCTATACAGATATCTGCGCGGGCTGTGAAACCATCCTTTGGCGAACAGTGAAGAGCACAGATCTGGGCATGACCTGGAAAGTAACCGACTGGGGCATAATTGATGAGGCCCGATTACCGCCGGAGGCGGAACTGCCGTTAAAGGGGAGTGAGTATTACTACGATGTTGATATGGAGAAGGTATTACCTTTAGCACCAGGTACACGATTATCTCTTGGAATGGATCATAAATTTATGGATATTATAGATGGTAGAGTAGTAATGGCATGGCAATGCCCAGAGAAAGGACAACCGGTTTCTAGGGAGAAGGGAACATTGATTTGCTCAGATCCCAGGAGTATTGGTCAACAATTTGTCGAAAAAGAAGGTCGGAAATTAGAGTGGACGGCACTAAGCTTTCCAGATAAATAAAGGGAATATTATTACAAGGAAATATATGGTTTTTAGACTTTTCTCGTTTAAGAATTAGCCTAATTCTGCCCGGTATTTGTGACCTAGCGTGATCACTGGGTTGATATCACCAATCCGTAACGATTGAATATGCGAGTAATCCTCACAACTCTTTTGGCAGCCGGGCTGTTGGCGGGCTGCACTTCACCGAAGTTCAACAAGGAACTGGTGTGTGAGGTTGAGGGTGATTGGGGACAAGCACTCAAGTTCATTACCTACAAGACCTACACCTTTCCGGATATGGGTCGGTTTGGCGGCGGTAAGCATCTCACTGCGGGTGTCTACTTTGATGGTGGGTTGTTTTTTTGGCGCAGCAAATGGCTGATGGATGATTTTGTTTTTGGGCCATTGGGGTTCGAGCAGCAGGTCGCGAAACAGGGATGCACCCAATCAACCATCAGTGACAATGTTGTGGTGTGGCTCCCTTATGCGAGTCAAGGTGGCCCGAACATGTCGCAAATCGTGGTGAGTGAAGGGCCATGGTCAGGATTTCACAGATATGTGATTCCAAGCCGTGAAGGACCGCCCTATCTATCTGATGGTGAGGGAAATCTATTAACACTGCTCAACTGGCGACCAGCAGATGCTAGCTTGAAGAAAGGCATTCTACGCATAAGGCAAGAAACGCCCTCAGCAAAAATGTTCATCGATAGTAATGGGAAGTTTTTAGCGAGAAAACACGTCATTTACTCAGGCTGGCAAGACAGACCTTGCGAAGGCTGTGATCCCATACTCTGGCGAACCGTGGAGAGTACAGATCTTGGCCTGACCTGGAAGGTGGCCGACTGGGGCATAATTGATGAGGCCCGGTTGCCACCGGAGGCGGAACTGCCGTTGAAGGGGAGTGAGTATTACTACGACGTAGAGATTGAGAAAATATTACCATTGCCACCGGATACACCACTTTCGTTGGGTTATAAGCATAGATATCTTGATTTTTTTAGTAAAAATAACAGATCAATAACCACAGCGAAGTGTCCGGAAAAAGGCCAGCCAGTTTCAAGGGAGAAAGGCACACTCATCTGCACAGATTCAAGAAGTATTGATCGTTATTTTGTCGGGCGTGAAGGTTACAAGCCAGAATGGACGGCGCTTGATTTTTCGAAGGATCATATAAAAAGACTGAAAAGAAAAATGGGACTGGATGCGAATTAATCAAAGCCCCTGAACGATTACAAATAAGTTAGGGCAAAGTTGTTGTCGATATCACCAATCTATGTAACCAGAAAATGCGTACAGTCATCGCGTCTATTTTGCTAGCTGTGCTGTTGGCAGGCTGTACCTCGCCGAAGTTCGGCAAGGAACTGGTATGCGAGGTTAATGGTGATTGGGGACAAGCTCTTCAATTTATCACCTACAAGACCCAAACCTTTCCAGATCTTGGGCGGTTTGGAGGCGGGCGTATTCTCACTGCGGGCGTTTACTTTGATGGCGGAGTATTTTTTTGGCGCAGTAAATGGCTAATGGATGGGTACGCTTTCGGTCCAATAGGGTTTACGCAGCAGGTTGCGAAGCAGGGGTGTATGCAGTCAACCATCCAAGATGGCATTGTGGTTTGGCTTCCTTACTCAAGTCCAGGTGGTCCGAATATGTCGCAAATCGTGGTGAGTGAAGGGCCATGGTCAGGATTTCACAGATATGTGATTCCAAGCCGTGAAGGACCGCCCTATCTATCTGATGGTGAGGGAAATCTATTAACACTGCTCAACTGGCGGCCAGCAGATGCTAGCATGGCTGAAGGTATTTTAAAGATAAGAGAAGAAACACCATTGGTAGATGTATTCTTTGACGAAAAAGGCTCGATGACCAAAGAGTTCGGTATTTATGTTGACTGGCAGGAGCGACCTTGCGAAGGCTGTGAAACAATCCTTTGGCGAACCGTGGAGAGCACAGATCTGGGGATGACCTGGAAGGTAACCGATTGGGGCATAATTGATGAGGCCCGGTTGCCGCCGGAGGCGGAACTGCCGTTGAAGGGTGGGGAGTATTACTACGATGTTGAGTTGGAGAAGGTATTACCCCTGCCACCGGATGCACCGCTTTCGTTGGGTATTAAGCATAAGTATATTAGTCACTCCACGGGTTGGCCGAAAAATTGCCCCGAAAAGGACCAACCAGTCTCAAGGGAGAAAGGCACGCTGATCTGTTCCGATCCAAGAGGTATTGACAGAATTTTTGTTAAGCGAGAAGGTCGTAAACCCGAGTGGACCGCACTTGATCTTCCCAGCGGCAAACTGGATTGAGTTTTATCTTTTAATTGAGCAGTTCCACTTGTTCAGTGCGAAGGATATATGCTACAGACCAAACAGGAAAGGAATCCGAGAGGGTACAATATAGTTTAGAAGGTTGTGCGCTCTGTCCTGGGTTGGGTGATTTCAAAGAAATCGATAGCCAAATCGACTACGTTGCTGAATACATTAGCGAGCAGAACTAATTGCGAGACCGATAGTATGGACGCCGCTGGCCTTATTTATATGTATTACACCGTTCTTATTCTAGCGGGACTGGTATTTATCAGTTTGCTACTTATTATTTTTTATCAATATGGAAATAACAAAACAATTAGTAAAAAAATAGTTGGGATAACGATTGTTTTGTTTGCCCTCTATTTAGCTGTATGTTGGGAACCGATCATAACGACATTGATTGTTATGCCATCCATGTGTAGGGAGTCTGGTGGTCTTCATATTTATAAGAATGTCAAAGTAGAGGGTTTTTTTTACAATATTTTTGTAAAAGAATATCTAACTAAATATGGTTACTCGTTTGCTGAATATGTGGATTATTCTCAATACAAGAAGAAAAAATATATAAAAAAATAATGGGGTCATCTGGGAATATCTTGATAGATGAAGTTTGGGATGGACAATCACCACAAAGTCGGTATCACTATTTAACTCGCCAACTTGTTAAAACAAAAAAAACAGGTGCCGTGAAGTATTTTAAAATCAGAGAGGAAAAAGACTATATTTTGGATACCAAGTCAAATGAGATTATTGGGGAGATTATTAGATATACTTATTCAGGAAGTGAGATTCAGTATGCCATGCACAGGATGCTGGCAGATAAAGACAGAACTTGCTGGTCATCTGAACGGGATCCAAAAGATATACCCCTTCCGGTACATGTCTTGCAGCCAAGTCAATAACCCCAACCATTCGCACAATCCAAATGATGTACCCAGAAATCAGACATCGGGCTCCACCTCCTGGATAATGGAGAGCATCAACTCGATACAAGGTCGCCGTTCGAACTACGCGGGAGATAACATACAGGTAGCCTGTAACATGGAGCGTGAAGCGTGAAGCGTGAAGCGATTTACGATATCTCACCACTGGTTGAGGATTTTGGTTCGTTGACGCATACGCTGGCTGACTTTTACGCCCATACCAACTGGGTGGATCCCACCAGCCGGGGTGGCGCTTACGCTTTTGAGCGTGAGACATATGACTATGGTCTATTCCGTGAGAGCGGCTATGTGCCACCCGGCCTCAACATGAACGAAACCATTGACTTCGATACCATGAGTGATGCTGAGTTAAGTGATTGGATGACAAGACTCTACTCCGGTAATGCCGAGGGTTGTGCCGACGAAGACTGTGCTTTCACCAACACCATTTTGGGCATGGTTGGCATAGATAACTGGAACGGTGACCTTATCCTCACACCGGAAGATAGTTACTATCACAATGTAAAAGGTGGTCAGGACAACGAGGGCAGATGGGATGAGACAACCCATGCCTATTGGCAAAAGGATTCGAGAGAAGACGCAGAAGATATAAATTCTTTTATCAGGGCATCGCAATTGGCTGTGGCGCATACCGTAGAGGAGATCGAGCGGCTTTGGGCCGCAACGGAAGGGAATGATGACCTACGTAGGATATTTTCTGAAACTGAGCAGGAAAAAATTGAAGGCAATGTCTACTACGCAGAACGTCCACTCAATGGAGGTTTCCCCGACTGCCCACACTGTCCTGTTTTTGGAAGCTGGCGTGATCATCGTGTCGATATCACCAATCCGTAGCGGTTGAATATGCGTACCGTTATCGTTCTGATATTGCTGGCAGTACAGATAGCAGGCTGCACCTCGCCGAAGTTCAACAAGAAACTGGCGTGCGAGGTGGAAGGGGATTGGGGACAGGCGCTCCAGTTTATCACCTACAAGACCTACACCTTTCCAGATATGGGTCGGTTTGGCGGTGGCAAACTTCATACCGCCGGTGTTTACTTTGATGGTGGGTTGTTTTTCTGGCGCAGTAAATGGTTGATGGCTGAATATGCTTTTGGGCCGTTAGGGTTCGAGCAGCAGGTCGCGAAACAGGGATGCATACAATCAACAATCCGTGACAATGTTGTGGTATGGCTCCCCTATGCGAGCCCAAGCGGACCCCACATGTCGCAAATCGTGGTGGGTGAAGGGCCATGGTCAAGGTTTCACCGCTATAAGATTCCAAGCCGTGAAGGGCCGCCCTACTTGTCCAACGGAGAAGGAAATCTATTGACGCTACCCAACTGGCGCCCTGCGGGTGCAAACTTGGAGAATGGTGTATTTCGCATACGCGAAGAGACGCCCTTGACGGAAATGTTCAACGATAATAAAGGGAAGTTTTTGGCAAGAAAACACATCATTTACTCAAACTGGCAAGAGAGACCTTGCGAAGGCTGTGAGCCGGTGCTCTGGCGAAACATCGAGAGTACTGATTTGGGCAAGACCTGGAAGGTGGTGGACTGGGGTGTGATCGATGTGTCCAGGTTACCACCGGAGGCGGAACTGCCATTGAAGGGGGGGGAGTATTACTACGATGTAGAGATGGAAAAGGTGCTGCCCCTGCCGCCTGATGTACTACTTTCGTTGGGTTTTAAGCACAAGCATCTCAAGCTTTTCGGCAGTGGTATGTTAATAACTACGTCAAACTGTCCAGAAAAAGGTCAGTCGGTCTCAAGGGAGAAAGGCACGCTGATCTGTTCCGATCCAAGAAGTATTGATAGAAATTTTGTTAAGCGGGAAGGTTATAAACCCGAATGGACGGCGCTTGATTTTCCGAAAGATCGAATAAAAAGATTGAGAAGGAAGATGGGATTGGACGCGAATTAATGAAAGCCATTGCACGATTGCGAACGGGTTAGGGTTAAGCTACCAAGTCTGAACATAGAGCATTCGTACAACAAGGGATAAGCCAAGTCAGGTTAGATTCAATGCGTTGTAGAAGACATACAACGATTTATCAAAACGGTGCAATTGGCCGTAGCTCATACCTTGGAGGAGATTGAGCGGCTTTTGGCTTCGTCGGATAAGGAATGATAGATTGCGAAGGAAATACAGGGACAGTCATCATTTGCAGCTAACACTATCATGAGTTATTGTTAAAGAAACATGGATTATAAATTTGCCAAGGAGATGGCTATGACTATATCTCGTAAGAAACAGATCTGTCTGGAAGAAACTCCCTATTACCACTGCATATCCTGTTGTGATAGGCGTGCTTATCTATGTTGTGAAGATAAATTTTCAGCTAACAACTACGAACACCGTAGAGATTGGCTAGTCGGCCAACTCAGGAAAATCACTAATATTTTTGCAATCGACATCTGCGCCTATGCTGTGATGCAAAATCATACTCATACCGCGGAAGATAGTAGATATACAGAAACAGTTATCATTTGCAGTTCACAAATTGATCACGATTTGAGGAATAACATTCTGGAACATGACTACTGTATTGGCTTTTTGTGTATTCGGGAATCTGTTTTTGGATCATTGATTGGGAATATCACTTTAATCTTGATCAAAAATAATACTTTGATGCTCATCTGAAGCGGTGTGATTTCAATAAGGATCAATACGAGAAAGCATTGTTGTGTTTTCGTAATGGCATCTCAACTCTTCTGCCAGAATATTTTGCCAAATATCAGGATAGCAAATCAGCAAAGGTGGTTGACACTAAAATGCTTAGAGATAAGTTTTTCATAGATGACCATGGTCAATACACTTTACTCGAAAGCAGTATGCAAGAAGAACTTTCATTTAATAACCCTACTCCTGTCCATTAGGTAAATTTAATGGTTCAATTATTATCAATAACTTCCCATATTTTATGTCAATTTTAATCTAAATATTTTAATGCAGATGAACATCAAACTTCAGCACACTTCATCGTAACTTGTAATTTATTATTGGAGAATCAAATGGATATGACACTCAATACTAAACATATAAAATTGCTTTCTAGTTTGAATATCGCATCATTTCTTACGATGGCATTAGTCGCATGCGGGGGTGGTGGTGGTGGTACTGACGGAAGTACTGATGGAAGCACTGACGTAAGTACTGTTGATAGCACTGTTGGTGACATCAATAGTGATACTGACTTTTCGAATACATCCGAGAACTATGTAACAACTGCAGCAATGGTCTACTTTACCCAGGCTAGTCTGGGTGGCATTTATGCGGTTAAACCACTCTTTAGCAAGTTAGTGCTTTATTATGAAGAATCCGGTCAGAAAGTAACTGCATGCGATAACAGTGGTGAAAAGAATATCAATGTGCAAAAGTCCAGACCTGAGAATTCTCTCAACCCGGGCGACAACATGACTGTCACATACCTACATTGCAATGATGGCGAGGGCGCTCAGGAGGGCACCTTATCAATTGATATTATAGAAAACAGTGAAGTAAGCAATTCTGACTTCCGCACCATACTTGATTCTGTTAGTAATAAAATTTTGGATGGAGCAACAATAATTGGAAACATGCGAATTAAACAAGAAGAACTCAGCGAAGCAAATGTTATAGGAATTAACTCAGATCGCTATGAAACAGATGGAGCATTTAAGGGTAACCCAAACACGACCGAACATCCAGCACCGCATTATGAAGACGATAAATATCGTTTTTCTAAAATGATTTTTGAAAAATACCAGGATGACTCGACAAACGATACTTATCTATACTGGGATATAGATTTTCATGATAAAGATAATACTGCTTTCTCGTACGCCACAACGGTACTAGATGATGTGAAGATCATCAATTCGGCCTTATCTTCAGGAAAATATTCAGTACTCTCTCAAGGTGACCGAATAGAAGTTACTATAGCTGGTACCGATAATATACATGTAATTCTTGATAAAAATAATGATGGCTCAGTTGAAGAACAACAACAAATGACAAGCAATCAATTTTTTGCAGCAGGCTTTGTTGTTACACAGTAACGGATTCTGCAGGCTGACACGGAGTAAATGTCAGTAAAGGGAACGGTCTGTGCGTATAGTAATCAAATACTACCCGCTTAGCGGGTAGTATGATGAAAGCCCCCGGTAGCAAAGGGGTCAGATCTGTACACATAGTAATTAAAACGCACTACCAGGACCTTTCACTAAGAGGCCGAAGACCCCCAAGGCTACGCCACCGCACTCGACTACAACGGCCTGGGACAACTCCTCGCCGTTACCCAGCCGGGCAATCGGGTCACTCAACTGCATTACGACAAAAACGGTAAAGCTATAGGTCTGACCGACCCGAGGGAAAACACCACCGCCCAACAGAAAGACGACTTTGGCAACACCATCCACCAAAGCCATCCCGACACCGGCACAACCTATACACCTACGATCCAGCAGGCAATCGCATCCAAAAGACCAATGCCGTGGGTACAGGATGTACAGGAACAGCCCAGATCACCACCTACCGTTACGACGCGGCCAACCGCCTGATCGAAGAGACCACCCCGAGCGGCACCACCACTCTCGACTACGATCCCAAGACCGGCCGTCTGGCCCAGCTCACCGATGACAACAGCCATGAGGGCTTTGCCTACGACGACCAGGGTCGCCTCACCCAACACAGCCGTCACCTCGACGGCCATCGATTCATCACAGGCTACACCTATGACACAGCCGGCAAGCTGACACAAAAACAACTTCCTGACGGCCAGACCCTGAGCTACCACTACTACCAGGAAGGGACACAAAAAGGCCAACTCCATACCATTACAAGAGAAAGCCTGATGGGTCTCAGGGAGACCCCACTGGTCGGCGAGATCGACCAGGACGCCAGCGATGGAGAGACCGGTCTGACCTTTGGTAATGGCCTGAAAAAAATAAGACACCATGACGAGCTTGGAAGAACAACGGCCATCGACCACAGCCAACAACTTAAACTGCAGTACCAATACGATGAACAAGGAAAAATCATCGGTATCGACTACAACGGTTTACTACAAAGCTACGACTACGACCCGCTGGGCCGACTGACCCAAGCCGAGACAAAACTGGGAAACTACCGCTACGACTATGACAGCCTGGGTAACCGCACCCAAAAACAACACACCGACACAGAAGGCAATACCACCACCCAAGAAAACCGCTATCCCGACTCAGGCAAAGGCAACCGGCTACTGAGCCAAAGCAACGGCGATAGCTAAGACTACCAATATAACGCCTCGGGCAGTCCCAAACAGATCGGCGAGCGTCGTTACGCATACAACGATCAGCAACGTCCGGTGAAACTCTACCGGGTCGATCCAAAAGACACGAAAAAACAGATCCTGCTGGCGGAGTATGCCTACAACCGCTTTGGCGAGCGGATCAAGAAGGTAACGTATGCCGTGCATGGATGCACAAATGCCGCGGGTGCAGGATGTATAGGAGCGGCGAACCTCAGTAAAAATCCCAAAGTCACCTATTACCTCTACGACGGTCATCAGTTAACGGCAGAAGCCGACGAAAACGGCAAGGTCATCGCCCAATACCTCTATCAGAAACAACGGCCGATCCTGAAGCTGGCAGGTAAAACGGCGTACGCCATCCATACCGATCAGCTGGGTGCACCCAGAACAGTCACCGATGAAGATCAAAAAACAGTCTGGTCGGCGGACTACAGCCCGTTTGGGTTGATACAGATCGAACAACAGCAGATCACGCTAAATCTCAGGCTACCTGGGCAGTATGAAGATCAGGAGTCAGGGACATATTACAACTACCAGCGTGATTATGATCCCCATACCGGGCGTTATCTGACCAGCGATCCGATTGGGCTGAAGGGCGGACTGAATACCTATGCCTATGTGGGTGGGGATCCAATAGGGGCGATTGATCCTTTGGGCTTGTATAGATTAGTTATGGGCTTTGAAGCTCATTAGGTAGCTTAATGGGCAAGTACCACTTATAAATTAATTTAGTATAAACCTAACAACTAAATGGAGTTTTAGTGATATCTCTCATTGCCATCCTATTCGCAGAGAGTTAAGTTTATCGTATAGATATCAATGTGATATCAATACTCTGCAAATACAGCAACAAGGAGGGTGACAATGAAAAAATCATTTTTTGCATTGATGCTTCCTCTATTAATTGGCACTAGCCTAGTACAGGCTGACATAGTGATAACCGATATCCAAGCAGTCGATTTGGGCACATTCCCAGGTGGAACATCGAGTGTTGCTCGCAATATTAATGAGGCAGGTAACATAGTTGGTTACAGTGAAACCCTATCAGGGGAAAACCACGCTTTCTTTCTTCCTTTTGGAGGAGTGATGCAAGACCTGAGCACACTTCCTGGTGGTAATGAAAGTCATGCGATTGGCATCAATGATCTGAACCAGGTTGTTGGCTGGTCAAGTATCCTGAATCCATCAACAAGTAATTTGGTCAATCACGGATTTATTTGGGAAACTGGTACGATTCATGATTTGGGTGCCTTTCCACCCGAGGATGACATCGACTCCAGCAGTGCTGCAACCGCAATCAATAATAGTGGGCTAATTGCTGGCAGTGTGGACCTCGCTGGTGTCGTTTGGGATCTGTATGGCACGCCAAACTATCCACCCTTTCCACCCAATGTACGAGTCACGGATCCAGGTCCCTTTTCACCGGCAACATCAACTGATATTAATCATGCAGGACAAGCCGTTGGTACGCTCGATGCATTTATAACCGGATTCCGCTGGCAAGCAAGTGTACTCGAGAGACTCGAACTTCTCGTACCGGGGCTTGACACTGATGCGTATGGGATCAATGAGCTGGGCGAGATTGCTGGCCGTGCATTGGTTGGGCCACCTATCGTTTCTCATGCTGTGTATTGGCCTGAACCGACAACAGTACATGACTTGGGAACATTAGGGGGGGAGAACAGCCAGGCGCGTGATATAAATGATGACAGGATAATCGTCGGCTACAGTGAGACTACTACCGGGGAAACACTGGCGTTCATCTGGCATACCGATTTTGGTATGCACCCACTTGGTACACTTGGCGGTGCAAATAGTAAAGCCTACAGGATTAATTCCGCAGGACAGATCGTTGGCGAAAGCGAGACTGCAACAGGCCAGGTTCATGCCACTCTATGGACGGTTACCTATGCCACAAGTGTCTTGATTGACATCAAACCGGGTAACAGTATCAACCCTGTCAATCCTCGCTCCAAAGGCAAACTCACTGTCGCCATCCTGACAACAGATGATTTTGACGCCAGCATGGTCGATACAACCTCTATTCAATTCGGTCCCGATGGTGCAAAACCTGTTAAGCATCGGATTAAAGATGTCGATCATGACGGTGACTGGGATTTAGTATTTAAGGTAAAGACTCATGAAACCGGTATTGTCTGCGGTGACACTGAGTCAACCCTATCAGCGCAAACCTTAGATGGTGACTCCATAGCAGGCTCGGATTCCATCACAACAGTTGGATGTAAATAGTAGAAAAAATAGTAGTGCATCTATCGAAAAACATCTTGGGCGGCCCTTGGGTCGCCCAAATATTGATTGCATTAGGTTCTCAATCGAGGATTCTCAAGAAATGATTATCTATGTGTGAAAAATCACTTTATTGTCGTTGACCATTTCATTGGTTTAACCGCTAATACCACCTATGTTTATTTAACACAGGGGTTGTATTGATTGGACTACATATACAGGGTGATGAATCATCCAGACCTTAACACCGTACCTGTGACTATGAGGTACTGATCATCAGAAAATAAAGAGATCAAGTCCGTACTTATAGTAAATAGAAACCAATGAATTATATGTTGTACAGGCCTTCGAGTTAGTGGCAGGTGCGGTTAATCTAACTTTAATGAGTATGAATATACGTGCTGGTTTTGTAATGTCAGGTAAATTAAGTCAGGTACGGGAAGAACAAAAACCCTTTTCCCCAAGTAAGTAGAAACTGTTTATCGATGGACACACACTATCTACCATACATCTTGAGACGATGAAGCAGGCGTTCAGCTGTGTTGGACTTAACCTGTTCCCATTCGAATCGCCAATTCCAATTACCCTCTATCGTGCCGGGTGTATTCATACGATGATCACCATCCAGACCCAGCACATCCTGAAACGGAAGAACCGCCAGATTCGCCCGTGATGCCAGGGCAACCCTGATCAAGGGCCATGGCATGATCTCCCTTGACTTACCCAGATAGTCGTCGACAAATTCCCGGGTTGAATCATCTAGCCCTTTGTACCATCCGAGGGTGGTGTCATTATCGTGAGTGCCGGTATAGACAACGGAATCCTGGGTATGATGAAAGGGCAGATAGGGGTTATCAGCACCACCTGAAAAGGCGAACTGGAGTATCTTCATGCCAGGTAAGTGATAAGCTTTACGTAACGCGTCCACCTCCGGGGTGATCACCCCGAGATCCTCTGCCACCAATTCTAACTCAGGTAATGCCTGATAGAGCCATTTAAAGAGTTTCTCACCGGGTGCCTCGACCCACTGTCCGTTTTCTGCAGTCTGCTCCTCAGCCGGTATCTCCCAATAGGCTTCAAAGCCACGAAAATGATCGATGCGAAGAAAATCGAAGAGGGTTGACTGTACTCTGAGACGATTGATCCAGAATGAAAAATCTTCAGCCTCCAATCTGTCCCAACAATAGAGAGGATTACCCCATCGCTGACCCGTCGCTGAAAAGTAATCCGGGGGAACACCTGCCACAACCCGTGGGTGGCCATCTTCAAGCAGATCGAAAATTTCACGATGTGCCCACACTTCAGCACTGTCATGGGCAACAAAGATGGGGACATCACCAAACAACAACACACCCCGTTCATTGGCATAGTGCTTGAGGTTCATCCACTCGGTGTAGAACAGATACTGTTCAAATCGAATCACATCAATTGACTCAGTGAGGCGGGCTCTGGCCATTGCAATAGCCTGTGGCTCCCGATCTCTTAAGGTCTTAGGCCAATCCCACCAACACCCCCCCTCTTCCTGGCGTAATGCCTGAAACAGGGCATAATCCTCAAGCCAGTTTTTTTGCTCAGCCATGAAACGCTGTAGATCGTCTCGTTCCTCGCTGTTGGCCCGTTCCTTGAATCCTTCCCATGCCAATTTTATTGCGTAACTCCGAACCGATTCAGACAGCACACCATCGCTCTCCGGCATCTCATCCAGCCAGCCATGCTGCAGTGGCATCTCAAGGCTGATCAAACGGGGATTTCCGGCATACACTGAACTGCTCTGATAGGGTGAGTTGTCATGCATGGTTGGACCGATGGGAAGTATCTGCCAGACACTCATTCCACAGGAGACCAGAAAGTCGACAAAGCGGTAGGCATTACTGCCCAGATCACCTACTTCTGCAGGCCCGGGAAGTGAAGTGATGTGCAACAGTATGCCGGCTCTACGACGGGTCAATAGCTGGTGTGTTGACTGAAACTGCGGATCGGTAGCTTCATTCATCCGTATATCACCTGCCGAGTCGAATCAGTCATTTTTTTTCATTACGCCGCCTTGAGATGGGCTTCCACTTCCTACAGCAAAAACTGTTGAGAGGTAGTCGGGTTTAGGTTCACCGAGAAGGGCGAACAGATGAGAGAGTTGGCTGCGAAAAAGTTGTTCGAAATCGCTGACTGTATCACCAGGATTATAATCACCAAACCACCAGAACCAATCAGACCCCTCACAAATCGCCAGTTGTTTCTCCAGTTCCTGGATTTGTTCTGAAGTAAATTCCTTACTCGCCAGCACCTTGTCGTAGACCTTCTTTGCCTCACCCAGCAAATCCCAGGCGCGATTCTTATCTTTATCCCCCACCCAGGTGGTGAAAGTACCATAAACCCAGCTGCCCGCAACCAGTTTGGAAAGCCGGGGCGGTGACTGTTGCTGGCTTTCCAGTACCTCGGAAAATGTGGTCAAGCGTAGCCGGGGATGTTGGGAGAGTCTCTCGTACATGGCGCTCAGAAAATAGCTGCCATTGTAAGGGTAGTACTCCCAAGCATTCTCTCCATCCATGATGATCGAGACCACCGCATCAGGATTATCCTGGCAGGCATCTGCTATGTTGACCAGATGATTGATTAAATCACCCACGGCGTCATCCGAATGCCACTCCCCATAGGTGAAGCCGATCAGGTCTGATAGCCCGTCATCACGAAAGAACATGTTCAAATGACCTTCCTGAACACAGTAGGGTGAATGAACCCAGTTGTCGGGTAGTTGTGAGTCACCGCCTCCCGCCATCAGGCTATTACTCAATACCTGCTGACCTGTTGCAGCCCAAACAAAACCCTCTTCCTCCAACATCTTCAGGGTTGCTTCACTCACCCCACCTTCTGAGGGCCAGCAACCTTTCGGACAAAAACCAAAGTGCTTTTCGAATACCTCAATACCTTTACGCATATGCCACCGAGCACGAGATTCACCACCCGGATACTGTTCCAAATCAGGCATCGATATTGACGGCAAGGCCTCCTTGGCGGCATCCATATCGGTCAATAGCGGTATGATCGGATGAGCATAGGGTGTCACCGAAAGCTCTACCTGCCCATTGTCAGCGAGGGTTTTATAACGGTGGGTAAGCGTACTCAGAACCTCCCAGATCATTTCCATCATGCGGCGGCGATCATCTCGATCAAAACCATGACCTTTGGCCTGTAGTGAACGCACGCGCATATCATTCATACGCAGGCACTCCCCCACCCATGCCAGGTGGTACCAGACTAACAAATCAATCAGATATTGATCATTGAAGTAGGGAATCATCGCCTCGTTTTCCAAGGCATGCTTGGCCAACACGGCTAATTCACTGAAATGTTTGAATCGACCGATCAGGCGATGCTCGTTTGCTCTTAGACAGGCAGAGATGAGTGTTTTTCTAGATTCTATATCCACCGGCAGCCCAGGTCCGGCAAGGGCAGCCAACAACGGATCTCGAATCAAGGTGCCTCTATCTATCCAAGCCTCGACCTGATTAGCATAGTCATCGATCTGTTCTAGCAAAACGGGAGCAAAGTTAACCACTGCTTTGGCTTCCGGCGTATGCTCAAGATGCGCTGCCATATCTGCATAGTCTTTGATGCCATGCAGATAGACCCAAGGCAACAGGTAGTCACTGTCTTCCGGGCCTTTATAGTAGGGCTGATGCATATGCCAGCATAAAACCACCTGTAGGCGGCTGTCTTGAACGCCTTTATCTGACATGGTGAATAACCTGACCCAGCATTTCCGGCGTTACCAACACGATACCTTTTTCACTCACATAAAAGCGCTCCGCATCCGCAACAGGGTCTTCACCGATGTTGGTGCCCTCGGGTATATCACAGCCACGATCTATCACTGCTTTGCTAATCTTGCAATTACGCCCAATATTGACATCGGGTAACACTACCGTCTCATTCACTTCACTGTAGGAGTTGACCCTTACATTGGAGAACAGCAGCGAGTTCATCACCTTTGCCCCAGAGATAACGCATCCACCCGACACCATGGAATCTACTGCCATGCCTCTGCGTTCCTCATCGTCAAAGACGAATTTTGCCGGTGGCAGCTGCTCCTGATAGGTCCAGATCGGCCAGCTCCGGTCATAGAGGTTAAGGGGGGGTGTGACGCCTATTAGTTCCAGATTTGAGGTCCAGAAGGCATCGATGGTACCCACATCCCGCCAATAGGCCTGTTTATCACTGGTGCTATCTTTGAATCGATACGCCAGTACACGATACTTCTCGATGACCTTGGGAATAATATCTTTGCCGAAATCGTGGGACGAATCGGGTGTGTCCGCGTCCCTAATCAGCTGCTCAAATAGAAATTTACGATTGAATACGTAAATTCCCATGGAGGCCAATGCCTCATTGTCCTTTCCAGGTATTGGCTTTGGATTAGCCGGTTTCTCATGGAAATCCACAACCCAGTCGTCTGCATCGACGGTCATCACACCAAACTCCTTGGCGCTTTCAAGATCGACCGTGAGACACCCGACTGTCATATCGGCACCGGACTCTACGTGTTCGGCAATCATCGTCCCATAGTCCATCTTATAGATATGGTCTCCTGCCAGAATCAATACATAGTCAGGATTATGGCTGCGGAGAATATCCAGATTTTGATAGACGGCATCTGCTGTACCTTCATACCAACTGCTCTCTATCCGTTGCTGTGCCGGCAGTAACTCGACGAATTCACCGAATTCACCTCGCAGAAACCCCCACCCACGTTGTATATGCAATAGCAGTGAGTGAGCCTTATACTGGGTTAGCACTCCAACCCGGCGTATACCCGAATTGATACAGTTGGAGAGGGGAAAATCGACGATTCTGAATTTTCCACCAAAAGGGACTGCCGGCTTTGATCGCCATTTGGTCAGGTGTTTGAGTCGGGAACCACGCCCCCCTGCCAAAATCAAGGCCAGGGTATTACGAGTCAACCGGCTGACAAAACGTGGACTCTGGTCAGTCATCGAACACTCCTCCATGGCCGAGGCT
This sequence comes from Candidatus Thiodiazotropha sp., assembly GCA_023838465.1. GTDB lineage: Bacteria > Pseudomonadota > Gammaproteobacteria > Chromatiales > Chromatiaceae > Thiodiazotropha. Next base: position 25,194 of record JAIVEQ010000012.1, read on the forward strand.
GGCCAAAGTTTACTGCTGTTTCTACTAGGGAGTAGATGGGTTAATCATTGTATCCTGTCCTGCCATAAGTGAACCTATTTGTGAGACAGGAGAGCAGCTATGTTAACATCATGTTCCCTTCAAGGCGTACCAGAAGAAGCAGGTTTTCTTAGATATGACTAACACAATCCCAGAGGCATTACAGCGGATCATTGATGCCCGCCACCATGACCCCTTCGAGGTTCTTGGCCGGCATGTCAGTGGAGATAACTGTCGAATACGGGTATTTATGCCATTGGCAGAAAAAGTCAACCTGGCGAACAGCCAAACGCCCTTGAAACGAGTAGCAGGTACAGATTTTTTTGAGTTGGAACAACCTACCGATGAGGTCGGCGAACACTACCTACTTGAATGGCAGGATAAATCGGGCCAGATCAACAAAACCCACGATCCCTACTGCTTTGCCCCCCAATTGCCGGAATTCGACATCCATCTCTTCAATGAAGGAAAACATCGTCATGCTTACCGCTTCTTTGGTTCTCACCTGCATGAAGCAGAGGGCGTAAAAGGGGTTCTGTTTGCCGTCTGGGCACCAAACGCAGCCAGGGTATCGGTGGTGGGAAACTTCAATCAATGGGATGGAAGAGCCCATCCGATGCGCTCAAGAGGTGGCTCAGGGGTATGGGAGCTGTTCATTCCCGAACTGGAGACCGGCAACTTCTATAAATTCGAAATACGTACCCAAGCAGGTAACTTATCTTTGAGAACAGATCCCTACGGAAATCTGTTTCAGTGCCGACCGGAAACAGCAGCCATCGTGGTATCAAACAGCGATTATGCTTGGAGTGATGACGCTTGGATAAATGGCCGAGTCAACGCTAACTGGCAACAGGAGCCGATGTCGGTCTATGAGGTCCATCTCGGTTCCTGGCGCAGGAATGAGAAGGGAGAATTCCTCAACTATCGAGATCTCGCCCATCAACTGTGCGATCATGTCAAGACGATCGGGTTTACCCATATTGAGCTTCTACCGATCACCGAACACCCTTTGGATGGCTCATGGGGCTATCAGACTACCGGCTACTTTGCACCCACCAGTCGGTTCGGCACACCCGACGATTTCCGCTATTTTATTGATTATTTCCACCAAAATGGTATCGGTGTTCTGCTTGACTGGGTACCCGCTCACTTTCCACGGGACCGACATGCACTGGCCCAATTCGATGGTTCTGCCCTCTATGAGCATGAAGATCCACGCAAGGGAGAACATCGCGACTGGGGTACATTAATCTTTAACTTCGGCCGCAATGAGGTCCGTAATTTTCTGATCTCCAGCGCCATCTACTGGCTTGAGGAGTTCCACATCGATGGCTTACGCGTCGATGCTGTAGCCTCCATGCTCTATCTCGACTACTCCCGTGAAGCGGGCGACTGGGTTCCCAATCAGTATGGCGGACGGGAGAACCTGGAAGCGGTCGACTTTTTACGTGAACTCAACAGCGTCACCCATGACATCCATCCCGGCACCCTGATGGTTGCAGAAGAGTCTACCGCCTGGCCTCAGGTCTCACGCCCCACCTGGCTGGGAGGCCTCGGCTTCAGTATGAAGTGGAATATGGGTTGGATGCACGATACCCTCTCCTATACATCGCAGGATCCTATCTACCGTCACTATCATCACGACCTGCTCACGTTTGGCTTGTTATATGCCTTCACCGAGAATTTTGTACTGCCTTTCTCCCATGATGAGGTAGTCCACGGCAAAGGCTCGATGATCGATAAGATGCCTGGCGATGACTGGCAGAAATTCGCCAATCTGCGTCTCCTCTATACCTACATGTTCACCTACCCCGGAAAGAAGCTACTCTTCATGGGTGCAGAGTTCGCCCAAGGGCGGGAGTGGAATGAGGGCGAGGCACTGGATTGGTTTCTGCAGGACCATCCCTATCACCAAGGTATCACGACATTACTGACTGATCTCAACCGGCTCTATAAATCGTTACCGGCACTGCATCAAGTTGAGTTCGAGTACCCTGGATTCGACTGGATCGATTGCCATGACAGCTCACAGTCGATTCTCAGCTATCTTCGCAAGGACCGGAATGGAAATGAGTTGCTGACCATACTCAACTTCACCCCCGTACCAAGAGAGGATTACAGGATTGGCGTGAACTACCCGGGGGTTTACCGAGAGATCATGAACTCGGATTCAGAATTTTATGGTGGTAGCAATATGGGAAATGGGAATGCCCTGGTGTCAGACGAAACACCCTGGATGGGGCGTGATCAGTCAATCATTCTGACCATACCGCCACTCGGAGCGATATTGCTTCAGAAGGAACAGGGGTAATATTGAAGTATATGCCTTATCTTCAATGAGTTGGTATTGACCAAGATCACCGTTGATTGCAGCATCATCCGGTTGAGGGATTCAACCGGATGATGCAAAGAAGACTAACAATGCAGGCTTAGGGCCACGGAAAAAATAAATTTTCCAGTCTCACACTCCTCTTCAGGTAATCTTTGGACAATGGCTCTATTGGGTGGCCCTCATTTCCCTCGGTGACGGTGAAAATAGGTAATCAAACCGCGTGTGGAGCTATCGTGGGTTGATGATTTGTCCTCATCCATCAGTTCCGGCAGGATCACACCGGCCAACTGCTTACCTAATTCCACGCCCCATTGATCAAAAGAGTTGACCCGCCAGATCACCCCCTGAATGAAGATTTTATGCTCATATAAAGCAATCAGCGAACCCAGGCATGATGGGGTTATCCTGTCCACAAGAAGAGTATTGGAGGGGCGGTTACCCGGAAATATCTTATGGGGTAACAGGTCCACGATTTTTTCCGGATCAAGACCTTCCTGTTCCATCTCTTCTCGTGCTTCAGTGCGGGTTTTACCCCGCATCAATGCCTCACTCTGCGCCAGACAGTTGGCAAATAACTTTTGGTGATGGTCTCCCGATTCATTGTGGCTGTTGACTGGGATTATAAAATCGCAGGGAATGAGTTGCGTTCCCTGATGAATCAACTGGTAATAAGCATGCTGTCCATCTGTACCTGCCGTACCCCAAATCACCGGCCCTGTAGGATAGCTGACGGGACGACCAAAACGGGTTACTCGCTTACCGTTGCTCTCCATATCCGCCTGCTGCAGATAGTCAGGTAAATAGCGAAGATACTGATCATAAGGCAAGATGGCATGGGTACGTGCCTGTGCGAAATCAGCGTACCAGATACCCAGCAGTGCCATGATTACGGGCATGTTTTCTGAAAGATCCGCATGCAGAAAATGCTCATCCATCTCATGTGCACCCTGCAACAGCTCATAGAACCTCGACATTCCAATGGCCAAAGCAATGGGTAATCCTATCGCTGACCAGAGAGAGTAACGTCCACCTACCCAGTCCCAGAATTCGAACATATTGGCCGTATCTATACCGAACTGAGACACCTGCTCAGCATGGGTGGAGACAGCCACGAAATGCCGCGCAACCGCTGCTTTATCCTGCAGTTTGTCCAGTAGCCACGCTCGGGCAGTCAGTGCATTAGTCAATGTTTCCTGGGTAGTGAATGTCTTGGAAGCAACAATAAAAAGTGTGGTTTCCGGGTCTAATGAATTGACTGTCTCTACAATATGGGTTGCATCCACATTCGAAACAAAATGCACCCGTAATTCCGGTTTCTGGTAGTGCTTAAGCGCTTCGCAGACCATAAGGGGACCCAGGTTCGAACCACCAATACCGATATTCACTACATCAGTAATCGTCTTACCGGTATACCCTTTCCATTCTCCAGAACGTACCGAGTTGGTGAATGCCTCGATCTTCTGCAAAACCGCATTCACACCAGGCATCACATCCTCCCCATCGAACCAGATAGGGTGGTTACCGCGATTTCTCAAAGCAACATGCAATACAGCTCTGTTCTCAGTGATGTTTAATCGCTCACCGGTGAACATGCGCCGCCGCCAACCATCAACATCAGACGCTTGAGCCAAGGCAAGCAGGAGATTCATTGATCTTGTGGTGACACGGTTTTTAGAGTAGTCGAGCAGAATACCGCATTGCCTAATGCTCATCTGTTCCGATCGCTCCGGTCCCTCGTGAAAAAGATCACGCATCAGCAGGGGCTCAACCTCAGCCCAGTGTTTCGCTAGGGCCATCCATTCTTCTGTCTGATTTATCTCTGTCATGATCGAAAGGTCTGTAGATTTGTAGACTGTTTCTTTGTTACTAAATGCGTACTCAGATGAGAAGATACCCTATTCCGTGTATGAATGGGAAACCTATGCAACCCGTGTCCCTAATCAGTAACAGGTCATTTTAAAAACCATTGATTAGCCGACATGGCCCATGGAGGGTATCAGGTGATAAAATGCTTACATAGATCGAACATTTAACCTGAATCTGTGGATTCGGGCATATAAAAAAATAAGGATAACAAAAGTTCATGAAGATCCTGTTTGCCAGCAGCGAAGCCACACCCTTGATTAAAACAGGAGGACTCGCCGATGTTGCCGGTAGTCTACCGGTCGCTCTGAACCACTTAGACCATGATTGCAGACTGATACTCCCCGGTTATCCGGATGTGCTGAAGAAAGCTAACGACCTGCAACACCTGGCCCATATAGAGATTGAAGAAGAGCCTGGGCCCGTCAATCTATTGCAGGGTAGCTGCGGCCCTCACAATGTCCCCCTCTATGTTGTAGATGCCCCCCATTGGTTTGATCGTCCAGGCAATCCCTATCTCTCGCCAGAAGGCTTGAATTGGCCAGACAATGCAGAGCGATTCACCCTGTTTTGTCGTGCTGTGGCAGCATTTGCGATGAATCGAATGGAACTCGACTGGCAACCTGACGTGATACATGCAAACGACTGGCAGACCGGTCTGATTGCCCCACTGCTATCAGGTGAGGAGAAACGACCGGCAACCTTGTTCACCATACACAATCTGGCCTATCAAGGGCTTTTTGATCAAGCCACATTTATCCGCCTCGGACTCCCTGACCACCTCTGGTCCTATACAGCACTCGAATTCCATAACCAACTCTCATTCATCAAAGGGGGGATTGCGCTCTCAGACCGAGTGAATACGGTCAGCCCAACCTATGCTGAAGAGATCAAGACCGCAGAATTCGGATATGGTCTTGAGGGCCTGTTAATCCATCGTGAAAACCATTTCAGTGGCGTCCTCAACGGTATCGATTACCACGAATGGGATCCACAACAGGATCGTCATATCGCCACGGCCTTTTCAGCGGAGAGCTTTCGTAACAAACAGCAAAACAAACTCGCCCTGCAGCGGGAGTATGGGCTTCCTGAAGATGCGCATATCCAATTATTCGGTTACATAGGCCGGCTGGTGGACCAGAAAGGGGTAGACCTGATTCTCCAGGTTCTCCCTGGGATCATGGATTCAGGCTCACAACTGGTGATGCTGGGATCGGGAGACAAAGACCTGGAGCACTCACTGGAAAAGATCAGCAACCGTTACCACAGCCGGGTCGGTGTGTTCATAGGCTACGACGAAGGTTTGTCTCACCGTATTGAAGCAGGATGCGACTGTTTTCTGATGCCCTCTCGCTTCGAACCTTGTGGATTGAATCAGATGTTCAGCCTGAGATACGGTACTGTACCCATCGTACGCCGAACCGGGGGACTGGCAGACACAGTGGTTGACGTTGACCCAACCTCACTGGCGAACGGTACGGCAACCGGGTTTGTCTTTGACAACACGGACGGCAGCAGTTTGTGGGGGGCAGTAGAACACGCAATCAACTTCTATCGACGCTCTTCCACCGACTGGGAGATTCTTGCCCGAAACGGCATGCAACAGGATTTCAGTTGGGAGGCCAGTGCTCAGCACTATCTGGAACTCTATCAGACAGCCATCGATGAACCGGGTCTGTAGATAAAGATAACCCCAAACTACATGGCTGCATCCTGTTCGTTACATCGTAGGGTGCGGCCCTGCCGCACCATGGCCATGCTGGATCAAACTGTAAGACAGACAATCTCGTTGCCTGCCATCCGAATGAAATAGGGATCTGTTGCTGTTAATCGGTGCGGTTGGGCTGCACCCTACAGGGCACAATGTGCTTATCAGGAAAGCTGAAAAATACTAAGCTGCTTGGATAGGGATTGCATCGCCAGTTCCTATCACCTTGTTCAGCTCATCGAGATAAACCAGGGAGGGCTTGAACCGTGCCATTTCATCACTATCCAAGCCGGCATAGGCGCAGATGATAATCCGATCACCCGGTTGAGCCTTATGTGCTGCGGCACCATTGACAGAAATCACCCGCGACCCAGCCTCAGCCAGAATGGCATAGGTGGTAAAACGTTCACCATTCGTCACATTATAAATCTGAATCTGTTCGTACTCATGGATTCCGGCCAACTTCATGAGGTCGGCATCGATGGCACACGAGCCTTCATAGTCCAACTCGGAATGAGTGACACAGGCTCGGTGTAGCTTGCACTTGAGTACTGTCAGCTGCATGGGTTTCATGCCCTATCTTGGGTGAATGTAACTGTTTCTCATCAACCTGGGTCGAACGAACCACCACGAACCAGGCCAAACGAATTTCCGATTATCCGTGATCTTGGTCCGCCTAGCAATTAAAAATGTTGCTATGCAGCATTTAGATTATCTATCAGCCGAGTAGTTCCCATATAGGCCGCTGCAAGAATAACCAAATCACGATCTTGCTGGGAAGGGAGTGCTAAGTCATCCGCGCGACGAATCGTGAAATAGTCTGGGCGAAAACCTGCAGTCTGGAGTATTTCCAAGCCATTTGCCTCCAAACGACTGAAATCCCGGTCACCCTCTGCAATCGCTTTAGCCGTCAGTTTCAGGGTCTCATAGAGCTTTGGCGCTTTGTCGCGCCCATCTGTCGAAAGATAGCCGTTGCGCGAGCTTTTGGCTAATCCATCTGCCTCTCGGACTGTCTTTAACCCTACAATTTCGATGGGCATCGCCAAGTCTGTAACCATTCGCCGGATCACCATCAACTGCTGAAAATCCTTTTCGCCAAACACAGCCAGATCCGGCTGTACGTAATTAAAGAGTTTGCAAACAATTGTGGCAACACCAATAAAATGGCCCTTACGACTCGCGCCACAGAGAATATCGGATATGCCGGGCACCTCTACACGGGTCTGTACGCCGTTGCCGGCTGGGTAGACAGCGGCTGCCGATGGCGCAAACAATAGATCGACACCTGCACCCTCTAATATGGCCTGGTCCTGCTCAAGGGTACGAGGATAGCTATCGTAGTCCTCCCCGGCACTGAACTGCATGGGATTGACGAAAATACTCACTACGCAGCGGTCACCCCTTTTCTTTGCCTCCTTAACCAGCGCCAGATGTCCTTCATGGAGATTGCCCATGGTTGGTACGAATCCGATCCGCTCTCCTGCACGATGCCAACCCTGTATAAGTTGTCGTAACTGTTCGATATCAGCTATCGTTTCCAACCCGGACCTCACTTGAAACTGTGTTCTTTTGCAGGAAAACTGCCTTCCTTGACCGCATCTGCATAGGCCTGCAAGGCTTCCTGTATGGTCCGTCCCGATTGCAGAAAATCTTTCACAAAGCGTGGTGGATGCGGATTTATGCCTAACATGTCATACAACACCAACACCTGTCCGTCGCATTGCGCACCTGCGCCAATACCAATCACTGGAATGGTTAAATCGCTGGCGATCTGCGCCGCCAAACTATCAGGAACACATTCAAGCACCAGCAGATCGACTCCCGCTTCCTGCAACAGCCTGGCATCTTCGCGAATTTGAGAGGCATCCTGTTGCTCCCGTCCCTGTACACGATATCCGCCTAACTTGTGAACAGATTGAGGTAGCAAGCCCAAATGCCCACACACAGGTATACCTTGGGATGAAATTTGACGAATCGCCTCAAGTTGATTTGCACCGCCCTCCAGCTTGACCATGTGGGCGCCACCCTCCTTCATCAGTCGTCCTGCTGACTCCATCGCCAGGCCAGGTGTGCGATAGCTCATGAAAGGCATGTCAGCAATCAACAGTACTGATTGTCTTGCTCGCGCTACATTACCGGTATGGTAGATCATCTCGTCCAAGGTCACGGGCAAGGTGCTCTCCTGGCCTTGGATCACCATCCCGAGTGAGTCTCCAACCAGAATCACCTCAATACCAGCCGCTTCAATAAGGCGGGTAAAACTGGCATCGTAGCTGGTCAGAACACAGATCTTTTCACCAGCTGATTTCATCTCAATCAAGCTTCTGACAGTAATGGATTGTTTACTCATTTGGCCTCAGTGTGAAGATTTGTTGCATAGGGAGGGTGTTGAATTAACTCAGACCTTTGTTAGAGGGATAGTCCAACCTGGTTGAATCGGGTCTTACGTATTCAGGTTTAAATAGCGCCTTTCAGCTCCTGGGTTGCAGATATGTTCCAGCAGTAACTGGAAGTCGTCCTCTCTTTGCAATGGGTTGATCTCTGCTGCATTGATGATCAGTAACCGTGAACGATCATAATAGTAGAAAAAATCGGCATAGGCATCACATAGTTGTTGGAGATAACCTCGCTCAATAGTCTGCTCCTCAGGTCGTGCCCTCTGCCGTATCCGTTTCATGAGTATTTCCACAGGGGCCTGTAGATAGACTACCAGATCCGGTGGAGGTGCCTGCAAGGTGAGACGATCATAGACCTGCTCATAGAGTTGCAGCTCATCACGATCAAGATTGATCTGTGCAAAAAGGCGATCTTTTTCAAGCATGAAGTCGGCAATAAGATGCTGACGGAACATATCAAGCTGCGATAGCTCATTCCATTGACGACTGCGCTGAAACAGAAAGAACAGTTGTGCGGGAAGAGCCGCCTCTCTCGGATTTTCGTAAAAACGTCCCAGAAAAGGGTTCTCATCCGCACCTTCCAATAACATTTCACTACCGAAATGGTTTGCCAAGCGATGTACCAAACTGGTCTTTCCAACCCCGATTGGTCCCTCCACGACAATAAAGCGAGGCTTATCACTCAAGCCGTTCAATACCACCCTCCGCAAGATCCTCTAACAAGCTTTTTAGCACGCCCTTACCTGGAATCTCCATCTCCATAGGAGCTATTTCACTTAAAGGAAGAAGAACGAAGGCCCTGTTTACCATCTCAGGATGGGGTATCTGCAAGCGTGGTGTATTGATCATGCTATCCCCATACAGCAACAGATCAAGGTCGAGTGTGCGTGGACCCCATCGCTCTCCATCTCGAACCCGACCATGAACCTGTTCGAGGGCCTGCAGGTGATCAAGTAACTGATAGGGATCGAGGGTAGTCAAGATTGTAGCGACAGCATTGATGTAATCTGGCTGATGCTGAGGACCAACAGGCCGACTCTTATAGAGTGATGAGCAATTGAGTAAGCACGAACTCGATAGTACCAAAAGCTCCTGCAATGCGGTTTGAACCTGTTGTCTGGGATCTTCCAGATTACTGCCCAATCCAATATAGGCAGTTACCGCATCAACACTACTCATCTGTTGTGCTTTTACTCTTTGAATGGCGTCTTCGTCGTCTGCTTCTGCCTCTTCGTCCCTGTTCAGTCATACTCTGCTTCTGCTGACCATTGGCATCCTGAAACCTTGTCCACCAATCTGCCAATTCCCGTTCAACTTCCCCTGCTTCTGCACGCAACAGAAGGAAGTCATAGGCTGCACGAAACTTTGGATGTGTGAGTAGACGGTGCGGTCGCTTACCCTGACGTTGTAAAAATCTTGGCTGCATTTGCCAGATGTCGCGCATCGGATAACTGAATCGCTTTGGAATGGATAGACATTTAATCTGTTCACTTAAGACATTATTGGCTGCTGTCTGCAACGCCTCTGCCGGTTCGATCTCCTGTGCGAGCAGTGCCTCATACCCGAGCCTGACAGGTTCCCAGAGTAGAACAGCGAACAGGAATGCCGGCGTAACCGACTTATTCTCCTGCAGTCGCGTATCGGTATTGGCCAATCCCCGGTTGACGAAGGTAATTGGAAATTCATGATCTTCATGGGAGAGCGCCTCTTCCGTGGCGGGAAAAAGCTGGCCGAAAAGCCCGTAATGACGTAATTTCTCGAAGGTCGCCAAGGCTGAACCACCAAGAAAGAGTTTCAACACCTCTTCATAGAGTCTGGCTGAGGGTACATCCTCAAGCAGTGGCGCCAGATGCTCCATCGGCGACTCTGTTTCAGGATCGATGATAAAACCCAACTTTGCGGCAAATCTAACCGCCCTTAACAGTCGCACAGGGTCTTCTCTAAAGCGACTCTCTACATCACCCAACAGGCGAATGACGCCATGCTCAAGGTCAGACATGCCATTAGCAAAATCAACGACAGAGAAATCGCCGACATCATAGTAGAGCGCATTGATGGTGAAATCACGGCGTTGGGCATCCTCTTCCAAAGTACCGTAGACGTTGTCACGGAGAATCCTGCCATTCTCTACTTGACGCTCTCCATCCTGTGAATCCTGCTGATTACTGCGAAATGTAGCAACTTCGATAATCTCCCGACCGAAGTGGACGTGAGCGAGGCGAAATCGTCTGCCAATCAGTCGACAATTACCGAATGCCGCCTTGACCTCTTCCGGTAAGGCATTGGTGGCCACATCAAAATCCTTGGGTTCGCGGCCGAGTAAAAGATCACGCACACCCCCCCCGACAAGATAGGCCTCATATCCTGCATTTTGTAGCCGGTAGAGCACTTTTACCGCATTTCTACTGATGTTTGCACGGGAAACATTATGCTCATCCCTCGGTATGACGATGGGTGTCACGGGATTCCTATTTCCCAGCCCAGCGGGTGACGCTGTACTGTTAATCAATCCAGAAAATTTTGTTTTCAGCCACTTGGCAGCTTGTTTCAAAGGTACGACCAATAGAATTTTTTTTTCAACCAGGTGATTGAGCCTGGCAACCAAGTCAGTATAATACCGCCTTTCGTGAGAAACTGCTCCCTTCGTCTAGTGGTTAGGACGCTGGCCTCTCACGCCGGTAACAGGGGTTCGAGTCCCCTAGGGAGTACCAAACAGACAAAAGGCCGCATTCGTGCGGCCTTTTTACATTAAACTATTCAGTTCAGCTCCCCAAAAAGGGAGGGAAGTCATCATTCATCAGCCCCGTAAGAGGAAGCAACTGAACTGTGTTTTATATTGTCTTGGATAACTCACTCAGATAATCACGGAAGTCATCACCCAACTCCTGGTGCAATAGTGCATATTCGACCGTCGCCTCCAGATAGCCGAGCTTGCTCCCACAATCGTAGCGTTTACCCTTCACTCGATAGACCCTGACCTTTTCATATTTCAACAGTTCGGCGATAGCATCGGTCAGCTGAATTTCGCCACCTGCGCCGCGGCCTGTTTGTTTGAGCAAATCAAATATGCGCGGCGTGAGTATATAGCGCCCTACAACGGCCAAGTTTGAAGGCGCTTCTTCCGGCTTGGGTTTTTCCACAATTGAGGTGACTATCGCTGTCTCGCCATCATCATCCTCCACTTCGACAATACCGTACTTCCCAGTATCTTGTGGCGGGACCTCCTCGACCAGTATCACGCTGCACTGGTATCGTTCGTAGATCTTAGCCATTTGGGCAATGGCGCCAACGCCATCATCACCACGGATTAAGTCGTCTGCCAGGATGACCGCAAAGGGTTCATCCGCCACAACGGACTCAGCACAAAGCACTGCATGTCCAAGTCCCAGGGCTTCTGCCTGTCTTAGGTAGATACAACTCACATCGGTGGGCAGAACGTTCTGAACCTTCTGCAACAGGTCGGTCTTACCCGCCTCCTTCAGCTCACTCTCCAACTCGTAGGCCTTATCAAAATGGTCGGGAATAGAACGCTTATTGCGGCCTGTAACAAACACCAATGATTGAACCCCTGCCTCTTCCGCTTCCTCCGCTGCATATTGAATCAGCGGCTTATCCACCACAGGCAGCATCTCCTTTGGGTTTGCCTTGGTTGCCGGAAGAAAACGGGTTCCCATTCCAGCGACAGGAAAAACCGCTTTTCGAATCTTCTTAACCATCATAACTCCTTCAAGGTCCTACTTACTGACAAGGTCATTGTTTAACCGACACTGCCTATTGCTGATAACAGAGGCCATGTTGCCTCCGCTAATCATACAGGGATATTTGTACTCTATCCCTGATCACGTCATTGGGGTCATGTCGACAGACTCATCTTCCCCTTCAAAAGATCACAGATGAGCCGTGATCTCATCATTAATTGCCTGCAGAGCTTGAATTGGGTCATCAGCACCGGTGATAGGTCTTCCGACAACGAGATAACTCGATCCTGAGCTGATCGCTTCACCGGGTGTCATGACACGTCGCTGATCATCCTGAGTAGCAAGTTTCGGCCGAACACCAGGCGTTACCAGAAGAAAATCATCGCCCAGTCCCTGTCGCAATGCCATCGCCTCCCTGGGAGAGCAAACAACACCATCCAGTCCGGCCTGACGGGTTAATTCAGCCAATCGAAGTACATTTTCTGCAGGGTCACCACTGAAACCGATTTCGTGGATCTCTTCAGTAGCAAGGCTGGTCAGAATTGTGACCGCCACAAGCAGCGGCCGGTTTGTGCGGGTCTCTAAACGTTCCCGTGCTACCTCCATCATTCTGCGGCCACCCGAAGCATGCAGATTCATCATCCACACACCTAGATCCGCTGCTGCATCACAAGCTGCCGCCACTGTATTGGGGATATCATGGAATTTCAGATCTAGAAAGACGTCATAACCACGCTGCCTCAATGCCTCGACAAAGGGAGGACCAAGACGGGTAAACATCTCTTTTCCTACCTTAAGCCGGCAGAGCGAGGGATGCAGCCGATCAACAAGACTCAGAGCCTTATCCTGCTGAGGGTAATCGAGTGCAACAATGACCCTTGAGTCTCCACTATTCATGCAAATTCCACCTCATTGCTATTTATCATCTTGAAGGAGTACTAGTACGCGTCAATCCTTGTTGGGGTTTTATCTCTCCCCACGTCTTACAGCTCGGGCAGTGCCAATGCAGTTTTTTTGCCGTAAAACCACAATGCTCACACTGATAGGCCGGTTGCTTATCGAGCAACTTCATCACTGATTGCAACAGGACTTCAAGGGTCTCCCGAGGACTCTCTTCACCACGCTGTAAATTCAATCTGACCAACCGCTCCAGACCTTTTAGGTCCGGTGACTCCTCCAGATGCCTGAGCATTGAGTCAACCGCCGCGCTCTCTCCCTCTTTATCAGCGACCATTTCTGAGAGTATCAGCATCACTTCAGTGCAGTGGTGACGCTCATACAGTTGCTGTAAATACTCAAACAACTCCTGTTGCAGACCCAATTTTCTGTAGCACTCTACAAGTCTGGGCAGAACCTCTGACAGATAGGCAGGATCGTAAACCTCAGCCTGGCGCAATAATCGAACAACCGATCTGCAATCACCTCGTGCATAATCGATTTCTCCCTGCAAAAGAAGTGCGCGCACATTACTTCGCTGCACCTGCTGAGCACGTTTGAGATAGCCCTCAGCCGCCGCAATATTCTGCTGCGACAACATCTGCTCAGCCAGTTCGCAGTAGAAGTGGGCAATTGCGTTATGCAGCGTAGGATAGTGAGAAACAGTGATTTTTTCCGCGACTTCAAGACATCGCAACCAATCTTTCTCCTGTTGGTATATCTCTAACAGAAAAACATAGGCCTGTTCGTTATAGAGTCTCAGCTCAGTTAGCTCCAAAAACAGGTTTTCCGCACGATCAAACAGGCCAGCACGCATATAGTCCTGGCCCAGTTCAAGGAGAGCCTGAGCACGTTGTTCACGACTGAGACTGGGTCTGGCTATCAGATTCTGGTGAATACGGATCGCCCGATCCACCTCGCCACGACGGCGAAATAAATTACCCAGTGCCAAATGAGTTTCCACTGTATCGCTATCCACATCCAACAGCTCGATGAACAGATCGATTGCTTTATCCGGCTGTTCATTCAACAGATAGTTGAGGCCTTTAAAATAGACGGGAGAAATCTCTTGCGGTTTTTTCTGTTTTTTTGTCGCCATTCCGCGCCGAGCCGTATACCAACCAGAGGCTGCAGCAACAGGTAGCAATAGCAGCAGCAACTCAAGCATCGTACGACACCCGTATATTCATGCCTCCGGCATCGTAAAACTCGATAGTTTCAGTGCAGCAACAGTGGGGAAAGCGTAGAAAGCACATAAAGGGTCTCTCTCACTGCTCCTTCAATGGCAGGGCACGAAGGTTTTTTACTTCCTCGCTGACTACTTGACCGCGTCGTTTGAGGAGGTTTACTTCCCGCTTAAGTCCAAGCACCCTGCCCATTCCAGCTATTACACCCAAAATGACTCCCATCCCCAGAGCAGCGGTCACAATCAATGATAACGGAAGCTCTCGGCTACCAAAGTAGTAGTTTACCTCTACCAAGTCAGCATTGAGCACGGTAAAGACCGCACCCAGCATCATGATTAGAATAACAACAAAGAGTTTAATGAATCGCATCAGACATTCCGATTTAACCTAGAATCCACAGTTGAACATGGATTTTCCACAAATTCATGTAGCATCACAAAGCTTATCCAATGGGTGCGGGGATAATCCATTATTTGATGCTGCATTTCATTACCTTACGTCAGGTATCATTGGTCAACTGCGGAATCTAGGTTTAAGCCTCCCCATGGAAGACCATTCTCGCCTACTGACGATCAGTTTGAAATAGCCAAGATGATGGAAGGTAGATGGAGAAAGTGAGGATGCCTGTTACGTCACAATTGTTTTCACTGATTCGTGATTACAATAACGAGCAGGGGGGGTATCCGTGAGAACGCCGGACGACCGATTTTACCAGTTAACCAGACCACTAGTATGGTGTCATAGTCTAGGCATAGGTATCCAACAGACCCATACCGTCAACCATCCTCACTCCAGCCTCCCCGGTGAATGACTCATGAGGTGATAATTCATCGCCAATATGTCTACCCGAACCCGATTCAGCCTTTCCATCTGCTGTTGATTCACCCGTTTGCTGCTGGCCAACATCGACATTTGCAAGATTGAGATTGATCTCTCCAAACATCTCCCTAAGGCGGGGAATTGATGCTTCCAGTGCCTCACGAGTAGGTGCTTGAGCTGCCACAAAGCTGACAGTGGTCTGGTCATTCTGAAGTGATATCTTTATCTCCAATGGACCTAGATTGGGAGGAGTCAACTTGATTTCGGCTTGTTGGATATTTTGACTGACCATCCACTGAATTCTTTCTCCAACTGCCTTGTCCCAACCAGGTTGCCCCACAGGCATCTCCAGTGGCATAAGCATCGTGGGTCTGGCAGCTTGGCTCGTTGTAGACGGCTGTTGAATGGCGACCGCTGAGTATTGACTGACAGACTCAGCTACTCTCCCTGCATCCAATAACAGCTTGCTTTCCTCACCTGATGGGACAGCAACAGGCAGGTTTATCGATTGATCTGCTTGAAAAAGTCTTTGAGTAAGAAATTCTGGTTGCAGTGGCTGTGTGGCTCTTAACTGACTTCCAAAGTCTGTGACTTGTTCAACTCTGGGTATCTGTACCTGGTCAGTCAAAACCGGCAAGGATTTGCCGTCAATGAGTGGCTGGAACGGCAACACCGTGCCATCTTTGGCTAAAATCATAGGACTTGGAGCAGCAGTATCAACCCCCGGCTGTAGACTTAGCAGCAGTTGTCCATCACCCTCCTGTACAAGTAACTCTTGTAAGGCCTGGTAGAATGGAATACCCATTGCCATCCCTTCCGTAGTGGCCTCCAGAAGGCTGCTATCGCTATCACCTGAAGTGGTTGTTTGAAGATTACCACCCTGAATCTGATTCATTGTCGGTATCTGAGCCATGGCCAAACCTGTCATAGTTGGTTGTAGTCAACAGCTTTGAATGCAGGTTTCGGGCCAGCTCAGAAAATTATTTAGCCCTCAGGAAGCACCAGTTCACTGGGATGAGCAAGACGCCAGTCTGCACCCCTGACCAGCCAAGCCTCATCGTCACTAAGAACAACATGAAGCTGCAGATGTATGAGATCTCCCCGCCATTGGGATAATGGCATGGCATTTTCCTGTGGTGATCCAGCGAGGCCGACATAGAGCGTAACCTGTGCAACGCCCCCGGTTTCTATTTCGATCCGTTCAATCCTTGAAATGATATGAATTGATCGATGACGCAAAAAGTAACCTGCCAGTAATGCACGTAGCTGATGATAGTCGCGCTGCTGTTTATCCAGGTATCGAGAATCGACCATCTCCAGCACAGTTGAAAGGTCGCGAGATTCAATGGCCACTTCCCCATCTGTGATCAAGGTTCGCAGTTGCTGCTCCGAATCCAGCGGCTCACTACTGCAACCGATAAGGAGTATGCTCATCAAAAACAATACCCGATAGAAGCGGATAAAGTGCCTCATATTCAGTAGTAGTTACAAGGGTACTCGTCTGTTTTCACCTAAGACTCAGAACATCCTGCATATCGAACAGCCCATTCTGCTTAGAAGCTATCCAACCGGCAGCACGGATGGCGCCACGAGCAAAATTCATCCGACTCGAGGCTTTATGAGCAATTTCCACCCTCTCTCCATCCATAGCAAACCAGACACTGTGTTCACCCACAACATCACCGGCGCGGATTGTCTCGAATCCAATGGTTTTACTGTCACGGGGACCCGTCGCCCCCTCGCGTCCATATACAGCGCAATTATTCAGATCTCGACCCAGTGTCTCAGCAATCACTTCACCCATACGTAATGCTGTACCGGATGGCGCATCGACCTTATGACGATGATGGGCCTCAATGATCTCTACATCAGCCTCATCCCCTAACACGCGAGATGCCAGCTCGAGTAGTTTGAAACAGAGATTGACCCCAACGCTCATATTCGGCGCAAATACGATACCGATATCATCCGCCCCTCCCTTCAGGATCTGTTTATCGGTCTCACTCAAGCCTGTGGTGCCGATAACCATCCGCTTCCCTGCTTTTCTACAAATCTCCAAATGGGAGAGGGTAGCAACCGGAGAGGTGAAATCGATCACCACATCAAAATCATCGAGCACTTCATTCAGATCGGCTGCCAAGGAAACACCGAGCCTGCCAATACCCGCTATTTCACCGGCATCCTGGCCAAGTACTGGGCTCTCAAGACGTTCTGTGGCCGCCCCAAGGGTCAATCCTTCCGCCTCGCCGACCGCTTGGACCAGAGACTTTCCCATTCGTCCTGCCGCACCCACTACTGCGATTCTTGTCATACATTGCGCCTCTGTGTATTTCGTGCTCAAAAACCCATGTTTTCAAAGAATTTTTTCACACCACCCACCCAACTCGTGGAATGGGGGCTGTGTTTTGCGCCGCCTCTTTTCATGGATTCGTCGAGTTGTTTAAATAGATCTTCTTGTTCAGAGGTGAGCTTAATCGGCGTCTCCAGCAGTACCCGACACATCAAATCACCAACCGGCCCACCACGTACTGGTTTGACACCCTTACCACGCATCCGGAACAGACGACCGGTTTGGGTACCTGCAGGAATCTTCAGCATCACTTTGCCGTTGAGCGTCGGTACTTCCAACTCACCCCCCAAGGCAGCGATAGCAAAGCTGATAGGGACCTCACAGTAGAGGTGGTTGTCTTCCCTGTTGAAAATATCGTGCGGCTTGACCGCAACCTGTACGTACAGATCGCCTGGAGGTCCACCGCTCTCTCCGGCCTCACCTTCACCGGCCAATCGGATGCGGTCACCTGAGTCAACACCAGGAGGTACCTTAACTGAAAGGGTTTTGTGTTCCTGCACACGCCCCTGTCCATGGCAGTTTGAACAAGGGTCATCAATCATCGTCCCTTTACCATGGCAGCGTGGACAGGTCTGCTGAACAGAGAAGAATCCCTGCTGCATACGTACCTGACCATGTCCGCCACAGGTATCACATGTCTTGGGTGAGGAGCCCTTTTTTACACCGCTACCGGCACATACGTCGCATTTCACCAGGGTCGGCACCCTGATCTTTACCGTCGTGCCTGCAACCGCATCCTCCAAAGAGAGCTGTAGGTTGTAGCGCAAATCAGCGCCACGGTGTACCCGGGAGCCACCACCACCGCCACGGCCACCACCAAATATATCGCCAAATACATCACCGAAAATATCGGAAAAATTGGCATTCCCACCGCCATAACCACCACCCATACTGGGATCGACACCGGCATGGCCAAACTGATCATAGGTAGCACGCTTCTGCGCATCAGCTAATACTTCATAGGCCTCCTTGGCCTCTTTGAACTTCAACTCTGCATCTTCACCAGCATCACCGGTATTTCGGTCCGGGTGGTATTTCATGGCAAGGCGTCGATAGGCCTTTTTGATTTCAGCCTCGCTGGCATTCTTGTTGACGCCCAGAATTTCGTAGTAGTCGCGTTTTGCCATGGTTATTATCTGTTTACTGCTTTTTGAGTATTAAAAACCCGATCGTATCGGTCATTATAATGCGAGAGCCGTGTGGAACAATTCCTTACAACCTGAACCTTCACATTCAGATTTAACTGATTTCTACAGCATATAAAGCCAAAAACCGTGCATCGGTCCAATGGCCGATGCACGGTTTATCCGACTAGTATCTCAGACTAGTTTTTATTGTCTTTGACCTCTTCGAATTCGGCATCAACCACATCGTCATCTGCCTGTCCGGGGGCACTTTCTTGCTCAGCTCCGGGCGCTCCGGGCGCACCAGCCTCAGCTGCACCAGTGTCAGCACTGTTCTGTGCATAGAGTCGCTCGGCCATTTTACCTGAGGCTTCAGCCAAGGTTTTGGTTTTCTCCTCAATGGCCTCTTTGTCATCGCCCTTCATGACCTCTTCAAGATCCTTGATCGCGCTGTCAATCGCCTCTTTTTCACCCGCTTCCAGCTTATCTTCACCCAGCTCATCCATCGACTTCCTGGTTGCATGAATCATACTATCCGCCTGATTCCGCGCACCTATCAGCTCGTGGAATTTACGATCTTCATCGGCATGAGCCTCGGCATCTTTGACCATCCGGCTGACCTCATCATCACTGAGGCCGGAAGAGGCCTTGATGATGATCGACTGCTCTTTACCGGTCGCCTTGTCCTTAGCGGAAACATTGAGAATACCGTTGGCATCGATATCGAAGCTGACCTCGATCTGTGGCACACCACGGGGGGCAGGTGGAATATCACTCAGATCGAAACGACCCAGGGATTTATTGGCCCCTGCCTGTTCCCGTTCACCCTGCAGCACATGTACTGTCACCGCTGTCTGATTGTCATCTGCGGTGGAGAATACTTGAGAGGCACTGGTTGGAATGGTGGTGTTTTTCTCGATCAATTTAGTCATCACCCCACCGAGTGTCTCGATACCAAGCGAAAGTGGTGTTACGTCAAGGAGCAGTACATCTGTCACCTCACCGCCCAATACGCCACCTTGAATCGCTGCACCAATAGCGACTGCCTCATCCGGATTTACATCCTTGCGAGGCTCTTTGTCAAAGAAGGTCTTGACCGCATCCTGTACTTTAGGCATCCGGGATTGACCACCGACCAGGATCACTTCATCGATCTTGGAAGCTGCGATACCGGCATCTTTCAGAGCCAGCTTGCAGGGTTCAATGGTACGTGTCACCAACTCCTCCACCAACGACTCCAGTTTCGAACGGGTCAGTTTGATATTGAGATGTTTGGGACCGCTGGCATCCGCTGTAATGTAAGGCAGATTGATATCGGTCTGCTGGCTTGATGAGAGTTCGATTTTGGCCTTCTCAGCGCCCTCTTTCAGGCGTTGCAGGGCCAGTGGGTCATTGCGCAGATCGAAGCCCTGGCCCTTTTTGAACTCGTCCACCAGATAGTCGATGATACGCATATCAAAATCTTCACCACCGAGGAAGGTATCACCATTCGTCGATAGCACCTCAAACTGGTGCTCACCATCAATCTCAGCGATCTCAATGATGGAAATATCAAAGGTACCACCACCCAAGTCGTAGACCGCCAATGTCTGATCGCCACGTTTTTTATCCATGCCATAGGCAAGCGCGGCGGCTGTTGGCTCATTGATGATGCGTTTAACCTCAAGACCTGCAATACGGCCAGCATCTTTGGTAGCCTGTCGCTGAGAGTCATTAAAGTAGGCAGGGACGGTAATGACTGCTTCTGTCACGGTCTCACCCAGATAGTCTTCAGCCGTCTTCTTCATCTTCTGCAGAATCTTCGCTGAAATCTCCGGTGGCGCCATCTTCTTGCCATTTACTTCAACCCAGGCATCACCGTTGTCTGCCTGAACAATTTTATAGGGCACCATGTCGACATCACGTTGTACAACATCGTCTTTAAACATCCTACCAATCAAACGCTTAATAGCAAAAAGGGTATTTTGCGGATTGGTGACAGCCTGGCGCTTGGCTGACTGACCGACCAGAATTTCACCATCACTTGCATAGGCAATAATGGATGGTGTGGTACGGTCGCCCTCGCTGTTTTCAATCACTTTAGTGGAATCTCCCTCCATCACTGCTACGCAGGAGTTGGTCGTTCCCAGGTCGATACCGATGATCTTACCCATGATGTTTCATTCTCCGAAAACTTGTAAATAAACTGTAATTCTTAACTGACTGTCCCTAATGTGGGGTCAAGCACCTGTGATTCAAGCCTCTTCATCAATCGCTGCACCGCTTCCAGCCTTGGAAACCATCACCATCGCAGGACGTAACAGTCGACTATTCAGCAAATAACCTTTCTGAACCACTGCCACGACTGTATTGGGTGCAACATCGTCTCGCTCCTGCACCGACATAGCCTGATGATAATCTGGATTGAAGGACTCCCCTTCAGGACTGACCTGCTCAACACCATGCTTTTTCATCGCATCGACCAGTAGCTTGAGAGTAAGCTCGGTACCCTCACGTAGCTTCACCACATCGGCTTGTTCGTCCTGAGCGGCCTGAAAACCCAGCTCAAGGCTGTCCCAAACCTGCAGTAGATCCTGAGAAAACTTCTCCACTGCAAATTTATGGGCATTTTCGAGATCCCGTTGGTTGCGCTTACGGATATTGTCGATTTCAGCGCGGGTACGAATCAGCTGATTCCAGTGCTCATCTGCTTTTGCACGCGCGTCTTCAAGTAGATTGAAGAGTTCACCCTGGTCTGACTGACCATCGCTTTCCAATCCACCCTCTGCGGTCTCACTTTCAGTGGATGATTCGGCATTTGCAGACTCTATCTCTTCAGCTGCTTCTGCCTGGCTTTGCGCTTGATCCTTATCTATCACTTCATTTGACCTCAAAATATTTATACGGAATACGCTCGCGGGAAGAGTAATCTCAGACAGATTGGGGTGGCTTAGTGTTTTTTCAAGACGGCACTGAGAATTTTTGCGGTAATATCGACCACAGGGATGACACGCTCGTAATTCATACGGGTTGGACCAATCACCCCAAGCACACCGACCATCTCCTCATTCACCTGATAGGGAGCGGTCACCACGGAGCAGCCATTCAGCAGTTGATAGCCGGACTCCTCTCCGATGAAGATCTGTACGCCATCTGCATGCTGGAATTGGTCCAGTAGGTGCAGAAGCTCCCGCTTTTCAGTAAATGCGTCAAACAACTTACGTAACTGCTCTAGACCGGCAAGCTCAGCGAACTCCATCAGGTTGGTCTGTCCGGCAATCACACAATCCTCTTTCGATTCACTGGCATTGACCACTTCACCAGCCATGGTCAATGCCTGAGTCATGACTTGATCGAAATGTTCACGGGCATCATTAAGCTCTTGCAACACTCGTTGACGCACCGTCTCCATCTCATGCCCGGCAAAGGATTTTGTGAGGAAATTGGCCGTCTGGTCTAATTCCGAACGGGTAAAATCCCGGTGGGTATTGAGTATACGGTTGTGAACCTCTCCCGCATCCGTCACTAGAATCGCGAGTACACGATGGTCGGAAAGCGGCAGAAACTCAATCTGTCGAAAGGTAGTCTTCTCCCGGCGCGGGAGTGTCACCACTCCTGCCATGTGGGTGACTCCGGAGAGTAGCCGGGAGGCGGATGTGAGCAGTTCATTACTCGCTTCGCCGCCCATCATAAGCTCAGTACGGATCTTCTCGACCTCTTGCGTCTTCAAATCCTGGACGGTCAGGAGGGAGTCGATAAACATCCGATAACCGGTAATGGTTGGAATTCGCCCAGCTGATGTATGTGGCGATGAAACCAATCCCAGCTCCTCCAGGTCCGCCATCACATTGCGAATAGTGGCAGGACTCAGATC
Organism: Candidatus Thiodiazotropha sp.; assembly: GCA_023838465.1. Taxonomy (GTDB): domain Bacteria; phylum Pseudomonadota; class Gammaproteobacteria; order Chromatiales; family Chromatiaceae; genus Thiodiazotropha. The sequence goes on from JAIVEQ010000012.1 coordinate 47,478, forward strand.
AAGACCGGTATCTTTTGCCAGTGTGCGTGAGCCAACAGGTTGACCATCCCGAATATAGCGCTCGATCAGCGCTTTAAGGAAGTGCTGTGCACGTTCGCTGACGATGCTATCACTGACTGGTTTCATCTCAACCAAGGGTGTCTCCGAAAAGATTATTAGCACTCATTCTTAGCGAGTGCCAATCAATAGGGAAACTAACAACTCGCTCCAGGCTAGTCAAGCATTCCGATGCATCGTGAGATCTGCTTGGATTGCCCCAAACAGCGTGCTAACGTTGTGCAATTGTTGCCATTTCCTAAATCACCCCACCGCCCACAATCCAGGAGTCTGTCGGAATAAGGTGATCCTAGCGAGGAAAAGCCATATTGAGTCAGATTTATCGATTGAATGAGGCGAATATTGAGCCTATTTAACGAATTCAATCAGGAAATCTGGCCAAAATAGCTTTTCCGCAGTAGATTCATCCTAAGTCCGACAGGCTTCCTAGACTCGATACCACAGTATGCATAAACGATTTCAACAAATCGGGTTAATCGGCAAACATGGCGACCCCATGGTCAAGGAGACTCTGCTTCGGCTCTACGACTACCTCATTTCACAACAGATGGAAGTCGTGATCGAGGAGGCCACCTGTCGATTACTGGAGGGCAAACCTCTGCCCGGAGTCCCCGAGATCGAACTGCCTAGACACAGCGACCTGGTGATTGTGGTGGGCGGTGATGGCACCCTGCTTCACGCCGCCCGGGTACTCGCCAGTCAGAATATCCCGTTACTCGGCATCAACTTGGGACGTCTGGGTTTTCTGGTTGATCTATCTCCTGACCAGATGATTCCCAGACTGGATGAGATCCTAAGCGGCCAGTATGAGCAAGAGTGTCGATTTCTGCTTGAGGTGAGCATGGGGGATGAATCCTCACCACACCAGAACATCCTGGCTTTCAATGATGTTGTGCTGCATAAATGGAACATTGCACGCATGATCGAATTTGAAACCTATGTGGATGATCAACTGGTCAACGATCAACGCTCCGATGGATTGATCGTATCCACTCCCACGGGTTCTACCGCCTATGCCCTGTCAGGTGGTGGCCCTCTGCTCTACCCCTCACTCAACGCCATTGTGATGGTACCCATCTGTCCACATACGCTCAGTAACCGCCCAATTGTGGTGGATGGAGATAGTGAAATCGAAATCCGACTCAATTCGGCCCACACCGAGGATGTACAGATTACCTGCGATGGCCAGACCACCATCCCCGCCATGCCCGGGGAGGTAATCCGCATCCGCAAGGCTGAGCACCAGGTCAGGTTGATCCATCCTAAAGGCTATGACTATTACAGTATCCTGCGCGCCAAACTGGGCTGGTCGGAAAATCCTAAAAAGAACCGATGCTGATTCAACTGCAGATCCGTAATCTGGCGATTGTCTCCAGTATGGAACTGGAGCTACTGGATGGACTTACCGCATTAACCGGTGAAACCGGTGCCGGCAAGTCGATACTTATTGATGCGCTGGGACTGGCTCTCGGAGAGCGGGCAGACAACGGCATGATACGCGCTGGTAGCGAACGCGCTGAAGTCACCGCAGTTTTCGATTTGATTGGCCAACCAGCAGCATCTGAGTGGCTGAAGGCTCAACAACTTGATGAAGCTGATGAATGTATCTTGCGTCGCAGTCTCAACCGGGAGGGACGATCCCGTGCCTTCATCAACGGCCGTACCGTACCCCTTCAACAACTACAAGCGTTAGGCAACCTTTTAGTAGAGATCCACGGACAGCATGCCCATCAATCACTCATAAAATCAATTCATCAACGCTACCTGTTGGATGCCTATGGCGGTCAGCTCGAACTTGCCCGGCAATTGGCGCAACAGTTCCAGCATTACCAGGGTGATTTAGCACAACTGAATAGCTTGACCGCCGCGGCAGATGAGCGGGCATCACGACTCGATCTGCTACGTTACCAAATGAACGAGCTGAACGGACTCAATCTCACCCTCGAAGAACTGACAACCCTCGAGCAGGACCACAAACGAATGAGTCACCTGGAACAGTTGCATGATGGCTGTAGCGACATCATCAACGGACTGGATGAAGAGCAGCACTCCCTTCGCGGTCAACTTTCCCGCTTTGTAGAGAGTCTGAACCAGGCAAAACAACTCGACGAGGCTCTCACGGAACCCACAGAGATGCTTGACAGTGCGCTGATCCAGGTTGATGAGAGTATTGCTTATCTACGTAACTACCTCAGTGACCTGGAAATAGATCCAGCCAAACTACAGCGACTGGAGGAACGGATGAGTGCGGTTCACGATGTTGCCCGCAAATACCGAGTCAAACCAGAACAGTTAATGGAGAAATTACAGGGGATCGAAAATGAGTTGGATCAACTGGAAAACGCCGATGTTGCACTGGTGGATATGGCTTCGCAGGTCGAAAAACAACGTGAAACCTATCTGCAACTCGGGACGCACTTAAGTAGCCAACGCCAAGCCACCGCCAAACGCCTGGGTAAAGAGATCAGCCTGGCGATGCAGAAGCTGGGTATGCCAGGTGGAAAGTTTGCTGTCTCTCTGAATGCTCTGGAAATAGAACAAGCAGGTGCAAATGGACTGGAACAAGTCGAGTTTCAGGTCTCCGCCAATCCCGGCATGCCCTTGCAACCCTTAAGTAAGGTTGCCTCTGGTGGGGAGCTGTCACGTATCAGCCTGGCCATTCAAGTCGCTACGATTCGTTGTGGCTCGACCCCCACCCTGGTTTTTGATGAAGTGGATGTGGGTATAGGCGGCGGCGTGGCGGAGATTGTCGGCCAGATGTTACGCACCCTTGCCGCAGACAGGCAAATACTCTGTGTCACACACCTGCCACAGGTTGCTGCACAGGCTATGCACCACTTCCAAGTACAGAAGACAACCCAAAAACAGATGACCCGTACAGCCATCGCCAGACTTCAGGAAGAGGAACGAATTCATGAGATTGCACGCATGCTAGGCGGCGTGCAGATTACCGAACAGACACTGGCGCATGCCCAAGAGATGGTGAATCTGGCATCTATCACTCCGTCGGGTTAGTAGCCCACTTTACACTTAGGGTTCCCGCAGTGACCATAAATAATCAGTGAGTGATCCACCATTTCGAATCCATGCTCTTTGGCAATTTCCCGCTGGCGTTTCTCAATAGTGGTATCGATAAACTCTTCAACTTTGCCGCAAACCACACACACCATGTGATCATGATGTCCTCCCCGATCTAGTTCGAAGACAGCATGCCCCCCTTCAAAATTATGGCGCGTAACCAAGCCGGCCGTTTCAAACTGGGTCAATACACGATAAACAGTGGCCAGGCCAATCTCTTCACCGTTGTCGAGTAACATCTTGTAGACATCTTCTGCACTCACATGCCGTTGGCTATTATTTTCGAGCAGCCCCAGTATCTTAATCCTGGGCAACGTAACCTTGAGTCCGGCCTTGCGAATATCCTGGTTATCCATCCCTGCATCTCTCCAGCATCTGTTTCTTGGAAAAGGAATGATCGTAACTATTCAGCAACCTTAAATGTAGGGCTGCTGAATAGTCACGAATGAGTTACTATTGTCGCTGTTTCTAGGATTGTACTTGCAATGAAAAAGATTCTCATCATCATTTTTTCACTTCTTCCCTGGCTGGGCGGCTGCAGCGCATGGGACAATTTTTCCCTTGTCCACTCTCCTGACATAGAACAGGGCAATATTATCACCCCTGAGATGGTAGCGCTGTTGCAACCCGGCATGTCCCAACGTCAAGTGCGGTTTGCACTTGGCACGCCGATGTTGACCGATGTCTTCCATGATCAGCGCTGGGATTACCTCTTTTCAGTGAAGCGGCGCAATGAGCCAATCGAGATCAAGCGTTTCAGCCTGTACTTCGACGGTGACTATTTATCACACTACAGCGGCGAGATAGAACCGGCGCAAAATATCGAATCCAACCAGGAGAAAAAGGAGCTGGTAGTCAGCGTCCCTGACTATGATGGTGATCTTGGGATATTGGAAAAGCTGTGGTACTCACTGGGATTTGGCGATACTGAATAATTGTTCTTCAACCTGAATCCAGCAATCCAAGTTGAGCTGGCACTCCATCAACCTACTAACTTAGGATGCAGTGCCCTAGTGTAGGGTTCTATACCAGATTGACCATTCTATTTATCACCACCACCTTTACGCATCACTTTTCCTTCAGCTGCACGCTTCTTCCGCGCCTCTTTCGGATCGGCAATGAGTGGTCGATAGATCTCAACTCTGTCACCCTCAGACAGCAAAACATCAGGTTTGGCGGCTTTACCGAAGATGCCGATCTTATTCAAGTTGAGATCGATCTCGGGGAATCTCTCCAGGATACCGGAAGCATCAATGGCCTGCTGGGCAGTCATTGCCGAAGCTGACTCAACCACCAATAACACTTGCTCGTCTATCTTTCCGTAGGCTACTTCAAATCTCATTTCACATCGTTACCATATATTTCGTCAGCACGTTTACAGAATGCATCCACCAGGGTATTGGCAATCTGACTGAAGACACGACCGAACGCAGCGTCGATCAATTGACCGGCAAATTCAAATTCGAGCAGCAATTCCACCTTGCAGGCACCCGGTTGTAGCTCAATAAACCGCCAACCACCTTGAAGCTTTCGAAATGGTCCATCAAGTAACAGGATATCCATCTTTTCATTCTCCACCAAACGGTTGCAAGTGGAAAAACGTTGCCGAATACCAACCCGGGAGACCTCAAGCTCACCACAAATCTTCTCAGGGGTACGAGAAATCAAACGACTACTGCTACACCAGGGAAGAAAGCTGGGGTAGGACTCGAAATCACATACCAGTTGATACATCTGTTGTGCGGAATGGAACACCAGTGCACTTTTACTGACGACCGGCATGCTCAGAGTATTCCGACAGCATGAAGGAACACGATGACCACTGCCAAAGGAGAAATGTAGCGTATTAGATTCCACCATATCCGATAGCTACCTGGCTGCATGGCGAATTCATCCCGACTGGATTCCACTTTCATCAGCCAACCACTGAAAATGGCGATCAGCAAGCCACCCAAAGGCAGCATTATGTTGGCTGTTAAATAGTCCAGTAGGTCAAAAAAGGTCTTATCGAAGAGTTTGACCTCTGACCAGAGATTGAAGGAAAACACGGTTCCGAGACCTAAAATCCATGTCATCAATCCAATCCATATTGATGCCCGCACGCGGGTCATACTGCGATTTTCGACGAGCCAGGCCACAGCTGGTTCAATCAGTGAGATAGCCGAACTCCAAGCGGCAAAAACCAGCAACACAAAAAACAGGGTTCCGAACAGCTGCCCTCCCGGCATAGCACCGAAGGCAATCGGTAACGTCTGAAAGATCAGCCCTGGACCTGCTCCAGGTTCCAGCCCATTCGCAAAGACGATTGGGAAAATCGCCATTCCTGCTACCAATGCCACCAGGGTATCAAGAAAAGCAACTAATATTGCAGAACCGGCAATAGAGGTCTTTTTCGGCATATAGGAGCCGTAAACCATGATCGCGCCCATACCCAGACTCAGGGTAAAAAAGGCATGCCCCATGGCAACCAGCAGTGGGCTGCCACTCACTTCACACTGCTCCAGACCATCCACAACCTGGCAGCTGTAGATCAGCTTATTGAAGTCGGGTGTAAAAAGAAATTCGAGGCCCTGGATGAAAAACCCGGTATTCATAGCATAGCCAACCAGTACCACGAGTAGCACGAATAGTGTTGGCATCAGATAGGTTACAGCCTTCTCAAGGCCGGCTTTGACACCTTTCGCCACAACAAACATGCTCATCATCATGAACAACGTATGCCAGGCCAATAGTCGTTCAGGATCGCCAACCAGCCCATTGAAGAGCTCCTGAACACCGCCAGCATCCATGCCGTTGAACTCACCGACACTTGCTCGCACCACATAAGCCAGTGCCCATCCAGCGATCACACTATAGTATGAGAGGATAAAAAAACCTGCCAGCACACCGCTCCAGCCGACCAGTGACCAGCCTTTACTGGCACCCTCCTCCTGGCTGAGGGTTGCCATGGTATTGATAGGACTCTGTCTGCCACGCCGACCCAGCATGATCTCGGCCATCATGATCGGTATACCGACTACGGCTATACAGAGCAGATAGACGATGACAAATGCGCCACCGCCATTTTCACCTGTGATATAGGGAAACTTCCAGACATTGCCCAGCCCCACAGCCGACCCGGTTGCAGCAAGAATGAACACCAACCTCGAGGACCATTGACCATGGATGGATTCTCTTTCAGCCATTAATTCCCGCCTTCAAAATAATCTAAACTCAGCAACTGAAGTTCAATCCGTGAACATAAAAGCTCATCATTTTGCGTAAAATGCCACCCTATAACAAGCTGCCTCTGGTGAGAAGACCCCAGCAGGATTAGAATACCCCCATGGCAAATAAAGCAAACAAGAAAAGCCAGGGTGGTGCTACTATTGCCCTGAACAAGAAAGCTAAACACGATTTTTTCATTGAGGATCGCTATGAAGCAGGATTAGCACTACAGGGCTGGGAGGTTAAGAGCCTGCGCGAGGGACGTGTGCAGATCAAGGAGAGCTATGTCACGATCAAGGATAATGAAGCCTTTCTGTTCGGTGCCCATATCGTGCCACTCAGCACTGCTTCCTCCCATATCCACCCCGATCCCACACGCACTCGAAAACTGCTGTTACACCGCAGTGAACTCAGCAAACTGATCGGTCTTGTCGAGCGTAAGGGCTATACCCTGGTACCCACTGCCCTGTATTGGAAAAAAGGCATGGCCAAACTGGAAATAGGTATTGCTAAGGGCAAAAAAATGCATGACAAACGCGCCACCGATAAAGACCGCGACTGGAAACGGGAAAAAGAGCGTCTATTCAAACACAGTTAACTTCCCGATAGTCAGGAACCAAACTCTCGCATATAATGTCTATACTGATAACCGTCATGGGGGCGACGTAGGCTTCGACGGGGGTTACAAAACCTGAAGTGCATGTCGAGGGGCAGAGTACCTCGTAAAACCAACTGCAACCTTATAGTTGCCAACGACGACAACTACGCACTCGCTGCTTAATACCCAGTAGGGTGCCGTCTGACTGGAGCCGTGCCTATGCGTCCAGCTTTTCAGGCGTCATATCTCATTAGGATCGCGTTGAAGCTCGTCCGGGGCAGAAACGTTAAAACCTAACCGGAATCGCTTGTTGCGCGCCCTGTCCGTCGGGTGGCAGCCGGCAAGATATAATAGACAGGACTAAGCATGTAGAACTTTTGGCAGAGGACTCGCGGACGGCGGTTCGAATCCGCCCGCCTCCACCAAACCAAGTATCCTAACAAGTTCAATATTATCTATAAGCCCGTGTAAACGGGCTTTTTTATTGGCATTTAATTCAGCAATATTGAATACAGTACACATACATCTCGCATGTTTGGGAACATCACGGCACATGTACGATTCCAGGCAGTTGCCGGTATCAAGCATGTTCGTTATGACTTTACTTCTTAATCAAGCGGTGATTTCTCGCTATGATTCCCTAGCCGTGATGGGTGGGTAATCAGGTATTTCAATGCAGTCGACTTCCATCTGCCTGACTCAGGCTATTTGTCCAGGCAAGTCTGCCATTTCTCCAACAATTGATAACCCTGCCATCTCCAGCCATACCAGACTCGACGGCGTTACCTCCACGTGTACCAAGTTCGACAACAACATTGCTGTAACCGGCGACATAGAGGATATTTGCCGCCATTACACCACGGCGATGTGAACCGGATATTAGACAGATCAGACTATCCCTGTGTAATCCATGTTCCCATACCAGCTCATTGACACAGCGCAGAAAATTATTGTTAGAATGCTTTTTATAACACTTCTGGAACTCGCTCCACTCATCAATATTGCTGCCTATATAGGGGATATACGCATCAGCAGCTTCCAATACACCGAGTAACATGACTTCAATGCAACTACGTGTATCGATACACAATAACCCGTTAGTCGTTTTCTTCATATTCCGTCTACCTCTATCAATTGAGATAAACTCCATGTAGTGAGTCAATCTGAAGTGTCAAATCTCATCGTTAGGAATACCGAATCACAGCGATTGCAGACACATCACCCTGTAACTTTGGAATCTATCAATAGTGATCAGCCACTTTAGGCTGATTCAGCCTCCAATCAGCGCCAACAAGTTGGTAGCTTAAAGTGTGATGTTGTTTCTCGATGGATAGCAATATTGTCACATCACGTCGAGATGAAATCTCTCTATCGATAATCTCAATCTGTTTACCCGGGTAAAATGAAGCGATCGAGTCACAAACCAATTGTGAGGCTGGTCCGATATCTCCAAGTTCCTGTGCATCGACCAGACAGACTGCCTGGATGTGGGGGGAACACATCAGTAAACTCAAGGTAAACATAGTCATCTTGAACATAATCTTTCTCCGCGGTCACATTGTTAAACAAGTACTACCACTTCAGAAAACCGGACTACATTCGCTTTTATTTGGCCATATTCAAGTTGTTGATTTTCAGCTCAATACTCAATTTGAAAACACTTAAATGATAAGTTGCATCTCTGGCCATTACATATAGCTGTTGGTCAAGACAAACAAATCAGTTGTTAAATAGTGCCGATCATTATTGATCGGCACTAAACTGAAATATTTATCAAGTCACTATCTGGCCCCGTGCCCAGTCAAAACAACAGGAATGGTTTGTAAAATAATCATGATATCCAACCACAGACTATTTCTACGGATGTAGCTAAGATCGTAATAGAGTTTATTTGCTGCATCTTCGACAGTTTCACCATAGGGATAACGCACCTGTGCCCAACCTGTAATACCTGGTTTCACCTGATGTCTCAGCGAATACCCTTTTATCTGCCGTTGAAACTTAGAGACAAACTCAGGCCTCTCTGGACGTGGACCGACCAGACTCATCTCTCCTTTCAGGACATTTAATAACTGCGGTAACTCATCAATCCTGGTAGCGCGAATAAACCGACCTATCCGGGTTACTCGGTCATCACTTTGAGCTGCCATCTGCGGACCATACTTTTCTGCATCAACTTTCATACTCCTGAATTTCAACACATAAAACTCTCTTCCTTTACAACCTACTCGCAACTGTTGATAAAATATCGGGTCTCGTCCAAATGTACTGAGCCAGATAAGCAGCATTGTGATAATCATAATCGGGCTGGCCATCACCAGAATTAACAGGCCTGCCAGGATATCAAGCTGGCGTTTGCCATTCGCCTCTGTAATCCCTTTCTTTGAAAGAACAAGATGACTGAACAGTAAGGAACCACTCATTGAGCTCAATGGATTGATAGCGCCCAATGAATTGGCAGCTTCTATCTGGTCCAGCTCATAATCGTGTGCATAAGGGTGGACATTCGACGCATTGTCTCTGAGTATTGCCATTTCCTCTCTCCGATAATCATATTTGTTGTTGCCTGACATCCTTTTCAGATGACCATCCTCTACTGGGAATCAGCCACCAGACACATCATCCATGGGACTGCATTTATCACCTTCTATGGGATATATGATTTCAGATTCTGACTAGTTTGAAGTAACGAATGGCGCACGTGAAAGATGTGACATATTCACTTGTTACTTCAGTTTTTCATGATCATGCGGCGATTGAATTGAATAAGTTTTTAGAACAGAAACCGCTATTCAGAATAAAACACACTCGTCATGTATTTTACCTACGATACTGATAACTCAAGGAATTGCTCCAAGGAGTGTGATACTTCTCTTTTATAACGAGTCAGAACTGGTAGTTCGGCTGTTCACCAACATTTCCACCAAAGCCTGATTTCAAGTTAACACGCTCCGATAAACACGGCGGGTTTTCAAACAGGGTCAACAACTCTCTCTCAGAGTCGATACAGATATGTGAATCAACCTGGTTACCAAATACCGGGGTATAAGAGAGATCCAATTCGGGTACTTGATTCCATGAAAGCACGGCTCGCACTTTTGGCTGGGCACCACTCATGACAGCCTCCCTGTATTGATCGACATTGAAGTCAGAGGAGACCAGGTGATAGTTTGGAAGGGGACTGTTGTCGCCTCCACTCTCAGCGTCACAGACCTTGAAGTGGTTCAGGCCTACCGCCTGAAATCCCCCATTATCGCCCCAATCGATAAAAAACCTGACATACTCGATCGAGCCATGGCGGCGCAGAATACCACTATACCCATCCACCTGTCTGATACTGACGATAGCCATTAAGCTTGAGGCATTGGGATTAATCGCGGCGCACAGCAACTCTTCCCAGTGGGTGACTTCAGCATATCTTCTTGCGTACCGTATCACATCACCCGGGGCAACCTTGCCGGCAAAGAGATGGGCCAGCAGGACACTTCTTGTCAATACAAGCTCATGAATACTGTATTCTGCACAAGTGAGTCTTCGATCTCGTGATGTCTTTTAGGCGTCCCAGGCCTAAAAGACACTCGATCTTTGACAACCTATTAGTGCCCCGGACGGTCCTGGTCACTGACACTACGTGATCACATCGCAAGCTCGTGACCACTCCGCCGTCAGTTCCCAAATGACTGGACGCCGTGTTCGGATGCTCGCTTTGCATCCCCTCTGGCGCAAGGCACGACGGGTCTACAGTCTCGCCTCACGCCTACCGGGGACTAACCGCCTCGGCTTTCAGCCTTCCTTGGCGCTCAGCGAGTGTGTTCTCTGAATGTATGTTTTCCATTTTCTTACTCACAAGCCGAGAATCAGTGACATTGAGAACATCATTCCATTGTCAACGATCCACACTGTATGAAATGACTCATCCATACCTTGTGACATATTCACTTGACAGTATCAGGCAGTTGATACCATGTAATTCACTAGGGTAATGACCACAAGTATTGGGAATATCTGTCTTGAATAAGCGCTCAATACAAATTGTCAGCATAAAAATGCAATTCATTGCAGTTAAACAGTTGACCCATCTGCCGTCATCAAAGAGAATTCATAGTGTTCGATTAGAACAGCCGGCCAAGAATAATCATTTTAGGGTAATACCAGTGAGATTCATCACAACCATATTCATCTCTCTCTTTCTGCCATCCATCGCTTTTGCAACCGGAGGTGGAGAGGATCATCTTGATTTGACCAACCATTGGGTTGGATTTACCGCTATTGGGATATTTGTAGTCGCCTATCTGTTGGTGATGGCCGAGGAGTTCACTCACCTCCGAAAATCCAAACCCGTGATCCTTGCTGCCGGTATGATATGGGGACTGATCGCCTGGTACTACCACTCTCACGGCATGCCCCATGCGGCTGAGGAGATGGTGCGCCACAATCTGCTGGAATATGCAGAGCTGATGCTCTTCCTGCTGGTGGCAATGACCTACATCAACGCCATGGATGAGCGAAATATCTTTGAGAAGCTGCGTTCCTGGCTGGTCGGCAAGGGATTCGGTTTTCGCAAGCTGTTCTGGATAACCGGTGTTCTTGCCTTCTTTATATCCCCGGTTGCAGACAATCTGACCACCGCCCTACTGATGTGTGCCGTAGTCCTGGCTGTTGGCGGGACCAATACAAAGTTTGTACTGCTCGCTTGTATCAATATTGTGGTTGCCGCAAATGCCGGTGGCGCCTTCAGCCCTTTTGGTGACATCACTACACTGATGGTATGGCAGAAGTCTATTGAGACAGCCCAGGGCAGTGTCGATTTCTTGTCCTTCTTTGCGCTATTTATCCCCTCTCTCGTCAATTGGCTGGTTCCTGCATCCATCATGACTTTCGCCGTGCCAAATGTAAAACCAGAAGGGGGTGGCGAGGATGTCGAGATGAAGCGCGGTGCAAAACGCATCATCGCCTTCTTTTTGGCAACCATCGTGACTGCTGTCAGCTTCCACAACTTTCTGGGTATGCCCCCTGTGATCGGCATGTTGACCGGCCTGGCCTATCTTCAGTTCTTTGGCTTCTATCTGAAAAAGACCTTCCACAAGGAGCACCCACAATTCAGTAAAGCTGACCTTGTCGAAATGGAACACGACGGACAAATGGGAGACATGGTCTCCTTCGATGTCTTTAACAAAGTGGCTCGAGCAGAGTGGGATACCCTGCTTTTCTTCTATGGCGTGGTGCTTTGTGTCGGTGGCCTTGGCTTTATCGGTTACCTGGCCGTAGCTTCTGAGGTGATGTATAACCAGTGGGGTATGGCACTGGAGCTCTCGCAAACGATGAATGAGACACCCGCCAATATCATGGTTGGCATACTTTCCGCCATTGTTGACAACATCCCGGTGATGTTCGCTGTACTGACCATGATGCCCGATATGTCCATGGGACAATGGTTACTGGTTACCCTGACCGCTGGTGTAGGTGGCTCGATGCTCTCAATTGGCTCAGCAGCAGGTGTCGCTCTGATGGGACAAGCACGGGGTAAATATACCTTTTTCGGTCATCTCAAGTGGATGCCTGTTATAGCTCTGGGCTATGTTGCCAGTATCATGACCCATCTGTGGGTTAATGCGGGCAGCTTTTAATATTCTGTCAACCTAATAATATTGGATGCTGCTAGCCAGGAAGTGGCTAGCAGTGCCTCGAAGGAAATGCCCTATACAAATCAATTTCCCTTTGATCTTAGGCGTTATTCTCGAATTACATTTTGATATACAGGTAACATCAATTACTTCTTAAATAACAATTTGTCCGGTGGTATGAAGAAACTGACAGTTTCGGTTGCATTGATCGGCTTAATACCCAACCTGGCGTCGGCAGATCATATGTCAGCCAGCGGCTACAGTATGAGTACTCATTGGGTTGGTTTACTCAGTGTATTCATCTTTATTCTTGCCCTGATAGCAGTCACACTCGAAGAGTTTATTGAACTGCGAAAGTCAAAACCCATGCTCTTTGCTGCGGGGATCATATGGGGACTCATCGGTTGGTATGCCCATGAGAACGTGGGCGGACATGCTGCTGAGCAGGCACTCCGCCACAGCCTTTTGCAGTATGCGGAACTGATGCTATTCATTCTGGTGGTGATGACCTACATTAACGCCCTGGCTGAACGACGGGTCTTTCTGTCGCTTCGTACTTGGGTAGCTCACCGTCAATATAGCTACCGACACCTCTTCTGGACCACAGGCCTGATAACCTTTTTTCTCTCACCCTTTCTCGATAACCTATCGACTGCGCTGTTGATGGGAGCTGTGATTCTCAATCTGGAAAGAGACAATCAGCGTTTTGTCACACTCTCTTGCATCAATATCGTCCTCGCTTCAAATGCAGGTGGTGCTTACAGCCCATTCGGGGATATCACGACACTGATGGTTTGGCAGCAGGATATTGTCAGCACAACCGGGCGGGTTGACTTCTTCTCCTTCTTCTCACTGTTTTTACCCTCATTGATCAGTTATCTGGTCCCTGCCGGATTCATGCATTTTGCCATCCCCCCAGGCAACCTTACCGTCACCCAGGAACAGGTACAGATGCGGCGCGGTGCAAAAGGTATCATGGCACTGTTTCTATTGACCATTGCCACAGCGGTCTTTTTTCAAGGTCAATTAATGCTGCCTGCAACGATCGGTGTGATGACAGGCCTCTCCTATCTACAGTTCTTTGGCTATTTTCTTAAAAAGACCCATAAACCGAGCGAGGGGCAGATCACTACCTCTGAATCACCCGATTTTTCTGTGGTGGTTGAAAACCGACAGCCATTCGATGTCTTTTTAAGAGTGGCAAGATCGGAGTGGGACACGCTACTGTTCCTGTGCGGGGTCATACTCTGCGTCGGTGGTCTTGGTTATATGGGTTTTCTGACTGTAGCCTCTGAATTGCTCTATATCCAATGGGGGGCTACGGCGGCTAACGTCTCTATAGGTGCGGCTTCCGCGGTTCTGGAGAATATCCCTACCATGTCAGTGGTACTCAATATGCGGCCGGAGATGTCACTGGGTCAATGGCTACTGGTGACTCTGACAACAGGGATCGGTGGCAGCCTGCTTTCCATCGGTTCTGCCGCTGGCGTTGCTTTAATGGGGCAGGCCAAGGGAAAGTACACTTTTTTTGCACACCTGCGCTGGACACCCGCCATAGCCCTGGGTTTTTTACTCAGCGTTGCATGCCACCTTTGGCTCAACGCCAGTCTATTCTGACATTAGTAATATGGTCTCGCTGGCAATACCCGCATGAGATGAGCAAAGCTGACATGAATAACCAACAGGATCAGCTATTTCTGCCTCTTAAAGACCACTTTCAATAATAACGGAGCATCTATAGCATCGCTTTCTTACTGATATATATAATATTTATTAAAATTCGTGCGCGTAACGATCCACAATATATGGCTATAGCTTGATATCGATTGGATGACTGACACAAAGCCCAAACATGCTGCGGCGCAACACTGAATCAGACCACTCAGTAAATCCGCAATCAATCTCTATACCTTCGTCAGACGAATCGATCACGCACCACTTCCTTCACTGGAAATAGAACATCTCCGTGTTATAGTTGGCAGCAATTTTTTACTTCGTAACCGTTCCGGTCAGAAAAAAATAGCCTTGCCTAGAGGCAATCCGGACAGCTCAATATAATGATTTAGATAGGGAGAAGCTCATGTCAAAAAAGCATCCTGTGGTAGCCGTAACCGGCTCATCCGGCGCAGGTACAACCACGGTTAAGCGCGCCTTCGAACATATCTTCTACCGCGACGGTATCAAACCTGCCGTGGTCGAGGGTGACAGCTTTCACCGTTTTACCCGGGTGGAGATGCGCGAAAAGATGGCTAGCGGCCTCAGTCACTTTGGTCCTGAATCCAACCATTTCGACAAGATTGCCGGTCTTTTCAAAACTTATGGTGAGACAGGCAGTGGAGACAAGCGCTACTACCTACACAGTGAAGAAGAGGCAGGGGAACACAATGCTCGCCTTGGATGTGACCAAAAACCGGGTGAATTCACCCCTTGGGAAAAAATTGAAGAGGGCACTGACCTCCTCTTCTATGAAGGTCTACATGGTATGGTCGTGGATGGCGATGTGGATGTTGCCAAAAATGTTGATCTGGGTGTGGGTGTGGTGCCGATCGTCAATCTGGAGTGGATCCAGAAGATCTTTCGTGACAATGCAGAACGTGGTTACAGCGAAGAGGCGATTGTCGACACCATCATGCGACGCATGCCCGACTACATCAACCACGTCACCCCACAGTTCTCGCGCACCGACATTAACTTCCAGCGCGTACCAACAGTGGATACTTCGAACCCCTTCATCGCCCGTGACATTCCAACACCGGATGAAAGTTTCGTTGTAATACGCTTCACGGATTACAAGAAATTCGATGTCGACTTCCCCTACCTGATGTCGATGATCGATGGTTCTTTCATGTCTCGTCGCAACACCATCGTTGTACCTGGAGGCAAAATGGGCTTCGCAATGGAGATCATTCTGCAGCCCATCATCGAGCGCATGATGGATGCCCGCAACGTCTAGTCAAAGAGACGAAAAAAGCCGCATAACTTAGGTTATGCGGCTTTTTTATGCCATCCACTCAGGACAATCAAAACAGGTATTGAATCTAGAATCCGCCGTTGAACATGGATTTTTCACAAATTCATGTAGCACCCCAACGCTCACCCAATGGGTGTTGAAAAAAATCCATTATTTGGTTTGCTGTTTCATTACTTTACGTCAGATATCAGCGGTCAACTGCCGAACCTAGGTTGAATACGATCAGTCGTATTCACTGTCCTTCCACTGCCGCAATGCCGTAAAGACATCGCCTGGAGTTGTCAGTTTGTTGCCTGAAGCCCGTTCTGCGGCACCCACCACTGACATGACTTCAGTACGTAAAAAGGGATTTGTCATTAATTCTTCTGAGAGAACAGAAGGTACGGTCGGAATCCCAGATTGAGATTTTTCCCGTTCAATCTGGAGACGTCGTCCTAAATCGGGATTTTCAGGTTCAACCCATTCCGCAAACCCCAGATTGGCCAGGGTGTATTCATGGGCGCAATAGAGCCGGGTCTGCGCCGGGAGCTGTGCGATACGCTGCAGAGAGGCTGAAAGCTGTTCGAATGTGCCATCGAACACTCGCCCGCATCCGCCGGCAAACAGGGTATCACCACAGAACAACACGCCCTCGCCATAGTAGGCGATATGCCCGGCTGTGTGGCCCGGCACCTCCAGTACCTGGAAGTCGGCTGCCAGTCCCGGTATCGACGGTTTATCACCCTCTTTCAGGGGATGGGTGACACCACGGATTTTCTCTTTGCCAGGCCCAAAGACAGCAATCCCCGGAAAAGCATCACACAACTCGGGGATACCCCCGACATGATCATAGTGATGGTGGGTTATAAGGATTGCGCTCAGCTGGATCGATGTTTGTTCCAGCCATTGCAAAACGGGTGTCTCATCACCCGGATCCACAGCAACGGCTTGTGAGGATGCTGGATTTTTCAACATCCAGATATAATTATCATCGAAGGCGTTGACGGCTATTATTTCAATCATGATGCGATCTTTATTTCTATTCCCAGGATGGTTGCCGAGTCAACTCACCCAGGCCAGGGTGATTCATCTGCAAACAACCTTGCAGAGAGCATCTGGTGGTTGTCTTTAGCAGCAACCCCATAGATACCAGCTTGAGAGTAAGACCAACACTCGTTGTATTAAACAGCCTGCAGCTTTGTATCACCACTCGCCCGGTTAATAGAGGCAAGCATGCCATCAAAGTCCAGTCCTGCCTCACTGAGCTGCTGCTGGTGGCTGGCATGATCCAGATAGCGATCAGGTAGACCAAGATTGAGCAACCTTACTTGATGACCAGCAGACACCAGATACTCATTGACTGCAGACCCTGCACCGCCCTTGACGACATTCTCCTCAATGGTCACTAGGAGCTGGTGCCGACTGGCCAGTTCATCCACCAGTGTTTCGTCCAACGGCTTGATAAAACGCATATTGACCAATGTAGCGTCAATACGATCCGCGACCAGTTGCGCAGTCGCCAATAGGCTGCCGAATACCAATAGCGCCACCCGTCTACCCTCACGGCGAATCTCACCTTTGCCAAACGGCAAGGGAACAGGAACAGTTGCAGCTACGGCAACTCCCGACCCGGTTCCACGGGGATAGCGCACCATTGCCGGTCCTGAATACTCATACGCCGTCTGTAACAACTGACTGCATTCAAGCTCATCACCTGGGGCCATAATGGCCATATTGGGAATCAATCGTGCATAGCTCAGATCGAAGCTGCCTGCATGAGTCGCTCCATCTGCACCCACTTGTCCAGCCCGGTCCACTGCCAGGGTTACATCCAGATTCTGCAGAGCAACATCGTGAATCAGTTGGTCATAGGCCCGTTGCAGAAAAGTCGAATAGATAGCCACAACCGGTTTTAAACCTTCACAGGCAAGTCCGGCTGCAAATGTCAGGGCATGCTGCTCTGCAATGCCCACATCGAAATAGCGATGGGGAAATTGTCTGGAGTAGTTCACCATCCCGGAGCCTTCACACATCGCTGGTGTGATCGCCACCAGTCGATCATCTTCCCTGGCATTAGCACAGAGCCAGTCACCAAATACCTGGGTATAGGTTTTACTACTGACACCCTTCTCCATCTTGCCAGTAGCAGGATCGAAGGGGGTAACGCCATGGTAGACACAAGGATCCTGCTCAGCAGGTATATAGCCTCGTCCTTTTTGAGTTACTACATGCAGCAGCCTGGGGCCCGGCATATCGCGCATATTGTGTAGTGTTGCCACCAGAGTATCGAAGTCGTGCCCATCTATTGGACCGATGTAATTGAAACCCATCTCCTCAAACAAGGTGCCAGGCATCACCATGCCTTTCATATGCTCTTCCCACTTGCCGACCAGATCACCCACCTGATGGGGAAGATGACTGAGGGCAGATTTCCCACCCTCACGCATACTGGTATAGACCTTGCCGGAGAGTAGGCGAGCCAGATGGTTGCTGAACCCCCCGACTGGTTTTGAGATTGACATATCGTTGTCATTGAGGATAACCAGTAGATCCTGATCCAGTGCACCTGCCTGATTGAGCGCTTCGAAGGCCATCCCCGCTCCCATTGCGCCATCACCAATTACGGCCACAATTTTACGGTTCTCACCTTTCTGTTTCGCTGCGACTGCCATACCCAGGGCAGCACCGATGGAAGTGCTGGAGTGGCCAGTGCCAAAAGTGTCGTATTCACTTTCGCTGCGTTTGGGGAACCCTGAAAGTCCACCCTTTTGCCGCAGGCTGGCCATTCGCTCGCCCCGTCCGGTGAGTATCTTGTGTGGATAGGCCTGGTGGCCTACATCCCATACTAGACGATCATAGGGAGTGTTGAAGACATAGTGGAGCGCAATAGTCAGTTCGATGACACCCAACCCTGCCGCCAAGTGCCCCCCTGTCTGCGAGATGCTCTCAATGAGAAAGCGGCGTAACTCACTGGCAAGCGGTCGGAGCTTGATCTGTTCTAATTGGCGCAGTTCACCAGGCAGGCCCACTTGGCTAAGAAGAGGGTAACCTTCCAGTGTATTTGGGCTTTGTTCTGAATCGCCCTGGTCTGACATGGTATGGATGGTCCCGTTAAGCTGGTGTCACGGAAAAGATTGCCAACGTTTGACAGTCACTGATCTGAATAGTTGATTCTAGCGCAACAACCCCAGCAGTGCATTCAAACCGGCTCCTGTTTGATGCGTTGGGCCTCGGACATGACAAAGTCACGGAAGGCTTTTGCAGCTGGAGAGAGCCGTTTATTCTTTCGATAGACCATGTACCAATGGCGTTGGATAGGGAAATCTTCGATATCGAGTATCACCAAACGTCCGGTTTCTAACTCCAATTCAATGGTATGAGACGACACCACACCCAGTCCCATACCGGCTCTTACTGCCTGTTTGATGGCCTCATTTCGGGTCATCTGCATCCCGGTGCTGATCACAATCGACTGTTTGGCAAAATAGCGTTCCATGGCCAGCCGGGTACCTGAGCCAGCCTCACGCATGATGAAAACCTCATCAGCCAGGCGTTGTACCGGGATTCTCCGTTCGTGTTGCAGCGGATGCCCGGGTGGCGCGATCACCACCAGTGGGTTATCCATAAAGGGTTCATACACAAGTTCGATATCTTCCGGAGGCAAGCCCATCAGTACAATATCGATCTCATTATTCTTGAGCAGTCCCATCAGGCGCTCACGGTTGGTAACATCAAGGCTCAGATCGATACCCGGATATTGTCGGCTAAAGGCCGCGAGCAGCCTAGGTGCAAAATAGTTGACGGTACTCGCCACAGCAATATTGAGGTGGCCGGTATCGAGCCCTTTCATAGCATCCAGGACCTCTTCCATCTCCTCGAAGGTCTGGAAGATGGTTCGCACATACAGGGACATCTCTCTGCCGACCTCGGTGAGCTGGATCTTTTTCCCGGCGTGCTCAAAAAGGGGCAGACCCACCGACTCTTCCAATTGTTTGACCTGCATCGACACCGCCGGTTGGCTGAGATGGAGTTCCTGCGCCGCCCGGGTGTAGTTCAGGTGTCTGGCAACGGTGGTGAAGACTCGCATCTGTCGTAGGGTTGTATGCATGGATATGCTCTCTCACATTTGGCAATCGGTTAGAGCCCAGCTCCAGCATAGAGAGATCTCTCCATGTCGATTTTTGTCAGGGGCCAATTATCAGTAAATATACCATAAATCACGTGTGGTATAAGTTTTTTATTATGGCTTCAATTAAAAGATCTGACTTCACTTAAGCGCTCACCTTCCTATACTGACTCCACCTTGATTGAGGTTATTACAGAGATTTTTTTACTGACAGCATGGAAAATTTTTTCCAGAAGCTGCATTTCAAGGTAACGCAATCCTAAAATCTGGAGGAATCGCTAAAATGGCCAAGAAATATGATGCGGGCGTAAAAGAGTACCGCGAAACATACTGGATGCCCGATTACACGCCGAAGGACACTGACCTGCTGGCGTGCTTCAAAGTCACCCCTCAGCCGGGCGTACCGCGGGAAGAGGTTGCAGCCGCTGTTGCCGCTGAGTCCTCTACCGGTACCTGGACAACCGTTTGGACCGACCTGCTGACCGACCTGGACTACTACAAAGGCCGCGCTTACGCGATCGAAGACGTACCGGGCGACGACACCTGCTTCTACGCTTTCATCGCTTACCCGATCGACCTGTTCGAAGAAGGTTCCGTTGTTAACGTCATGACCTCCCTGGTCGGTAACGTATTCGGCTTCAAGGCCCTGCGCGCTCTGCGTCTGGAAGACATCCGCTTCCCGATTGCCTACGTCATGACCTGCAATGGCCCACCCCAGGGTATCCAGGTTGAGCGTGACCTCCTCAACAAATACGGTCGTCCACTGCTGGGCTGTACCATCAAGCCGAAACTGGGCCTGTCCGCCAAGAACTACGGCCGCGCCTGTTATGAAGGTCTGCGTGGCGGTCTGGACTTCACCAAGGATGACGAGAATGTCAACTCCCAGCCGTTCATGCGCTGGCGTCACCGTTTCGACTTCGTCATGGAAGCTATCCATAAGGCTGAAGCCGAGACCGGCGAGCGTAAAGGTCACTACCTGAATGTTACCGCACCTACAGCCGACGAGATGATGCGTCGCGCCGAGTACGCCAAGGAGATCGGTGCCCCAATCATCATGCATGACTACATCACCGGTGGTTGGGCTGCCAACACCCAGCTGGCCCAGTGGTGTCAGAACAATGGCATGCTGCTGCACATCCACCGTGCCATGCACGCCGTACTCGACCGCAACCCGCACCACGGTATCCACTTCCGCGTACTGACCAAGATCCTGCGTCTGTCCGGTGGTGACCACCTACACTCCGGTACCGTTGTCGGTAAGCTGGAAGGCGACCGTGACGCAACCCTGGGATGGATCGACATCATGCGCGACTCCTATGTTAAAGAAGACCGTTCACGCGGTATCTTCTTCGACCAGGACTGGGGCGCTATGCCTGGCGTACTGCCTGTCGCATCCGGTGGTATCCACGTTTGGCACATGCCTGCGCTGGTCAGCATCTTCGGAGATGACTCGGTACTGCAGTTTGGCGGTGGCACCCTGGGTCATCCTTGGGGCAATGCAGCAGGTGCAGCAGCCAACCGTGTTGCTGTTGAAGCTTGTGTTGAAGCGCGCAACCAAGGCCGTGAGCTGGAGAAGGAAGGCAAGGATATCCTCACCACCGCAGCCAGCCACAGCCCTGAGCTGAAAGCCGCTATGGAAACCTGGAAAGAGATCAAGTTCGAATTTGACACCGTCGACAAGCTGGACGTTTCTCACAAGTAATCGTCCGTCAGGCACGCGTCCGACTGAGTCGGCCGCTGCCTGAACGATTTACCCGATTCGAATATATAGAGGTATATACCAATGAGTGAATTGCAGGATTACGCTTCCAGCCTGGAAGATACCAACAGCCGCAAGTTCGAGACCTTCTCCTACCTGCCAGCCATGAGCCCTGAGCAGATCCGCACCCAGATCGAGTTCATCGTATCCAAGGGTTGGAACCCGTCCATCGAGCACACCGAGCCGCAAAATGCGTCTGGTAGCTACTGGTACATGTGGAAGTTGCCGATGTTCGGTGAAACTGACGTCGACGCCATACTGGCCGAATGTGAAGCCTGCCACCAGGCACACCCGGACAACCATGTGCGTCTATTGGGCCTGGACAACTACGCCCAGTGTCCTGGTGCTTCCATGGTTATCTACCGTGGTATCCCGACCTAAGGTCTGATTGATCGGAACTGCCCGAAAACAAACAGCCCCGCCGCCCACATAATAGGGGGGGTGGGGTTCTCGGGCAAAACAACCATAGCTGCTTTTCCCAAGCCCCTTGATGGGATTTCGGAAAATCCGTTAGTAACAGATACCGCCCGCACAGCCATCAACACGGGCTGGTTAACAAACTGATTAGAAAAGGCAGGAAATCATGAGCGATATCAACGCAGACCAGTACCTGATCCAGAATGAGCCGTACTACCGCCCGGTAGGCAATGAAGTCAAAATGTACGAGGCAGCCTACGCTGCGCGCATGCCGGTGATGCTCAAGGGTCCTACCGGCTGCGGCAAATCGCGTTTCGTTGAATATATGGCGCACAAGCTGAACAAGCCGCTGATCACTGTGGCCTGCAACGAGGACATGACAGCCTCCGACCTGGTTGGCCGCTTCCTGCTCGACATCAACGGTACCAAGTGGCAGGACGGCCCACTGACCGTAGCCGCACGCATTGGCGCAATCTGCTACCTGGACGAAGTCGTAGAAGCGCGTCAGGATACCACCGTGGTGATTCATCCATTGACCGACCACCGTCGTGAACTGCCGTTGGAAAAGAAGGGCGAACTGGTCAGGGCCCATCCGGACTTCCAGATTGTGATCTCCTACAACCCAGGCTACCAGTCGCTGATGAAGGATCTCAAACAGTCCACCAAGCAACGCTTCGGTGGCATGGACTTTGATTATCCGGGAACCGATATCGAGACCGAGATCGTACAGCATGAAGGTGGTGTAGACGCCGAGACCGCCAACAAACTTGTACAGATCGCACAGCGTTCACGCAACCTCAAGGGACATGGGCTGGATGAAGGTATGTCCACACGACTGCTGGTGTATGCGGCACAGCTGGTAGACAAAGGCATCGACCCGATGTCGGCCTGTCAGATGGCCTTGGTCACACCGCTTACCGACGATCCGGATATGCGCGACACGCTGACCGCTGCAGTCAATACCTACTTCTGATGCTTTTGGGACACAGAAAACCATGAGCGTCGATTTTTCTGAATACGTAACCTTTCTTGACGAGGACGACCACGAGCATCTCGAGGCACTTGAGTCGTCCTACCACGAGGCACAGCGGGTCATGTCACCACGTGGTCTGCAAAACTACCTGGAAGGCATGCGTGCCTTCTGTACCCTGGGTCGTGGCCAGGACTTGGTACTGACCTACGTGCAGGAAATGCCGGGCGTTGCCAAAGAAGTCGGTGAGGACATCATCCCCGACATCGTCGAAGCAATGATGAAACTCGCATCGCATACTTCCGGCAGTGTCATCACGTTGATCGTGGCCAACCTGCCGTTGGCGGCTTCCCGCCTCGGTGATGTTGAAGTCATGCGCGGCTTTCTCAAACTGCTGCACCAAATGACCGGCAAGGCCCCGCGTGGCCTGCGTCCGATGATGGAGAACCTGGACGAACTGCTCTCCAAACTGACCTTGGGCGGTCTGCGCCGTTGGGTCATGTGGGGTGTACAGGCACACCAACGCGACCTTGACGGCCAGCTGGCCTACTTCGGTCTACAGACCGAATCGTCCCGGTCGATTCTGCAGTCCGAGCGTCGTGGCACCCTCTTCATCGACAACCAGCGTAAGCTCAACTTCTACCTGCGCGCGCTGTGGGCACGGGCCTTTTTCATGCGCCCCACCGCTGGCGACTTCGAGTCACGCCAGGGTATACGTCCCTATATCGAGGACTTTCAGATCCATGTGCCGGATGCCTTTGACCCGTTCCGTGGCATCAATGGCATGGAAGTCTACCGCGCAACTGCGGCACACACCGCCGCGCACATGGTCTACACTCGCGAGCAGATCTCTGCTGAGCAACTTTCTCAGGCGCAAATGCGCATGATCGAGCTGTTCGAGGATGCCCGCGTTGAATATCTTGCCTACAGCGAGTTTCCCGGCCTGCGCAAACTCTGGCTACAGTTCTTCACAGCCGAGCCGGGGGAGAACGACGAGTTTGGCAAGCCACACGAAACCATGGACCTGATGATGCGCACCACTCGCGCCATCATGGATCGCAACTATCGCGATGAGATTGATGTTATCAACCAGGTGGCCGACGATTTCGTTACCAAACTGGAGCAAGACCCGTACGATCCACGCTTGTCCTGGATGGCCGGTATCGACTTCTACAACAAGATCGTCGATATCGCCAAGATTCCCAGTGTACGAATCCTCTCTGAGTGGCCGATCCCCTATCGTGACGACAACCGCTACTTCTGGGAATTTTCGGAAAACATATTCGAAAATCAGGGTGTGGACTACCTACCCAGTTCCCAACAGACGGTTCGACGGTACGTCAATCTGATGGAATTCGTCAACGACCTCGACTCGGAGATGACACACGACAACCCGGATGAAATCCTGGTGTTATCCACCGAGCTGTTCCCTTACGAAGACATGGGGATCAGTTACAACCAGATGGAAGGTGTGGAGCCGGTCTCCGATCCTTACCATTACAACGAGTGGGACTACCATGTGCAGCTCGCACGTCCCGACTGGGCTACCGTCATCGAGCGCAAGCAGGGCCGTGGCGATCCCGAGATGATGGACGAGATCCTCACCAAGCATAAGCCGATCGCTTCGCGCATCCGCCATCTGATCGATGCACTGCAACCGCAAGGGATTGTACGCCGTCGTGGTTACGAAGAGGGCGAGGAGTTGGATCTGAACGCGGCGGTACGGGCAATGATCGACATCCGTCGTGGTGTTATGCCCGATCCGCGAATCAATATTCGAATTAGCCGCCATATCCGTGACCTGTCCATTGTGCTGCTGCTCGACCTCTCTGAGTCGACCAACGAAAAGATAGGTGATATCGCCGAGGGTGAAGCGGGTTATGAGGACCAGGACAGCATCCTGGATCTGACCCGCGAATCGGCAGGCCTACTCTCCTGGGCCATCGACTCTATCGGTGATAACTTCGCGGTACACGGCTTTGCCTCTGACGGCCGTCACGACGTGCAGTACTACCGCTTCAAGAACTTCGAACAGACGTATGACGATGAAGCCAAGTCGCGAATGGCTGGCATGAAGGGCGGCCTCTCCACCCGAATGGGTGCGGCACTACGCCACGCGGGCTGGCACCTGACCCAGCAGAATGCGCAAAAACGTCTTGTGTTGCTGGTCACCGATGGTGAACCGGCCGATATCGATGAACGGGATCCTCAGTATTTGCGCCACGATGCGAAGAAGGCGGTGGAAGACCTGGCGATGCAGGGAGTCTATACTTACTGCCTGACGCTGGATCCCAATGCGGACCGTTATGTGGCGAGAATCTTCGGCGAGAACGGCTACTCCATCGTGGACAATGTTGAACGTCTGCCAGAGAGATTACCCAGTGTTTTCGCTGCGCTGACAGGATAAATAGGGACTTTAACCAACCTCGCCAAGTTCGCCTAAGATTGTCGCTTCGGAAACGGCAACACCCGCTTAATCCGTGCTTCGCAGCCGTTCTCTTTGTAGCGTGCTTCCATGATATCCAGGGCCTTCTTGAAATCACCGATCAATCGGGTGTGCAACTCCCTGGCGTTATCGTCGTAGTAGATCAAATCGATGGGAGCCGGCTCGGTGAGGCTATCCCTTTCCTGGTCACGGCGGAATTTCCAGGCCAACCGGATCAGCTTGCCGCCTTCACCGTCACGAATTGCATAGGCTTGGTTATCGACAAAGATTACCTCTTCCTCATCGATGACCGCCTGGATCTGCATCGAGCGAACCGGAATGAAAATTTGATCGTACTGACAACGTGACAACATCAGCCGGCACTGGTTATAGAGAACCGCCGGTATGGTCAGACGCTCGCAGGCAAGCTCTTCAGGCCGATAAAAGGTCTCACTCAGGCTTTCGCTCACCACTGCCCTCAGTCATTTTCACCAAGTTCCGGATCCCACCCTTTCGCTTTCGCTTCAATGACCGCCTGCCGGTAGATGCGACTGTGCCTCTCTGCCAGTTCCGGGGGTAAATTTGACACAAGATGGCCATACTTCTCCCACTCTTTGGTGACCTTGTCGTAAAGTGCATCTATTCCCTGTACCAACCAACCCTCACAAGTCTCAGTCTCGGGAATCAGGCTAAAGACCCAGGCATCCCGAATGATGTTGCCGGTTGGATTCATCGCGCCGGTGGGATCGTTGTGTATACCGTCGTAGCGTTTGTCTGCCATTGTTAGAAAAGTGCTCTCGGTGATGGTTTGTTGGGCATTATCGCTGAATCCGAAAAGAATTTGATATCTACTGCATTTTATACATGTTTATTTGCAACACCGTAAAACAGGGTGGCTCGCTAATCCAGATATAATCTTAAATTTCTAGCACCCGCCTTATATATAAGTTTTTTATTATGATATACATAAGAATATTTGCAGTTTACTTATAAACATAACAACTGTAAGGTTTGCATCCAATTCCCCACAAGTAGTCGGGGTAACTGGTCGGAGGGTAGAGCTTCCACCAAACACAGATTCACTAACTGGAGTAGACAACATGGCATTAGACCAATCATCTCGTTACTCGGACCTGAGCCTGAAAGAAGAAGACCTGATGGAGGGCGGCAAGCACATCCTCGTCGCCTATAAGATGAAGCCGATTGCCGGTGTTGGCTACCTGGAAGCCGCTGCTCACTTTGCCGCTGAGTCTTCCACCGGTACCAATGTGGAAGTCTCCACCACTGACGACTTCACCAAAGGTGTCGACGCATTGGTCTACTACATTGATGAAGCCACCGAGGATATGCGTATCGCCTATCCGATGGAACTGTTCGATCGCAACATCACTGACGGTCGCATGATGCTGGTCTCTTTCCTGACCCTGTGCATTGGTAACAATCAGGGCATGGGTGACATCGAATACGGCAAGATGATCGACTTTTTTGTACCACCCCGCGCTATCCAACTGTTCGACGGCCCGGCCCGTGACATTTCTGACATGTGGCGCATCCTGGGACGTCCAATCGAGAACGGCGGTTACATCGCAGGTACCATCATTAAGCCTAAACTGGGTCTGCGTCCAGAACCTTTTGCTGCAGCAGCCTACCAGTTCTGGCTCGGTGGTGACTTCATCAAAAACGATGAGCCTCAGGGTAACCAGGTCTTCTGTCCTGCCAAAAAGGTCTATCCACTCGTTTACGATTCAATGAAGCGCGCCCAGGATGAAACCGGTGAGGCTAAATTGTTCTCTGCCAACATCACCGCTGACGACCATTTCGAAATGTGCGCCCGTGCTGACTTCATCCTTGAGACCTTCGGTGAAGATGCCGATAAGGTAGCTTTCCTGGTAGACGGATATGTTGGCGGTCCTGGCATGGTAACCACCGCACGTCGCCAATACCCCGGTCAGTACCTGCACTACCATCGTGCTGGTCATGGCGCCGTCACATCACCCAGCGCCAATCGCGGCTACACCGCCTTCGTTCTGGCCAAGATGTCCCGCCTGCAAGGCGCTTCCGGTATCCACGTAGGCACCATGGGCTACGGCAAGATGGAAGGTGACGCCACCGACAAGATCATCGCCTATATGATCGAACGTGATGAGTGTCAGGGTCCTATCTACAACCAGAAGTGGTACGGTATGAAACCCACCACCCCCATCATCTCCGGCGGCATGAATGCACTGCGTCTGCCAGGCTTCTTCGAGAACTTGGGCCACGGCAATGTCATCAATACCTCTGGTGGTGGTGCTTACGGTCACGTTGACAGCCCGGCTGCCGGCGCTACCTCTCTACGTCAGGCCTACGAGTGCTGGAAAGAGGGTGCCGATCCGATTGAGTACGCCAAAGAACACCAAGAATTCGCTCGTGCCTTCGAGTCCTTCCCGCACGATGCCGATGCCATATTCCCAGGCTGGCGCGAAAAGCTGGGCGTGCACAAATAAGCACACCCTGTAAGTCAACTGGCATTTCAAAGCCCCCGTAAGGGGGCTTTTTTTCTTCAGGAATACAGTGTGACTGCTTGATGTACCCAAGCCGACCATTGCCTGCTTTAGGTCATGCCGTTTTATCCACCCTTTTGGTATAAGGGTAGATTAAACGATTTTCCCGATCTGAATAAAAAACTATTAATGGAGCGAATATGAGCGCCGAGATCGACCAATACCTCATCAGCCAGGAGCCCTTCTATCAACCTCAAAGTGATGAGAAAGAGCTCTATGAGGCGGCATACGCCGAAAGACTCCCGGTTATGATCAAGGGTCCCACTGGATGTGGTAAATCCCGATTCGTAGAGCATATGGCCTGGCACCTGGGAAAACCCCTGATTACCGTGGCCTGTAATGAAGACATGACCGCTTCCGATCTGGTTGGACGTTACCTGCTTGACGCTGACGGCACACGCTGGCTCGATGGCCCATTGACTGTGGCCGCTCGTATTGGTGCCATCTGCTATCTGGATGAAGTGGTGGAAGCCCGCCAGGACACAACCGTAGTGATCCATCCGCTGACTGACCATCGCCGTACACTGCCTCTTGATAAAAAAGGGGAAGTGATCAGTGCACACGAGGATTTCCAGCTGGTGATCTCCTATAACCCAGGCTACCAAAGCCTGATGAAGGATCTCAAACAATCAACCAAGCAACGCTTTTCCGCCCTCGATTTTGACTATGCACCCACTGACCTGGAAACCTCAATCGTCTCTAAAGAGACCGGTATTGATGAGGAAAATGCAGCCAAACTGGTCAAAATAGGAGAGACTGCCCGTAATCTAAAGGGACATGGACTGGATGAAGGTATTTCTACCCGTCTGTTGGTCTATGCCGCAAAACTGATTAACCGGGGTATCAAACCAAGAGCTGCCTGCCGTATGGCATTGGTTCGTCCTATTACCGATGACAGCGATATCGTCGCCACGCTGGATCATGCCATTGAGGCAGTATTTGATTGAGCAACCTGCAAGGCAGGTTGCTAATTTTGAATTGTGAATGTTGAATTTTGAATTGAATGTGCGTGCTTTACACACCTCTTTCATCGTTCAACTAGCCCGAGAGAAGCGACCTCCCCGATTCATAATTCATCACTCAACATCCAAAATTAACCATGATTGAGACAAAACTCACCACCTACCGGGAAAAACTCAGTTGCGGATTCGAGCAGATCGATCCCATATTTCCTGATTGCATGTCAGGCGCTGAAAATCTGCTCAGTGCAAAAGGCATCGATGAGTTATTAGAGGGCGCCTCCCTGACCTGCAAGATTGGCCGTGGGGTGGAACCGGTCATTGTCTTCCTCGAAGAGATACCCGAGATTGCGGCACGAGTCGGCGAAGAGATCATTCCATTAATCTCAAAAACCGTCTGGAAACTCTCACGCAGCCCTAATGGCAAAGCCATTCTGCCTTTTTTGCAGATGTTGCCTGAAGCCAGCCGAAGACTGGGCAGTGAGACCTTGATGAGTCAATTCATCGACCTGTTGCTAGACATGATGGAGCGCACCACAGGCTCTATCCACGGCTTTCACACCACCATACCCAGTCCTTCACTACCAGATCTGCTTAAAAAAATGCCCTATCTGTTGAGTCAGCTCTCATTTGAAGGTTTAAGCAAATGGATCAACTATGGGGTACACAACTACCGCACCCATCCGCAACGGCAGATTGATTACTTCAGCCTGCAATCGGCAGACAGTCGCGCCATCATGCAACGGGAGCGCCACGGCACCCTGTTCGCTGACAATGAGCGCAAACTTGACCTCTATTTAAAATCGTTGTGGCGCAATAAAGCCCATTTCGTCCCCTACTCAGAAGGTTTTGACGAACTGCGTAAACCCATGCCCTACTTCGACTCACTGGGGATTCGCATACCCGATGTGTATGACGACATTCACGGTATACCCGGTATCAATCGTTACCGTGCACTATTGGCTCATGTGGCGGCCCATCAAAAGTGGACCACCCATGTAGTAGCCGATAACTTCAGTCCCTTTCAGCGTGTTGCGATTGAAACCTTTGAAGATGCACGGGTGGATCTATTGGCAATCCGGGAATATCCAGGCTTGCACCATCTGTTGCTGGCACTCCACCCCGTACCCGGCGAGGATGACTGTAATCCTGAGAAAGAGTCCTGCATCCGTCACCGTTTGGCGATGTTCTCCTATGCCGCTCTAAACCCGGACCACGGCTATACCAATCCGGATCTTTTGGAGTTCCTGGAGCGCTTCCAGGCTGCCTTTGCGAATGGCCCCTCGAGCACCCAGGAGATGGTCAGCCTTGCGATCTCTTATATAGCCCGCACACGCCGTCAAGCCGACCTATCCCCCAAAGTCTACTTTACCGATACGGAAATCAGTTATCGGGACGACAATCGACATATGTGGATCTTCATTGAAGAGGGTGATGAGGAGGAGATGTTCGATGCGGAACAGAAACGCAAAAAGTCTGATAAAGAGATTCATGGCCTTCCCCCCCGTCACTATCCAGAGTGGGACTATAAGAGCAAAATCTACAATCCTGACTGGGTCAGCCTCTATGAGAGCCTGCATCCATCGGGTAACCCTGACCTTATCGATGCCCTGCTGAATAAACATAAGGCACTTGCCAAACAGCTGAAACGGATGCTGGATCTGCTCAAACCACAACACTATGTACGCATTCGTTACCAGGAAGAGGGCAGTGAACTCGACCTGGACGTGGCAATCCGATCTCTGATCGAGTACAAAAGCGGCACCCATCCTGACCCCCGCATCAACATGAGCCATCGCAATGATGGTCGGGATATCGCAGTCATGCTGTTGATTGACCTCTCCGAGTCGGTGGATAAAATCCCTGAAGGATGCCAACAATCAATATTGGAACTCAGCCAGGAGGCAGTCTCTCTACTCGGCTGGGCCATCGAACAACTGGGTGACAGTTTTGCGATAGCCGGCTTTTCCTCCAATACCCGTCACGAAGTACGCTATCAACATATCAAGGGATATGGAGAGCACTGGAACGATGAGGTCAAAGGACGGCTAGCCGCTATGCAGGCAGGCTGGTCAACCCGCATGGGTGCAGCCATTCGCCACTCAACACACTATCTTAAGGCAAGACAAAGCGATAAAAAGCTGTTGCTGATACTCACTGACGGCGAGCCATCCGATATCGATGTCAATGATGATCGCCTGCTGATTGAGGATACTCGGAAGGCTGTTCAAGAGGCAGACCAGGAAGGTATTTATACTTACTGCATTAACCTGGACCCCCATGCCGATGAGTATGTCAAAGATATCTTCGGTAACCAGTTCACCGTTATTGATCGTGTTGAACGACTACCGGAACAGCTGCCAAAACTTTTTATGGTCTTGACAAAGTAATTGAATTGACCAGAACAGTCAGCTGAGTTGTTAGATATACTTTTTATTTAACAATAAGTTAGTCCTTACTGACTAAAAAACCCAAATATAGCCCGGGAAGAAGTGTTCATGTGTGGACAAAACTTCCAGGCCAACACAATCACCCTTCCCCCTTCACCATTCTGTACGGTATAGCCACCTTGATTGTCCACAAAGATGACCTCATCACGATCGATTACAGCCTGATATTGCATGCTTCGTATTGGAACGAATACATGTTCTGATAGACAGCGTTTAACCAATAACCGACATCGATTGAAAAGTGGTGCCGGTATATTCAGGCACTCCCGCTTATCCGCCTTTGGCCTGTAGAATGTCTCACTGGTAGATTGGCTGCTCATCAATCATCATCATTCAATTCTGGGCTCCACCCCTTGGCCTTTGCCTTATCCACCGCATCGGTATAGATACGTTGATGTTTTTCAAGCAAATCCGGAGGCAGTGCCGAAACCTGATAGCCATACTTGTCCTATTCCAGAGAGACCTTGTCGTAGAGGGTATCTATACCCTGCAAAGTCCAGCCTTCACAGGTTTCTGTCTCAGGAATAATGCCAAATAACCATCCATCACGAATGATATTGCCAGTAGGATTCATTGCTCCGGTTGGATCCTTATCTATCCCTGAATAGCACTTGGTTTTTTCCATCTCTATCAATCCGCCAAATAGTAAAATCTGTGAGTGATTCTTGTCGCTTATCCGACACCATTACTGCTGATGTCTGTCATATACTAACCTGAACATAGGTACTCGTTTGGATTTACAACAATCACCACCCACCTATCTCCTTAAAGTGGCAAGGGGTTTATGCAGAGTATTGAACACGATCAACCTATGTTCAATCACTTATCGCTGATTCTATATATGCATGTATAATCTGTTTTTTTGGCTATATCCGGATTTCGCAACGACATAATATTCAATCGAGTGCAGCATAGTATAGCCTTGTAGGCATTTACAGTGTACGAAATTT
>JAIVEQ010000013.1 GCA_023838465.1 Candidatus Thiodiazotropha sp.
TTTTTGATGCCTTTTCAACATCAAAAATAGAGAAGAATCTGTGGCCGATCAATACCTTAATTTCTTTGCGAAACCCGGATAGACCCTTTTTATATATTTCAGCACATGCTGAAATTGTTGACGCAATAAAGATTATCAGGATTTGTGCAAAAATATTTCTTAGTCGCTTCATTTTATGCTCCTCCCATTGGAAGTTGTAAGTGTGTATTAACGAAATGTGAGAGATATCTGTCCGTAAACAACACGTTCAGGACTTAATGATGACGGTGATGCCGATGCTTCAACAGCCAGACTGTCATAGCTGTTTCTATCTTCAAAATTGAACTCTTTATCAAAGACATTTTTCACGCCTAACGACACGAGTCCATGCTTGTTAGGCAGACGGTAAGAAAGAAGTAGGTCGGTCAGCCAAAACGTGTCTTCAGCATCTTGAGGTGAATCAAAAATAGAACTCCCCTGCAAGACTCCTTTCTGGTCTGTATAGGTCGCAGCTACGCCAATAATAAAACCTGAAGGATGATAATAGTTTATTGTAACTGGCAAACGGTGGGTCTCTAATTCGATTACACCATCTGGTGATATGCCACTGAATTCAACAGCATTGATATTTGTTGCTGAGTCCAGGTCGCTAACACTGTATCCGAAATTGAGACTCAAGAACTTATAAGGTGACCAATTAACCCAGGCATTTGCACTGGTTTCACCAAATTCAACGTCTACCATAGAAGAGCTAAAGGTATTTAAATTAAGCAGTTCAAAAGGTGTTTCTCCATCACGATGTAATCCTTGAATACCTGCAGATAAGGTTGGCATGAATTGATGGTTAAAACTCAAGCCATAGTTCCATGTATCAGTTTGACGGAATTCATCATGGATCTGATTGAATCCTGCTATATGTGTTGGTTCAAGTGTTTGATAGAAGGAAGTACCAATTGCACTTGACCTCGTTTTGAAAACGGCAGCACGTAATACTGAGTCATTATTCAAGGACCATTGTGCCCCCAATTTTGGAAGTATACGAGTTTCCTTTTCTGAAAATATCTCACTAGTATCACGAGTAGCAGAAATAGCAGTTGTGAGATTTAGCCTTTCTGAAGGCTGATAGAAATAATAGCCGTAGAGTCGAGACTGTTTCTCTGTGAACTTACTATGTAGTGTGCAATCGGGAAGAGGTATTTGGCACGGCAAGGGTGAGAAATCAAATGTCGAAGCAGTACTAAATTCATCCCGATTAAAACTAATCCCGCCTATGAATCGATGTGCTCCACTATTATACTGCAATTGCAGATCATGGGTATTTATTTTTGTATCATTATTTCGGAGTAGTTCGAAATTGTTTGCAGTTGTTTCGTAATCTATCTTTGTCGTTGTAAAAAGAACTCTGGTATCAGGTGAGATGGCATGATTTAACCCAATACGGTAACTAGTTGTGTCAGTATCTACACGTAATGTTTCATCTGTCAGCAAACTGGGTAGCAGCCTCTGAGAGACATCACCTTTTACAACTTCATCCTGGCTGACTTCGATCTGGAATAAGGTTCTGTCTGAAAAAGCAAATTGGGCAAAGATATTATAGAGATCCTGTTCGTAATCCGCATTCATGCGGAAGCCATCTGTTTCTGCTTGATATTGTCCTAAACTGAACGCAAAGCGATCATATAGACCAGCAATGATGGCATCGTTACTCCAAGTATTCTCTTCAGCAATAGATGCGTCAAACTGAAAGGCCAGACCATTACGGGTAAAGAGAGGATTGTATTCATTATAAGAGAGCTCACCGGGTCCATTACCATCAAGCAAGCCTAAATTTGAGTTGCTTAATTGCGGTTGTAATGGGTCCAGATTTAGAGGTTGGGTCATTTTCGACTGCAGTAATTCACTCTGTCTGGCAGCATCCAGGTTGGTAATGCCCGAGTAGCTGTCCGCCAGCAGTCGATGGGCTGAATGATTACCAGGATCTTGCATCAGTGCATCGGTTGCCTGATAACGTGCTTGTTGTTCAAAATTCAAATCACTATAGATTCTTCCAAGCGCAACACTTCGGGCAGCTTCATCCTGATCCAGAAGTTGCCGGGACCGGTAAACACCCCGGTTATCATTCAGTTCAATCGCCTGCTGTTGCGCTTGCAGTGCTTCAACAGGGCGGTTATCGGACTGCAACAGTATCGAATCATAAAACCAGGCAGTCGGATCATTCGGATCAAGGGTTTTCGCCATGGCAAATTGTTCAGATGCCAGGCTGTTGCGCTTCTCTTCGTAGTAGGCCTTGCCTATGTAGCTGCGCAGCAGGGCATTACCAGGGTCGAGTAGGACGGCTGTTTCGATCTCTTCACGACCGGACTGCAATGCTCCCTGGCGAATCTTCACCAGACCCAGACCTAATCGGGGTAAGGGCGCAGCCGAATCAAGGTTTATCGCTGCTTCGAACGCGGCCATGGCCGCATCGAGGTTGACCTCTCGCAGGGATGCAAAACCCAACACAGTGTGGGAGAGGGAGAGCTTGGGATCTAGGGCGACAGCTTGATTTGCCGCTTGCTGGGCGGACTTCGTATTGCCGGTCATTAACCAGACCTCGGCCAGGCGTGCCTGGGTCAGGGCACTTTGCGGCGCTAGCTCAGCAGCTTTCTGACTGTTGGCCAATGCAGCGGGTATATTAAACTGGGCTTGATCGACATAGGATTGCGCCATATAGGCTGCGGCTGACTGGCTATCATTTACCCGTGCCTGTTTCGCCAGCTCAGCGGCCTCATCAATACGATTTTGGGCAATGGCCGTGATAGTCTGTTGCGCCAGCGTATCAGCTGCATCAGGTTGTTCGGGTAAGGGGGGATAATAGAGCGCCCAGGTGACAGCCTCGAGAGGTATGGCCTTGGCGATACGTACCGGTGCTTGATTGCTGGCTGCGTGAGCTGTCTGGTTGGCTGCCAGTTCAATTGATCCAGCCGTGTTAGTGGCAACCACAAGCCCTTCAAAGACCGTTACATTGGTGGCACTCTCTTTGATCTGTACAACAAACTCTGTCCCTTCTATCGAAGCGTTGACGTAGGGGGTTCTGACTTCGAGGCTTTTCGGCGTACGGCTGATGAAGTGAACGGCACCAAGCAGCAGGTCGATGATAGAGCGTGTCTTTTTCTCAACATGGGTGAAAGTGAGGGCTGAATCCCCATCCAGTCGTAACAGGGTTTCGTTAGTCAGGCGAACTGCAGCCCGACTGTCGTAGCCGGTTCTGAGGGTGTCGCCTGTGCAGAATCCCTGCTTGAGTGCTGCACTGTGCCATGTCTCTTCGTTAGCTCTTTTTGTCTCGACTGCACCTTCCAGCGAGATCAACTTAGCCACAGGCTCACACTCTGCAGCTAAGAGATGCTCAGGTAAGAGCAAGACTAGAAGGGTCAATGAATACTTCGCGAGCATTGAAATGTTGAGGCAATGCTGCATGAGTTTTCCTCTTGGATCTATTTATTATTCCCAGCAAATGGGGTATCGATTTTAAGTATTAAAAGTGCACCGTTTGTACGATATATATTAACGAATTTCTTGCAGTATGCGAATTTATTTCGTGTCTGCCAAGATAATTGGGTCACTTTTTTAAGGTGAAATATTCATAAAGTCACCTAACCCATCATCGTTGAATGTACAAAACTATCATATTGATTCAGTTCAGAGGTCTATGCGTGGGCCGTATTCCATTGCATAGATAGGGTTAAGGATTAGCTAAGGATCTTTGGCAGGTCGCTCATCAACATGCTGAATTCTCAGCATATATGTCGGAAAATTTTACGGCGCTACCTATTATTAACTTTAAAAATAGTTTTTATAGTATTGATTATTTAGTATTAAATATCTCATGGCTTAAGTTATGCATCAGAAATTTAAAACGATCCATAACAACAACCAGTGGAAAAAAACCTGACATGTTGACGCTGTCATAATCGAAAAGCAGGTCTGGTTTTAAAAACGATAACGATGAAACGAGAGAGAATCAGGAAAACTCATCAATATCACTTGGTTTACCTGTTGGTATTGGCGCTTGGTTTTGGCATGACAAGCGATGGGTCTGCTGATGAGTTCTCTATCCTTCAACAAAATAACAATCAGACAGCCAGTAGCAGGGTAGAAAATACAGACTCAAAGTCCTGGCAATATTTGTCGTACTACCATCAGGCAGTGGAGGCGTCAGAGGAGATCAATTGTCTGGCGTTGAATATCTATTTTGAAGCACGGAGTGAATCAGAACAGGGACAGCAGGCAGTTGGGCATGTGGTCATGAATCGTGTTGCACACACCCGATATCCTAATTCGATCTGTCATGTTGTCAGACAGGGAGGCGAGAGAAAACGAAATCGCTGCCAATTTTCCTGGTGGTGTGATGGACGGTCTGATCAGCCAACAAATCGTACCGCCTGGTTAAAGTCTTTGCAGCTGGCCTATGAAATCTATATGGGTCATTCCAATGATCCTACGGATGGTGCCCTTTGGTATCACGCTGATTATGTCAATCCAGGTTGGAGTACTACCCTCAGGCTGGGCAAAAAAATCGGCATGCACTTCTTTTATCTGGGTAGAAAGCAGACCACTTATGCACTGAATACGGCATCCACCTTGTAGTGGCGCATGTTTCGATAGGATTCTTCATTCAACCTGGAACAGCTCTGTATCAGGGTAAAATGTATACCAAGCGAACCAGAAGGCGATCACAGAGTGTATTGTGTTGCCGTTACTATCACTTACACTAGCGGATTGATTGTCGACATCGTAGTGAATTACGACCTCTTTACCAGCCACATTCTCCTTGATCAAGCCGGTTGTTTTGGATAATTCCGCAAAGGGGTAGGCTTTACTCACACCTTCGATCTCCAGTCCTAGTACCCGTTCTTTCGGATGATAACCTTTAGAGGCAAATTCTACGGGAAAATAGATTGAGCGACTTGTCTCGTAGCCTTGATAGGGTGAGCGTTTGTAATTGCGTGAAAAGCCGGTGTCTTGTGATAATACCTTTGTTGCAGGATATTGCTGTTGCCAATCTGACCAGGTCGTATGCTGTAAGGAGATGGGGGTGAGACGTCTCCCTTTGTATTTACCACTGATTGCCTCTCTTTTTATCTGTGACCAAAGCGATTCTGTGGTTCTGTCATACAGCAGCATATCACTGTTGTAGAGCAACCCTGAGACACCAAATAATAGCGGCTTGTTATCCAGCCTCGCCTTGAATGCGATACCTGTGCCACATAGTGGGCAGAAGGTGACAGTCACACGTTCATTACCAAAGCGATCATTGACAATCTCGTGCCAGTTCATAATGGAAATGGGATAGGCTTTGACCAGTCCGTTGTACGCTAAACCAAGTACACGATCTTCAGGATCGAGGAATTTGGCCTTGTTAGCTGCTACAAAGCGAGGTTTATCTATCGATGGAATGCCATCTTTAGGCGGTCCACCAGGTAATATATTCTCGATCGGTACCTGTGCGTCGGTTACATCAAAACCACCTTTAAATGTCCTTGCCTCTACCTGCCCGAACAGTAAGCCACCGATAAGAACAGCAATGACAAACCTTACGTATTCAATGGATGTCGCCATCTGGCTTACCCCTATTGTACAATAAGCGCCGAAGCGGATGTGGTGACAAATTCACCGATGAGATCAAAATCAACATTGGGTTGGAGGGCTTTCGATGAACCTTTTAGACCCGTTGCTATGATTTCGATTTTGTTGTTTGATTTTTCAATGACAGCTTCTGCTGCACAATTGTGGCAATAGGTATGATCGCCTGTCTTCTGATTGCGCCGTACAACCATTGTTGGTCCACAAGTTAAACAAGTCTGTAAGGGGATACCTAAATCTGTATGTCCGAGGATATGATTTAAACGGCCGGCTTGTCCCAGTTCGATGAAGATATGGCCGAAATTTCCATCAAATTGGGTATGCAGGTTCATCTTGATTCCCTTCAAAGCCTGATCCATTGACATGCCAAGTCGATAAGGCCGAGTACTGGTCATGGCATCAAAGGCATCGCATATGCTGACAATCCGTGAATCCACCGACAGATTGCCATCATCTAATCCATAGGGGTAACCTGCACCGTCTGGACGTTCATGATGATGAAGAATGGCACTCTTAACCAGTGCAGCCAATGGATGACCTACAACGATTCGGGCACCAACTTCCGGATGGTTTTTAATTGATTCGTACTCCTGGTCGGAGAGTCTTGCCGGTTTCTTTAACGTGGCATCAGGCACACTGATTTTGCCAAGATCATGAAGAAATCCACCTAAAGCTATACGTGCTACTTCTGACTTTTCCAGGCCCAGATCTTCAGCTAGTAGTCGACAGTATTGGGATACCCGCCAAAGATGCCCGCCAGTATAGGGGTCACGTGTTTCCACCATCCAGGCCATCACAATCAGTGACTGTAGCAGGGGTTCTATTTCATGATGATTGATTTTTATATTCTTTTCTGTTTCAAACCAGGACTTGCTTGAGGGTAGAAGACTGATCATCGGCTTGCGCCTCATATTATGATTCGATTTAACTCCCCAGAGCTTAAACTATATGGATTGGCTTTCTGTTCAAGCTTACTGTGTATAAGTCTTTCTCACTAAGAGTATTACGCTGAGATTGACAACTTGCGATTCACTCAGCTGAGCTGGACATACCATTCTCGTAATATGGTACGTTGCCGGTTACAGTCTGGATTCAAAGGGTTTGGTCAAAAGAAGCGCTCATCGGATGATGATGTCATTTCAGCATAGGCCACAATCACAGGTATATGGGATTTTTCTGCAAAGGAATGTGGATTAACGCAAATACGAATAGGGATTTTCAATCATGTGGCATACCTACCAAATTCAGCTATTCCATAGCTGTTGTATGATAATTAACTTAAGGTGTTCAGAAGCGTTAATACGAAACATTTGTGTTAATTCGCGGACACTCAACTACTTGATCAGGAAAAGAACCGTATCGATTAATCGTTTGTGCGCGGTTGCTCTGGTTTCATTCTGAGCTTCAATGAAGGTGTGGTGACAATGGGATAGATCATCCAGTCTTTGCGGCCAGTGTGAAACTTGAACCAGTCAGCTGCTACCAGACTGCCACCTTTTATTCGTGTATTGGAACGACTGCCTGGATGTGCAAGCTTGCGGCCAGGACCGCGAAACTCATTCTGAAAGGTATCTAACTGGCCAAATATCAAGTTCAACCCTACATCATTGGCAAACATACGGATACCTGTGGAAAATCGTTTGGTTGTTAAAAAACCACCGACACTGCGGTAGATGACCAGATGCATATCTTGTTCAGGTTGCAGGCGCCTCAAGGAGATAACAACCTGTTTAGCTAATTTTGCAGCATCGGATTCACTCATCAGATAGATGATCTTCTCTTCGACATCCGAGTTGATCCGGATCGATGCGAATAACTGGCCCAGTGCTGTTTCATCTGCATTCTGTACAGGGTGAGCATTGATGTTGTTGCCTTCAGTGGTTATCGAATGGATTTCTACAAGATTCGAACTGAACAACATGGTTGCCTGGGCATTTACTGAATGCAATAAAGACATGGCAAGCAGGAAAGATACAAAGGATGAAGTTATTGTTCTGAACATCGGCTTTATCCTTCGGGTTATATCGCTGAAAAAAGAAAAGGGCCGGGGCGAACCCCGGCCGAACAACGACCTACTTAGGGGATGAATAGGGTCGCAATTAAATGCCTCTATTGTAAATTAAAAGAATAAAATGGCACCAACATTGATGTTATTGGTTTCATCAGTACCCACTGGTGTTTCGCTTTCCATATCGGAGTATTCCGCCATTAGTGTCAGGGCAGGTGTGAGATGGTGGTAGACGCCTAAAGTGATGCGCGTGTTTTCAACCAGAGTGATTTTCTCTTGCTCACTTTCACTCCAGTGTATACCCAGTTTAGTATTGCCAATGTCATAGCTACCCTGTAGATAGTAGCCACTGGTTTCCTCAGCATCACCTGTGGCAGCATCAAAGCCAGGTAACACTAAACCACCAAGTGCCAGGGTGGACATACCTTCACCATCATAGTAGTAGCCGATCAGCCCCAGGTCGCCAAAACTTACCTTGCCGAACAGATCGAAACCTTTTATGTCACTGCTAGCCCCACCCGCAAGATCGACCTCCTGGGAAATAACAGTCGCTGAAACGAGGCCATTTAGATTACCATCGAATTTATAGCTGGCCTTAGCATGAAAACCAGGACTGCCTTGGCCTTGTGCAGTACTGCCATTTGCATTGCCATTCATGGGGTTAAATATACCAATGGTTGCAGATAATCCACCCATGTCTGGTGAGGTCCAGTTAATCTGTGTCAAACGGTCAACATAGACATAGCCATAACCGAGACCACCCAAGGTGGTATGCCCCGGATTATCTGAAGTAAATGTAGGCCCGACGCCAACTAGACTGATGTCGTTGAGGATGGCATCCAGGCCAAAGAGACCAAAGTTGCGTCCCATGGTTACCGTACCCATGCCCTCATTGCCGAAGGTCAGGTAGACCTGTCGTGCATCGACTGTTGAGAAGGCGAGGGCGTCACTCCCTCCGTTGCCTTGGGAGGCAATGCCATAATAGACATTGATATGCGCACCCAGATCATATCCGTTCTGATTAGTGGTAGCACTGAAGTTCAGTGAGGCTGGCAATAGTCCGTTTGAAACGTTGTGTGTGTCATCATCGGGTGAGCCACCGCAGGCCAACCCGGCCATTGTGGCACCCCCTGAGTTCAGATCGCCCGCGTCGCAGGAAGTGAGTGTATAGAATGCGTTGATATTGCCGCCCAGACCTAATGTCCAGTCACCTGTCTGCCAATTGACTGCCTGTGCACTGCCAGCACCGGCCAGACAAACTCCCCCCAGCATTGCCAATACGAGTTTGGATTTGTTCATATTGAGTTGGACTCCTCTCTTGGATTTTAATGTATTGACGACCATTCAAGGCCGAATGTGTCTTCCGACCTGTATCGTTTTTGATACGAAATAAATACACAGCTCTTCGTGTGACCATTGTTGCAATGAATATGCCATTAAATTTATTGATATATATAACAGCAGGATAGCTAAAGTCGGCCTGACTTAAAGCAGTCCAAGTCTATGGAAGTGTCTCTTTTTTAATACAATTACTGGTAGTGTGTTGCGCTATTGTGGTACAGCATATTGTATGGATGCTCCGGACTATCTGGTTACCAATCCGGTTGAGTTTTTTAATTTTTTAAAAATGCTTCAATTCAACAATCAGGTTGTCAATTCTAGATAGTGTTTAGGTTCTCTAAGCTCATCACTATTGAGAAGACTATTTGATAAAGTTGTCCTATCCTGTAAGGAATCCAAGCTGTAATGCCTCATCGGTAAAGCTTAATTAAATAATAATGAATTGACCTTTGGAGAATATGTAATGCCATCAACTGATCAATCAATCGTTGTTAATGCACCGATAGCCGAAGTTTGGAAAAGATTCAGCAACTTCCACGATCTCTCCTGGGCAAAGAATGTCATTAGCAAAAATCTTAAAGTAGGGGATAGGGATGGAGACAGTGTTGGTGCCAAGCGAGTTCTGAATGATGTTTTTTACGAAACGCTGGTTGAATATCTTCCCGACGATTACTATTTGAAATACTCAATTGATGATGGGCCTTCACCTGTTTCAAAAGAGGAAGTCTCTCATTATTTTGGTGTCGTAAAGCTTAGCCAGACATCTGACAATGCTGGCACCAAGGTGGAATGGTCATCATCATGGAATTCAAAATCAGAGGATGCCGTAGAGTTCTGTCATGGAATCTATGTAGCTCTGCTCAATGATTTGGCAAAGTTATACCCATAACAAACTGACAATGTCTTAATGCATACTAGTGCAGTGCCCTATACTAGTACCAATCAACTTGTTGCAATATGATTCAACACTAGAAGTTTAATCGGTAAGTTGTTATATATGATATAACCCGTGTATTTGGCTCTTCCAGCCTTATATTCCAGTAGCAAAAAAGCATTTAGCATACTTACTAGGAGCCTGTCGGACTTAGGATTAATCTACTGCAGAAAAGCCATGTTGGCCAGATTTGCCGATTAAATTCGTTAAATAGGTTCACTATTCGCCTTATTTAATCGGCAAATCTGGCCAACATGACTTTCCCTCGTTACGATCACCTAAGTCTGGCAGACTTCTAGAGAATGCTTTTTTTTTTAGATGAATTGGTATCATGAGCAGACATATTCTTGGCCTATTATTGTTCACTGTTTTCCTGCCACTCCAGGCTGCCGAACAGGTACGCGTCGGCCTGCTTCAGTATGGAACTGTTAACTGGGAAATGGATATTATCGATCGCTATAAATTGGATATATCTAATGATATCGAATTAAAAATAGTGCCCCTAAGTTCCAAAAATGCGAATAGCGTTGCACTTCAGGGAGGAGCTGTCGATGTAATAGTGAGTGATTGGATCTGGGTTAATCGACAGCGTGCCGCTGGAAAAGATTACAGTTTTTTCCCCTATTCACTCACGGTTGGCGGACTCTATGTCCGACCTGATGCGAGGATCGAGCATGTGGAAGATCTGAAAGGCCGCAAACTCGGGATTGCTGGCGGGCCTGTTGATAAGAGTTGGCTTCTACTTCAGGCCTATAGCCGTCAACAGGGAGTGAATTTCACTGAATCGGTTGAACCCGCTTTTGCGGCACCACCATTACTCAATCAATTGATGGTTAAAGGTGATTTGCCTGCGGTATTGAATTTCTGGCATTTCGGTGCTCGATTGGAAGCCTTAGGCATGGTCCCATTAATCGATGTCAGATCGATACTGGAAGGGCTAGGCATTAAGGAAACTGTCCCTATGCTAGGCTGGGTATTCTCCTCCACATGGGCGAGCCAACATCCCAAAGTGATTGATGGTTTTCTCAGGGCCTCATATGCAGCAAAACGGATATTGGCCGAAAGCGATCAGGAGTGGGATTCCATTGCACCACTGACTAAGGCAAAAGATGCTGCTACCTTGAAAAACCTGAGGGATGGTTATAGAAATGGTATACCGCGCGGTCTCAATAACAATGGAGCAAACGTTGCAACCCAGGTTTTTGATGTGCTGGCCAGGGAAGGGGGCAGGCGATTGGTCGGTGAGGCAACAAAACTGCTGCCTGGTACCTTCTGGCAGATTCAAAATAGTGCGGAGTTGATCAATAACGATGTTGCAAGGTAGTACCTGGGGAAGGTGGCTTTTTCTCGGCGTTTTCCTGTGTATCTGGCAGGTCACCGCACTGTTGTTACAGAGTGATCAGTTACCAGGTCCATTGGAAGTGATGCAGTCGCTTTGGTTTCATCTAACAGAAGGCGACTTACTGCAGAGTATCATCGTTACCCTTCGCAGGGTTTTTCTGGCGTTTACTCTGGCAATGCTGGTAGGGATTATCGTTGGTTTTCTTATGGGCCGATACCCACTCATCGACACCATACTGGATGGGGTGCTGATAATGGGACTCAATATTCCTGCCTTGGTCATCATTATTTTATGCTACGTCTGGTTTGGACTTATAGAGACAGCAGCTGTTGCAGCAGTAGCCATTAATAAAATGCCTTTGGTCGCGGTTACTGTACGCGAAGGTGTTCGTGCTATTGATCACAAACTGCTTCAGGTCGGTGATGTTTTCCGAGTTTCGCTGATTCGAAGATTGATTCATATTTACATGCCTCAACTCTACCCCTATCTTATGACAGCTGCCCGATCCGGACTATCCCTGATCTGGAAGATTGTACTGGTTGTAGAACTTTTAGGCCGCAGCGATGGAGTCGGGTTTCAGCTTAGCACCTTTTTTCAATTCTTCGATATCACCAGTATCCTTGCTTATACACTGGCATTTGTATTAGTGATATACAGTATTGAATCGATGCTAATGCGACCATTGGAAAACCATCTTACCCGGTGGCGTTCATGAAGGGTTGTCGGGTAAAGATAGCTAATAAATGTTTTGGAGAGATCCCTGTTATTCAACAGCTGGAGTTCGAGATATTAACCAATGCCTTTGTCACCCTGGTGGGTCCTTCTGGCACGGGCAAGAGTACTTTGCTCAACATACTGAGTGGGTTGGA
This sequence comes from Candidatus Thiodiazotropha sp., assembly GCA_023838465.1. Taxonomy (GTDB): domain Bacteria; phylum Pseudomonadota; class Gammaproteobacteria; order Chromatiales; family Chromatiaceae; genus Thiodiazotropha. The sequence goes on from JAIVEQ010000013.1 coordinate 12,096, forward strand.
TTCCGATTTTGATGGTAGTCTGGAGTGGGCAGATGGCGGTCCTGGACGAATTGGTTATGTCTTCCAGGATCCCAGGCTGATGCCTTGGCTCACGGTACGGGAAAATATAGAACTGGTGATGACAGATGCTGATGATGACAAGTCGTGGGTAGATCACCTGTTACGAAAAGTCGAGTTGTCAGATAGATCTGAAGCCTACCCTGGTCAACTGTCTGGTGGCATGCAACGCCGGGCGGCTCTGGCCAGGGGGATGGCAATCAAACCGGATATTCTGCTGTTAGATGAACCCTTCACATCACTTGACGAACCGACGGCTGCGGGCCTGCGGGAGATGGTACTCGACCTTTGGCGTGATCACTCAAGCGCTGTTTTACTGGTCACACACAATCTTAGAGAGGCACTTGAGCTGGCTGATCAGATACTCTTTCTATCTAAAGGTCCGGCTAGAATCGTGCACCGTGAAGCATTGCTCCCATCCCGTATCGATCCTGTTGTTAAGCGTGATTCAGATGGGTTGGGTAGGGAACTGATGAAACGTCACCCTGATATTCTTTCGGGAATTGCTGCTTATTCTAACCCGAACCTAGGCTAGTAAGTATAAGTGCATTAACAGGATCGCTGAAATGGCTCACTCAAAAGCGTATTCGTACTCCTAGCATGCCAGTACGCGGCTTACCAGGTCCAACAAATCGCTCGTCATTAAAGTCAGGATAGACATCTCCCAGAACTTCCTCTGACTCACCATAGACAGCAAAAGTTTCGTATTCTGTATCAAACAGATTGTCAACCTTGGCATACAACTCAACATTTTTGTTTATACGGTAGAGCGCACGTAGATTGACCAGGACAAAACCATCAATTTCCTCATTCTCATTGGCCTCATCGCCACGGTAGTACTGGCTGCCCTGGTAACTCAACTCAGCTCCCAGATCGAGAGCGTCGTTAACCAACCAGTCGAGACCTAATTTTACAACATGCTCAGGGATCCCAGGGATATGGTCTCCTGACTCCACCTGGCGATCGCCACCCAATGGATTATTCGGACTGAAGGATACGAAGGGATCACGAAAAGTGGCTTCAAGCCAAGTATAGTTCGCTTTCAGGTTGATAGAGCCGAATTGACGAGTGGCGCCCAACTCGACTCCCATACGACGTGTCTTACCTGCATTGGAAAAAAAACCTTCTGAAACAGTTCTGCCTGACTGTTGGAAAATTATATCGTCATGGTTGGTGGTGTGAAAAAATCCAGCGTTCCATTGCAGTTGCGACTGATCAGCGCGTACACCGAATTCGAATGTTTTAGAAACCACCTGCTCAAGGGGTGGATCGGAGACAAAACCGTTCGGTAGCTTACAGGGATCCTCTTCATCGGCGCAGCTCAATTCGGCAGGTGAGGGTGCACGGGAAGATTCAGCATAACCCATATAAGCAGTGATGCAGTTACCTAAACCAATAGTCTGACCGATAGCGGGATTGAAGCGTTTGAAGGTATGATTGCCGTCAAGTGAGCCAGGGCCGTCTTCCAACTGGTCGAACATTTCAACCTTTGTATGGTTGTACCGACCGGACAGGGTAAGATCGATTGTTTCATTCAGTGCAATGGTGCTGGTGAAAAAGAGACCGATATTGCGTGTCTCAGCATCGAGGTCAACTTCCGAATCTACATCGAATAGATTGATTCCCTCAGTCCCTCGATCATCTGCAGGTGTATCATTACGCAGTTCAGCGAATTCGCTACGTGATTTGAAGTGAATGTCAGCATAGTCAAAACTGGCGCCAAATGTAAGCTGATACTCATGAGAGTCCATCTCATCAAGATAGGTCAGTTGTCCGGCAAGGCCAAAACTGTCTTGATCTGTGGATGAGGTATTGTTGGTGCCGTCGATTTCATCAGGCTCCAGGTTGGGATCAATCCTTTCGAGGGACAGCCCCTCGAAACCGAGGAACTCCACTGCCTCACTGGGATCGCCACCTTCACAGAGTGTTTGATTACCTGCATTCGGCCCAGTTGCAAGAGTACATGCCTCATAGTCACTGTCATCGCCATTAAAGGTGTCGATTTGGTTGCTACGATAATAGACATTACCCGCTGCTTGTAGACCAGGATTGACCCATATATCACCATTAACGCCTAGTAAGGATAGTTGGGTTTCTGTCTCGTCAGGAAATGTATAGATTGTTTCCCGACCTTCGATTGACATCAGGTTGATAGGTACCGCACCGTTGCCGGTTAAAGTGTTGTCATTGACTGCGACGATCAACCCAAGGCGTGATTCTTCACCTTCCCAGCTTAAATTGGCTAGGCCTTGACGCACTTCTGTTGGGGATTTTCTTCGCCAGCCATCCTCCTCATACAGATTACCGATTAGATAATAACCGAAATTGTCACTGCTGCCGCCGTGTTGAAACTCCATATTCCAGCGTCCTTCATTACCCACTGCAGATTCCAACTGGCTACCAGGATAATTGAATCCATCTTTGATTTTCAGTAATAGTGCTCCGCCTAGCGTATTTTGACCGAATACCGGATTAGACCCGGAAAAGAGATTGATTGATGCAATCCCACCATCGGCCAGCAGGTCCCAGTTAACTGTATCACCGAATGGCTCATTGAAACGGATACCTTCAACATAAACAGAAAGACCTTGTGGCAACCCCAGCAAGGGAGAAGCGGTAAAGCCACGATATTGCACATCCGGTTGATACGGATTGCTGACAACGTCATTGATGGTGACACTGGCGAAGTTATTACGTAGATGATCAGCCAGGTTGAGTGCTTGACCTCTTTCCAGCGCTTCACTGTCCGCTGTCTGCACGCTACTGGGTATGCGTTGTACATTTTGGAGTGAACCGTGCAGTGGTGTGGTACCAATCACCGTCACAGTATCCAAAATGGTCTCTGCTATAACCTGAGAGTATGCTGGCAAAAGTCCAGCGAGTGATATCCAAGATAACAAAAAGCGATATTGTAATAGATGATATCGCAATACTTGTTTATTTTTTTTTGTGGGAAGCTTCACCCTATTTAGCATTACGCATACCTATAAATTATTCTAAAGTCTAATGTGTAAAAATAATGTTCCTCTAATCCCCTCCTAAAGTAAGAGGGAAAAAGTCAATAATTAATTTTGTAGCAGGTAAATAAGGAAAGATCCATTTTCCCTATTAACCACGATAATCATGTTTCTTTGTTTAGGTCAAGTAGAGACTATCTGATCCGTTCTAAATCTCAATGCCTAAAAGAAACCCAATGGGTTGATATCGTAACTCACCAACATATTCTTGGTTTGCTGATAGTGATCTAACATCATTTTGTGAGTCTCGCGACCTACACCGGACTTTTTATAACCTCCAAAGGCCGCATGAGCCGGGTAAAGATGATAACAATTAGTCCAGACACGGCCGGCTTGAATACCTCTTCCCATGCGGTATGAACGATTCATATCCCGTGTCCACAACCCAGCACCAAGGCCAAACTCTGTGTCATTGGCAATTTCCAGTGCTTCAGCCTCATCTTTGAAGGTTGCTACTGATACAACCGGTCCAAATATCTCTTCCTGAAAGATACGCATCTTATTGTGGCCCTTGAGTAGGGTAGGTTGGATATAGTAACCATCACTATAGCTACTCTCCATCGCCTCTACTCCGCCACCAACGATCACTTCCGCGCCTTCTTCATCGCCGATTTTCATGTAACTGAGTATTTTTTCATACTGCTCTTTTGAGGCTTGTGCACCTACCATGGTTTCTGTATCGAGGGGATTGCCTCTTTTGATTTGTTGAGCACGATCAACAACTCTACTGATAAACTCTTCGTAGATAGATTCCTGGATCAGCAAGCGTGATGGACAGGTACACACTTCACCCTGATTGAAAAAAGCCAGTACAGCACCTTCCACTGCTTTGCTGACAAATGCATCCTCTTGGTCCAGTACGTCTTCAAAATAGATGTTAGGTGATTTTCCTCCCAATTCCACTGTTGAAGGAATGATATTTTCAGCGGCACATTTGAGAATGTGTGAGCCAACCGGTGTAGAGCCTGTAAAAGCAATTTTTGCGATACGATTACTGGTGGCTAATGCTTGACCTGCCTCTTTTCCGTAACCGTTAACAACATTCAATACACCAGCTGGTAGCAGGTCACCTACTAGTTCCAACAGTATCAGAATGGAAGCGGGTGTCTGTTCGGCGGGTTTTAATACAACACAATTACCAGCAGCGAGAGCAGGCGCCAGTTTCCAGGCTGCCATCAGTAATGGGAAGTTCCAAGGAATGATCTGTCCAACCACACCAAGGGGTTCATGAAAGTGGTAGGCAACCGTTTTCTCGTCAATCTCACTCATGGTGCCTTCCTGAGCACGCAGACAACCGGCATAGTAGCGGAAATGATCTACGCACAATGGCACATCGGCATTCAATGTCTCACGTATCGCTTTGCCATTGTCCCAGGTCTCCGCTACAGCCAGGGTTTCTAGATTCTGTTCAATACGATCGGCAATCCTGAGTAGTACGTTAGAGCGTTCAGTGACCGATGTCTTACCCCAGCCATCCTTTGCTGCGTGGGCTGCATCTATGGCTAGATCAATATCAAGGGCTGATGAGCGAGGTATTTCACAAAAGCTCTTACCATTGACCGGACTTACATTTTCAAAATAGCGACCTTCTGCAGGGGCTACCCAATGACCGCCAATATAGTTTTCATAGCGAGATTTAAATTCAACTTTGCTACCCATTTCGTTCGGTTCTACATAAATCACGTGGATTAATCTCCTCTTTATTTTGTTTCATCACATAGTTGTGACATAGTTGTACAAATCGTTTTGAAAATGATCTTTATTTCTAAGTGAGTAAGTAAAAAACTTGGAATATAATTCTGAGTTGAGCGTGAAAAAAAATCACTCAAAATCAGACCTTTCTTATCAATGAGTTGGTGTTATCTCAATACTCACTAACCTCAGCCAAATAGAGGTCCATATTGTTTTCGTTATATTGATCCAAGCAGGGAGCATGCCAACGTCGTTATTACATAGCCATTAAGGCCTATTGTTTCGTCATATCAGTTAGTTATATAGGGTACTTGGAATGGATGATCTGCTGTGGTTAACCTGAAACAGAGTGAATTCGTGTTATCTGTACTAATATGCAACAGGTGTTACAAAATGACGCAGAGTCATATCATGTAGATACTCTTTAGAGTATGAACCGCTCGCCTAATCGGATGTGAGAGAATCCAGAAGACGTTGCATTTCAAGCTGCATCTTAGCTGAGTCGAGACTATGGTTTGTGTTGTCTATTGACTTAAGCTCACAATCTGCCAGTGCATTTGAGAGTGTTTCAGATCCACTGTATCGACAGACTTGATCGCCTACGGCATGTAAAATAGAGACTTTTAGATGACGTAATGCATTGAGACCGGGTAATACACCTTGATCGCCCAGAAAGAATCCATGCTTACAGTAATGTACATGGATGCGTTTTCGATCTATCCGTGCAACTCTTAGCTGCATTTCTGTTTCATAAATAGGTACAGGCACTCCCATCACCGCAGCCTCCCAGCTATCCCAAGCCAGAGCAGTTTTATAGAGCAATTCATTGTCTGACTGGCCATTACATAAGATCTGGTAGAGCCGGTTGATTACACTACCTTTCGTCATAAGGCCTAAGTCGTGTCTCAACTTGGCATATGCTGCGGGTAGTTTATTTGCAACGCCACTTGTATCCGTGAACCATGATAGATCTTCACTTCGTGCCAGAAACGGAGCACGCAGTAGCAAACCGCTTATCCACTCATGTTCCTGTTTGGCATACTCCAATGCCAGGGTCGCACCCCAGGAACCACCATATATCAGCCACTCTTTGATACCGATATGGTGTCTCAACTGAATCAGGTCATTCACGAGAGCAGAGAGGTTGTTTCCCAGTAGACAACCCTGTGGTCTTGAATGGCCAGCGCCTCTTTGATCGACTTGGATCAGTTGGTATCGCTTTGGATGGAAAAGGCGGGCATGTTGTGGATTGCAGCCGGATCCAGGCCCACCATGTAAAAATAGAACAGGTACTCCTTGAGGGTGTCCAAATATTTTAAAGTGGATAGTATGCCCATCGCTAACAGGAAGATCTTCCTGGTGATAGGCTTCTATTTCTGGGAAGAGGGGAGTGTCTTGCACCTTCAAACCTTTTCTTAGGCCGAAGACTTCTCTGATAGGCCAAATTTCCGGATACGATAACGCAGCATCATCCGTGTCATTCCTAAGCGACGTGCGGCTTCGGAGACATTCCCCTTAGTCTCAAGCAATGTACGACTAACCATTTCAATCTCAGCCTGCTGAAGTGAACCGGCATCATGGACGTTTTGAGATGTGTCCAGATCCTGTTGAGACGTCAGGCCAAGATGGACAGGATCGATAGGATCACCGTTACACGCATATAAAGCTCTTTCAACAACACCTTTCAACTCTCGAATATTACCAGGCCAAGAGTGTTTCATGAGTGCTTGCATGGCTGCCGTAGAATAATCTGTTTTTAGTTTGTATTGTTTGCACAACACCTTCAAATAGTGTCTGGCCAGAAGGGGAATGTCATCCCGGCGTTCGGAAAGTGATGGAACATGTATTGTCAATGGGCTGAGTCGATAGAACAGATCTTGTCGAAATCTCGCTTCCTGACTGAGTTCATTGAGATTGTGATGCGTTGCGGCTATAAACCAGGCATCAACTGAGTACTCCTCTGTTGCACCCACTCGACGAGCGTGACGTCTGTCTAAGAGGGCCAATAATTTAGCTTGTAGTTCCAGTGGTAATTCACCGATTTCATCAAGAAACAGCGTACCACCTGTTGCTTGTTCGATAAGTCCTACCTTATCTCGGTGAGCGCCAGTGAATGCCCCTTTGGTATGTCCAAACAGCTCTGATTCAATCAGCTCCCGTGGTAAGGTGGCGCAATCTACCTGTATAAATGGCGCTGAGTGACGTGCGCTGGTTGCATGTAGATGCCTTGCTGCCAGTCCCTTGCCAACACCCGTTTCACCCGTCAGTAAGACAGTTGGCGGTGGCAACTCGGAGCGTTGACTCAGTCTGCCGATATTCTCTAACTGCAGACGTAATGCTTCTATTTCAGTAGTTTCACCTACCAATTGGGTGTCTGGCCTCCCACTTAAATTATGTGAAATATCTTGCTTACCGGAGATATCATTTTTTAACAGGCGTTTGACTATTTGGATGATATGGTCCATGTCACAAGGTTTTTGCAGATAATCAGCAGCACCCTGTTTCATGGCCATTACAGCATCTTCAATATCTGCGAATGCAGTGAGTACAACAACAGAGGGTGGGTCAACCGTTTGAGAAAGTTCTTCTAATAATTCCAGGCCGGAACCATCTGGCAGGCGTACATCCAGTAATACAACCTTGGGTTGCATCTCATTCAATAGCTGTCGTGCTTTTTCCAATAAGTGGCAACCGATACATGACAGACCCGCTCGTCCAAGCAGTTTACAAGCTGCTCTGACAAACAGTTTTTCATCATCCACCAACAACACCGTAATTTCTGATTTTCCACTCATATGAGATAGTCTCAGATCGATTCCTTTACTAGTTGAAAACTGACTGCTGTTCCACCCTGTGATGATTTGCCGAAATGTAGCTGTCCTCCATGAGCTTGGCAAACACGTATTGCGAATGGTATTCCAATCCCGGTGCCATGAGTTTTAGTCGACGGGCCCGGGCCCTTGCTGTTCTCATCCGGGATATAGGCCATACCTGGCCCCTGATCTTCGATGAGTATGGTAATCGAACGTTTGTTATCTAATACACTAATAAACACTTTAGACCCGGTAGGACTTGCTTCAATTGCATTTATCAACAGACCATGCAGTGCCTGCTCCAACAGATTCAGATCAGCATTGAATTGTAGACCTGTATACCGTTGATAGACCAGTTCAATCTCTCTCAGTTCTGCCTGAGTGTCAGCCATCACAACCAGCTCTTTTAAAAACTCATCTGCATTGATGACAACAAGTTGTGGTTTAAAGGGATTGAGGTAGTCCAATAGAGAGGTTGTCCAGCGTTCCAGGCGGTCAACGGTAGAGATGATTGACTGTTTTGTCTCATTCTGTTCTTCTAGGCTGTCTTCAGGATCTGCCGCCTGTGCTACAGCGCGGATAGTTGCCAATGGATTGCGGATATTGTGGGCAACCATAGGAACTAACCGTTGCAGGGAAGTTTGACGCTCTTGTTCCAGGATCTGTTCACGTGCTTGTTTCAGATCAATAGACATACAATTGATCGATGATGCCAACGAACGGGTTTCAGTTACCCCAGTCTCTTTTATAGAGTGTTCTAGATGACCCTGTGCAATTTCCATTGCGCCATGACTCAAAGCCAGCATTGGTTTGGAGAACATCTTTTCCAGACGTTTATGTGTAAACAGGACAACCAGTGCGCCAGTCAGTAAGGGTATTGGGAATAACCATATAGCCAATCGATTCCAGCGTTCCAGTCGCTCTTCCACCTTTTTCGAACGTGCATCAAGGATTCGCGAAAGGGTTGAGTAGGCATCACTAAAAGCACCTGTAATCCAGCGCTCAACAGCATTATCGATTAGCAGATGAGCATTCGTTCTTTCTTGTTCTGTAAGTAGGACATTGATCTGTGTCTGCATCATGCTGTATGCATTACGCATCGCTAGAATAGCCTGAGCTTCACTCTGGTCATACAATCCCTGCTCGAGTCGAGCAAATCGTGCATCCATATCGTAAACATGATCCCAATATTGGGTAACTGAAAGATTGTCAGAAGTTCGGCTGGCGACATTGGCCTCTCGGGCCTGTCTGTAGATGTCCGTATAAAGATGCTGAGATTCTCTGAGCAGTCCATTGATCAATAAGGACTCTGCCGATGCATTTTGCCACATGATGATCCAGGTGCCACCCAGTAGAGCGCTCATTGCCAACATGGTCAACAATAAAAGATGTTGGTACAACAACAACTTTTTCAAGCTTATAGGTGGTACTTTAGACTTCAGTTCCACTTGTGGTTGAACCTATTGTCTATCTATTATCAGAATTTATACCGTGCTTTTGCATCTTACGGTAGAGTGTGTTCCTGCTCATATCAAGTGCTTCAGCTGTACGGGAAATATTCCATTTATGAGCGTCCAGCGCTTTCAGGATCACAAGTTGCTCTGCAGATTTAAGTGGATTGTTAGAAGTCTCATGTACCTCACTATGAGCTTCTTCTACGGGCACATCTCTATAAACAGGAGGGGTAAAGATTGGTTGTTTGCTCTTACCTACAAGTGTTGGCAGATTAATATGAGAAGTGTCGATAACATCACCATCGCACAGGGCAATCGCTGTTCGGATAACATTACGCAGTTGTCTTAAATTGCCCGGCCAGGGATACTCGAGCAAATGTGAAATGGACGCAGGTGTGATTTGTAATTTTCTACCGGTATCATTTTCTGCCTCAAGCACTTTGAGGATGATATTTCTTAAATCCTGGCGTTCCCTGAGTGGTGGTAGATACAAGGTAATACCATTCAGCCTGTAATACAGATCCTCGCGGAATGAACCCTCACTGATCAACTGTCCGAGATCTCGATGGGTCGCTGCTACAATATTGAGTTTCACCTTGATCAGTTCTTCCGCGCCCAGAGGCACGACTTCTTCCGTTTCAAGAACCCTTAGTAATCTTGATTGCATGTTAAGTGGCATATCACCTATTTCGTCCAAGAAAAGTGTTCCACCACTAGACTCTATCAATTTCCCTCGCCGTCCTTCACGCCGTGCACCAGTAAATGCACCATGTTTATAGCCGAATAGCTCGCTCTCAATGAGTGACTCAGGAATTGATGCACAGTTGAGAGCAACAAAGGGTTTGTCCTTACGTTTACTGGCTCGGTGCATTGCTTGAGAGAAAAGATCCTTGCCTGTACCGGTCTCTCCCTGAAGCAGTATCGGGATACGTTTGTCAATCACCCGTATTGCACGCTTGGCTGCCTCAAGCATCTGGGGGTCATCTCCTGCAAGCTTGCTTAGATTACAAAGCTCTCCTCGACATTCATCTGGACTCATCTTGGCAGGCTGAATGGTGAGACCACGGATAGGTGTAGGTTCCCGATATTGATAGATAAACCCGAAAAATCGAGCTCCGCTAGCCAGATGGCGAAATGGCAATACGGTACCTTCATTTGATATCGACGCAAAAAGTAAACTATCCAAGTCGTTTCCTACCAACTCCGAAAGCTCTTTGCCTACTATATGAGAGCGATCGGAAACGCCGAGTAGCTGTAATGCCACACTGTTGACTGCAAGAATGCGATTGTCCTCTCCGAGAGCGAGCATCGCTTCGTTAGGTAAGGCAACACATTCAACACGACTATGGAAACGTAGTACACGCTGATTTCGAAACTCCCGGAGGAAATGACGACCCTCAATCAAGCGGGCATAACCAACAACCAATGCACGTGTATGAATCTGCGATGTACGGGAATCTGCTGATCCACAGCAGGAGGCATCTAATACAGTGAGTAGATTGCCGTGTGGATCGAGTATGGGTGCTGCCGAGCAGGAGAGTCCAATGTTCTGACTGAGAAAATGCTCATCCCTATGTACTGTCACTGGACGCATTTCTGATATGCAGGTTCCGATGCCGTTGGTACCGGCGTGTTGCTCACCCCAGTCTGCGCCTTGCCATAGTCCTGCATTTTGAAAATCATCTTTCAGATTGTCTTCAACCTGGTGATGTAGGATGAGTCCCTGATGGTCAGTCAGAATAACCGCGTAACCGCTACCCGAAAGTGCTGATGCCAGATTCGCCAGTTCAGGTTCTGATAAATGGATCAGGGTTTCAAATCTGGCTTTGAGTTCATGCAGGGATTGAGATTCAAGTACATTCGGTCCTCGAGGTGTGAACGGATCCAACTGCTCATCGTTGAGACATCGTTGCCAAGATCTGACAATCTCAAGCTCAATGCCCAGATCCTCCGCATCATCGGTCAGGGCAGCCACCGTAGTGATGCGCTGAGCATGTTGACGAAGTTTCTGATTTTGAACCATGATTTTCCTCCAACCAAACTGATCTACGGATTAGCCGTAGTATCTTTATTATTTATAGCAAATCAATCTACTCTTATTTTCAGGTATTTGCACAATAACTGTGTCATTTCCGATACAGCAAAAAATGCTTAACCAGTACCTGCCTCTCAGTTCAGTGATCTTCCAGAATAGAAAAACCAAGGAATAATGAGGGAAATTCGATTAGCTTAACCACTAAAGCGGCTTACTTACAACAGATGTGTGTATGTCCGACTTTTTTCGTTATCAACCAAGCCAACAGTTATCTATACAATCTGGGTATTTAGCTTTGTACCAATCGTAGCAAGCTACTGATATAGCATAGTAGAAAACCATTCATTCGATTTCCAGTGATCAAATCCAGATGTAAAACCACCCATGGTGGCGCATTTCTTGCTGATATTTTCTCTTCAATACATTCAACATCAATTGTTTTTTTATTTTTGTATTGGATGTGCCGTTTAAGCATGACGTCAGAACAACTATCGACATTTTGGGTATGTTTTCCATGGATGAGTTAATAATAAAATGCTGATACACGAAATACTGCTACATCAAACAGTAACCGTGAGTAACGATGATGTTGCTGAATCAATACATTTAAAGACACTCAATGTTGAGGCGTTACGAAAAACCTTTTCTAAACAAAATAGACAGATATCTATCACTGTGAATGAAGTCTGCCAGGATGGGCCAACATGCAGCATCTGATCATTGGCGCAGGCCCCGCTGGGGTGGTTGCTGCAGAATCGATACGAAAATATGACTCATCCAGCACAGTCACTCTAATCAGTAATGAGCCAGATAGGCCCTATTCGCGGTTGGCAATACCCCATTTTCTTCAAGGAAAGATCGATGAAAATGCAACCTATCTTAGAAGGGGATCAGACTATTTTGCCGCTCATTCAATCGATGTACGTAAAGGGAGTGTGGTTAAGGTCGATACGCTTGCCGATGCGGTGAATCTTGAAGATGGTAGCCGCCTGGAGTATGACCGCCTATTGATAGCTACAGGTACGCGACCTGAAAAGCCTACCATTCCCGGTAATGACCTTCCCGGCGTTGTCAACTGCTGGACCCTTAACGATGCTAGAAAGATTGTCGGTCACTCAGGTGTTAACAGTAAGATTACCATTGTCGGTGCTGGCTTTATAGGATGTATCATTCTTGATGCACTTGCCCGTGCAGGTGTACGTCTGAACCTGATTGAAAAGGGAAACCATATACTACCTCATTTAATGAATGAGGCCTCAAGCCGTTTGATACGATCCTGGTGCGAAGCAAAGGGTGTTACTGTCAGGACATCAACAGATATCAAAGCCATTGAGAAAAAAGCACATACCAAAAAAAGCGATAAATCACATTCGCAACAATTATCAGTGCTCTTAAATAGCGGCGAATCTTTACCAGCCGATATGGTGATATTTGCTACCGGTACCACAATGAATACCGCTTTTCTAGAGGGCTCTGATATCGCCTACAAGCAAGGTGTACTTGTCGATGAATGTCTCAATACAACCACACCAAAGGTCTATGCAGCAGGCGATGTCTGCCAGGGAATTGATTTCACTGCGGGAAAACGCAGAGTACAGGCGATTCAGCTTACAGCCAGCGAGCATGGCCGTATAGCGGCTGCAAATATGTGCGGACTCAAGGCCAAATACCCTGGCAGTATCACAATGAATGTACTTGATACACTCGGCTTTGTTTCCAGTTCTTTTGGCTTATGGGGAGGTGTGGATGGTGGGGAGAGTAGTACTGATTCCGATTCAAGCAGCTACACTTATCTCAATCTCCAATTTAAAGAGGATCTGCTGATCGGTGCGACCAGTCTTGGGAATGCAGAGCATATAAGTCTGCTACCCAGATTGATTCACTCACGAGTACCACTTAAATTGTGGAAGAAAAGACTCATCGAAAACCCGAGTCGTCTCATCGAGGCCTATCAGGCACTTTCTCAGCCGGATCATTGTCGTATTTGATGAAAGTGTGACATTTAAAGCCACTTTATCAACAGGCTATGTGATACAGCAGGTTTACAGATGTGTGAGTCTTGACTCACTGTCTCGAAACCGTGACAAGATGGATCGGGCAAGCTGTACCGATCTTTTTTTTCTCTTCTGAATCTTAACCGTAAATACTTCTTAAGTATCTATAAATGATCATTATTTTTGATGCAAAGAGAGGCTCAACACACCAATTGGCCCGCTTTTTGCTGATTTTGTGGAGGAGTAGTGGGATCAGTCCCAACGATCTGTTTCGGGAACAGAACAATCCATTGAACTTGGAGGAGAAGAAAATATGATTTCCCCGTATCGAAAAACAACGTTACTCAACAGGGTTGCTATTGCCAGTATTGGTGCCGCTGTTGTGTTTGCTGGTTCTGCCAGTGCACGTACAACTCAAGCTGAAATAGATGCCGATGCAACCAGCACCGGTGATGTGTTGAGTTGGGGCATTGGCCAGCAGGGCCAGCGTTATAGCCCACTTAAAAAAGTTAACAAGAAAAATGTAAAGAAATTGGTGCCCGCATGGAGTTTCTCGTTTGGCGGTGAAAAACAGCGAGGACAGGAAGCACAACCGGTCATTAAAGATGGCAAGATGTTTGTAACCGCATCCTATTCTCGTCTATACGCCATCGACAGTAAGACCGGAGAGGAGTTATGGCAGTATGACCATCGCCTTCCGGATGGCATCTTGCCCTGTTGTGATGTAGTTAATCGTGGTGCAGCACTCTACGATGATCTGGTTATATTCGGTACGCTGGATGCACGAATCGTTGCGTTGAGTCAGGAAACAGGCAAGGTCGTCTGGAGAGCGAAAGTAGACGACTATAAAGCAGGCTATTCAATGACAGCCGCTCCCTTGATTGTCAAAGATATGGTCATCACCGGTGTCTCTGGCGGTGAATTTGGTGTAATTGGCCGTGTGGAAGCACGTGATGCCAAGACAGGCAAGATGCGCTGGATACGCCCTTCGATAGAAGGTCACATGGGATATATCTGGAAGGGTGACAAAAAGGTTGAAAATGGAATAACCGGCACGACAAACGCCACTTGGCCGGGAGATCTGTGGAAGACAGGTGGTGCCGCAACATGGCAGGGCGGTAGCTACGACCATGAAGTCGACCTGATCTTTTACGGCACCGGGAATCCGGCGCCCTGGAATGCCCATCTGCGACCCGGTGATAATCTCTACTCTACATCCACGCTTGCGCTTGATCCGGATACCGGCAAGATCTCCTGGCATTATCAGTACACACCGAATGATGGCTGGGACTATGACGGCGTCAACGAAGTGGTTTCATTCAATACCGGTGGTAAAAAGTTGGCAGGTCATGCAGATCGTAACGGTTTCTTTTATGTCCTGGATCGTACCAATGGCAATTTAGAAAACGCCTTTCCGTTTGTTAATCGGGTTGACTGGGCCAAGGGTGTGGACCTGAAGACCGGTCGTCCAATCGAGACAGGTGTTCGTCCGGGAGATCCAACTAAGAGTAAGGACGGAAAGAAGGGTGATTCAGTATTTGTAGCACCTTCCTTTCTTGGTGCAAAAAACTGGATGCCGATGGCCTACAGTCCTGATACGGAGCTCTTCTATGTACCTGCCAACGAGTGGGGAATGGATCTGTGGAATGAACCCGTCACCTACAAGAAGGGTGCCGCCTATATGGGAGCCGGTTTCACCATCAAGCCACTGAATGAAGATTATATCGGTGCTTTACGGGCAGTTGATCCTAAAAGTGGAAAGGTTGTCTGGGAATACAAGAACAATGCCCCATTGTGGGGTGGTGTAATGACAACCGGTGGCGGTTTGGTATTTACCGGTACACCTGAAGGTTATTTGAAGGCATTCGATGATAAGACAGGATAGGAGCTGTGGAAATTCCAGACCGGCTCCGGCGTTGTTGGCTGTCCTGTCACCTGGGAACAGGATGGCGAACAGTTCATTGCTGTACCTTCCGGTTGGGGTGGTGCGGTACCTCTCTGGGGTGGCGATGTTGCCAAGAAGGTCAAGTATCTGAACCAGGGTGGGTCACTCTGGGTGTTTAAGTTGTCTGATGTCTAAGTAGTGGAAAGCAGGGTCGGTTTTGAGATTTCAAAACCGACCCTACGTAACACTTTCATACTGCATAGTAATCAAAATATCGATGTATTAACTGCTAATACCGGAATCGGAAGATGACCAGGAAACACTCCACGGATCATCCACCTATTTCCTGATTGAATACCCGGAGTATTTCCACATGCAAATTTCAACATCAATAAAAGTCGGCCTTGGTGTTCTGCTCTCGACTATTATTGCAGGTAAGGTTGTAGCACACGGCAATGTGACACCTCAGGCCGTTGATACCAAGAATCTGCCACAACTAGGTGAAGAGTGGCTTGAGGTCAATCCCTATCGTGACAATGCTGTCGCAATAAAGACAGGGGCTTCCGCCTACAATCAGAACTGTGCGCGTTGCCATGGCCTGGGTGCCGTTTCCGGCGGTATCGCCCCCGATCTTCGCTTGCTTCCAGCTGAGGATGAGGGTGATGAGTGGTATCTCTATCGGACTCGCAATGGCGCAATTCGGAATGGTATAACCTATATGCCGCCGTTTGAAGGTATTCTTTCCCAGGAGGCGCTCTGGTCCATTCGAGCCTGGCTTGTCACCCTACCTGTGGATGAATAATCACTGTTATAAAAAGTAGAGGGAAATATGTACAGGATCAAAAGGCTTTTTATCATTGCAACTATGGTCGCTTCTCTTGCAGTACAGACATTGGCAATTGCCGAGGAAGGGGAGTCAGCACTCGATCGGATACGTGAACGTGGTGTTTTGGAAGTTGCCGTCTACACCAATTTCCCTCCATTCTCCTATCGTGACGAAAAGGGTAGGATCGTTGGTATTGATGCGGATATAGCGCGAGCTATTGCAAAAAGTCTTGGTGTGGCTGCAGCTATCAGATCGGTAGGTGCTGATGAATCCATGGGAGATGATTTACGTAATAATGTCTGGAAAGGCCACTACCTGGGTGGTGGTGTTGCCGATGTAATGTTGCACGTTCCCTATGATGCTGCCTTTGCCAAAGAGAATGACCGGGTGATCTTTGTCGCGCCATACTATCGGGAACAGGTTGTGGTCGCCGTTGAGAAGGGTCAGGGTGCAAACCTTGATCCACTCGAATACTTTAGTCGTGAGAAGGTCGGTGTCGAGTTGGATACCTTAACCGATTTCTATCTTTTAACCGCCTACAATGGACAGATTCGAAATCAGGTTGTTCACTTTCCAAATATTGGCAAAGCAGTTGTAGCCTTGAAAAAAGGAGATCTGGCAGGCGTCGCAGGACCTCGTAGTGAGATAGAATTTGCACTTGCTGATAACTACACAGACTATGCTGTAGGTCCAGTACAGATGCCGGGTCTGCGCAATAGCGGTTGGGATCTTGGTGTTGCCGTCAAACAGGGCAATGATGCACTGGCACAAGCGGTCGAAAAAGCCATGACAGAACTTCGACAAAAAGGTTCATTGAATGAGATCTTCGCCCAATACCACTCCACCTATCAACTACCGAGTCGTTTAAGACTTGCTAAGGTTGAGTAGAATGAACGACTCACACAACGTAACTGATAAGAGGCGTGGTATCTATTGGCTAGGCAACGCACTACTGTTGTATTTAGTGGCGATGGGAGGTTATGCAGTTGCGGATAGTAACAACTACCGCATACTTTCTGTTGATCAGCAGGGAGAATACAGGGAGCTCGGAAGTATCGAACTAATTGATCAAGGTGATAGTCAAAACTATCACATCGACTGGGAAGATACGCAGTTTGATAATCATTTTCTCTCTATGCGACCCTTTAAGTGTTTGCCTCATCCCACTCAATTGATCTGCCACCTACCATACCCTTATAAAATACATCGTAAGATAAGCAACGATGATCTGACTGATCTGGAATATGACATGCTGTTTCTGCATAAATCGCCGCAAGAGTATGGTATCAATGCCTGGAACGGACTCTATTTCAAATTCACACGACGTGACAATGGATTTGAGGGGGACTTGAAAGAAACTGATTTGAATGTGCTTCAGGCACCACCTGAGGGGGGTGATCTTCGTCCTATCGATCCCAATGAATTGTACGAGGCATCTGATAAGCACTGGCTACGACGCATTATTATTGAAAGGATTATGCCAATTGGAGATGCATCATGAGTAAATTGATAAGCTTTGGCATGCTCTTTATCACAGTTTGTTGTCTGACGCCGATCGCACATACAGAAGAGGTGTCGACCGATCCCCTGGATTCAGTGATGTGGAAAGAGATGCAGCGATCACTGTTAGGTGGTGCGCCAGTTGTATTTGACGATCAGGTGCGCGTATTGGCACCTGGTGACGCTGAAGATTCTATGAATGTTCCTGTGCTGGTGGATGCCACAGCACTCGGTGAAGTTACCCGTTTGTTGGTTTTTGCTGAGCTCAATCCAATCCATAAGGTACTGGAGATGGAACCACACCAATCCAAGCCTCTGATTGGGTTCCGTATCAAGGTCCAACAGGCCACGCCAGTTCGGGCGGCAGCACTTACTCCAGACGGACAATGGCATGTGGGTGGCCACATTGTAGAGGCTGCGGGTGGTGGCTGTACCGCACCCAGTCTCAGTAGCGACAATGAAGATTGGGCCAGTAGAATGGGGGAGGTGAGTGGTCGACTCTGGCCTGGAGATCAATCAACTCGACTACGTATGCGTATCATGCATCCTATGGATACAGGCTTGGTATCAGGTATCCCTGCATTTTTCATTAATCGATTGGAGCTGCAGGATAATTCCGGTGACCTACTGACACGTCTTTTTTTGTTCGAGCCTGTTTCCGAGAATCCTGTTATCACCCTGGATCTGCCAAAGCTGGATGCGGTAACGGTTCGGGGAGAAGATAATAATGGAAATCCTGTTCAGGCGCGGGTATTGGCAGGCTTGAGTGGTGAAGAGAAATGATGTCAGTCACCCAACTGCTTCTCTTCATTGTTGTCATGGTTATGATCTCTCCTGCCTGGGGAGCTAAGGACTACGGCCTGACACCCAAAGAGATTGCACCCGGTACTTATGTTCTACTTGGACAGAATGAGCATTTTAACTTCCGCAATGGTGGCAATATTGTCAATACCGGATTCATTATTACCGAGAAAGGGGTTATTGTCATTGATACAGGGCCGTCTCGACTGTATGGGGAGCAACTGCGAACAGCGATAGGAAAAATAACGGATCAACCGATTGTCAAAGTCTTTAACACACATCTGCATCCTGATCATATTCTGGGCAATCAGGCATTTGAGGATATTCAGATTGCTGCCTTGCCGAGTACCATCGAAGGTATACGTGAACAAGGTGAACTGTTCAACGACAGTATGTACCGCTTGGCGGGTGCTTGGATGGCAGGTACCCGTGTTGTTTTGCCAACCCAAATAGTGAAACCCGGTGTTGTTGAAATGGGCGGCCATCGTCTACGACTTTTTGAGATGGACGGTCATTCCCATGCTGATCTGGTCATATTGGATGAAACAACGGGTGTACTGTTTGCAGCAGATGTTGTTTTTCATGGGCGTACACCCACTACTCCCCATGCTGATGTAGCTCACTGGATGCAGGCATTGGATACAGTCTCTTCCCTGAAATTCAAGTTACTGGTACCTGGACATGGTCATGTTGTATCGGACTCATTACCCATTGTTCAGACACGTGAATATCTGCAATGGCTCATTGACAGACTGAGCCAAGCTGCAGAGACAGGTCAGACAATGGCGGAACTACTGCAATCTGATGCACCTTCATCGATTGCAAATCTTGCGGTCTTTCGTGAAGAGTATCAACGTTCGGTTGTCCATCTGTTTCCCGATATTGAGGCAAAGGCCTTGAGCCGGGGCAGGGTTGAGCAGGACTGATGCTGTGTGATGGGTAGGTCGATCGCAAGTGCAATGGTTTGTTTGATCTTTCTGCTGTTGCCCATTGCACTCAATGCGAATGACAAAAAACTGTTCTCAGCTGAAGGTTATCGTATCGCACGCTATCGTGCCGCACTGCCTGAAACACCACCTGTCGGAGAACGAGTTGACACAAAGCAGCTTGTCGCGCTGATCCGCACAAAAAATCCATTAATGCTGGATGTTCAAGCGATAACGATTCGTCCTGAATCTGAAGAGTTCGGCATTGCCTGGTTGCCAAGCAAACAGCGGTGGCATATCCCCGGAAGTAGATGGTTGCCGAATGTCGGGTATGGTCAACTCACCCAACGTATGATGGCCTATTTTGAAAGTAATTTGGCGCGTCTGACTGATGGCAATAAGGAGCGACCGTTGGTCTTCTATTGTGTGGTGGATTGTTGGATGTCATGGAATGCGGTCAAACGGGCCGATGACTTTGGGTATCACAATTTGTATTGGTATCCGGAAGGAAGTGATGGTTGGGATGAAGCGGGACTTGAGCTGGTACCCGGCCATCCCATTCCCTTGCCAAACATGACAGGGCTTGAGGATTGCCAGACAGGTAGCGAAACAGCATTCTTTGACTGCTTGGATGACGATCTGACCATCGCTACGAATAAACTACATGTTGAGTCTGCGTTAAAAGGCCTGATGTTGTTCTTTGAAACAGACGACTGTCCCTTTTGTCGTCGCATGCGAAAGGGCGTGTTGAGAGACCTCGACCTGATTCGTCACTTCCGGAAAGATTTTCTTTCATTCTCATTGGATCTCGATAATGAGTCGCCTCTCATTGAGCCGGATGGTTCAAAAACAACGATGATGGCCTATTCTCGGGAGTTTCATAGAGTGGTACGTACACCAACAATGATTTTCCTGGGAAGAGATGGTGAAGAGCTACACCGTCATAGCGGTATTATTGTTGATCAACGTGTTTTGCGTGCTCTTGCCGACTATGTTGCAGGTGCACATTACGAACAGATTGGCTTCCGTGAATTTGTCGATAAACGCTGATTCAATAGGCACTTTCCCGGTAGTGATTCCATTCACCAGTTCAGGGACGATATGTCTGCAAATGAATGTTAATTAACGCACATTTGATAATGAAATCCTCTCACGTGGTATCTCCACTATGAGTTATCAATTCTATACAAATATTATCTTAGATGTAGGCCTGTTCTTACCCAGTTAATCAGAGGCAAAACTATTCAATACATCAGGTCCTTCAGTTCAAGTAATACATGACCCCCAGCGAACACATCATTGTCAAGGGGTTCTTCACGCAATAGTTTTACCAGGCCCACACCAGGTGCATACCACTCTGTCGTATTGATCAATATCTCTTCATAGCCACTACTGGCATCTGCATAGATTGTAAAGTTCGCCTCTCCGTCAACGCGTATGCAGTGTTTAAACTGACCAGCTGGTACAATCACTGTTTCATTCTCAGCAGCTATCTGGAAGGCCATCTTGAGGTTCATGCCACGTGTGAGTCGCTCTTCATAGGGATGGATGCGACGCAATACAAAAGGGGATGTGTCGTTACTCCAGCTGGTACCCATTTTATAGGGATACTTTAAAATCCAGTTCGGTGCATCATCTAACACAGGTTTGCTTTCAACCAGGGTGCGTTTGGCTATACGATAGATCCCGGTTTCATTCTCAGTCACATAATAACGTGTGCCATCACTGGTGATCCGTACACTGTTTGGAACTCCATTAATCAACTCTGCTTCACCAATTGAAATTGTAAAATCAGAGTTTTCTATGCTATTGGCAACTTCAGTCGTTACCTGATAGTCCCACCGCATACCTGGCTGCATTGGGAAATAGCTCTGAGCGTCGAACTCTGAATTCGAGCACGATTGAAGAAAAAAGACTAACAGCCCTATCGTAAGAGAAGTTCTCATTTTTCAGGTAGCGCTGGATCGGGCAGGGAGTAGATCTCGATCTTCTCTCTTTTTTCGCCGAAACGTGTGAAGTCTGTGGGTTTGTCAGACTGATCGTTGGAAACCGTTATACGTCCTAGTTGAATAATGCCATTTCGCATGTTTCTCAGTGCATCGTCTAAATCAGAATGGAGCGCTTTGCCATAATCCAGTTGGTAGGCGCGAGGTTTATCGGCCGGTTTTCCGCTACCAAGGTCTGATGCCCAGATTGTAATCGAGCCTGGAGATCCGGTGCTCTTGTCGGGTTCATCGATGACTGAAGCGTGCAGTAGAAAACGCTCGGGAAGATCTATCTTGGCGGGCCAGCCTTGAGCCGACTGCCACCCCTGGTAACTGACAAAATAGAGTGTTGTTGCCACTAGCAGGATGATGAGTTTGACCAGGAAGGGAAATCGGCTTGCAATCAATGCTGCCGCCACCAATGCAGCCAAAACAACATATGCAAGTAGCAGCAGAAGTACTGATTCACTCATATCTTTCCTACTTGGACAATCGACTTTTCCAGGGTATTGATGTCACTGACCTGGCCATTGGTACCGATGGTAAACCGTACAGCTGTTTTCTCTTCACCAACACGTTCCAGCATCAGGGTTGCATAGTGCAGCACTTTCAATGCGAGATTTACTTCTGCCAGATAGACAGTCACCGGAACAGAATTATGTGTTTTGCTGTTGTAGTAGTGCACATTAATCACATACTCGCCAGGGGGACGACCTCGTATGGTTACGATCTCCTGGTTCAATGGATTCTGGATAGTCTGACCATTGATCAACAGGGTATCATTGGTCATACCACGGTCGTCTCTGTCCAGGTACATCAGACTCGCCTGGGGGTTCTTGAACCAGATCAGTTGGCCATTGGGACCCTCCATCCATGTATCGATATCATCAGGACTGTTATCAGCCCAGGTCACAGAGATCAGGAAGTCAGCCTTGGGATTGATGATGCCTGTCTTTGCGGGTGGATTTAAAAACATCAATGCGACCAGGAATAGAAAGGTAAACGCAAGCAGAGCATTAAACAGCAGGTCGGTAAATGGATCTGCATCGAATTGACGGGGATTGCGAAACATGGCCACGCATTCACTCCCCTTGATCTGTCGCTTTGAACAGCCGTGTTTCAGTAAACTGTATGGCTTCAGCCACCAGACGATCGGCAGCACGGTCAAGCATCAAGTACTGCATGCCAAGCAACATACTGCAACTGAGTCCCATCAGGGTTGTATTCAAGGCAACGCCCATACCGGTAGTCATACGCTGCAACAGCCCCTGTATGTCGGATAGGTCAAATGATTCCAGTTCGGCGACCGGGGCGAGCATGATCACAAAGCCCACAACTGTGCCAAGCAAGCCCAGTTTTACCAGCAGGCCACAGACAAACCAGCCCACTTCATGTTGGCCTCTTGCCCGTTCCGCCATCACCTGAGCAAGCAGTTGTGTGTCGGATCTGTCCTGATTATTTGGATGAGCATCGTGTTTGACAACTACTCCAGATATCAACTGTCCTGACAACGACGTACTGTTTGGTATTTGATCTGTCCAGCAACGATTGCTGCCTGATCCAGGAGGGTTTGTTGCGATAGACTCAATAATCTGTCCAAGGGCATTCTGCTCATGAGACAAAAAAAGACTTCGTGTTGCGCAATGGCCAGTGGCAATGAGAAATAGTAATAAGATAATCAGCGTAATATGAGTAGGATCAGATATCAAAACCCTTTGCAGCAGGCCCTGATCCCAAAATAACCAGGTGATGAAAGCCAACAACCCGAACAACAGTAACCACTGAAGAAACAGTCCATAGGTTGTTTGGGGTTGACGCAAATTAATCTTCTCGTTATTTATTCTGTTTAAATCTAGTACAACTAGTGGTGATATAAAGCATAGTCTGTGCCAATAGAGTGCGCTACTGAGTCAGCTTCAGTCTCCTTAAGGTTGGATGGGACTGTTTCATTTATGGGGCATTGACTGCGAATATTGAACAATGCAGGTTGGGTTGCCAATCAGTCTCATTCTAATGATCATCTCACAATACCCCGCATAATTATTGTGTGGGTTGGGGTTTAGGAAAAAGCAATACAAAAATTAATGGATATTGGCATGGAAGATAGGCACAGTTGTTGCTAATACTTGTTAAAGTACACGAATGTACTGTGTAGTAAGATGTTTAACTGGCTGAATAATATGTTCAGGTCTGTTATCTGGCTATGATCAGAAAAAACACTAATTACCAGAACAAACACCGGCTTTATACCAACCAGGGGAGATTCATGATGGCAAGGCTGAAGTTGTCTTTTAGCGGCATTATTACAGCAGTCCTTATCTTAGTGGCATCTGTCAGTCATGCGAAGGATGAGGAGATGTTGGCACTTGCCAATGCTTCCGGCTGTTTCATATGTCACTTGGTAGCACCTGTTTCGACAGACGATTTACCGCTAGCCCCCAGCTATCAGGAAATTGCAATACGTTATAAAAAAGATACTGATGTGTTCAACCGTTTACTTGACCGTGTCATGCATGGAACGGTCTATCAGGATCAGGCCTGGAGCGGTAAGGTCGGTATGAGATTTATGCCACCGAATGTCAATATCTCGCGTGATACAGCCGCGGTGCTGGTCAACTGGATACTGAATCTGGATATCGATCCGGCATTGGCGAAAAGACTGCTACATCATGACAGAATGCTGACACTGTCCACTGTGAGTGGCTGTACAATCTGTCATCGTATGGATCCTGTCACAGAACTGCGTGTTGTCCCTCTTGCCCCTTCATTCAGGGAAATTGCCGCTCGTTATGAGAATAGAGCAAACAGCCCGCATAAACTCCTCGACTCCGTGGAAAATGGTACCCAGGATAATCAGAAAGTTTGGCATAACGTCAATATGCAATTTATGCCACCCAATGTAGCGTTGAAAAAAGAGGATGCAACCGATCTGGTACATTGGATTTTATCGCTTGATACCAAGGGTATTCCTACCTATGTCGAACCTCCGGCAGGCAAGCAGTGATATCGACTAACAGGGATTCCAACCTGATCTCATACAACATGAATGGTTTAGGTCAATGTTAAAGGTCAGGGTACTGGGATCGGGTGCAGGTGGAGGGTTTCCCCAGTGGAATTGTAATTGTGATAATTGTACCGGTGTGCGTACAGGCAGTCTCAATGCCAAATCGCGCACTCAGTCCTCGATAGCTATCAGCAGTGATGGTGAGGAATGGCTGTTGGTGAATGCCTCTCCTGACATCAGACAACAAATCATAGATTTTCCGGCACTGCAACCTGCACGAAGCAAACGCGATACAGGCATCAGGGCCGTGCTCCTGATAGACAGTCAAATTGATCACTCCACAGGTCTTATTCTGTTACGGGAAAACAGTCGCCCTCTCGAAGTTTACTGCACACGCATGGTGCATCAGGATTTAACCACAGGCTTCCCGGTACTGAATATGCTTGAACACTATTGTGGTGTGGTCTGGAACGAGATACCGATTAACGGAACGAGTTTCGAGATCGTGGGCATCGATGGATTGGTTTTTACTGCATTGGCACTAACCAGCAAGGCCCCTCCTTATTCTCCTCATAGAGAGGACCCCCATCCCGGTGACAACATCGGGATACATGTCCAGGATAAAACAACGGGACGAAGTATGTTTTACGCACCGGGGCTGGCTTGCATTGAACCACACCTGGAACCGGCAATGCACGCTTCCGATCTGCTGCTTGTAGATGGTACCTGCTGGACGGATGATGAAATGGAGCGTCGTGGTGTGGGGACTAGGCGGTCACTCACCATGGGACATCTGCCTCAGTCAGGCACAGGTGGAATGATCGAGGCATTGAAACCCTTTCAACGACAGCGCAAGGTTCTGATACACATCAACAATACCAATCCCATGTTGGTGGAGGATTCACCCGAACGAGCCGAATTGAGTGGGGTGGGGATAGAGGTCTCACATGATGGTATGGCAATTGAGGTCTGATATTTAATGGTTAGAGGAGGTCGATTTGGAAACCCAATCGTGGAGCCAGGAAGAGTTTGAGTCAGCACTAAGAGCACGCAGCTCCCGCTACCATATCCATCATCCCTACCACCGGATGATGGCAAATGGAGCGTTGAATCCTGAACAGATACAAGGCTGGGTTGCCAATCGATTCTACTACCAGATCAACATACCCCGTAAAGATGCTGCGCTGATGGCCAATTGCCCCGATCCAGCCACACGACGGATCTGGTTACAGAGAATTCTCGATCATGATGGCTACGAGGGAGAAGAGGGTGGCATAGAGGCGTGGGTTAGGCTGGGTATAGCTTGCGGTCTTACCAGGGAAGAAATCTGGTCACAGGAACATGTTCTTCCCGGTGTACGCTTTGCGGTAAATGCCTATCTTGAATTTGTTCGCAATGCTGAATGGCATGAAGGCATCTGTTCATCACTGACGGAACTGTTCGCCCCCAAGATACACCGTCAGCGACTGGAAAACTGGCCACGGGATTATCCATGGATAGAATCATCAGGACTCGACTATTTTCGTAAACGAGTCAGTCAGGCAAGTCGTGATGTTGAGCATGGCTTGGCAGTAACCCTAGCGTGGTTCAACACACCTGAGCGCCAACAGCGGGCACTGGAGATTCTACAACTCAAGCTGGACATTCTCTGGTCTATGCTAGATGCGATGTACATGGCTTATGTCTTAGAGATGCCTCCCTATTTCAACCAGGAGGATGTTTCGTGAGTGGAATAAATCTAAACGAATGCTACGGCATTGCAATGGGGCATCGGTTGCAATTTGAAGAGGCGCAACAGGCGTGGGTTGTCCTCTATCCGGAAGGAATGGTACAGCTTAATCAAAGCGCAGCTGAAATCCTCAATCGCTGTGACGGTGAAACATCGCTAGAACAAGTCATCAGAGACTTGGAACAGGTTTATGGTGAAACTGGTTTGACAAGTGATGTTGTAGAACTTGTCACCGCCGCCTTGGACCAAGGTTGGCTACGGCGCCTGTGAAATATTAGTACGCTTTGTGTTCATAATCTGCACATCTGTTTCAACAGATGGCTCGTAGAAACGTTAAAAACGGCTATTGGCTGGATAAAATTATCCAATTTATTGCTTTGCACATAGCAAAACATCGTTATGATCCCCTTAAACCCAGTGCTGGCGGCAAAAGGCCTTTTGGCATGTTACTTGTATCAGTGATTCCTAGTGTTACCTCTTATTTTTAAAACGAGGCAACCAATCCACAAATCAGACAAGAGAATGGGAGAGAGCGACAATGAATAAGTGGTCTAAACCAACCTTTCAAAATCTGCGCTATGGTTTTGAGATTAATCTCTATGTAAAAGTCCGTTAACTCCGGTCTTGGGTAGAAGATGAGGGCGGGGGAGCATAGCTCTTCCGCCCTTTTTTATTTTTTACTTCCAGGTGAGCCATGACAGATCAAGTACAAGAACCAATCAGACCCCTCTGGCTTTTGGCGGAAGTTACATACAGTTGTCCACTGCAGTGTCCCTACTGTTCCAATCCCCTGAAGTTGGGTGACCGAAAAGAGGAGCTTGAGACAGATGAGTGGCTTCGAGTACTCGCAGAAGCACGAAAGCTGGGTGCCGCACAGCTTGGCCTGTCGGGGGGCGAACCTTTGCTGCGCAAGGATCTTGAAATCATCATAAAAGAGGCTAGACGACTGGGCTACTATACCAATCTGCTGACATCAGGCATAGGTATGAACGAAGCACGAATAGCCAGCCTTAAAGCAGCCGGTCTTGACCATATTCAGGTCAGTTTCCAGGCAGATGATCCGGACCTCAACAACAAGCTGGCGGGCAGTGATAGTTTTACCCAGAAAAGTCAGGTCGCAAAGTTGGTGAAGTCCTACGGTTATCCGATGGTGCTCAATATCGTCATGCACCGACATAACCTGGATCGCATCAGTGAAATTCTCGACATGGCCCTCGATCTCGGTGCGGATTACGTAGAACTGGCCAATGCACAATATTATGGATGGGCGCTGGTAAACCGTGACTTTCTGCTTCCAACCAGAGAACAGCTAAAGAAAGCAGAAGCCATCGCACACCAATACCAGTCACGCTACAACGATCGCATGAAGATCTATTTTGTAGTACCCGACTACTTCGAAGGCCGCCCAAAGCCCTGTATGAATGGCTGGGGACGTGTATTTCTCAGCGTCTCACCGAATGGTACAGCACTACCCTGTCATGCTGCGGCAGATCTGCCTGGTCTTCAGTTGCCTAACGTGCGTGAGCACAGTATCGATTGGATATGGAAAGAGTCGCAAGGCTTTAATCGTTTCCGTGGCGAGATGTGGATGCAGGAACCCTGTAGCAGTTGTGACGAACGAAGTACCTGCTTTGGCGGTTGTCGCTGTCAGGCCTATCTCCTGACTGGCGACACTGAGGCAACAGACCCGGCATGCAGTCTGTCGCCTCAGCATCATGTTATACAAGATGCAATACAACATTCAGTTAACCTAAAAGTCATTCCACAACCCGTGATGCGGAACAAGCGGAATGCCAGGAATTACTGAATAGACCCGTCATTCTCTTGCAATGCTCATAGGTGATGATTTGTGGAGAACTTATACCAGTCAATACCACGAGTAACATACATGACGCTGCCAAGCAGACCGAAAAGCAGTAGAGAACCAACAAGTAAGGCATAACCCTCTAACTGCAGGATGATGTAGCAGGTAAAATACAACATCGAAAGGACAGTACCTGTCAGAATTGCCAACTTTCCGGATATCATTGAACGGGTATAGAGACTGATCATTCCGATACATGCTGTAGAGGCAATTAGATAGGAAAAGCCGAATCCTATGTGCTCGGCAAGGGACAGCAACAGAAGAAAAAATATCGCCAGCGCCATTCCAACCAGTGAGTATTGAATCGGATGTAGTCGCTCTCCCTTCATTACTTCAATCAGGTAGAAGAGTGTAAAAGTCACTAGAATAAACAGTACGCCATATTTGGTTGCTCGATCACCTAGTGTATAAATATCGACTGGTTGAAAGAGTTGAACGCCCATAGAGCGCAATTTATTGACGCTATCAAATACAGCATCATTTTTAATGACCTCCGGTATCAGTGAATTACCTGAAGCAAGTGATGAAATATTCCAACTCGATTGGAAACCTGAATCATCTATCACTCGCTTATCTGGAAGAAATTCACCCTGAAAACTAGGATGTTTCCAGTTCGATTTCATTTCGATTGTACTGTCAAATCCTGCAGCTCTGACAAACATCTCATTGATGCCACGCAGCATGAATTCCCCTGAAAAACGGATGTTCTTATTTCCTTTTTCGATTTTTTTTGAGTCAATCAATGCGTGAAAACCCTGGGCATCATTCCGGTAGGTAACACCAGGCATTCCCTTCAGAGTATCCTCATCCCACTTTAGTTTTGGTGAACCTGCAAACCCACGTGCATCCGAGACACCTGTCTCTACCACAACCCTGTCGATTACAGGCTCACTCTCTCCTTCGAGTACCTTATCCAACTGCTTCAAGTCAAAGTTACCTTCCAACTTGATAGACGCAGTATAGACAGGAACATCATAGATACCCCGGTGTCTGAAAGAGACATCCAGATCGGCAAAAACCAGGCTTTTCGTTGGCCGGATCATGGCGCGTTTCTTGACTCTTTTTGATGTCTCAACCGTTTTCTCTACTCGTTGATCCCAGCGTCTTTGCCTCTCAGTGATCCGGTAATCAACAATAATGAATGGGCCATTCACTATTTGAGCACCTGTCCATGAGGAGGCAATATCCTGCACTGCGTGGTCACGATAGGCTGCTCTTTCCTGCACTACACCTTCAACCATTGCAAGAGGTACCAGTAATAAAATCAGCATTGCCATTAATATCAACGGCTTTATCAATGGTTTCACTGGTTACCTCCCTGTAATGTTTTTTTCATCAAGATCTATGACTGAAACAAGCGCTTTGCGTAAACGTTTACACTCCCTTTGTAATGCCTGATTCTCCTGCCGCAGTGATTCGATAATCTCATTACTATTAGATTGTTGTTCCACTGGTACCCCGACGGAAAGCCATTGACGTAACAGCGATTGACGTAATCCAAGCCGATCGGCCACAGCAGTAATGGTTTCACTGCCTTCTCTTACCTGGCTGATGGCTTCATTGATAAAGTCATGAATGGTGGGGCGTGATTGACGCCTATACTGAAAAGCAGTATCTCGCATGATTATTCTCTCGTTGTTTTAACATCAAGAGAAATTTAACCTATCAAAATGGAGTTACTGTGAAGAGTCTGTGTGGTTTCTATGAAGAATGTGACAGGGCCAAATTAGTGTGGCAATCGTACCACCACCTACCTGATTACTAAGCTTTACCCGGCCTTGGTGGAGATGTAATACTTCACGAACAAAACTGAGTCCAAGGCCTGAGCTCCGCTTTTGATCATGAGGACGTGGCAGGGAGTAAAAACGTTGGTAGAGTTTATCCATTGCATAGTCAGGTATACCTGGGCCTTGATCTTGGATTTGAAAGGTACATTCGTCGCCATTTGAGTTGGCATCGACAGTAATCTCGCCTCCTGCCGGTGAAAAATCGATAGCATTGTCAAATAGATTCGTTATCGCCTGACGGATCAATAAACGTTCACCAAAAAAGCTAGGCTTATCTGAATCTTGCCGTATGATGTCAATGTTCTTCTCATTCAGAGCGTGCTCGCGTTCTTTCACTATCTCATCGACAAGGGCTGATAGATTAAATGACTCTACCTTCTCCAGATGTCGGCGTTGCTCGAGGGCTGCAAGCTCAAGCAAGCGTGCTACAAGTTGTGTCATACGTTCCGCTGAGTCACCGATTGACGAGGTGAATTGCCTGCGCTTTTGCACTGCCATGGTATCGTTATCGAGTAACTCAACAGCAGCCTGAATACTGGTTAAAGGACTTTTGAGCTCGTGGGCCATAGTATGGATATACTCTTCTACGTAGCGTTTACCCTCAAGCTCTTCCTGCATACGCTCCATTGCACGACTGAGCTTATCGAACTCATGCTCTTGCAACTTGGGTGCAGAGACCTTCTGTCCAACAGCCAGCTCATCAGCATATGAGACCAGTTTACGAATTGAGCGGGAAAGCCACCAGACAACAGCAGCACCAAACAGTAATGATATAATCAGTACAACAATCGCGTAGGTCTGCAGTTGATTGCTTGCGGATATAATAAACGGATCTAGGTGGCGTACCTCTTTTGAAACGGTCAGTACACCAATAATTTCACTACCTTCATAGATTGCCGCGGCAACATACATCACCCTGTCTTCCGGGGTAGAGACCTTGGTTGTAATATCGACCGCGCTGGAACGTGCACCATATTGGCCTAGCAATGTCAGCCAGACATCACGCCAATTTGAGAAATCCTCTCCTTGATGTTGGCCAGTTGAGTCAAAAAGAACAATCCCTTGTGAATCAGTAACATACACTTGCATGTCTGGACTGGGCTTGAACACAGAGTAGATACGAGCATCGAGACGACGGTTGAGATAGGCTGGAATCAAATCGGCCAGCATATTTATATCAATTACGCCATTAGCGGACTGCTGTGTAACTTGCTCAGCCAATAGATTGGCGGTGTCGACCATCACATCTTCAGCTGCCTGTCTGACGCTGGCATCCAGGGTATCGAACGCTTTGTGCAGCATAAACCAGAACAGTCCACCAATCAGAATAAAATAGAGCAGTGCGATTCGGAAACTAAAACCGGGACGAAACTTCATGGGGCTATGCTGTATCCAAGGCCACGGTGGGTACAGACAGGTTCTGCATGCCGATCTATGTCACGTAGTTTTGCCCGGATTGCCTTGATATGTGTATCAATGGTTCTTTCATCTGAAGGATGTGGATATTGCCAGATACTCTCCATCAATTGTGCACGTGAGAAAACCCTGCCAGGTTGTTCCAATAACGTGCGCAGTAGGATAAATTCCGCTTTGGTCAGTTGTAGTGGCTGTCCTAAAAAACGAACGACAGCTGCATCAGTATCGACCTCGAACCGCTTCTTTGAATCATGGGTAGCTTGATCGGTTCGACTGACACGTTTCAGAATCACTTTAACGCGCGCTACCACTTCCCTGGGACTGAATGGTTTGGTGACATAATCATCTGCACCGATCTCAAGCCCAACCACGCGATCAATTTCTGTACTTCTTGCCGTAAGAAAAATAACAGGCAGATCTGAAAATCTTCGAATTTCCTTGAGTAACTCAAAGCCATTCATGTCGGGAAGACCGATATCAAGAATAACAAGGTCGGTCTTTCCGATGGCGATAGTTTCCAATGCTTGGTGTGCCGTCGTTACCCAATTGCTATTGAAACCATCGTTTTCGAGTGCATACAGCAGTGTATCGGCTATTGTGGCTTCATCTTCTACAATGAGGATCGTTCCATTCATAAGATCGATTTATTCTATTAGTGTTAACAGGCCCTAGGTTAGCGGTGCAATACAATCCGGGTTGTCATTGCCAGGATTACTGACTTTTCTGCTGACCGCATAGAGATCAGTTTCATCCTCCGGCCAGGGCTTGAGCATCTCCTTCAGTCCGGATCGATTTTGATTATCAGGATCAAGCCAGCTATCAAAATACTCGGGGCTTAGAATGACCGGCATCCTATCATGTACTTGTTTCACAATGGCGTTCGCATCTGTCACCAGAATAGTACATGTATCGACCTGCTCTCCCTTATTGTTTCGCCAATGCTCGTATAATCCGGCGAAAGCAAACAGGGCATTGTGTTTTGGGTGAATACAGTAGGGCTGTTTGCCATCTTTTTGGGCTTTCCACTCAAAAAAACCGCTGGCCGGTATCAGGCAGCGACGCTGTTTGAAGGCTGCGCGAAAGGCCGGTTTGCTCTCTACCGTTTCAACACGGGCATTGATTGTGCGATAGCCTATCTTTTCGTCTTTGGCCCAGAAAGGTATCAATCCCCATCGTAGATTTACCATTCTTCGGTTACGACCGGACACTAATATTGCTGCGATGTTTTGTGTGGGTGCAATGTTGTAGCGGGGGGGAAGCTGCATGACGGTTGCCAAATCAAAATAACTCATCAACTCATCTTGCTGCACATCGAGATAAAACCGACCACACATCATTGATCCCCTATTATCATGTAGGATGTGGCCCTGCCACGCCAGTTTTTCATAGAAATGGTTGATACCCGGTTGAAACGATACAATAGGATATCAGCTATTGATCCGCTTGATCAGATAAGGGATCAGTGCGGCAGGACCAGATTCTACAGTTATATCGAGATCGCATCGTCCACACAGGGTTGAATCGCTTGTTGGTGCATTTTTTCGTTCAGTCTTTGCAAGCGGAGCGACTGTGCAGCTCCTTCAGGTAATTGCTCACAATAGTGCTTTGCTACGTGTAGATCCTTATTGATATGTTCGTGGTATTTCGCGAGTCGCTCAACCGAGTCGCTACAGCCCCTCACGGCGAGCGCCTGCCAGATCTCAATAGCCTGTGACCAGTCACCATGCCTTCTGGCTAGCTGTGCCTGCAGACGTTTGGCATCATCGGATAAGGATGCTGATGATCGTGCCAGCAACTGACGTGCACCCTGTTCATCTGTTTCGGATAGCCAACGGGCAATAGCGCAACAATCCGCCTGATAACGTTGTGGCTGTTCGATAGCTTGCGATAACCGGGTATGGGCTGCTGCTAAAGAGAGGATGTCTTGTTGGTTATGTGTCACCACCTTGATTAGGTTTTTACCCTGTCCACGGCGAATATAGCTGAACCAGGCAGCTGGTGCTTCAGCACCAGGCAGGTCATTGCGGCGTTTAAAACCGAGTAGGTTCTTTTCCAGTGTCGTCAGGCGGCAATCCGGCCATTGTCGGCGAAACAGACGCCGGGTTGGATGGAGGAGGTCGACATGGGGCAGCTGTTCAAGGGGATGTGAGAGTGAATGCATGCGATAACGGGTCACTAATAGTGGCAGGTCATAGCTCTTGCCATTGTAGCTGACCAGCCTGTCATCGCCCGTGAGGCTTTGGGCAAAGACAGTGAGCATGAATGTCTCAGCTGCAAAGCGGGTGATCAGAAACTGGGTCAGTAGAATGGCGGTCTCATCCAGAACAGCCATCCCAACCAGGAAGGCTAGGGTACCGCTGCCACCTGAAAGCCCGGTTGTCTCTGTGTCGATGTAGACGTGTCGTTGACTTTGTACGGCTGTCTCCCCTGGAAGATGTGGCTGTTTCTGTAAACCGGCCAACTCAATCTTACCAAGCTTTCTACTCAGTGGAATGCGTTTTTGGATCTGGATTACCCCCTCAGCAATCAGCTTGCCGTGAACCTTGTCTGCAAGCGTTGCATCCGACATGGAACAGCATGGAGTGATGCGCTGCCGGTGTAATCGTGTTGTTTTGATCTTTGTCAGCCGGTTACGCAGGTTTGATGGTGTAGGGGAGGTGAGTTCACTCCCCGCCTGTGTCTGTAAGCGAGCCAGTCGTGATTTAAGATTCATGGGTAGATATCAATGCTATGAGTTGCAGTGCGACCTGTTTGGGTGAATAGCCGCGTACCTCATCACTGGCCAGGATTGGACCAATACAACTGGGACAACCCTGGGCGCATTCACAGTCGCTGACCAGTAGCTGAGCATCCGCCACGATCGCAGTCCGGCTCTCATAGAGCGGGGCAGTGATACCGATACCACCCGGATAGTTGTCGTAGAGGAATAGGGTCGGCGTGAAATGGATCAATTGAACGGGATCCAGTGCCTCACCGGTTGTGTCACGTAACTGGCCACGGCCATTCGTGCCCACGGTGGCAAACCATTTGGCATCCCCGTCCCCCACGGCACGACCGATGTCACGAGGTTCAGAGAGCATACGCATGGCGGCAACGATGTGCAGTGCATAACCGGCACCCAGGAACCCGTCCAGTGCTGCCTGGCGTGAACAAAAAACCTCATTGAGGGCGAGCGGATTCAGCTGCCACCAGACAGCCGTGGTATGCATCTCCTGGTCGGGTAGATTGATCTTGCCATAGCCCACATTCTCATGGCTGTAGTAACGAATCTTCTTATAGCCGACAAAACGCTTGACCAGATGAACCTCACCCTGAGCTACAGCGTGTTGTGCTGGTCTCTCTTCATCGAAGCGTTCCAGGATTTTCAACCGGGTATAGTCGATAGCATCTGTGTAATAGTCTGCCCGGGTGCGACTGACAAAAGCTTTACGACCTTCCCAATCGAGTCTCTCGACCTGATAGGGGGCGGACTGAATCATGTAGATGGCTCCAGGGTAGATGGTCATTGGCGCCGAACTGTAATCGACCTCGGCTATCACCGATTTTGCTCCCGCAGTGGCGTCGATTACCACGAAATTGCCTTCTGCCACCGAGCGCAGGCTAACACTGTTGGCGGGATAACTATCGGCCATCCAGTGCCACTGCTTCCCTTCCCGATGAACGATCCCATGCTCTTCGAGATAGGCAAGCATCTCGACCAGCTGTTGCTTGCCGAATGCCTCACCTTCGTTGAACGGTAACTCAAAGGCGGCGCAACGAATATGATCCAACAGGATCAACAGTTGGTCCGGGTCGATACGGGCCTGCTCCGGTGAGGCGCCCAGGAAGAAGTCGGGATTTCGGATGATGTATTGATCCAAGGGAAGGCTGCTGGCAATAAGAACCCCGACTGCAGTGCGTTGACGTCGACCGGCACGGCCGAGCCGTTGCCAGGTGCCGGCGATAGTACCGGGATAACCGTTCAACACACACAAGTCGAGGGCACCGATATCCACCCCCAACTCCAGTGCAGAGGTCGAGACAACACAGTCGAGCTGGCCCTGACGTAGCTGTTTCTCCATGGCACGACGTTCGGTTGGTAGATATCCCCCACGATAGGCGGCCACCCGTGCCGGGTAGCGTGGGTCATGATCGAAGGCATCTTTAAGGTACTTGGTCAGCACCTCGACCATCAGTCGCGACTGGGCAAAGACGATACTTTTGAGTCCGTTCTTCACCGCCAGTTTTGTAATTCGGGTGGTCTGAGAACGGGCCGAGGCGCGGATACCCAAATCGGCATTCACCACGGGGGGATTCCATAACAAGAGGTGTTTTGCACCCTGCGGCGCACCACTCTCGGTAATCGCAAACACATCGCGATTAATCAACTCACCGGCCAGCTCCGCCGGGTTGGCAATGGTTGCGGAGCAGAGAATGAACAGAGGATCAGAACCGTAGAATCGGCAGATGCGTTGCAGGCGTCGTAACACATTGGCCACGTGAGAGCCGAACACGCCACGGTAGGTATGCATCTCATCGATCACCACGAAACGCAGGGTCTCAAAAAACTGTGCCCATTTGGTATGATGCGGCAGGATGCCTTGGTGCAGCATATCCGGATTGGTCACCACGATATCCCCACGCGTCCTGACCGCTTTGCGGGCATCTCCCGGCGTGTCGCCATCAAAAGTGAAGGCCCGTACTCCCAGTGAAACTGTCTCATTCAACG
The DNA here is from genome assembly GCA_023838465.1 of Candidatus Thiodiazotropha sp. Classification (GTDB taxonomy): domain Bacteria; phylum Pseudomonadota; class Gammaproteobacteria; order Chromatiales; family Chromatiaceae; genus Thiodiazotropha. The sequence continues at coordinate 47,589 of JAIVEQ010000013.1, forward strand.
CGGTCAGTTCCGCCACCTGATCCTGTGCCAGGGCCTTGGTGGGAAAGAGATAGAGGGCTTTGGCGCGATCCTGCAGTGCAGCTTGTAATACAGGCAGGTTGTAGCAGAGTGTTTTACCCGAGGCGGTTGGGGTGACAATAACCGTGTTTTGAGCTGCCTGGACACTCTCCCAGGCGGCAGCCTGATGGGTGTAGAGCTGATCAATACCCCGACTGTGCAGGGCATCGGTCAGGCGTGGGTCAAGGGTAGCAGGCAGGGGGCGGTATCGGCCTGATGTGGCGGGCATCACCAATTCACCGGTGATCCGGTTTGCATAATCAGTCCGCAACCGGGCAGCCAGCTGATCTGCCGGATCAAATGTGTCGACACCATTCGGGATGGAAAAGGACGCTGCAGGGATGCTCATTTAATTGTTCTCTCTCCGTTCTCTTAGTGTAGAATAGAGAACAACCGGAGAACAAATCAAGTGCAATCATGAAATTGACCCGACGCCAGCAGGATATTTACGACATCCTGCGAGACAATCTCGACCACTTCGACCAGCCACCCACCTATGATGAACTCTGCCAATTGTTAGGGCTCAGCTCACGGGGTTCCCTACATAAGCATATTCAGGCACTGACTCAGGCGGGCCTATTGGAACCGATGGAGGGATTGCATCGTGGCATTCGCCTGGTCGAGTCAGTAGAGGCCGAGGAGGGCATCCCTTTTCTTGGCCGCATCGCAGCCGGTCGACCTATCGAAGCCATTTCACAGGCAGCCTTGATGAAAGTGCCTGATGAAATGTTGACCGGTAAATCCTGCTATGTGCTTCAGGTTACAGGTGACTCAATGATCGATGAAGGTATCTTCGATGGTGATTATGTGGTCATTGAGCAGAGAGACAGCGCTGACAACGGGGATATCGTTGTGGCCCTGGTCAATAATGAAGAGGCGACACTGAAAAAAATTGTACAGCAGCCTGACAAGGTGATTCTTTATCCGGCTAACGCTTCGATGGCTGCGATGGTTTACAAGCCTGGCGAAATTCAGATACAGGGTGTGTTGAGAGGGCTGTTGCGCTGTTATCTATGATGCCTTAGAGCTAGATCGTCCGATGCTTCAGTACACGCCGATGATATATTAATTAAATATAGAATATTCAACAGTTATAGAAATAATTTAAAGTACAATATTATCTTCTCTTGGAGAAATAGTTCGAATCGCTTAATACATATGGGTATGCAGCTATTCAGCGCCAGCACACCTTCTGAACCGGGAGGTTGACAGACGGCCGAAGTGACATAAGGATAGTGTGTGATTCAGGCCAACCCCATGAAGTTTACCTTCAGTGAATTCCACCATCCTGTCGTGGCTTTGGGATGAGTTGCACGGTTAAGCGTACCAGGCGCAAATCTGTGTCTTGATACAAAACAGGCTGGAGTTGACCAACCAGGGAAAGGAACTATCTCATTTACATGGGTCAGAGGATTATGAATCTGGAAAAAACATTCTACGCTTTCAGACATTATATTCTCCCCGTAAATGGGAGAAACCGATCCTAATGCGTTATCGAGATGGCTGCCTGTTTAGTGATGATAGATATGAAATATAAATGAATCTCAGTGATATCAACACGTATGTACCGATTATCTGAAAAACTGCTGGCTATTCTACTTGCGCTGCTGCTTGGATTGATTCCACTGCAAAGTGTGATGGCCGGTTTTTCTGCATCTTCCGAACAGGAGGGATGGATGCATCAGATGATTGGTATGCAGAGTGATGGCACGGTTACAAATAGTGATCATGACCATGCACAATGCAGCGTTGATACGGATTGCAGCGATCATGACTGTTCATCCTGTCAATGCATCTCAAGTACTTTGGCCATACTTCCGGTTTTATTGAATCTCACGAACGTCTCTGTCATACCTGGATATGCTCGAACGGACCTGGGTATCATCAACCACGCCCCCTCATCTCCCTTTCGCCCACCCAGACCCTAACTTCCCTGCTGATCTCCACTCGTATGGAGATCCTTCAGTAATAACGATCTGTTGAACCAATCGTCAACGATGGTGTGTCTGTCATTGATCGCAGAGGAAGAAGAATTTCATGAGTGTAAAAGATCCGATAACCAAGGGTGGCTGTCGCTTTCGACGTCCTGTCTCCCACGATACATCTCCATCCCCGGAGGATGTTTGTCTGATACGGCGTCGATTTGTTCAGGGACTGGCTATGGGTGGGGCTGTTGCCGGTCTGGGCCTAAGTACCCCATCCCTGTTAGCGGCGGTCATGAAGCAGCAAGGGCCGCAGACGTTGGGTGGTACTGATTTCAATCTGACCATCAGTGAGCAAACGGTTAATTTTACCGGTACACCGCGCATCGGCACCACCGTCAATGACTCATTACCGGCGCCTGTCCTGCGCTGGCGTGAGGGTGATAGGGTGACTTTGCGGGTCACCAACCTGCTCAGCGAGACCAGTTCGATCCACTGGCATGGCATCATCCTGCCGAGTGCAATGGATGGTGTGCCAGGCATCGCGACAGGCTTTGAGGGTATCAAGCCCGGTGAGACCTTCACCTATCAGTTTCCTGTGATCCAGAGTGGCACCTACTGGTATCACAGCCATTCCGGCTTTCAGGAGCAGACTGGGCTGTATGGCGCCATCGTTATCGATCCCCGGGAATCGGAACCGGCCAGCTACGACCGGGATTATGTGGTAATGCTCTCCGACTGGACCGATGAAGACCCTACGGATGTCTATAAAAAGCTGAAGAAGCTCAGTCACTACTACAACTTCAATGAGCGTTCCCACGCTGACCTGATGAAGGACATCGAGGAGAAGGGATTGGCTGCTACCTGGAACGATCGCAAGATGTGGAACCAGATGCGTATGAGCCAGCGTGATCTGTCAGATGTCACAGGTTACACCTACACCTACCTGATGAATGGCCAGACCCCGGCCAATGGCTGGATGGGATTGTTCAAAAAAGGTGAAAAGATTCGACTGCGTATCATCAATGGTTCGGCCATGAGTTTCTTCGATGTACGAATTCCGGGTCTGAAGATGACCGTGGTGGCGGCGGACGGTCAGCACATCGAACCGGTTTCAGTGGATGAGTTCCGAATCGGCGTGGCGGAGACCTATGACGTGATTGTCGAGCCCAAGGACGATACGGCCTACACCCTCTTTGCTCAGGATATCTCCCGTTCCGGATATGCCAGGGGAACATTAACGCCTGACCCATTGCTTACGGCTGAGATTCCTGAGATGGATGTTGTGCCGAATTTAGGACATGGCGATATGGGTATGGACATGATGCTCCATGCCGGTCATGACATGTCAGGCATGGACCACAGCCAGCACCAGATGCCGGATGGAAAAATGATGCCGGGCATGGATCACAGCCAGCACCAGATGCCTGGTATGTCGATGGGTAGTAACACGGATATGGATATGGGTGGATACCAGTTAAGCAATGCATCATCAGAGAGAGCCAATCCATCAGACTTCACTTCCGGTCCAGTTCACCATGCCGCAAGCGAATATGGCCCCCATGTGGATATGCGGGCTGATGCACCACAGTACCGGTTAAATGATCCAGGTGTAGGTCTACGCAACAATGGCCGTCGCGTTCTAACCTATGCGGATTTGAAGAATTTACGGAGTACCCACGATCAGCGTGAACCCGACAGGGAGATCGAGCTCCACTTAACCGGCAACATGGGGCGATATATGTGGTCGATCAACGGTGTGAAGCACGCCAATGCCGAACCGCTACGCTGGAAGTTGGGAGAACGCCTGCGCATCACCTTTGTCAACGACACCATGATGAACCATCCGATGCATCTGCACGGCATGTGGAGTGACCTTGAAACAGGGGACAACAATTTCCTTCCACGCAAACATACAGTGATCGTGCAGCCTGGTTCTCGCATCAGTTACCGGGTGACTGTGGATGCGGAAGGCGGCTGGGCATACCACTGTCATCTGCTGTATCACATGCTTGGCATGTTTCGCACAGTTATCGTCAGTTGAGAAGGAATAAATGATGAAAAAAACAGTATTTGCCTTGATGGCGATGGGACTCTCTACAACTGTGTTTGCGGGTGGAGCCGATGACCCACTGGTCTACAAAGTGATGGTTGATAAATTGGAGATCAGAAATACCGGGGGTAATGATCCATTTGTATTGGATGCAGATGCCTGGGTGGGTTACGACCTCAACAAATTCTGGTTCAAAACCGAGGTTGAGCGTGTAGACGGTGAGACGGAGGAGGCGGAAGTACAGTTTCTTTACAGCCGGGCAGTCGCACCCTTTTGGGATGTTCAGGCCGGATGGCGTCGGGACATAAAACCGGAGCCTGACCGTGATTTTCTGGCACTGGGATTCAAAGGTCTGGCACCTTACATGTTTGAGGTTGATGCCGGGGTATTTATCGGTGAATCGGGACAGGTCGGAGCCAGGTTAGATGCTGAATACGAATATATGTTAACCCAGAAATTGATTCTGTCACCTGAGATAGAAATGAATCTCTATAGCAAGGATGACGAGGAAGTGGGAATAGGCTCTGGTCTCTCCGACATGGAGCTGGGATTACGGTTGCGTTACGAAGTACTTCGTGAGTTTGCGCCGTACATTGGCGTCAACTGGACAAAGATATTTGGTCAGACTGCCGACTTTGCCAGTGACGAGGGTGAGGATACCAGTGATCTACAAATGGTGATCGGTATCAGAGCCTGGTTCTGACAGTTCTATAACACTTACTTCACCAGAACACAGGGTATGACAGGTGTAGTGGAACAACAGGAGTCTGTGTAATGAATAAAGACGTATTGATAGTGCTGATGTTGATCAGCCTGTTTGGACTGGTTGGCTGTGAAAATAAGCAAAAGGCTAACACCAGTGTCAATGAGCCTGCGGTATCGCTGAAGATGTTATCGACTGAGCGTTGGTACAGCCAGGTGCAAGTTGAAAGAGGTGATCCACTGTTCCAAACAAATTGTGCCAGCTGTCATAAGCCCGATGCCTCGGGCACGCCCAATTGGCGTGATCTGGATGCCGATGGAAAACTCCCGCCACCACCTTTAAATGGCACTGCGCATGCATGGCATCATCCGTTGTCCATTTTGCATCGGACAGTCAGAGTGGGAGGAGTGCCATTGGGCGGAACCATGCCCGGTTTCGCAGAGACACTGAATACTGAGCAGATCAATGAAATTCTGGCCTGGGTTCAATCCCACTGGTCTGATGAGATCTACCGTATTTGGCATGAACGGAATGCTCAGGCCAACAAACCCATGCAGCCAATAAAGAAAGGCTGAGAAGCACAACGGAGATATATCATGGCAAAAAAGAGAGTTGAGAAGTCGAGCAAATCACCCGCTTACGGAAAACTGACGATATGGCTACTGGTCGGGGTCGGTTTGGTTACGGGTGGCATACTGCTTAGCCGGCAACCCGCCGGGGCAGCCGATGTAGTGGTCTATAAAAGTCCGACCTGTGGTTGTTGCAAGAAATGGATCAGCCATCTGAAAGATAACGGTTATACGGTTGAGGTGCATAACCAGCGCAATATGGGTCCAGTCAAGGCGGAGTTGGGAGTGCCGCGCCATTTGCAGTCCTGTCACACCGCCAAAGTGGGTGGCTATGTGGTGGAAGGGCATGTTCCGGCCGATGTGATCGTCCGTCTCTTGAAAGAAAAACCCCAGATAAAAGGACTTGTCGTGCCCGGTATGCCCATGGGTTCGCCTGGAATGGAAGGGCCCAGGAATGATGCCTATGACATTTTGACCTTTCAACAAAACGGCAAGACCACCGTTTATGCCAGCCGGTAATCAGTAGGTGACACCAATGAGTAAAAAAAGTCTTGTTTCAGTTGCCGTTCCAATCTTAATCATCACCCTGCTGGTGAGCACATTCATCACGAGAGCACATACACCACCAGACGATGCGAAAGTCTACTTCATCGGCCTTGTGGATGGTGCAGTGGTTACCAGCCCATTCAAAGTGAAATTTGGAATCAAGGGATTCGGTATCACACCTGCCGGAACCAAAGGAAAGATTCGGCACACAGCGGGTCATCACCATCTTTTGGTAGATGTGGAACAGTTACCGGATCTGGATGAAGCCATTCCCAGAGATGTGCGTCATTTGCACTTCGATAAAGGAGAAACCGAAGCTCTCCTGGAATTATCTACCGGTAAGCACACCCTTCAGCTGTTGCTGGGCGATGAAGACCACGAACCTCAGGCTCCACCACTGTTCTCAGAGAAGATCACAATCACAGTTGAGTGATGTTCCGGGAAAAAGAAAACAGGTGCGACTAAATGAACAGAGATGTGGTCTATGAATAGGCAGGACGAGGGGATCTGGACAAACAGCGCATAGAGACTTAACAAGGAGACTGATCATGATGGGCGATAGCTTTGCAATGGGTTTTGGTGGCGGATTCATGTGGCTGTTCTGGATCCTGTTGATCATTGTGATCGTTTGGGTTGTAAAGGCAGCTATGGGAGTGAGTAGCAGTCCATCTGAAAAACAAAAGACTGCACTGGATATCCTGAAAGAGCGCTATGCAAACGGTGAGATCGATAAAGAGGAGTTCGAGCAAAAACGAAGGGATATTAGTGGCTGAACGAACACCAGAGAACATTATGAGAACATACAGTTCAATGAAAATTTCCGGCGCCTGGGAAGTCAGGCGCAAGATTAAAGTCCCGGCATTGAATCATGATGCAGATGCCATGGCGGTAGAACGTGCACTCGACTCATTACCGGGTATTCGCAAGGCAGCCGCCGATGCAACCAGACAGCAGGTTATCGTGTTGTATGACATCAGGGGAGCAGACTTTCAGACAATTGTGGCCATGCTGGAGCATGTGGGATTCCCACCATTGGATGATTGGTGGTCGCGCCGCAAGATGAGTTGGTACCTGTTTACCGACCGCAATGGGCGGGAGAATGCCAAGGCGCCAGCTGCCTCCTGCTGCAACAAACCACCCAAATAGCAAACCAGGTTATTCCTGCATTGATGGACTCAATCATACAGACCACCCGCATAACCTCTATGATGCACAGAATTCTGATACTCGGTCTTTTTGAGGTATGACCGGTAAAACAGAGAAATTATCTATTTCACGCCTAACCTGCTAATACCATAGATGATATACAAGATCAGTATCTAGGTTTTTGAGCCTTATTGCGTAGATACACACCATCAACAAGATTCGTTCATTTCAAGGAATAATTGTGTATGTCAGAGTTACACACGTAGAATCCGAATAAGTAGACAGGCTGTATGTGACCGAGATTCATACCTCAAATCATGGACTTGTCGTTACGTGGGTAATTATCAGTCAACAGCTAATTTGAAGGGAATAAATCAACTCGACCAGGGCAGACCTTAATGATCGTAAATGAAGAATGACCACTCTAGAAATATGGATAACATCACTTGGCGTTTTTCAATAAAGATGCGACCATCAAATCAAGAAATCAAAAGAAGTGACATGGCCCTATAAATCAATGAGGTGCTATATATTTCTAATATCATAATTTTTCCCACAGGTGATATAGATGCCGTTTGTTATTCCTCAGCGAGTAGGTCATGTGTTTACGTCCCTTTGTGTTGCAGTCTTTTCGATTCTTCTTACCTCCTGCAGCAACGATATTAACGAAGAAAAAGCAGACGTCATTCGACCCGTTCGGACCACTGTGATCGTCTCAGCACCACGTGAGATTCGGCGGGTGTACCCGGCTGTCGTGTTACCCGCCCAGCAGGCAGAACTCTCTTTTCGCGTCTCGGGCCGTCTCATCGAACTACCCATTCGAGCAGCTATGGAGGTCAGTGAAGGAGACATGATTGCCCAACTCGACAAGCGGGACTTTGCATCCACTGTTGCTCAACTTGATAGCCAGCTGGAACAAGCCAAGTCACAGCTTGAAGGGATGACCTCGGGGGCACGCACCGAAGACCTGAAATCGTTACGTGCCAAGGTACGCGCTGCTGAGGCGCAGATGTCTGTGCAGCGTAAGCAGGTCGACCGGATAAGCTCCCTGGTAGAACGTGGCACGATAGCACGTGTAGATCTTGAGCAGGAGCGCGCTAAGCTGATTGCCGAAGAAGCGAATTTGAATACAGCCCGTCAGGAACTGACCAAAGCAGAGGTGGGTGCACGCAGTGAGGAGGTGGATGCTCAGGAAGCCGTAATTCGCGGTCTAGAAACCCAGGTAGCAAAGGCAAGAGACGACCTTTCAGATGCTACACTTCGTGCGCCTTTCGATGGTGTCATTGCAAGCCGTAGTGTTGAAAATTTCTCTAATGTGCAGGCAAACAGTGTGATTGCCGTGCTGCAAAAACTCAAGACAATCGACTTACGATTCGATGTGCCTGGACCTGATGTAACAAAGTTTGCACGGCGTAAAAACAGTGTCATCAAGGCGCGCCTGGACAGTACGCCTGACAGTGCATACGAGGCTCAACTTGTCGAGTTCGCAACACAGGCGGATGCTGCCACTCAGACATTCAGAGGCCGGGCATCGATGGAATACCCGGAAGATATCACTGTGCTGCCTGGTATGACAGGCAGTGTCCTCATAACAGCTGCGCTGGATGAACAACAAACCCTGTCTGTACCGGCGTCTGCCCTTGCAGCGGAGCCGGATGGCTCGGCATACGTCTGGGTTGTAACCCAGCCAGGCAATACGGTGAGTAAACGAATCGTCACAACGAAAAACCTGGCAGGGTCTAACGTGGAAATCGTCGATGGAGTTGCCGAGGGTGATGTCGTCGTGACAGCCGGCGTGTCATATCTACGGGAGAACATGATAGTCAGGCCAATTGTGACAACGGAGTAAGTCTGATGAATCTTGCAAGTTTTGCCATCGATAAGCGCCTCATCAGTGCACTTGCCACCATACTGATTCTCGTAGCCGGCTATTTTGCCTATCAGGCATTACCGCGATTCGAAGACCCCGAATTCATCATCCGACAAGTGCAGATCATCACACCCTACCCTGGCGCAAGCGCCAAGGAGGTGTCCGAGGAGGTTACCGACGTCGTAGAGAACGCGCTGCAACAGCTGTCGGGTGTCAAGCAGATCAAGTCGAAGTCCTTCAGTGGCAAATCCGAGGTGATGATTGAGTTCGAGATCTCATCAACCAAGACACGACCGGTTCTGAATCAGCGCTTTACACAACTGCGGGCAAAGATCTCTGATATTCAACAGCGTCTCCCGCCCAATGCCGGACCGATCCAAGTCTACGACGACTTTGGCGATGTCTTTGCGCAGTACTATGTGATAACCGGTGAAGGTTATTCGTTACCACAGCTTCACACTTACGCAAAATCATTGCAAAAAGAGCTGGTACTAGTTCCAGGTGTGTCAAAGGTGAACCTTGCAGGTGTTCCCGAGCAGGTCATTTACGTTGAGTATTCACCTAGCCGACTAGCCCAGCTTGGACTCACCTCTCAACAGATTGCAGAACTCATCAAAGGTCAGAACCTGGTCACACCCGCAGGCAGTGTGGTCATGGGGAGTCAACGTCTCAAAGTTCGCCCCGCCGTTTTGATTGATTCATTGGCGGCCCTTGAGAACCTCGTTATACCCAGTGCAGATGGAAGCAGCTCCTTTCGTCTGAGTGATATTGCCACCATTCGAGAGGGACTGAAGGAACCTGCCGGTACCCGCCTTTTTCGTGATGGTCAACCCGCAATCGGTATTGGCATCTCGAATAGTCTTGGCGGCAATGTCGTAACCATGGGAGACACGGTACGTGCACGGATCGACTCGCTTGAATCAGAGCGTCCTATCGGCATCGAATTACAATTTGTGTCCGATCAGTCTGCATCGGTACGCGCTTCTGTAGATGACTTCGTCGGCAACGTCGTCCTCGCACTGATCATTGTGGTTGGTACGCTGCTCATCTTTATGGGCCTTCGCAGTGGCCTGCTGATGGGTGGCATACTGCTGGTGACAGTCGCAGGCACACTGTTCGGCATGTATCTCTATGGCCTCGACATGCAGCGTATCTCACTCGGCGGATTGATTATTGCGCTCGGCATGCTGGTTGATAACGCAATCGTCGTGGTGGAAGGGACACTTGTGCGGGTGCAGACGGGAGAAGACCCCGCGAGAGCGGCCATCAGTGTCGTCGGTCGCACCAAGTGGCCACTACTTGGTGGTACGATTGTCGGCTTACTTGCTTTCTCACCAATCGGTTTTTCTCCCGACAACACTGGTGAGTACGCAGGTTCTCTATTTTGGACGGTTGGCATTGCGTTACTGTTTAGTTGGCTGGTTGCGATATGGCTTACCCCTTATTTCTGCACCTTGCTGCTCAAGCCTGGCCCCACGAATCAGACAGCCGGCAACAACGAGCATACTTTTCTCCAGCTTTACCGGCGCTTGCTGCAGGATGCCATCAAGGTTCGCTGGGTTACCCTGTCGGTGGTTATTGCCTTGTTCGCTTCTGCGGTGATTTCATTCACATACGTACCGCAAGGCTTTTTCCCAGCCTCCACACGTGCACAGTTTGTCATCGACTACACATTACCAGAAGGTACTGATGTCGCGCAGACGACAAAGGATATCAGCGAGATTGGGCAATGGGTGCGGACACTTGATGGCGTAACCAGTACTAATGCAGTTATTGGTGGTGGGCATCTGCGTTTCATGCTGACCTACGCCTCCGAAAGCGCGAATCCTAGCTATGGTCAATTATTGGTTGATGTCCAGGACCACAGACAGATTGAACCACTACTGTCTGTCATACAGGACCACATTGACAGTAACTATCCTGACAGTCTCGCAAAAGTGTGGAAATTCGTGCTTGGCCCCGGCGGTGGCAGCCTGATCGAGACGCGCTTTACTGGATCTGACTCCACGGTATTGCGCGAGCTCTCCAATCAAACCAAGACTTTGCTTGCCGATGCCGGCGCCATCAGCGTCAAGGATGACTGGGGAGACCAGGTCAAGGTGGTTCAACCACGCATCAACAAACAAAATGCACGGCGTCTCGGACTCTCCCAGGGCGATATCTCACAGGCAATCGCTGGGCTCTATGATGGGACATCAATTGGCGTTTTCCGCGAAGCAAACGAGCTTCGCCAGATCCTATTTCGGCCAAACATCAAGTTCCGCGATGATGTGGAGAATTTGCAGGATGTACAGATATTCAGCCCCACCTCGGGTCAGTATGTTCCCATCACGCAGGTGGTTGATGATTTTGATATCATTTTTGCAAATCCACGCCTCATCAGGGTTGATCGTTCACTCGCTATTACCGCGCAAGCAGACCCCCCTCCAGGCATCAATGCCGTCGATCTATTCGACAAAGTACGTGCTGATATCGAAGCCATCGAACTGCCTGAAGGTTACTCGATGGAATGGCGTGGACAGTATGGTGACAGCCAGGAAGCCAATGCAGGCCTTGCTTCAACCATGCCCATAGGCTTTGGTGCAATGATTGTCGTGGTCTTCCTGTTATTCAACGCAGTACGTCAGCCTATTATTATTTGGCTGACTGTGCCGCTTGCACTCATTGGTGTCGTCTATGGTCTGATAGCCATGCAAACCCCATTGGAGTTCGTCGCCATACTGGCCGTACTGAGTCTGACGGGTATGTTGGTCAAAAATGCAATCGTTCTAATAGACGAGACCGACAATCAGATTGATGAAGGGAAGGCGCGCATGAGCGCAATAATCGATGCGGCAGTCAGCCGTGTACGTCCCGTCAGCCTAGGTGTATTGACAACGGTGCTTGGCGTGGTCCCGCTGCTGTGGGACCCTTTCTTCAAAAGCCTCGCAGTCGTCATCATTGCTGGGCTAAGCTTTGCAACTGTGCTCACTCTAATTATTGTCCCGACGCTGTACGCCGTGTTCTATCAAATACAATCTGATGAACTAAGCTGAGCAACATGAACATACCTATTGCTGATCTTATTGGTTATATTATTTTAGTATTTACTGGTCTTCTTCCAATTGCCAATCCTTTTAGCACAGCACCGCTGTTTCTGGCATTAACTGAAAAATGTGATGCTCATGATAGAAATGCTATTGCTCTGAAAGCGGCAATAAACATGGCTATCGTGCTATTGGCATTCCTTTTATTCGGCGCATTGATATTAAGTTTTTTTGGTATAACTATCTCCGGCCTACGGATTGCTGGCGGTCTTATCATACTTGTTACCGGCATGAGAATGCTTTTTCCTGATCCTGGATCCTTAAGAGAAGATTCTATTCAGAATAAGCACGATAATATTGCATTTACACCTCTTGCAATGCCCATGCTTAGTGGACCAGGTTCTATCAGTGTTGTGCTGTCCATGACTGACAAGGCGTCCGATGCCAGTACACTGACAGTCATAGTTTTTGGGTACGTAGTCATCGGAATTGGCATCATATTAACAGCCTTTGTTTGTTGGCTGGTTCTTCGCTCATCCACCAAGGTGACAAGATTCCTCGGCTCATCGGGCATCGATGTATTGACAAGAATGATGGCCTTTTTCCTGGTCGCTATAGGTGTCGAGTTTATTCTGGGAGGTCTTTCAGCATTGGAGATAATTTAAGTCTGAATTCGCTAGGCTCCAGCTCCAGACGTGAAATGGGGGATTCCACAGTTTTACCAGCCATACCTCTATTATTACTGGGGGGATTACCATTGGTTCCGGTCATCATCAGCCACACGCTAAAGTGGTACAGTCGTAGTTCCACTGTCAGTGTCGATGACTCAAATACTCGACCATGGATCATGGGGAAGAAAAAATAGATTTGTGACCAATCATCCTAATGTGGTCAAATTCAGCGTTTAATGACGGAACCATTCGTCACCGGCAGTGTCTTTCATGAAAATCTTTAGTTGGTGAAAAGCTTTTAGATGCCCCTAGCCCGAGATAAAAACCTACCAGTGACTACCTGGATTTTGATAGCACTACTGCTATTGTCCTGGGGTGATGGCCTATTGGCGGCAATTTCACAAAGCAACATGTCGATGGGAGAGGGCTCCCATAGGGTTTCTGGCGACAATCAGCATTGCCAGATGCCAGCGGCGGACGTCTTACAACAAGATTGTGGCTGTGGCTGCGCCAGTCTGCAGCAGACCTTGCCGCGACGCGGTTCTGCCATTTTGGGCTCTGAGCGGATCGATCAACCGACATTGCTCGTCATGGATCCGACGGTCCTGCTTCCGGTAAGAGGACCTCCCCGGGATGTACAGCTTTTCATCTCATCAACTACACCTATACCCATTCCCCCACGCCTGAGTTTTTGCTGCCTGCGTATCTGATACCACGACTGTCTTGCGGTACTCACAACCGCTTACATAAGGCAGCTTTGGGATTTTCGACCTTATCACGAATAAAAGCCCGTCTAATCGGACTGGCCTGATGTGATTACGGAGGGAGACCATTCGCTGCGGTTACTGAACTAAGCAGTAGGTTTCCATCAATGTGCTCTTCCTTACAACCCTGGGGGCGATTCGCCCTTTCCCTGGTGTGTGGTCTGATCTGGCAGAATGGTCAAGCGAACACAACTTTTTCAATCGAACAGGTGGTCAACCTGGCACTTCAGGACAATCCGAGCCTAGCCGAGGTGCAAGCAAGGGCTGAAGCCGCTGCCCAACAGCCGAGTCAGGTAGGTGCTTTGTCCGATCCCGTGTTGTTCCTCAATGCAGCCAATCTTCCAGTGGACACCTTCGATCTGACCCAGGAAGCGATGACCCAGATTCAGATTGGAGTCAGTCAAAAACTGCCCTGGCCGGGCAAGCTAGAGCTGCGTGCTGATGCGATGCGGCTTACTGCACTGGGCAAGCAGGATGCGGTCAGCGAGGCAAGGCTGATGCTGGCTCGCGACGTACGGCGCAGCTGGTGGAATCTCTTCTATCTGGATAGAGCCTTGGCCACGGTGAAGGACAATCAGCAACGTTTGCGATCCTTCGTTCAGGTGGTGCAAATGAAATACCGCGTGGGGGATGGACAACAACAGGACGTGTTGTTGGCCCAGGTAGAGCTTTCCGGGCAGTTAGAGCGGCAGGTACGTCTACAGGGCATGCGCAACAGTGAAGCGGCCCGGCTGCATGCCTTGATGGCCCATCCCGGAGATGCGACTGTGGAGCTGCAGCCTATCGAGATACCCAAACTGAAAAAATTGGATAATGCCGAGGCTTGGTTTCAAAAGGCACTGATCCGACGACCACTGTTGAGTATGAAACGACACGCACTGGAAGCAATGGATCACCGGTTGGCATTGTCACGAAAAAGTAAATATCCAGACTTTACCCTCAAGGGTGCCTACGGCCTGCGGGGAGGGAATAATCCAGATGGTTCCTCCCGCAGTGATTTTCTCACCATCGGCGTCAGTCTCAATCTTCCCCTCTACCAGGATCAAAAACAGGACCGGGAGGTGGACCAGCGCACCAGCGAGCGAATGGAGGCCCGTTACGCATTGGACGATGCCCGGCGCGAGATTCGTGAACAAGTGGAACGGGCCCTGGCTAATTATGAACAGGGTCGGGAGCAGGTTCGTCTATTGCTCAACGGGATTATTCCTCAGACCGAACAGACCGTGGCCTCCATGCTCGCCGGCTATCAGGTGGATAAGGTTGATTTCCTCACCCTGGTCCGTACTCAGATCAAATTAAACAATTTTCGTATCGCTTATTGGAAGGCATTGAGCCAGGCAAAACAGGCAGAAGCACGCCTGCTGGCAGCGGTTGGTGTGGAGATGAATCATGAATAAATACCCTATAGGCCTGACTGCAGCGCTACTGGTTGGTATCGGCGCAGGCATTTTTATCAGCCGTTACCAGTCGCAGATGCCCTGGACTGAAACGGGGCTCGGTGATGTGGTCGTAGCGGCCAAGGAGGAGGGGAAGGAGCCCCTTTTCTGGCGTAATCCCATGTATCCCGCCATCACCTCGCCGGTGTTCACCAAGGATGAGATGGGTATGGACTACCTGCCAGTCTATGCCGATGAACCGAAGACAGAGAAAAAGAAACCCGAAGTGCTGTTCTGGCGCAATCCCATGAATCCTGCCATCACCTCGCCGGTGTTCACCCAGGATGAGATGGGCATGGACTACCTGCCGGTCTATGCCGATGAGGGTGGGGGAGGGGATGAGCCTGCGGGTACGGTGAAGATCGATCCGGTGACTGTACAGAACATCGGTGTCCGCACGGTAAAAGCCAAACGTCAGGCGTTTTCACGCTCAGTACAGGCGTTGGGACGGGTAATTGCCGATGAGACCCGGATCACCCGTCTGCATCCCAAGACCGAGGGATGGATCGAGAAACTCTTCATCAACTCGACGGGTGAGCCGGTCAGGAAAGACGACATCCTGTTCTCCATCTACTCTCCCAAGTTGGTCACCAGTCAGCATGAATATCTGTTGGCACAGCGCAATCTGAAGGCGCTGGGCGAGAGCGAGTATCCGGATATCCGGGAGGGCGCCCGCCAGATGGCAGAGATCTCCCGTGAACGACTGCAGCTGATGGATGTGCCGGAGCATCAAATCCGGGAGCTGGAAAAGAGCGGAAAGACCTTCAAGGCATTGCACGTACACTCCCCCTTCAACGGTATTGTGATGAAACTGAGTGTGAGCGAAGGAGAGTATGTGACCCCGAAGAGTGAGCTCTACCAGCTTGCCGATCTCTCCAAAATATGGGTGCAGGTTGATGTCTATGAATATGAACTGCCCTGGGTACGCATCGGGGATGTGGCTCAGATCACCTTAAAGAGCATTCCGGGCAGGACCTTCGAAGGCACCGTGGCGTATATCTACCCTTATGCGGAGGCGAAGACACGTACCATTAAAGTACGCCTGGAACTGGATAACCCTGATCTGGTTTTGAAACCGGATATGTTCGCCGACGTAACCCTCAATACCGGGTTGCAGAAGGAGGCCGTGGTATTGCCGGATGCAGCCATCGTGCGCTCTGGTGAACGTGAGCAGGTCTTCGTGGTACGCGAGCCGGGCAAGTTCGAGCCAAGGGAAGTAACCTTAGGACAGAGCAGCGAAGGTTGGGTGCAGGTGATCGATGGGGTAAAGGCCGGTGAAGAGGTGGTGTCCTCAGCCTTGTTTCTGATCGATTCCGAATCCAAGTTGCGGGAGGCAACCGCCAAGATGTTGGAAGCCGCTAAAGAGGCGCCGTCAACCGATGGATCGGAGGGTATGGATATGCAGGATATGTCCATGGATGCGGGTGGTATGTCAATGGACGAGATGCGCCTCGATAGCGGTGATTCCGATACACTGGATATGGATGGCCTGACACTGGGTGGGGGAAGCAAGCCATGATCGAGTGGATCATCGATGGCTCCCTGCGCAATCGTTTTCTGATCATCCTCAGTAGCCTGTTGCTACTGGCGGCGGGCATCTGGGCGGTGAAGCAGACCCCGCTGGATGCCATTCCGGATCTGTCCGATGTACAGGTGATCGTCTTCACCGAGTTTCCGGGACAGGCGCCCAAGGTGGTGGAAGAACAAGTCACCTATCCGTTGACCAGTGCCATGCTCTCGGTGCCCTTTGCCAAGACAGTGCGGGGCTACTCCTTCTTTGGATTCTCATTCGTCTACATCATTTTCGAGGATGGGACAGACCTCTACTGGGCACGCTCCCGTGTTCTGGAGCAGCTCAATTATGTCACCAGTCGTCTGCCCGATGGCATCAACCCAACCTTGGGACCAGATGCCACTGGGGTAGGCTGGGTCTATGAGTACGCTCTGGTGGACCGGAGCGGAAACCAGGATCTTTCCCAGCTGCGTTCAATCCAGGACTGGTATTTACGCTACCCGCTGCAGACAGTACCCGGTGTGGCGGAGGTGGCCAGCATTGGTGGCTACGTGAAGCAGTACCAAGTGGAAGTAAACCCCAATGCTATGGCTGCCTATGGCATCTCTCTGGACAAGGTGAAGCGTGCCATCAAGCGCTCAAACAATGATGTTGGCGGGCGACTGGTGGAGATGACCGAGACTGAGTACATGGTACGAAGTCGAGGCTATATCGAAAGCCTTGACGACCTGCGTGAAATTCCGCTAGCAGTGGATGGTCAGGGTACTCCGGTGCGCTTGAGGGATATAGCCCAGGTACAACTGGGACCGGAGTTGCGACGTGGCGTGGGTGAACTGAACGGCGAGGGTGAGACTGTCGGTGGTGTTGTGGTGATGCGTTTTGGTGAAAATGCCCTGACAACCATTCAGAAGGTGCGGGAAAAACTCGATGCATTGAAGGCAGGTCTGCCGGATGGGGTGGAAATTGTGCCAGTCTATGATCGTTCCGACCTGATCCAGAGGGCGGTGAACAATCTGCAGCATAAGTTGTTAGAGGAGTCGATTGTCGTTTCTCTCGTTTGCATTATTTTTTTATTGCACGCCCGTTCAGCACTGGTAGCCATCCTGACCCTGCCGGTCGGCATCCTGGCAGCCTTCGTTGTGATGCAGTCGCAAGGGATCAACGCCAACATTATGTCTCTTGGAGGTATCGCTATCGCCATCGGCGCCATGGTTGACGGTGCCATCGTGATGATCGAGAACGCACATAAACACCTGGAACAGATGGCTCACCGGCTAGACCGTAAACTGAGTGATCGGGAGCGATGGCAGGCCATCGGCAACTCCGCACGGGAAGTAGGCCCGGCACTCTTCTTCTCATTACTGATCATCACAGTCTCCTTCCTGCCAGTCTTCACCCTGCAGGCCCAGGAGGGGCGATTGTTCAGTCCCTTGGCATTCACCAAAACCTACGCCATGGCAGCCTCGGCGATTCTGGCAGTAACACTGGTGCCGGTAATGATGGGCTTTTTTATCCGTGGAAAGATCATCTCGGAAGCAAAAAATCCAATCAATCGTCTCCTCCACATCATACATCGACCGCTGTTGTCGCTGGCAATACGGGTACGCTGGCTGACGCTCGCCGGAGCGGTGGTGTTGCTGGGCATGACCCTACAGCCGTTACAGCAACTGGGTAGCGAATTCATGCCGCCTCTGGATGAGGGGGATATTCTCTACATGCCCACCACCTATCCAGGTATCTCCATCACCAAGGCCAAGGAGTTGCTGCAGCAGACCGACAAGATCATTGCGAGCTTTCCTGAAGTGGAAACGGTGTATGGCAAAGTGGGACGTGCCGAAACTGCTACCGATCCCGCCCCCTTGGCCATGCTGGAGACCACCATTCGGTTAAAGCCAAGAGAAGCATGGTCCAATCCTGACAAGACCACCCAGGATCTGATGAAAGAGATGGATGCGGCGATCAAGTTTCCCGGCTTAGCCAACAGCTGGACCATGCCGATCAAAACCCGTATAGACATGCTCTCCACCGGTATCAAGACACCCATCGGTATTAAAGTGAGTGGGCCGGATTTAGGCGTGTTGGAGTCTCTGTCAAAGGAGATCGAACAAGTGATGAAGAAGGTACCGGATACCCTCTCAGCATTTGGTGACCGTGCAGTGGGAGGCTACTATCTCGATTTCGACATCGATCGCAAGGTGGCGGCACGCTATGGTTTAACGGTTGGCGATGTGCAGGATGTTATCCAGTCAGCCATCGGTGGAATGAACGTGACCCGTACGGTGGAGGGATTAGAGCGCTATCCCGTCAACGTGCGATACCCCCGGGAACTGCGTGATGACCCGGCAAGACTTAAGCGTGTATTGATACCTACTCCTGATGGCAATCCCATTCCCCTGGCGCAAGTGGCTGAGATTCACTTGCGTCGTGGGCCGCCGGTAATCAAGAGTGAGGATGCGCGCCCCAACGCCTGGATCTATGTCGATATCAGCACCTCGGACATAGGTGGTTACGTGGCTGAAGCAAAACAAACCGTCAGTGAGCAGGTGAAGATTCCGCCCGGATATACACTGGTCTGGTCGGGTCAGTTCGAATACATGGAGCGGGCAGAAAAACGGCTACGTATTGTGGTACCGGCAACCTTGTTGATTATCTTTCTCTTGCTCTATTTCAACTTCGGCAACCTCAGTTCGCCACTCGTTGTAATGCTGTCAATTCCATTCGGTCTGATCGGTGGTATTTGGTTAATTTATTGGTACGGATTCAACCTTTCAGTGGCGGTGGTGGTTGGCTTTATCGCCTTGGCAGGGGTGGCTGCAGAGATTGGAGTCCTGGTGCTGACCTTTATTGATCAGGCTGTAGCGGAGGCACGCCACCAGCGAACCATTAGAGGTGACACAGGGTGTCTTACCAAAGACGAGCTGATGGATGCGGTCCTGCAAGGTACAGCAGAGCGGGTACGTCCAATCGCTATGACGGCCACCGCCATCATTGCCGGCCTGTTACCTATTCTGTGGGGTACCGGTACCGGATCTGAGGTGATGCAGCGTATTGCTGCCCCAATGGTAGGGGGCATGGTGAGTGTCACCGTACTTTGTATGCTGGTACTGCCCGTGATCTACGGTCTGGTATTACAGTTCAAGGAACGGTTTTATTCCAGTAGTACCGTTATGGAAGCAGAGGAACTACTGAAAAACAGCGAAACCTGACTGAGTGGACTTGATCGACTTGATACCAATATTTTTATTAACAAGCGTGGAGATACAACTTGAATACAATCACGAAGAACCTAACCTTTGCCATTCTCAGCAGTGTTGCCATCGCCGGTTATGCTGAAATGGACCAAAATCATGACGCAATTGATCATAGCAACCATAACACGATGGCGGCACAGTCGAAGATGTTCTTAGAGAAAATGGAGATCGATGAACATACTGTCAGTTTCCACGTAATGGAAGCTACTAAAGGCATGCAACATGGCGGCAGTCACAATCTCATGATAAAAGTGGAGAAGAAAGGACAAACCATGAACGACATAGTCGCCAACTCCAAAGTTGTTTTTCCCAATGGTAAGGAGGACAGCAAGATGCTGATGAAGATGGGGGATTGGTATATGACAGGTTATGACTTGAATCAGAGCGGTAAGCATCAACTCATGGTGCTGTTCAAGACCTCAGACGGACAAAAGCACTTTGGTGGTGTTCACTATATGGCGAAGTGAGTGATATGGCAGCTGTGAATCGGCTGGTAGGACAATCCTTTTATGTCTGGTTTGTCAGATAACGACTAATGGATTCATATTTTTATAAATATGTACTTTTGTATGAAATAACGAGTACATCGTTTAGTTAAGTAAAAGTCTATAGATAGTTATACGGGTTAGAAATACCGACGATAGTATTTATTGTTTGTAGTGGAAACGAATTATTAGTTTTGTCCCACTTACAATCCTAAGCGCTTTCAATGACAGCGCTTAGCTCATATGAGAAAACTATCATGCGTGAAAACCCTTACTATACAGCAGCGCAACATGGTGATTTTGATGTTTTTGGTCTGGGTGACTTTGTGCTCGAGCAAGGCGCTACGTTACGTAATGCAAGTTTGGCATACAAGACCTTTGGTCGGCTAAATAAAGAAGCAGACCAAGTGCTCTTGCGGTTATTTATAACTGAACAATATCTCGATTTATATGCATATTGAGTCTTCGATCATTGGTGGTGTTCCCCAATGTAAGTAATACAGGCTATCGCTAAAATTGCTAAGCGAACAGAAGTGACAGGGGATTAAAGAAGCGAAGCCTAAGCAGGCTTCGACAAAAAGAGCTCTTTTCCATGGGTCAGTTTGTACCAGACCGTGTATACCGCAGGCAGGAAGAGCAGGGTCAATACGGTTGCTACCAATAGCCCCCCCATAATTGCGATAGCCATAGGGCCAAAGAAGACACTCTCCGATAGAGGAATCATCGCTAGAATAGCCGCTAGAGCTGTGAGCATGATGGGGCGGAAACGGCGTACTGCTGCTTCAATGACCGCGTCATTCGGGATCATACCATCATCGATATTGCGGTCGATCTGATCAACAAGAATGACAGAATTACGCATGATCATACCTGAGAGGGCAATGGTGCCAAGCATGGCGACAAAGCCGAACGGTTTATCGAACAGCAGCAGAAACAGAGTCACACCGATAATGCCGAAGGGAGCTGTGAGTACAACCATAATGACGCGTTGAAAACTCTGCAACTGAATCATCAGGATGGTTAACATCACAATGATAAAAAGTGGAAAACCTGCACCTATCGATTCATTACCTTTGGCACTCTCCTCCACAGCACCGCCGGTCACCAGGCGATAGCCGAGTGGGAGATTGGCGCGTATGTCGCCAAGGCGTGACTCCACCTCAGCTGTTACTGTCGGTGCCTGAATTTTACTGTAAATGTCACCCCTGATAGTGATAGTCGGTGTTCGGTTGCGGTGCCAAATTACGCCTTCCTCCTGACTACTGGTAATGTGTGCAATTTGTCCTAATGGGACTGTGCCACCCATTGTTGTCGGGATGTTTAGAGATTGCAGCAGAGAGATGTGGTTACGCTCTTCGGTACCGCGAAGGGTGATGGGTATGGTCTGGTCCCTCTCCCGGAATTCACCTACGTTCGCGCCGTTGATCATGCCGCTCAGAATTTGATTGAGCGTGGTCTGGGTAATACCCAGGCTGACCGCCTTCTCAGTATCGACCTCCAATTGAATGACTTTGCTCATCTCATTCCAGTCGAAGTTGACGTTACGCAGATGCGGGTTGCCACGCATGACAGCTGCCACCTGTTCAGCAAGGTTACGCAGTACCCAAAGATCATCACCGGATACCCGAAACTGTACGGGGTAGCCCACCGGTGGCCCATTCTCTAAACGGATAACACGTCCGCGAAGATGGGAGAAATCTGAGCTGTCCATCAGCTGAATCAGCTTCAGGCGCAATGCCTCGCGATCAGGGATGCCTTTAGTAGTGATGACAAACTGTGCAAAACTGATATCGGGTAGTTGTTGATCCAAGGGCAGATAGAAGCGGGGAGAGCTGTTTCCGACATAGCTGGCATAATTGTCAATATGCTCAAGCTGCCCGTTGAGGAACTGCTCCAGATTTTCCACATTGCGTTTAGTCGATTTGAGTGATGAGCCTTCAGGTAGTTTCAGGTCAACCACCAGTTCGGGGCGTGTGGCATCTGGAAAAAACTGCTGCTGGACAAACTGAAACAGATAGATTGACCCGCTGAAGGTGACGAGAGTCAATATGATAACCAGTGCAGGTTGGCGCACACAGACTTCAATTATTTTACGAAAGCCGCTGTAGAAACGTTCAGCCAGGTGATGCTGGGCGGCGCCCAATTTACCGAATACACCCTTGGGTTTTTCATTCTCGTCATGATGGAGCCCTTTTTCGGGAATCAGGCGATAGCCGAGGTAGGGGACAACAATCACCGCTGCAAACCATGAGATGACCAATGCAATGGTGACGACCTGGAAGATGGAACGGGTGTACTCACCCACAGAGGATGCAGCAGTGGCAATCGGCAGAAAGCCTGCTGCTGTAACAAGGGTGCCAGTGAGCATGGGGAAGGCTGTGGTTTTGTAGGCAAAGCTGGCGGCTTTTATACGATCCCAGCCCTCTTCCAGTTTTACCGCCATCATTTCGATGGCGATGATTGCATCATCCACAAGCAGTCCCAGAGCGAGAATGAGGGAGCCGAGAGAGATCTTGTGCAGTCCGATGTCAAACAGATTCATGACAAAGAAGGTGGCTGCGAGCACTAATGGAATGGAGAGTGCGACAACAGTGCCGGCACGCAGCCCCAGACTGAAGAAGCTGACTGCCAGGACAATGATCACTGCTTCAGCCACAACCTTCAAAAATTCACGCCAAGTGAGTCTTCGATCTCGTGATGTCTTTTAGGCGTCCCAGGCCTAAAAGACACTCGATCTTTGACAACCTATTAGTGCCCCGGACGGTCCTGGTCACTGACACTACGTGATCACATCGCAAGCTCGTGACCACTCCGCCGTCAGTTCCCAAATGACTGGACGCCGTGTTCGGATGCTCGCTTTGCATCCCCTCTGGCGCAAGGCACGACGGGTCTACAGTCTCGCCTCACGCCTACCGGGGACTAACCGCCTCGGCTTTCAGCCTTCCTTGGCGCTCAGCGACAGAGTTTTTTACGGCACGTGGTTGGTCGTTGACCCGATTTAGGGACATACCGACGGGGAGCTTCTGTTCAATGCGTAACAGGGCATCATCCAGGGATTTACCCAGCTTGATGATGTCACCGCCCGCGCGCATGGAGACGCCAATGCCCAGGGCTGGATTACCCATATATCGCATGCTGTCATTTTCAGGATCGGCATAGCCGTAGTGGATGTCAGCTACTTCACTTAAACGCAGTGTATCGCTACCTATCTTGATCGGAAGATTGCGTAAATCGTCGATGTTATTAAAGCGACCATCCGGACGTACAAATATGCGGTCGTCTTTGGTGCGAAAGCTGCCCACACTGGTGACTTGGTTTTGTGCGCTCAGTATGTCGATGAGTTGCTGGATGCCGAAACCGAGATTAGCCAGTTTCTGATTGTTGATCTCGATGTAGACCCGTTCCTCCTGTTCGCCGATCAGCAGCACTTTAGCAACATCAGAAACGCGCAGAAGCTCTTTGCGGATGATATCGGCGGTATCACGCAACTGGGCCATGCTGAAGCCGTCACCGTTCAGTGCGAAGATATTGCCGTAGGTTTCCCCAAACTCATCATTGAACACTGGGCCTTGTACACCTGCCGGCAGAGTATGGGCAATATCCTGTACCCGTTTACGGATCTGATAAAACATATCCGACATATTTTTTGATGGCGTACTGTCTTTTGCCACCACAAACATATTGGCCTGCCCGGCACGGGAAAAGCTGCGTACATAATCGACATGGGGTGATTCCAAAATCACCTTCTCGATGCGGTCGACAACCTGCTGTTCAATATCATTTGTCGATGCACCAGGCCAGGCGGCTTGCACCAGCATTACTTTGAATGTAAACGGTGGGTCTTCAGACTGTCCGAGCTTGTTGTAGCCAAACACGCCCAAGGTGAGTGTCAGCACCATTATATAGAGCACAAAATTGCGGTGCTCCAGTGCCCATTCAGAAAGATTGAAACGTTTCATCAGCAGATTCCGCTACTGTGTATTGGGCATGTCGTGGTGAGCTTTGCCGGTGTAAGCGATGGGTTGAATCGCTTGCCCAGGGTGTAATCGGTTAACGCCGGCAGCCACAATCTGCAGACCCTTATCAAGACCGGATACCAGGATGCCATTCTCCAGATAGCGTTCCAGTTTTATGCGCTGTAACTTGACCCTCTGATCGGTAGTGACAATCCAGACCGCTGGCTGTTTTTCCTGCTGGAATAGGGCAGTGGCGGGTAGCCATGTGAGTTGATGACTGTTCTCTGTTTTGAACAACACTTTGGCTGTCATGCCCGCTTTTAAGCCTGCATTTGAGTTGAGTAGGCTGACTTTGATCAACCAGGTGCGGTTATCATCGGCAGCTGGGGCGATATCACGGATTTCACCGTGTAGGGAGGCCTCTTTATCGGCCCAGAGAGAGACTATTACCGATTGTCCTGGCTGCAGGTTTTTGACCGCCTGCTCACCAACCCGAATGTGTACTTCGTACTCGCCCTCCCGGGCAATGCGGATTACCGGTTGGCCAGCACTGATCACTTGGCCGGCCTCGATATCAATTTTGGTCACCACACCTGCACTGTCGCTTTTCAGGTTGCTATAGTCTGATTGATTTTTGGCCAGATCGAGTTGTGCCTGAGCGGATTTGACTTGGGACTGAGCGGCTCGATAGCGGTTGCGCAAGTGAGTCTTCGATCTCGTGATGTCTTTTAGGCGTCCCAGGCCTAAAAGACACTCGATCTTTGACAACCTATTAGTGCCCCGGACGGTCCTGGTCACTGACACTACGTGATCACATCGCAAGCTCGTGACCACTCCGCCGTCAGTTCCCAAATGACTGGACGCCGTGTTCGGATGCTCGCTTTGCATCCCCTCTGGCGCAAGGCACGACGGGTCTACAGTCTCGCCTCACGCCTACCGGGGACTAACCGCCTCGGCTTTCAGCCTTCCTTGGCGCTCAGCGCTGGTTGTCGACAGCCGTCTGGCTAACGAATTTCTTTTTAAATAGATCATGGATTCGCTTCAGTTCATTGCGGGCAGTGACCAGCTCAGATCTGGCTGCTTGAAGGCTTGCTTCAGTGCTGGCGACTTGAAGGTTAAGATCGCTGGTATCAAGCTGTGCCAGTATCTTATTTGGTGAGATACGATCACCTAACTCAACGCTGCGGCTGATTACCTTTCCATTCACCCGAAAAGCGAGATCAGTCTCGTAACGGGCATGTACCTGGCCTGAATAGGTGGAGACGGTAGAGGAGGGCCCTTCACCAACCTCCCATACCTGGGCGGGGCGGATAGGCTTGGATTCCACCTCAACTTCGCTACAGGCACTCAGTGCAGCCACTAGGAAGGGTAACAGCAACAGCTTTAGCATTTGTCTCATGATTGGGACTCCTGCATCAGAGTGCCTTGCCAGAGTGCGTTGAGTGCCGGTTCGAGGGCGGTCAGGTAGTCATCACCGCAAGCGACGTCTTCCAAGCGCTCTTTGATGAGCTTTCTCAGCGGTGAGGGTTGTAGCAGTTGCCAAAGGCCGATAATCATGGCGTAGCTCTGCATCATCAGATGGGGCGTGATGGTTGGAAAGTGAGATTTCAGTGCCTCCACGACCTCATTCAAGTGGTTAAGGATGCGCTCTTTGAAGATAAAGTTGGTCTCAGCAGGGATTTGGCGCTCCAGTAAACCGTGAACCAGGGTAGTGAGGGGTAGAAATCCAGGGGTGTCTGCAATAAAGCGACGCACCACTGTATACATTTCCTGAATGTCCATCGGTTCAGTTTGGTGAGCGCGCTCGGTAATCATCCCAAAAAAAGTTCTCACCTGACGCTCATGTAGAGAAAGAAATAACTCCTCTTTACTCGGAAAGTAGAGATAGAGGGTGCCTTTGGCAACCCCAGCAGCCGCGGCAACGCTGTTCATACTGGCGATTTCATGACTATCCTTCAGCCAGAGGGTCTCTGCCGCATCAAGAATCTTGCTGCGTTTTTGTGCTTTTTCTTCGCTGCTAATAGCGCGTTGATGTGGGGTCATCGATCCTCCAACTGACCGTGAGTCATTTAATGGAGAATATAAATGACCAGCGGTCATTTGTCTAGGGGTATTACAGATGAGTGACCGATACAAACGCATTGATTCTTGGCTGAGCGACTGAGCGTGCTTCTCAGTCGATAGGTTGGGTGGTCATAGGTCGTGGGCAATCCAGATAGAAGTTCCTCGGCGACAGTAACAATCGCAGACAGCATGGCAAAGCCGATAGAGGGGCAGGCCTTCAGCGCTGATGTTCCCTGCCATGGAGAGCTACAAGAGGGGTGCCCGTTGCTGACATTTGTAACATCCATGATAATTGACCAACCTGTATTACCTCATTGAATTATCTCAGCCAAAATTGCCTCGATTACCTGCACAATACTTTCTGACTTTTGTGGATTTAGTGCATCAAGATGGGGTGAGTCAAACTGACCTGAATCATTGTCGAAATATAGCCCGGATGCCTTTGCAAACTCGTCTGTCAGTGCCGCGCGGGTTAAAATTTCAGCGCCAATGCATATATCGTTACCTGCTACACCAAAACCCTGTTTCACCATCTTGGTGCCGAGTAGCGACCCAGGATTAACAGCGAAAATGGCTGGGGCTTCATCTTTGAGTGAAAGTGCCATACTGCGAGACCACATCGTGAGCGCCAGTTTGCTTTGTGCGTAAGCTGTGAAATCGTCGAACAGCCTGACCCGTCCTGCCAGCGCTTCCGGATCGACCGGTGACTGAGCAGCGGAAGAGAGGTTGATCACCCGCCCGGACGCTCCAATCAGCGGTAAAAGTCGTTTCGTCAATAGATAGGGCGCAATGGTATTGACTGCAAAGCGTACATCAAGTCCATTCTGTGTTATAGGTTCGGCTGTTTTAAAGACACCGGCATTGTTGATCAGCACATCAAGTTGGGTATGCTGCTCTGCCACAGCATTCGCGAACTTCTCAACATCGGACATTCGCGAGAAATCAGATACGTAGCTTTCGACGTGCCCTCCATCCGGTAGCTCAGAGAGATTTTTTTCCACTTCCTCCAGTTTTACCGGATTACGTCCATGCAGCAGAACATGGTGGCCCTGCAAGGCCAGCATCCTGGCCGTTTCTAACCCGATGCCGTCGGTCGAGCCAGTAATAAGAATGGTTTTCTGCATGATATTGTCTCTCAGTCAGTGAAGTCTGGCAGTATGTCATCGGCCAAACGCTTTATTGTTGTTTCGGTATCTGCCTGGTTAAAGCGCAGGTTCAGTGCAACATGGTTTATGCCGATCTCTTCCAGTGATTTCAGATGCACCCGAAGATGATTCGCTCCCAGCCGGAATCCCAGATGGATCGGTCGTGGCGGTGTGTCAGGATCTTCGGCCAGATCGATATAAAGTGACTGCACTGCAGGTTTGAAGGGGCCGCCTACAGTCATAATGCGTGCCCGCCAGTCGCTGATAATTTTTTTCTGGGTGACAATGGCGCGTGGATAGGTTATCCAGCCATCGCCATTTCGAGCAATCCAATCAGGTTCTTGCTGGCTGCCTCCCGTAATAAGCAACGGCAATTTTCCGGACATCGGTTTGGGCAGCATGTCCATACCGCCATCGGGGCTGCCATAAGTATTCTCGAATACCGGTGAGTCGTCCCACATGCGTTCAATATACTCAAAGCTCGCACGAAAACGGTCGCCGCGTTCGGCAAAGGGCAGGTTGAGTGCCGGATACTCTTCTGGTCGATCACCTGAGGCAATACCCAGGATGAGACGTCCTCCCGACAGAACGTCGATGCTGGCTGCAGCCTTGGCAACATGCGCTGGATGACGAAGGGGTAATACAATGCTGGCAACGCCAAGTGCGATCCGTTCAGTCCGTGCGGCCAACAGACCAAGGTAGACGAAAGGGTCGTACATTTGCCCTGCATCCCCGAACGACGGCACGTTAAATGGCACATCCCGTAACCAGAGTGCGGAAAATCCCAGTTCTTCGGTCAGTTGTGCACGTTCCACATGACGCGTCATGATTGGCACCGGCCCTTTAGAATAGTTTTCCAGGGGAACCACCAATCCGAGGCTCAGCTTATTTGGGTGGAACACCCTATTGTATCCCCGATTGATGGATGGAAAATCCGTTTCTTCGACATGTTTATGCATTTTGGATTCCTGTTCTGCCAGAGACCGGGACATTATGTGCATCCCAGCCTTCTATGAGGAAGTGGTGGCTGTTCTAGCCGGCAGGCTGGACCCTGAGGTGAGGCTCATCGGCTGGATCGTCCGCTTAAAACCCCTGCAAGACAATCTTTCCAATTGACCGACCGGACTCCAATTCTTCGTGTGCTGTCTTCAGGTTTTCGGCATTGATCGTGCCGATGTTTTTTCCAATGGTGGTCTGGATATAACCCTGGTCAATCAAATCAGACACACGGTTTAGCAAACGACCCTGTTCAGCCATGTCTGCTGCTTTGAACATCGAGCGAGCAAACATAAACTCAATGTGCAGCGACTGGCTCTTTAGTTTTAGCTTCATCACATCCAGCGGCTTACTCGGGTCATCAATCAAGGCAATCTTGCCAAAAGTCGCCAGCAGCTCCGTATAGCTCTCGAAGTAAGATTCGGTACTGTTCAGACTGGCAACATGGGTCACCTGACCCATACCCAAGGCCCCGATCTGTGGTTGAAGCGGTTTAGTGTGATCAACAACATGGTCGGCACCGAGCTTTTTCACCCAGGCTTGCGAGCTTTCACGTGATGCTGTGGCGATAATTGTGGCACCGGTGATGGCTTTAGCCAGCTGCAGAAAGATTGAGCCAACACCACCAGCGGCACCAACAACCAAAATCACCTCATCAGACTTCTCTGTAGATTCCGGAGACTGTTGTTTTATTGATAAATGCTCAAATAGCATTTCCCAGGCTGTAATTGATGTCAGTGGCAGTGCGGCAGCTTCAGCATCAGATAGACTTTTGGGTTTAGTACCAACAAGACGTTCGTCCACCAGTTGAAATTCAGCATTGCTGCCCTGACGGTTAATATCGCCGGCGTAATAGACCACATCACCTGGCTTGAATTTTGTAGCCGCCTCACCTGTCGCAACAACTTCACCTAAGGCATCCCAGCCAAGTACTTTGTAGTCACCCTCAGCAGGAGAGACATTCAGGCGAATTTTATAATCCACTGGATTAACGGCAATCGCCTTGACCTTAACCAGTAAGTCATACCCGGTTGCAACAGGCTGAGGTAGCTCGATATTCGTTAAAGACCCAGGTTCATTGATTGGTAGGGATTTGAGGTAGCCAACAGCTTTCATGACGTATCTCCAGTTGATTATTCAATGGATGAAAGAGTAGATCTTGATTAATCCAATATAAACAGCATAATAATGGAAACATTTTCTAGTAATTTTGGAAAATATGCTTTTAGAAGATCTTCAGGTTGTCCTTAGAGTCGCTGAGTTTCGCAGTATTACCGCTGCTGCTGCAGATTTGGATATGCGTACTTCAACGGCAAGTGCAGCACTTAAGCGAGTGGAATGTGCATTGGGTGTGGAGTTGTTTATCCGCACAACGCGGCAGCTTCGACTCTCCAGTGCAGGGGAAAGGTATGTCCCCCAGTGTGAACAGGCTCTGCTCATGCTGGATCAAGCCAAGCAGAACATGAAGGACGATCTGGATATAGTTGATGGTGAAATGCGTATCACACTGTCATCGGACCTGGGCCGAAATCTGGTTACTCCCTGGCTAGATGAATTTATGGAAACCTACCCGAATGTCAGTTTGAAAGCACATATCAGTGATAGCAATATTGATTTTTTTCGCGATTCTGTGGACATTGCACTACGCTATGGCTCACCCAACGACGCGAATCTTTATGGATTTAAGATTTGCAATGTCCCTGTACTGCTTTGTGCAACACAGGAGTACCTCGATAAAAACGGCATTCCCAAACATCCTCATGACTTACCTTCTCACAATGGGCTTTTTTACCAGCTTTACGACATCGTACACGATGTTTGGGAATTCACTCACTGTGGAACGGATTATAAAATAAAGATGAGCGGTAATCGCGCTTCTAATGACGGGGAATTAGTAAGACGCTGGTGTGCCGCAGGTAAAGGCTTGGCAGTTAAATCCTGTCTCGACATGTCCGCTGATTTATTATCAGGAAATGTTAAAAGCCTCATGCCAGCGTTCAAACCCACCGCTACTGAACTATGGCTTATCTGTCCGAGCAGACAATCGATAACGCCAGTTGTTCGGCTTCTCAGGGATACTTTCAGAGAGAAGTGTAAAGTTATATTGAAGCAGTTGATTAAAAAAAATATTATAAATGAGAGTGTTCTTATCTAGGGTTGAAAAATACTACCAAATAGATTGGTAATATAGCTAACATTGATGGCTGCTTTGTCTGAGAAATTGCCTTTCAGATAATAATCTAATAGGTCCGCTTCCAACCTAATACATACATTGGTGCAGAATAGTCATTATATCCGAAGTTGGCCGGCAAGCGACTGCAGAGTCGCGCAAATCAGCGGAATTACACCATTTGAAATCGCCTCTTAGAACTCGTGTTCCTTAACAATGAACGCTGAAGACTTTGAGTGATCGACAAAATTTCCCTCGTCCTCTAGCAACACAGCACCCAATTTCTGACCTTCAGGAGAACTCATCCCCTTCATAAGGGCATCTTCTGATTCGAACCATACCTCTGCGACCCCATCATATTCAGGCAGCATTCCTCTAGAATCCCTTAGGCCTTGGTTCAAAGGGGTGTCTATGGTGTGTGATTGCACATACTTTTTAGCACCCATCACATCTGCATTGCTCATGAAAAATGGACCATGCTTGTTCATCCAATATGCTTTGAATTCCTCACGAGTCATATCCGGATGTCGGGTTAAGCACATAATAAATTTAATCACCTCTTTATCCTCCTCTGAAGGTCCTATACCCATGCAAGTAATAGTGCCAGATACGACTGATGCAGGGTTATTCATTTAGAGCCTCAATCAGCTCCAAATCATATCCGGCATTGGACATTCAATTTATATTCACTGCCACCACAGATCACGTGGGAGCACCTCGATAGTAGTGCCACAAAAATAGAGATCCGACACTTCTCCAAGGAGACCAGTATTTTACCATCTCACGTGCTCGTTTTGGTGTCGGTTTATCAGAGAGCCCCTTTAGACGCCCTATGGCGACTTGTAAGGCCAGGTCATCAGCGGGAAAGATATCCTGTCGCTTTAGAGAAAACATTAGATAGATTTCGGCACTCCAGCGACCAAATCCCCGCAGATTGGTAATCGCATCAATTGCTTCCTTATCACTAAGCACTTCCAACCCATCCACATCAAAGTGCCTCTTTTCAATAGCCTCAGCCAAACCTTTGGCGTATTCAATCTTTCGCCAGGACAAACCAGCATCACGTAGGACCTGGTCATCAATGCTCATTAGCCCGCTAGCCGTCATTTTCGGCACCAGAGCAGTAATCCGAGTCATAATAACACGCGCCACTTCAGTGGAGATTTGCTGGCTGGCAATTATCGAGAGAAGGGCCTCAAATCCTTTGGCTCGATGACGTGGGGGAGGAGGCCCTAGCTCACCTAAGGCTCGATCAATATCCGGATCGATGCGGGCCAGTACTTCCATTCCACATGCTATATCTTGCCTATCCATAAAACGGTATTACCGGAAAGTAAAATCTGTGACTCCCATTTTACTGACCCGATCTCCTGCATAAACATGGCTTCCAAAAAATAACGCGGATTCAACTCGCAAGTGCAACCGGTGGGTTGATTCCTAAAAATACCTGATTAGGTGTTTTCATGCCAAGACATTTTCTTGGTCT
>JAIVEQ010000014.1 GCA_023838465.1 Candidatus Thiodiazotropha sp.
TTGATGCCTTTTCAACATCAAAAATAGAGAAGAATCTGTGGCCGATCAATACCTTAATTTCTTTGCGAAACCCGGATAGACCCATAAAAAGGGCGTGGCCTGTCACAACCTAAGCAGGAGAAAATCTCTAAGATACTGCACTTTTTCCAGGTACGACGCTTCCATGTTCCGACCCACCGTAGTAATAACGCTGACGATTGCCCTGCTTACCCTCATGTTATGGAATCTCCTGGGCGGAGCTGCAGATGAGCCACCCTGGCCGCAGCGTATTCAAGGTTTCTCATTTTCACCGATAAGGCAAAATCAGGACCCGACACAGGGTATCTACCCGAGCGAAGAGCAGATTGAAGAGGATTTAATTCTGCTATCCGACAAGACGCATGCGGTAAGAACCTATTCTGTCAGTGGGACCTTGGAGGCGATACCCAGATTGGCGGCCAAGCACGGCTTGAATGTTGCCCTGGGTGCCTGGGTCTATGGAGACTAGAAGGACGATAACGACGAAATTGAGAAGCTGATTCAACTGACCCGTCAATATCATCAAAATGTTGTACGGGTGATGGTAGGCAATGAAGCGATCTACCGTGGCGATGTTACGGTCGAGCAGACGATTGAGAATCTCAGACGGGTAAAAGAGCAGGTATGGGCGCCGGTCAGCGTGGCAGAGCCATGGCATACCTGGCTAGAGCATCCGGAACTGGCGGATCATGTTGACTATATCGCGGCACACATACTTCCCTATTGGGAGGGAAAGTCTGTCGACCAGGCGATCGAGTTCAGCGTACAAAAGTATAACGAGCTGGTGCAGCATTTCCCCAATAAACCTATCGTGATCGCTGAGGTTGGTTGGCCCAGTAATGGTCGACCCAAGCGTGATGCGAAACCCTCACATTTGAATCAGGCAAGCTTTTTGAGACGGTTTCTCCAACGGGCGGAGGAGGAGGGCTATGTTTACTATGTCATGGAGGCCTTCGATCAGCCCTGGAAAGAGCGGCAGGAGAGTGGCGTTGGCACCTATTGGGGGGTCTATGACGTAAACAGACAAGCCAAATTCACCTTCACCGAACCAGTAGTGGCCGTACCTCAATGGCGTGAACTGGCCTCAATTTCGATACTGTTTGGTGTGTTGGTTTTAATATTACTTTTTCGTGACAGTGAGGGGCTGCGCTCCAGGGGTAGAGGTTTCCTGGCGCTGGTGGCGTATGGTGCCGCGACGGGTGCCGTATGGTTGGTTTATGACTACACACGTCAATACATGACGCTGAATGCAGTGATTGTAGGCATTATATTGTTTATCGGCATGCTAGGAGTGCTGGTAGTACTGATTGCAGAAGCTCACGAATGGGCGGAAGCGATCTGGTTGAGGCAGTGGCGACGTATGCCCAAACATCAACCTGTCCCTGACTATGTTTTACCGATGGTCTCAGTACATGTTCCAGCCTATAACGAGCCACCGGATATGTTGATCGATACACTCAATGCATTGGCGGAGCTTGACTACCCAAGCTATGAGGTCATTGTTATCGACAATAATACGAAGGACTCCTCTGTTTGGTTGCCAGTGGAAGCGCACTGTTCGAAGCTGGGTTCCCGATTCCGCTTTTATCATCGTTCACCATTGGCTGGATTTAAAGCGGGGGCACTCAATTTTACACTTCAGGAGACTCACCCGGATGCTGAAGTAATTGCTGTTATCGACAGCGACTATCAGGTAGACCCTAACTGGTTGCGTGATCTGATACCCCATTTCCAGCGCCAGGAGATAGCGGTTGTGCAAGCGCCACAGGACTACCGTGATGGAGAGGATAGCTGTTTCAAAGCCATGTGCCATGCTGAATACCAGGGCTTTTTCCACATCGGCATGATCACCCGGAATGAACGTAACGCCATTATTCAACACGGTACCATGACAATGGTGAGACGCAGTGTGTTGAGTGATGTTGGTCGATGGGGGGAGTGGTGTATCACAGAAGATGCAGATCTAGGCTTGCGTGTCTTCGAGCAGGGGCATGAGGCTGTCTATGTGCCAAAAAGCTATGGCCGGGGCCTGATGCCAGACACCTTTATCGATTTCAAGAAACAGCGCTACCGTTGGGCGTATGGTGCTGTTCAGATCATCAAACAGCATCTGGGTATACTGTTTGGTGCAAAGAAAAGTAAGCTCACTACCGGCCAACGTTATCATTTTCTGGCTGGATGGCTGCCCTGGTTTGCCGATGGGTTTAACCTGTTCTTCAATATGGCGGCAATTGGCTGGTCAGCATCGATGCTTTTATGGCCAGCCCATTTTACAGCCCCATTGCCTCTTTTCGCTGTGCTGCCGTTAAGTCTTTTCATCTTTAAGTTACTCAAGATGTTCTTTCTATATCGACGTCGTGTCGATGCCACCATACGTCAGAGTATTGCTGCAGCTGTTGCTGGTTTAGCACTTTCCCATACCATTGCACAAGCAATGCTCAGAGGGATGCTGACCAATAGCCTGCCATTCTTTAGAACACCCAAGAAAGCGGTACATGGCGGTCTGGCACGTGCACTTCATGATGCTCGCGAGGAGACAC
Source organism: Candidatus Thiodiazotropha sp. (assembly GCA_023838465.1). Taxonomy (GTDB): domain Bacteria; phylum Pseudomonadota; class Gammaproteobacteria; order Chromatiales; family Chromatiaceae; genus Thiodiazotropha. The sequence goes on from JAIVEQ010000014.1 coordinate 2,559, forward strand.
TGTTTCTATTTGGACTAACATTATCTGCAGGAATCATTGAATGGCAACAAGGAAGTGAACTCCCCGATGCCCGTATCTGGTCCATTGTGTTGCTAATACAGGCAATACCTTATGCGGCGTCACTGTTGGTGTCGATTGTCAGTGCATTTCCAGGCCTACCTGCCAACATTGTCGGGTCGATGGATAGCATGTCGAACAGTACGTTGCAGGACGATAGTCAATTAGTGCACGGAGTTACGGATCCAAAGATCAATAAAATACCATCACAGATTTAGTGACTATCCATAGACGCTGAACACAGATTAGACTGCCTCGGCTTGTCTGTTGTTTTTTCTGCATGATTTCAGTTAGATTATTGAATCAGCCAATACCAGCCAAGTCTGTGAATCCATGTCGACACGACGGACGTATAGATGAAATGATTTGTGTATATTGGCTTTCAACTAATATGCACAATCTGTGGCCTGACATTATCGTATCAGGCCAGATTTATGCTGGAGTTTTCATGGACCTTATATTGCCAATCCTAGTCGCTGCAGTAGCGTTGATATCGGTTTTCATGACCCCAAAAGCGAGCAGTGGAGCCACATTCTTTCAGGGACTCTCACCATCGGGCAGGGTGCCTGGCCTATTGACGCTGACACTCTCTCAAGTGACAACCTGGATCTTTGCCCGTTCACTGATGAATGCGGCTATATTGGGATTTTACTACGGCCTTTGGGGTACTTTGGCCTACGCATTCTACTATCTCTCATTTCTAACCGGTGGTTTGATCATAGATGACCTGCGATTTCGTAAGGGTTACAGCAGTATCCAGGCATTCCTTCGTGATCGTTTCGGTGAATGGGGTACACGCTGTTACAACCTGGTTGTCGGTGTACGTCTGACCAGTGAAGTGTTCGCTAACTTGCTGGTGATAGGCATTCTATTCGGTGCAGCTGGGAGTGGCTCATATACAATGGCAGTTGTTGGTTTGGCGGCTGTTACGTTGCTCTACTCTATGTTGGGTGGGCTGCATGCCTCCTTGAGAACTGACCTGTTTCAGATGCTGATCTTCGTTTTTGTGCTTGCGTTTCTGATGATTCTGACAGTTACCGGTGGCCATATCACGTTTGAAAATATCCTCTTCAAACCGTTCCAAATAGAACAACCAGGTCCTGTACTGATGCTGGTTGCCTTACTCCAGATCTGGAGTTATCCAATGCACGACCCGGTCATGATGGACCGAGGCTTTCTTGCTGATCGCCAGACGACACGTCGTAGTTTTTTACATGCTGCCTGGGTGAGTATGATCTGTATTCTATTGTTTGGCAGTTTAGGTATCCTGGCGGGAGCACAGGCTAATGCCGGCGAAGCGATGAATGCAGTGTTGATGCGAATACTGGGTGATCTGCCGATGCTTTTATTCAATGCAGCACTGGTCATCTCTGCCATGTCGACGCTCGATAGTACCTTATCAAGTTCAGCCAAACTTATGGTGGTGGATATGCGTTTCCTGCGGCCTACCTTGATGAATGGTCGGATGGTTATGGCGCTTTTTATGATCTTGGGGTTGTTGTTGGTGTTTACCGGCAATAAGGATCTGTTCAGCGCTGTTGCTGTCAGTGGTACAGCATCGATGTATCTAGCACCTGTCATCTTTTTCTCACTCTGGGGAGATCGTGTACGGATTCCACTATGGAGTTATTTGGGTAGTTTTATACTTGCCATGTTTGGTGCGGCACTCTACTTCACTGAGTCTACTGGTTATACCCTATGGCTGGGTGAGTGGCATAAATACACCAAGCTACTGTTTATTTCGCTGACAGTAATGACTGGGGGATGTCTGATGTTCTGGATTGGAAACAGGCAGGCAAGCTCATTGCGAACGGTTACAGCCAATGCGGCTGAGTATTGAGTGTGTGAACCATACACAGCTCAATCTTGGCAGGTTTGAAGAGCAGTTACTCATATTCGGTGGGCCGTACGGTAATCTGCAGGCTACACAAGCCGTATTACAGGCATCTGAAAAATTGGGCATTCCGGCATCACATGTGATCTGTAATGGGGATTGTGTTGCCTATTGTGCACAGCCTGAAGAGACTGTAGAGCTGATCAGATCATCAGGAATCAAGGTGTTGATGGGGAACTGCGAACAGTCACTTGCGGACGGGAGAGAAAACTGTGGTTGTGGTTTTGAAACAGGCACCAGCTGCTCTTTATTAGCTGAAGATTGGTACCCCTACTGTGCAGAACAGCTCTCCATAGATGCCAAGCGGTGGATGGGCAGCTTACCTAAAGGTCTATTTTTTGATCTTGAAGGGAGACGGTTTCAAATCATGCACGGAGGATTAAGTGCCATTAATCGCTTTATTTTTGCTTCAACGCCAACTGAAGAAAAGCAGAAGGAGATGGCCTTAAGTGATGCGGATGTGGTGATCGGTGGTCATGCCGGCCTGCCCTTTGGGGAGCAGTTGGGTGAACGCTACTGGTTAAATAGCGGTGTGATAGGTATGCCGGCCAATGACGGTACTCAGGATGGTTGGTATCTGCTCATTATACCGGAAGAGGGTAATGTGCGCTGTGAATGGCACCGTCTCAGCTACAATGCAAGAGCTGCTCAATCGGCGATGCATAAGTTGAACAGATTCAATGGTTATGCAGAGACATTGCTAAGCGGAGTTTGGCCAAGTATGGATATTTTGCCTGATAAAGAGTTTAGTCAGCAGGGTAGGGCTATATCACCTGAATCGATCACTATCCCGATTGTTAACAGGTTGACGGAGTACTAGTTGAGTCTGTTAGTGACCTACACTGTTGAGCTCCATCGATACCGCCTTCAACAGATTCATGGGCCCATGATCACGCACTGTCTCTAAACCGTTTCTGTCCTTCACGAAGAGTGATCCTACATATCCCAGTGCATTGACCGATATGCCCTTGCAGTGCTCCTGTGAACGCGGCACCATCAACATCCATTCTCTGGTTACCAATAGGTTGTAGGGCGTTGATTGATATTCACCATCCGGTCGAACCCATCTTGATATACCTACCGATGTCAGCATTTGATGATAGATGGATAGTGTTTGCCTAGCAGCTTCAGATGGATTGTTTTCTATGCCTGTTGGTAACGGACTCCAGCTATGCACAAAGGGTAGCTGCTTTAGAGACTGAAGCGTTATTTTTTTAGTGAGTGTTGAATAGAGTTTTTCTAAAGGATACAAGGATTGACCAGGATAGAGCGGCAAGGGGACCAGTTGCAGGTGTTTATGTCGTTGACTGGCACCTGCTGCTGTGCCTCCATTATAGAACCCTAATGACGGATATTCTGACAGGCAGAACCAGAGTGCTTCGAAGTCCTGAAGTGACAGTAATCGCTCCTGATGTTCAAATTCGCGGGTGATGATCAATAGATGATGTTCCACCACATTGAACTTGTTGAGAACTGACAGATGTGTCGGCCTGATATCCGCTACTGTCAGTTCTGGCTCAGGGGTGAGGAAGGGATTGAATGGCTCATCTTGTTGTTGATTTTGGCCCTGTCTCTTTATCTCCTGTGCCTTTCGTTTTAGATGGGTCGCGACACGTACGATAAAGCTAAAATCATTCTGCCATACAGTGTGGTAATCAGTCTCAATACTGTGGAGTGTACCATTGGCAATGGATGATTGCGTTCTGGCAACAATTTCCGTCCACAGGTTGCCTGCTTTAAATCGAGTTGACATGGGATTGGTTTAGGTTGTTTTAACTAACTATAGTCAGTTTCATTTTTGTTTGAGTTGAAACAACAGATCGGGGAGCAAATGGGTCACAGTGTCGACAATGGCTTGTGTTTGAGGATCGATTTCGATATTCACTCTGTCACCGATTTGTCGTCTGCCGATATTGGTGCGCTGCATGGTTTCCGGTATCAGATTAACATCGAATTCATTACCTTCCACATTACCGATAGTCAGGCTGATACCATCGATGCCGATATAGCCTTTGGTAAAAATGTATTTTCTCCAGTCAGTAGGTAGTTTAAACCGGAGTTGGTGGTTGTTTTCACTGGCTATGACATCTACTACCTCAGCCATACAGAGGATATGGCCAGACATGGCATGACCACCAATCTCATCTCCATAGCGGGCAGCCCGCTCGAAATTGAAGGTATCGCCAACCACAAGTTCACCCAAGTTTGTTACGCGCAATGTCTCTTGCATCAGGTCGAAGTCGATGAGATCACTATCGATTCGGGTTACAGTCAGGCAGCAGCCATTATGTGCAATCGAAGCACTAGGTGTCAGCCCTTCCAGTGCCGTTACCGGTAACCGGATTCGATGTGTACGAAACGCTTTTTTCTCTTGGATTTCGACAACTTCTGCTGTTCCTTGAACGATGCCTGTAAACATGGTGTTATGACTGCTTTATGTGAAATGAACCTGGCTAGTGCAGGTATTTATTAACCCGGTATCTTAACAGGGTAACCTAAATGTGATCGCTATTGGGCCTGCTTCCTCTATTACACATAGTATAGATAGACCACCCATCGTCTCAACTCACCACCACGCATTGTTAAAGATAAGGCCATGATCCAATCCCACACGCCGGCATTCTGGCGTGCCACACTGGCACTCTGTATCGGTTCAATGATGGTCTTCAGTAATCTCTATATTACTCAGCCACTACTCCCCCAGCTACGTGACGCATTCGATATCGACTCCTTGCAGGCGGCCTTGAGTCTGTCAGTCGTTACACTCTCACTAGGGATTTGTCTGTTGATATTTGGTCCTCTCTCCGATGCCATAGGTCGTCGTATTGTTATTCTCACTACCCTGTTATTGCTGTGCCTGGTCACCTTTGCAACAGCGTTTGCTTCCGACTACACGATGTTACTGGTTTTGAGAGGGTTACAGGGGGTGTTCATTGCAGGTCTGCCGGCAGCGGCCATGGCTTATATGGGAGAGGAGTTTGAACCAAATGCACTACTCTTAGCGGTTGGACTTTATATCGGCGCCAACTCCTTGGGCGGTGTGACAGGACGGCTGGTCAGCGGCCTGGTGGCGGCTGAGTGGGGGTGGCGAAGTAGTTTTCTCTCACTGGCTGCTTTTGACCTGATATGCCTCTTCTTGGTGTTCTGGATGCTGCCAGTATCAAACCGATTTGAGCCTAGGCCACTACGATTTTGGCAGGTATTGGTCGATCTCACTCTGCATCTAAGAAATCCGATGATTCTTGCTGCTTGTTTGATGAGTGGTCTCAATTTCTTTGTTTTTATCAACCAGTACAGTTATATCACCTTCGTGCTGGCTGAAGCGCCCTATGATCTCTCATCTGACTGGCTGGGTTTGTTCTTTCTCACCTATCTCTCCGGTACCTTGGCGGCAGGCTTTTCCGGGCGTCTGGTTCGGAATCGTTCACAACCAGGTGCGATGGGCGTTGGGATTGTCATCCTTGTGTTGGGTACATTATTAAGTCTGGTGCCGCAACTCAGCGTGATCGTGGTTGCTTTCTTTATCAATGCCTTTGGCTTTTTCTTTACCCACTCATTAGCCGCCGGATGGGTGGCAGGTCATGCTAAAGCAGCACGGGCCAGTGCCACTTCACTTTATCTGGTGTTTTATTACGCCGGTGCGACCTTGGGCGGATTCTATCTGGAGCCTTTCTGGCGCTGGGCAGGATGGCAGGGTGTTGTAGTCGGATCATTGATGATTCTGGGTATAACCTTTGGAATAGCGATGTGGCTGGGCAGTCAAGAACGTAAACTTGCACTGGCTTAAGTTAAAAGCGTCTCTAAGTTATGTGCGTAACCGATTTATTTAATTCAATATCTTCATGAACTATTGATTTCCAAGTAATAAACAGTGCAGTTAAAACCCTGCGCTTCGACTCATGACGTGAGCCTGTGGCTGTGTGATAATCCCGCCAGTTATTTACAGGTTGTCGGACTCGGATGTCTGACATAGAGCTTTCAAAGATTAACCGATGAGGATTGACCGAATGGATGAAAACCGTGCAAAAGCGCTGAGTGCCGCTCTGGGGCAGATTGAGAAACAGTTCGGCAAGGGATCTGTGATGCGTATGGGGGACATCAGTGGGATTCGTAATATCGAAGCGATCTCTACCGGTTCGCTGACCCTGGATATTGCGCTTGGTATTGGCGGATTGCCCAAAGGGCGTGTGGTGGAGATCTACGGACCGGAATCTTCAGGTAAGACCACGCTGACCCTGCAGGTGGTTGCTGAGGCACAGAAGATGGGGGGTACCGCTGCTTTCATCGATGCTGAGCATGCCCTCGACCCGCAGTATGCGGGGAAGTTGGGTGTCAATGTGGATGAATTACTGGTCTCACAACCGGATACTGGTGAGCAGGCCCTGGAGATTACCGACATGCTGGTACGCTCCGGTGCAGTAGATGTGGTTGTCATCGACTCCGTGGCGGCCCTGACGCCCAAGGCAGAGATCGAAGGTGACATGGGTGATTCACATGTTGGTTTGCAGGCGCGTTTGATGTCTCAGGCATTGCGAAAATTGACCGCCAATATCAAGCGCACCAATTGCCTGGTGATCTTTATTAATCAGATCCGTATGAAGATCGGCGTGATGTTCGGTAGTCCGGAGACCACCACCGGTGGCAATGCGCTGAAGTTTTACGCCTCTGTACGTCTCGATATCCGCCGCATTGGCGCCATCAAGAAGGGCGATGAAGTGGTTGGTAACGATACCCGAGTCAAGGTCGTGAAGAACAAGGTGGCACCTCCCTTTAAACAGGTTCAGTTTGAGATTCTGTACGGTGAGGGCATCTCCCACGAGGGCGAAATCATCGAGCTGGGGGTGCAGCAGGGCATCATCGATAAATCTGGCGCCTGGTACAGTCATAGTGGCGACCGTATCGGCCAGGGTAAGGAGAATGTACGTAATTTTCTTAAAGAGCATCCTGAGCTTGCTGAGAGTATCGAAGCACGCATTCGTGCCGAACTACTGCCCTCGAACGAGGGTGAGGAAGCACTTGTCGAGGCGGAAGCCTGAGCGGAGGCGATTCCTCGGAGGTCGAGGCGGCAGCAGTCCGTCTTTTGACCACCAGAGAGCACTCACTGCGGGAACTGCAGTATAAACTGCAGTCCCGCGGATACGATGAGCATACGATAGATTGCGTTCTGCAAGGGTTGAGCAAGTCAGGTTTGCAGAGCGATGATCGTTTCGCCGAGTGCTTCATTGCCAGTCGGGTGAACAAGGGGAGTGGTCCAGTACGCATTCGCGCTGAGTTGCGCGAACGGGGTATAGACGAGACACTTATCCAAGCCCATTTGGAAGGGTGTTCGGATTTGTGGCCAGAGCTGTTGCAGCAAGTGCATGACGCCAAATATGGCCAACACCGGGCAAAGGACAGAAAAGAGTTGGCTAAAAGGGCACGATTTCTAGAATATCGTGGCTTTCCTGGCGAGTTGATCCGTGACCTCCTTTTCGATTGATTGAATCTAGAAACGGCGGTAGAACGGCCGCCAGGGTACGCGCCACAGGGTTAAAAATACAACCAATGCGGGCATTTTTTCTCCTTTCCTGTTATCTTTCACCGTTTCATTTTTTACGGTAATTTGTTCAGCAATCATGAAAACCAGCGCCGATATACGTAATGCCTTCCTGGACTATTTTGCTGACCACGGACATGAGGTGGTTGCCAGCAGTCCCTTGGTACCGCAGAACGATCCCACCTTGCTATTTACCAATGCCGGTATGGTCCAGTTCAAGGATCTCTTTCTTGGTCGGGAGAGGCGGGGTTACCGAAGGGCGGCCAGTTCTCAGCGATGCGTGCGTGCGGGTGGCAAGCACAATGATCTTGAAAACGTGGGCTATACAGCTCGTCACCATACCTTCTTCGAAATGCTGGGTAACTTCAGCTTCGGTGACTATTTTAAAGACGATGCTATTAAATACGCTTGGGAATTTCTGACCGAAACGATCGGCCTGCCAGCAGAAAAACTCTGGGTAACCGTTTATGAAGAGGATCAGGAAGCAGCGGACATCTGGCTCAAAGAGATCGGTATTGATACTGCCCGGTTTACCCGTATCGGCGATAAACCCGGTGGCAAACGCTATGAGAGCGACAATTTCTGGGCGATGGGGGATACCGGACCCTGTGGTCCCTGTTCCGAAATCTTTTATGATCATGGTAAGGGTATCTGGGGAGGTCCTCCCGGTACAGCAGAAGAAGAGGGTGATCGTTACATAGAGATCTGGAACCTGGTCTTCATGCAGTACAATCGAGATGCCGATGGTGCATTGACACCTTTGCCCAAACCCTCAGTGGATACCGGCATGGGCCTGGAACGCTTGGCTGCTGTTCTGCAAGGTGTACACAGCAACTACGAGATCGATCTGTTTTCCCATCTGATTGAAGCCACGGCAAAACTGACTGGCTGTAGCAACCTTGAAGAGAAATCTCTGAGGGTAATCGCCGATCATATTCGTTCCTGTGCTTTTCTGATCGTCGATGGTGTGTTGCCTTCCAATGAAGGTAGAGGTTATGTATTGCGTCGGATTATCCGCCGTGCCATCCGTCATGGTTATATGCTGGGAGTCACAGAAACCTTCTTTTATAAACTGGTGAAGCAGCTCTGTAATGAGATGGGTGAGGCCTATCCAGAGCTATTGGAGCAACAGTCTCAGGTAGAAAAGGTATTGCGTCTGGAAGAGGAGCGGTTTGCACAGACCCTTGAGCAGGGTATGAAAATCCTTGATGAAGCTATCGCTGAACTGGATGGCAAGGTGATTCCCGGTGAAACGGTCTTTAAACTCTACGATACCTATGGTTTCCCCAAAGACCTGACGGCTGATATTGCCCGTGAACGTGATCTGACTATCGATCAACCCGGCTTCGATAAGGCAATGGCTGCACAACGTAAACGCGCCCAAGCTGCAAGTCAGTTCGGCGCGTCAGATAGTGTTGATCTGGATCTGGAAGGGGAGACCCAGTTTTCCGGTTATGATTCTCTTGAGGATCAAGCTGACATTGTCGCCATCCTACGGGATGGGGAATCGGTCGAAACCTTGCACCAAGATGAGTCGGGGATGATTTTTCTCGATCACACACCGTTCTATGCAGAGTCTGGTGGACAGGTGGGTGATATGGGTACCCTTGAAGACAAGAGTGTGTTTTTCGAGGTCGAGGATACCCGCAAACAGTCAGGTGAGCTATTCGCCCATATTGGCAAATTGGAGGAGGGCAACCTCAGCGTGGGTGAAACGGTTACCGCACAGGTAAATGCCTACACCCGTCAAGCAACTGCTCTCAACCACTCCGCCACCCATCTGCTACATGCGGCTCTGCGCCAGGTCTTGGGTGACCATGTGGCACAGAAAGGTTCCCTGGTTGATGCAGAGCGTCTGCGCTTTGACTTCTCCCACTTCGAACCCATTACCCGCGAACAGCTGCAGACCATTGAACAGATGGTCAATGAGCAGATTCGCCATAACCACTTAGTCGATACCAAACTCATGTCCCTTGAACAGGCAAAAACGTCTGGCGCCATGGCTCTGTTCGGCGAAAAGTATGCGGATCAGGTGAGGGTATTGAGCATGGGTGACTTCTCTACTGAATTGTGTGGTGGCACCCATGTCAATGCAGTAGGTGATATCGGCCTTTGCAAGATAACCGCAGAAACCGGTATTGCAGCAGGTGTTCGACGTATTGAAGCCGTAACCGGTCAGCGTGCCATTGAATGGATGGAGGCCGACGAAGAGCGGGTGCAGCGCATAGCCGAGATGATTAAGTCCGGACGTGATGAGATTGAAGATAAACTGGAGCATATCCTGGAACGCAATCGCAAACTGGAAAAAGAGTTGGACCAGTTGAAAGGGAAACTGGCCAGTGCTGCGGGCAGTGATTTGGCTTCTGGAGCCGTTGCGGTAGGTGAGGTGAAGGTACTGGCTGCCAATCTGGATGGGGCCGATCCCAAATCCTTGAGAGAGACCATGGACCAGCTGAAAAACAAGCTTGGCTCCGCAGTTATTCTATTGGCCACAGTGGCTGGTGGCAAAGTCTCCCTGGTCGCTGGGGTAACCAAGGATCTCACCAGTCAGATGAAGGCAGGTGAATTAGTTAAGTTGGCTGCTGAGCAGGTTGGTGGAAAAGGGGGGGGACGACCTGATATGGCACAGGCAGGCGGCAATAATCCTGATGCACTCCCGCAAGCGCTAGCCCTGGTAGAGCCCTGGGTCAGGGATCGATTGGGTGCATAAAAGCATATGGTTTCACTTGCGGCCGCTTTGGTGTTTAATGTGCAGCTTTTTTAACACCTCAATTCTTACAGGATATTGAACTGACATGGCACTCATCGTGCAAAAATATGGCGGTACCTCCGTCGGGACTATTGAACGAATCTTCGCCGTTGCCGAAAAGGTCAAGGGTTACCGGGATAGAGGAGACCAGGTTGTGGTGGTGGTCTCAGCGATGTCGGGTGAGACAAACCGATTGATCGGTCTGGCGGGACAGATAGATGAGTCACCTGATCCCAGAGAGATGGATGTGCTGGTCTCGACTGGGGAGCAGGTGACGATTGCCCTATTATCCATCGCTCTGCAAAAGATTGGTTGTCCTGCCCGTTCTTATACGGGTGGACAGGTTCATATCCTGACTGACAGTGCCTACAGTAAGGCACGCATAAGAGATATCGATGCTGCCAGAGTGAAGGCTGACCTGGACGCAGGACGGGTAGTTGTGGTTGCCGGTTTCCAGGGTGTTGATGAGCATGGCAGCATCACAACCCTTGGTCGTGGTGGTTCTGACACAACGGCTGTTGCGATGGCGGCAGCGCTAAATGGTGATGAGTGTCAGATCTATACGGATGTTGACGGTGTCTACACAACTGATCCTAGAGTGGAACCCAAAGCAAGACGGCTAGAACGCATCACCTTTGAAGAGATGCTGGAGATGGCCAGTCTTGGTTCCAAGGTACTGCAGATTCGAGCAGTCGAATTTGCAGGCAAATACAATGTTCCCCTACGTGTCCTTTCCAGCTTCGAAGAGGGCGAAGGCACACTGATCACCTTTGAGGAAGATAGCATGGAACAGGCAAAGATTTCAGGTATCGCATTCAACCGCGATGAGGCGAAGCTGACGATTCTTGGCGTGCCCGATCAACCAGGTGTGGCATATAAGATCATCGGTCCGATTTCGAGTCAGAATATCGAAGTCGATATGATTGTACAGAATATCTCCTCCGATACGGGACGGACTGATTTCACCTTTACCGTGAACCGGGGTGATTTCAAACATGCCAGGGATATCCTCCAGCAGACAGCCGATGAAATGGGAGCACGAGAAGTCCTGGCCGATGACAAGATAGTCAAAATATCACTGGTTGGTGTGGGGATGCGTTCTCATGCGGGGATTGCCAGTAAGATGTTTGAGGCACTTGCCCAAGAAGGGATCAATATCCGCATGATTTCCACCTCTGAAATCAAGATTTCAGTTGTTGTGGATGAAAAATACCTCGAGCTAGGGGTTCGTGCTCTACATGAGGTTTTTGAACTGGAAAAAGAAATTTAATCCTAAAAAACGGATTTCAAGCTATATAGTGCTTAAAATCGAGGGTTTTCAGGATTTTTTCCTCTTTTTAACACCCTTTCCAGTTGCTAAAATGTGAGGACCAGTTCCGTTTTTACGGAGGCTTGGTTGGCAATGGTGTACCAATTGTGCGAAGTGATTCAATCAAGGGACACCAAAAACATAAGGAACTACATGGAGACTGGAAATGTTAATACTAACTCGCCGAGTTGGCGAAACTCTGATGATTGGAGATGAGGTCACGGTTACAGTACTGGGTGTGAAGGGAAACCAAGTACGTATTGGAGTCAATGCACCGCGTGATGTTACCGTACACCGGGAAGAAATTTACGAACGCATAAAAAGAGAGCAGCAGTCTGAAGAGTCCTCCTGACGGGAACTGGACCTGATAAGACGACGAGAGTAAACCTCAAAAACTTTGCCAGGGAGGGCAAAGTTTTTTTTGTTTGTAGAAGAAGAAATCTGTACAATCTCGACTCCTTTTAGGGGCATGAGACTGTATAGAACACCATTCTGACGTCTCACTAACCTGGATTGTGGTTTAACAGTCCCCCACATGGGATGGTTGACTCAATAAGATGATAAAAATTGGAGAGATGGCCGAGCGGCTGAAGGCGCTCCCCTGCTAAGGGAGTATGGGGTTAATAGCTCCATCGAGGGTTCGAATCCCTCTCTCTCCGCCAAATAAAAAGGGGGCTCATTCGAGCCCCCTTTTTATTTGGCGGTGTGAGAGGATTTGATTCGAACCCTTCTTCGACCAGGAGCGAAGCGACGCAGGACACCGCAGCGCAGCGTAGGTGCCCCGAAGGGGTGAGCCGTAGGCGAATCACAAGCCGCTCATGACGGCGCAGAACATCGTCGTTCGACGACGATGGCCCGAAGGGCGAGGCCACGGCCGAGTAATCCCTCCCTTCAGTTGGCTTCCAAGTTGAGGAGTCCCTCATAGAGCCCCCTTTTTATTTGGCGGTGTGAGAGGATTTGATTCGAACCCTTCTTCGACCAGGAGCGAAGCGACGCAGGACACCGCAGCACAGCGTAGGTGCCCCGAAGGGGTGAGCCGTAGGCGAATCACAAGCCGCTCATGGCGGCGCAGAACATCGTCGTTCGACGACGATGGCCCGAAGGGCGAGGCCACGGCCGAGTAATCCCTCCCTTCAGTTGGCTTCCAAGTTGAGGAGTCCCTCATGAGTCCATCAACCAATCCCTACACCTAAACAAGATAAATATGGGTACAAGCCTGTTCTGTAAGACTACTCGATAGAGAATGAGTGAATTTTAAGGAATAATCCTTCACTTACTGCATTGACAAAAGGGCAAGAAATCTTCAGAATTCGCGTTCCACAAAAAGCGCCCGTAGCTCAGCTGGATAGAGTACCTGGCTACGAACTAGGGGGTCGGAGGTTCGAATCCTTCCGGGCGCGCCATTAAATCAAAGGGTTAGCTGTTTTCACAGTTAGCCCTCTATAATCTCTGATAACTTCTTTGTTACACATGGCCATCCCCAATGTCTGTGACTGAGTAATACCAAGGTCTACGATTTATTTGGCCGTTTCCTCTTTCAGTTCCGGTATTCTTAGTGTTCTGTATTTTTAGTACTCCTTCCATGCAAGATGCATCGTCTGAAATTGTCAAATATACGCTAGAAAACCCTATCAATATCAAATAAAAACAATCATATGATTAACTTTAAAGCCATAAGAATAAGGCATTCTTATCTGCCTGGAAAGCCAGTTTTATAGCTGGTTTATATGCGCTTAAGTAGTTATGGCAAAATTTGCCAGTGGATGTATGTCTACTCGTAGCATTTTCAATCTCCATTAGACAATTTACATCATTGGCCCACAATCCTAGTTGTGTATCGTATTATCCACACCATTCAATACGCTGCTGTCATACCCGTTACCATGACACAGTATCCATCTGTCGGTTTCCCCTTCATCAGTGTTTTTTTCCTTTGGTAAAACTGTAAATATAAGGAGAGGGAAATAAAAACTTTTTGACAAGGTTCCAATAGGAATGCCTGTTTCTAATTGGCTATATTTCAGTTATCTACACTCAAGTTTACAATCTGGCAGAGCTGTAACATTTAAAGATTTAAAAGAAAGTACCGATAGAAGACAGAATCACTGCAAATAATGGGAGGGATGTAGTATTCATGTCAAAGCATATTATCAGAGGTCTTATTGTTTCTGCCGTTTTGGGGATGATCATACAGTTCCCTTTTAATCTGTTCGATGGGATTCAAAGTCCTACTTTCGTTATTAACCTGATTGGAGGGGGTGTTACGGCTGTCAGCGGCTATGTTTTAGCATACATTTTGGTTGCTTCCCCACCTATCTCCATAATACATCGACTGCATGGACTGGTGCATGACAATGGAGGCACTGCGAGTAAAGCAGATCTACGTGATGCGGAGCAAGAGATAGGATCGAGACTACATTTGATCCATGATCTGAATACTAAAGTGGTGAACGAGATAGGACATATCTCTATCTCTGGGGCTGAGGTCTCTTTTGCTGCGGACCGATTGCATAATCGTATGGAAGCTCAGGTGCAACAGATTGAAGAGATTCACGACTCCAGTGAAAGCATTTCGACCAATGTAACCGATTCCGCTAATAGTACGGATGAATTGCGTACCATTGCATCAAATATGCGAGATACCAGTCTAAGCGGGCAATCTGCTATCGGCAGCGCGCTGGAGCGTATGGATAAAACATCGAATCATGTAACTGAAGCTGCTGAACTTATGCAAGATCTGGAAAAGCAGTCAGACCGGATTTCTGAGATAACGGTCTCCATTAACGCTATCGCCAGTCAAACCAACTTGCTTGCACTCAACGCTGCAATCGAAGCAGCTCGTGCGGGGGATCAGGGGCGCGGATTTGCTGTGGTCGCAGATGAGGTCCGCTCACTTTCAGAGCGCACTGCAGATTCTACAGAGGAAATTGGTAAGATGGCGGCAGAAATTAGCAACGAGGTGTCCAGTGCGGTGGCTGCGATGGACGTCCTGGTGGCTGAGGTACAGGAGAGTCGGGGCCAGGTTGATACCGCGAACATTGAACTTGGGATCATCTTGGAGCAGTCTGCTGTAATGGAGACAAAAGTTATTGAATTGGCTGGTCAGGCAGAACAAAACCAAGGGCATCAAGTGGATATTATGGCATCGGTAGACAGCTTACGGGCCTATGTCACCGATACTGAAGGGGAAGTTGATGAGATCAATCGGCAACTACTGACACTCTCCGAGTTGGTTGAGCAGATCTATGGTGCCTTCGGTTCCCTGGGGCTTGACGGTCACCATGCCAGTGCATTGCAAGAAGCAACCCAAGCTGCCAAGCGTATCAGCACTCTATTTGAAGAGGCCAGTGCTCGTGGGGATATCCACAATTCTGATCTGTTTGATCGTGATTACCGCCCAATCACTGGTACTGATCCACAAAAGTATAAGACTAAGTTTGACGACTTTACTGATCGCTTTTTACCAACGATACAGGAACCCATTCTAGATAAAAACACCCATATGATCTATGCGGGTACTGTGGATAATAATGGCTATTTTCCCACGCACAACAAACGCTTTGCAAAGCAGTTGACTGGTAACTATGAGACGGACTTGGCGGGTAACAGGACCACAAGTGAGTCTTCGATCTCGTGATGTCTTTTAGGCGTCCCAGGCCTAAAAGACACTCGATCTTTGACAACCTATTAGTGCCCCGGACGGTCCTGGTCACTGACACTACGTGATCACATCGCAAGCTCGTGACCACTCCGCCGTCAGTTCCCAAATGACTGGACGCCGTGTTCGGATGCTCGCTTTGCATCCCCTCTGGCGCAAGGCACGACGGGTCTACAGTCTCGCCTCACGCCTACCGGGGACTAACCGCCTCGGCTTTCAGCCTTCCTTGGCGCTCAGCGAGCGAATATTCGACGATCGAACCGGTTCCCGTTGCGGTAATCATCAATTTCCTTTCCTATTGCAGACCTATAAACGAGATACCGGTGAAGTAATGCACGATCTCTCGGTACCGATCCTGGTACAGGGTCAGCACTGGGGTGGTTTTCGTATTGGATATAAGTCTCACAATTAGTACTAACGTACCACTTTAATCAGTGCGTATGGCATGATTGAGTTAATTTACTCATTAGTTACTGATCCATGTTATGACAAGAATTAATTTACAAATGAATTGAGGAAAAGAGATTTATTCACTATAGGACCTTGTTTTTAGGGTAAGGCTGATTCATACCAATCTTTGGTGTTATTGACGATCTTTACGACTGAAAGCATCACCGGTACTTCAATTAAAACACCAACCACGGTTGCAAGTGCGGCTCCTGATTCGAAACCAAACAATACAATGGCAGTTGCTACAGCGAGTTCAAAAAAATTGCTTGCTCCGATCAATGCCGAAGGTCCTGCTACACAATGAGCAACACCGAATTTGCGATTGAGCCAGTAGGCCAGGGCCGAGTTGAAATAGACCTGAATCAGTATGGGCACGGCAAGAAGGACAATAATCAACGGCTGTGACAGGATCTGTTCGCCCTGAAAACCGAACAGCAAAACCAGGGTCGCAAGCAACGCTGTCAGGGAGATGGGACCTAATTGAGCAAGCGTGCGCTGAAACGAAGTGGTATCCCCAGATTTTAGTAGCCAGTGTCGCCACAACTGCGCAATGACCACAGGGATCACTATGTACAGCACGACTGAGAGAATCAGCGTGTCCCAGGGAACAGCAATGGCAGAAAGACCCAACAGCAACCCGACGATTGGTGCGAATGCGAATACCATGATGGTATCGTTTAGGGCGACTTGGGTCAGTGTAAAATGGGGTTCACCGTTGGAGAGATTGCTCCAGACGAACACCATGGCGGTGCAGGGTGCAGCAGCGAGTAGAATGAGACCGGCAATATAGCTGTCAATCTGATCAGCAGGCATCCATTCTGCAAACAGGCTACGAATAAACAACCAGCTGAGAAATGCCATGGAGAAAGGTTTTACCGCCCAATTTACGAATAGGGTAACACCGACTCCACGCCAATGATCTCTAACCTGGTGCAGAGCGCTGAAGTCGATTTTCAACAGCATAGGGATAATCATCAGCCAGATCAGGATAGCCACCGGTAGGTTGACTTGCGCGAACTCAAGGCGACCGAGTGCCTGAAAAGCGTTGGGAAGCCAGTGTCCCAGTGCAATTCCCACAATAATGCATAGAAACACCCATACTGTTAGATAGCGCTCAAAAAAGCCTATTTTTTTCGCACCCGTAATTTTTTTAGCGGTGATTTCACACTGCATGGACATAACAAACTACCTACCATTGAATCCTTGATACGGAGATGACAAGATCAGGAACTAATCATATCAACAGAATGCGTCAACGGAGTCGCAAGATTTATTCCATGTTTTTGTGCAGTGATCCATACTAACTCACGAAAGTATTGACGGGTTTTAATCAGGTTTTTTACGTCCTTGGTGTAATAATATATTGTCCATTCAATCGCATGGTCACCCGTATCACGAATACCCACTTCAAGATTGTACTGTGACTCTATATTGTTAGAGGTATCATCCTTTGCCGTTTTAAAGGCCTCCCCAAACATCGCCCGTACTTTACCTGCATCTATGTCGTAGCCAATCTTAAAATGCAGCTTCTCCCTTAAGCCTTTTGCAGATGCAAATTTGGATAGATTATGAATCGTATACTCTCTAAGCTTGGAGTTTTTTAGCATAATGCGATGATTGTTTACGATATTCAAAATCTCGGTATGGAACATTTTGGTTTTATAGACCATACCCAGATACGGGGTGCTTTCGGTGATTTCCACAACATCTCCCTCTTCAACCATGCCACTGTTGAGAATGATCAGGCCGCTGAATATATCAGGTGCCCAGGCATTTTGGGTCAAGGCCAGAAACACCCCAATAAAGCCAATCACACCGCCTGCTTCAAGCAAACCGCTGAAGCCGAGTATCTGCACGATGGAAATCAGGACAATTATGAAAATAAAAATACCGGACAACAATCCAAGTAGGCGACTATTGTAAGTTTCTACACTCTTTTTTACGCCATTTACTTCTCTGGTCTTACCGAATTTCTGTCTTGCCAGATAGCCAATAATATGTGCAAACAAATAACCCAGATAGATAACGACAAACACAGAAACTAGCTTCAAGCCCACACCACGGTCGCTCATGGGTAGATACAGATGATAATATCCAAATGAAAGTATGATCAATAAGTTCAGCGCTCTGAAAACATATACACGGTTCAGGCGCCGACTATCACTGACTTTATCGTGGTAGATGAGATTTAAAATACGCCGGGCAAAGACCATCAACAAAATATTGATTGCCAACACTGTATAATCAATAAAGCCAAGTCGACTGACTATATCTGCAGCATCACGTGATAACCAACTAAAGATATCTGGCATGATTTCCATGATTTTACGATTCACTCAAGATAGCGTTATTCCTATCAGAAATGGCCCATGGATGGAAGTATTGATTGCTATTGTGCCTGCTCTTGTCTTTATGCCCATGAAATTTAAAGCTGCTGACAGGCACCATATTGGCATTTAATTTACTATGGATATTCTTTATAAATGTTAATATTTATTGACATAGTGGGGTTCAAGCAAATGCTATAGTGTATGTTACAGTCTGAAAAAGTGGATTGTCTTAAATCTAGTACCAACTAATCGGAACGAAAAACATGGCTAACATCGATGCAATTAAAATCTTGGGTAGTATTTTAAACAGCGGAGCATTGTCGCGAGGCTCAGGTTCAAACATTCTGGGTTCGGTAATCGGCGCTATGACAGGTGGTGGACAATCCTCGGGTGGTGGAGGACTAGGTAGTATACTGGGTAACATGCTGGGCGGTGGTAGTTCCCAGAGCGGCGGCGGTGGCATCGGTGATATATTCGGAGGTGGTAACCAGTCCCGAGGGCAGAGTCAGTCAGGTGGTGGGAACATCGCTGATATTCTTGGCGGCCTGATGGGTGGCGGAGGTGCAGGTGGCGCTGGATTGGGAGGCCTGATTGGGGCCGCCATGTCTCAATTTGGAGGCCAGCGTGGTGGCTCGCCAAAAACCAACTTTAAGTCCAGTGATCATCTACCTCAAGGTACGCAATACCAGCAGGCGACCGATCAAGCCACACTACTGATTCGGGCAATGATCAATGCTGCCAAAGCCGATGGCCAGGTTGACCGGGAAGAGCAGCAGAAGATAGTCAGTAAACTGGGTGAGGTCACTCAGGATGAACTTAATTTCGTACGCAATGAACTTGCACAGCCCCTGGATTTGGACAGCTTTGTTCGCGCTATTCCTCAAGGGATGGAACAACAGGTCTATGCGCTTTCACTGATGGCTATCGATCTGGATAGCAACGCCGAAGCGCAATATCTGCACAAGCTGGCACAGGCTACCAGAATCACACCTCAAGTCAGTAATATGCTTCATGAGCAGTTTGGTGCCCAACCTATCTATAAAACCTGACCCCATTGACTGTTGATTGTGAAATCGACTAGGTAGTTTTCGTCCGGAGACACACATTTCCTTAATGTCATCCTGGCGAAGTCCTGGATCCAGTGAATTCAATGATTAACTGAATGCTGGTCTTTGCCGGGATTCTCCAGCTTTCCTGGGTGGGTGAAGGTTGCGGTATAGTGGGGTAAGAATTTATAGTATTCGCAAGGGGTGTGGAGTTGGTTTTTCATTGCCATCCCGATTGTTATGCTGTTGAAGATAGTCTTTAAATAACTCAAACTCCATTGGCTCTGCAACTAAAAACCCCTGGATGATATCACATCCAAAGTCAGCGAGTTTCTCAAGTGTCTCCTGGGTATCAACACCTTCCGCCACCACTGTCACACCTAGATTTCGGGCCATATTGACGGTGCCTTCTACGATGATCGCATCTGCTTTTTGAGTATGGATATCTTTTATCAGTATTCTATCTATCTTGATGACATCGATGGGCAGTTCCTTGATATAAGCAAGAGATGACTGGCCTGTACCAAAATCATCTATGGCGAGTGTAAACCCGGCCTTGCGTAATTGCTGGACTTTGTCCACAGTTTCCTTCAGGTTCAAAATGAGGGAATTTTCAGTGACTTCCAAGGTAAAACGATTGGGGTGAATCCCTTGGGAAACAACTCTTTCGATCATGTCATTGACGAAGTCCTTTGAGGAGAATTGCAAAGGACTGACATTGACTGAGATTCTGAATGAATCGTCGATCAAGCCGGTTTCCATCAACTGAGTGATATCGAGGCAGGCTTGCTCAAGGACCTGTTCTCCCAATTGATTGACGAGACCACTCTGTTCTACCAACGGAATAAATTGATTGGGGTCTATCAATCCTTTTTCCGGATGCTGCCAGCGTACCAGTGCCTCGGCTCCGACTAATGCGCCTTGAATGGTGACAAGTGGTTGGTAATGAAGCGTTAATTCACCCTGTTTAAGTGCATTTCGAATGCCTTGCTCCAAGGTCATGAGCATATTGGCCTTCTCTTGCATATCGGGATCATAGAACCGTATGGAATTACGACCTGCAGCCTTGGCTTGGTACATAGCATAGTCAGCGCGCTTTAGCAGATCGTCAGCATTCTCACCATGGCAAGGGAATAATACGATACCTAGACTGGCGGCTATATGAAATTCACTAGTACCGAGATTGAATGGTTGAGCGATTGCCTCCTGAATCTGCTTTGCCGTTTCTTCAGACAGTTCAACAGCAAGCTGCTCTATATCCGCGAGTTCCGGTAGTAACAATACAAATTCATCACCGCCAAGACGGGTTGGAGTATCTTCATCACGAAGACAGGACTGGAGCCGTTTTGCTAGCTGATTGAGTAGCTTGTCACCTTGCTGGTGGCCTAATGAATCATTAAGGGTCTTAAAGTTATCCAGGTCGAGGAAAATAAGTGCACCGATATGGGAGTGATGAATCGACCGGGCAATATCTTTATCCAGCCTTTCGTATAGTAGGCGGCGATTCGGCAAGTTGGTGAGGGAATCATGATAGGCTAAATGTTCGATAATCATACGCGAGTGTTGCTGTTGTTCACTCATCGAAAGCGATTGATAAATCGTGCGGTGGATGCGAAGCGCACCTGTCCACATGATCACAAGAAAAAGGGTGGTCATGATGCCAAGAGCGATATTGGCTGTACCACCCAGTGTGAATAACCGGATTATCAAGGGGATAATAACCAGTATCAGGAAGCCTAGAGATGCCTGCAGCAAGGCTGCCTGCGTCAAAACACCACCAGCAGCCATGCCGATCAGTGCAGCAATGATGATAGTTTGATGAAACTGGTGCTCCAAAGGAACCAGTAGAAAAGCCGCTGAGCCCCAAATCAAACCGGATACCAAACTACTGGTTATCGCACGCCATTTCCAGATATGGGCAGTAGCTTCTGAGGGTGCCTGGTTTTGATGCTCGCGATAGTTTAAGTAGCGTATGACACTGAGTATCAATACAGCTAAATACCAGCCTATGAGGATCTCTTGTTGAATAACCGACCACTGAGCGATGATGATGACCGTCGAATTCATCATAATCGCCAATAGAGCAGCGGGTAGCCCCTTGTAGGAGAGCTCTACTTGGCTAAGTTCGATTTTTCTCTCGAAATCTGGCGGGTCGATCTGAGCAGGTTCAGTTTCTTGCATGTTTGCTATTAACCCGACATCCCTTGTAGTCACTGGTCAACTGGCCTAGTGGATTCCCTTGTTATCGTTTTTTATTGAACGCTGTGTGGCGATAGCACTGTTTAACCATCACATGAGATACATACATTGTAGTCTGTATTGTAATGTTGTCGAATGAATCTGCCCCCTAAAATCCCCTACACCTTTGTTATCGTGCCTGATGCAGGCTATTTTGCCAGTCGAGCACCGATGATGCCGAACTTTATGTTGGCCAGTTGATCTTTTGGAATGTTTTTTATACCCAAATCAATCACTGTTTTTTTACCGGCAGCCAGGACAGGTTTATAAGCACGTTTGGTTTTTCTGATTTTTCCATTGCTGTCACGGTATTGAATAGCAATCACAACGTCTCTAACATTACGCGGAGTTGGATTGGATATTTCAGCTTTAAGTCTTCCCTTATTATCCAGACCTGCTCTCAGTTTGATGTAGTTTTGAGGATTCTCGGATAGATCAAGAGCCATTAAAGCGCTATAGGCTGCTTTACCTTCAGTGGTTTTACCTGAGGCGGCTTTTTTATAGTAGGATTTAGCCGCCTTCAGATTGCCTTCCAGTTTAGCAATGTTACCAAGGGAGTTGTAAGCATTTGCGGTTGGAAGTAGTTGAATACTCTTTTCCAGATCACGTTTTGCATTTGCAGAGGCCTTTAGGTTTTCATTGACTTGTCCACGTTTCAGATAGTAATAAAAAAAATTATCATTTAGCTTGATTGCCTTGTCGTAGTGTCGCTTTGCTGTTTTATGCCGTTTCTTTTTTTCTTCAACATCACCAAGCAGGGCGTGGAAATGTCCTTCACGGGGCTCAAGACGGATAGCTTTTTTTACCAGGGTCCTGGCCTTACTGAGATCATCTTTCTGAAACGCCTTACGACCCTCATCATAGGCTTCATAGGCGGGTTTGCTGCGTTTAATATGAGCCGTCCTGGCCTTGAACTGTTTCTCACCACGACTGCCACCCTGGGGTAGGGATGCTGCAGTTTTAATATTATTCTCTACCCGTTCCTGTGAGGGTGGGTGACTGGCGAACAGACCACTGAGCCAGTCCTGATTTTTTCCCTCGGAAAGCCGCACAAATGTGCGTTGCAGATCAACCGCGCCTTGCGGGTCATATCCGGCTTTAGACATATATTTCATACCGTAAAAATCAGATTCACGCTCAGCGTCCCGGCCATACTTTTGTGTGACCATTTGTGCGCCAACCCCCGCACCCAGCTGAGCCAGTTGGGCGTAGTCTTTTCCCTGCGTGCCGATAACCGTCGCCATGACTGCACCCTGAATCAGCATCCCACGTGACATACTGCTTGCTGTATGTTTTGCCGCAGCATGAGTAATCTCATGACCAAGGACTGCTGCCAGTTCAGCTTCACTTTCCAGTTCAGTCAGGAGTCCACGGTTAAGTGAGATTTTTCCACCTGGTAAAGCCCATGCATTGGGTACAGAGTTATTTAGCACTTTGAATTCGTAGGGTAGTTTCCGATCACTGACTGCGGCCAGCTTTTGTCCCACCTCATTGATATAGGCAGTGAGTTTCTTGTCTACCACATAATCACCACCCTGTGACTGGCGTAATGGGGTGTAATTTTTTTTACCAATCGCTAGTTCCTGTGCTTCGGAAACCAGACTCAGCTGATTTTTTCCTGTGACAGGATTGACTGCACAACCAGTCAAAATAGATGAAACGAGTAATGTGGTTATCAGAAGGTTTTTCATGAGATGACTCGGTTTGTATCAGTTTCAGGTACTGTCTGAAACAGTATAAGCAGCATGTCTGGAAGAGAAGGTAAACATTCTTAATATCATGACCGTACGATAGTCAGGGTAAAAAAGTCAACGAATTAAGGAAGGTGCAATGTTATTGTTATCTAACAGTTTTCAATGAGTGGCAGCCAGAAACATCAGACTAGATTTGGATGGATTGGGAAATAGTGATCAGTAGCCATCCAGCATTCCCTCAATAGGGGGCAGATTGGGTGTACGTCAGCTAGATCGATTCATGATCAGGCATTGCAGTTTCCTAAGAAGGGTGTCGGCGACGTTAGTCCTGGCCACGCCTGGCCCTAGGGGTTGGCAAGCGTTGTCAAAAGATGGGCGCACGAAAGCCGCAAGGAACTTGCGGCTTGATTAAGCTCAGAAAGCTGAGTCAGGCAGCGTTGCTGGCAGCGCTGGGGTGATTCTGAACAAAATACCTAAGTACGAGTTTCAATACGAGCGTGTGCTCCTTGTCTCCCCGTTTCTCGGCCATTTCGATATCATCCAATATGATACGACGAATCATCGGAATTCCTGATTCTTCGTGAATCAGATAGTTTCCCAACTCGGCAGCTACAATATTGGGAATGTGCTCATGCTCCGCAATGGCATCTACTTCTTCATCGGTAAGATCACACATCCCCACGCAATCTTCATAAGTTAACATGTCAAGGATCTCCTCTTACATCCCCGATTTTACTGCAACACCAAGAACGAGACAACGACATCTGTCTCTCGACGGCCAGTTTGTTTGATCTGAATCATCGGTATGGCCAGGATGTCTTCGGGATCACATGTATTGTCATCAAACTGTCTGTTTTGGGGCCATGATGGTGTTAACCGCTTAGAGTGAGCGAATGATTCTGCGTTTGCCCATTGAGCCCTGGAGATGCTTTGGAACAGCATGGCGGAAGTTGTATTGGCCGCATCGATTGTTATGAGGATGGAGCGGTGTTTTCATCATGGTTCTCATCCTGAGAACCACTGCGCTGTATGAGTCTTCTGTATCATCGACACCGTGGAGAGAATGCAAACAAAAAACCCCTGATAAATCAGAGGGTTATGTTTTGGTGCCGAGGAGAGGACTTGAACCTCCACGGGGTTACCCCCACTAGCACCTGAAGCTAGCGTGTCTACCAATTTCACCACCTCGGCGGATGTGGCAATTCCGGTGGTACCGGCTTAGAGATCGAGAACTCTACAACCAGTTCCTTTGTCTGTCAATCTTCTTTCTTAGGCTTGTTGGCTCCTGGAATTTGCTATGTTAGTTTGCAGTTACAAATCAAGAGAGTAACAAAGCAGACATAGCTCAATAGTGTATTGGTGGTTTGGATGCAGTCGACGCAACAGGTGTACAGAAATCTAGTTTTCACGTTCTTTACAGGGCAATGTAGGCTAATCAATGTACGCTACAGTTATTTACCAACAAAATTACCGCAGTGTGGTTGTCCATGAAATTCATGCGCTATATATCCGACAGTCAGAGACACTATATTTTTAGTTTGTGCTTCTCATTATTGTTGCCATTTCCTGCCTGGTCGGTAACCCTGGAGGGAGACCTTACCCAGGGTGGTATGGTGATCGGGCGTGTCAGT
Organism: Candidatus Thiodiazotropha sp.; assembly: GCA_023838465.1. Classification (GTDB taxonomy): domain Bacteria; phylum Pseudomonadota; class Gammaproteobacteria; order Chromatiales; family Chromatiaceae; genus Thiodiazotropha. Next base: position 27,151 of record JAIVEQ010000014.1, read on the forward strand.
CCTGGTGATAAGGTGATTGTTAATAAACACGCCATACGGGTCTCTCCCGATGGGGTGTTTTTGCTTGGCTTTGGTCGTGACGACAAGTTAGACCATGATCTTACAGTGAACAGAGACGGTAAGCTGATCGAACAGAAGCAGGTAGCGATCAGTAAAAGAGAGTACCGGATTCAACAGATTAACGGTTTGCCGCCCAGTAAAGTGACTCCCCCCAAACGGGATTGGGATCGGATCAAACGGGAGACTGCCCTTGTGAAAAAGGCACGCAGGCTCGATGATGACCGTCATGATTTCCTGACAGGGTTTATCTGGCCGGCGAAGGGTATTATCTCGGGTGTGTATGGCAGCCAGCGTGTACTCAATGGCGTACCTAAACGTCCTCATTTCGGGGTCGATGTTGCTGCTCCGGTGGGTACTAAGGTGGTAGCGCCGGCAGATGGGATCGTCACCCTAGCTCATCCGGATATGTTCTACTCCGGTGGAACCTTGATCGTCGATCACGGTCATCAGCTTTCATCCTCGTTTCTGCATCTGCATAAGATCCTGGTCAAGGAGGGAGAGCGGGTTAAACAGGGTGAACCTATTGCTGAGATAGGGGCTACGGGTAGGGTGACCGGTGCCCATCTCGATTGGCGTATGAACCTGCGTAATGCGCGTATCGATCCTCAATTTCTGGTACCTCCAATGCCTGATACAGAATAGGTGTTTGATACGTTTTGATACAGGTCAGCCAAGCTATCTGTGGTAAAGTTGCCCGGTAATTTTTTCTGCGGTCTAAACAACCGACTATGACGATGGAACAACAATGAAATCAATTAAGCGATTGCTCATCCTTATTCTGTCTCTCTTCGTGCCAATGTTGGTTCAGGCTGAGGATTTGATGGGCATATATAAATTGGCACTACAGAATGATCCACAGCTTCAAGCTGCGAATGAGCAGCTGAGTGCAGCCCGTGAATCGAAGAGTCTGGCACGTTCTCAACTGTTGCCAACGGTGGGATTAGGTGTCAATTACGACATAGCTCGCAGAGATCTCAAAACACTGCAAGGTGTACCGATAGATGATAAGAGTACCGATCGTGAGAAGGCGCTTGGCCTGAATCTGACTCAGCCGATTTATCGCAGAGACCGGTTGCTGCAACTGGAGCAGGCTGACAGCACAATCGCTCAGGCTGAAGCCCAGTATGCGTCGTCTGAGATCGATCTGATGGCGCGTAGTACTACGGCCTATTTTAATATTCTCTCTGCTGAGGATGACCTGCGTGTTGCAAAGTCAGAACGTGAGGCCACCGGGCGCCAGCTGGAGCAGGCACAGCAACGTTTCGATGTGGGATTGATCGCGATTACCGACGTGCATGAGGCACAGGCCGCCTTTGATGCGGCTCGGGCTTCAGAGATCGCTGCAGATAACAGTCTCGGCAATGCCTGGGAGGCACTGTTCGAAATTATCGGTCCACAACCTCAGAATAGCCTGGCTAAATTGGGAGAGGACCTGGCACTTAATCCACCGGTACCTAACCGTCTCCAGGAGTGGTCAGATATCGCTCAACAGCAGAATTATGACATCATCGCCTCACGAGCCAACCTTGAGATACTCAAGCAGGATATCGATGTCACCAAATCGGGTCACTACCCAACCTTGGATTTGGTGGGTGGGTACAATATGAATCGCAGTGATTCCGATACGGCTACAGAATCCGATACCGGCACAATCGGTTTGGCACTGGAAGTACCGATCTATACCGGAGGAGCCGTGAATTCCCAGACCCGACAGGCGCAGGCAAACTATCGTGCAGCCCAACAAAATCTGGATCAAACTCGCCGTGCAGTTAATCGGCAGGTCAGGGATGCTTATCGAGGTGTACTCTCAACCATCAGCCAGGTCGAGGCATTGAAAGCAGCAACCGTATCTGCGCAAAGTGCTCTGGAATCAACCCAGGCTGGTTATGAAGTTGGAACCCGGACAATTGTCGATGTGCTGAATGTGCAACGAAATCTATTCTCCTCCCAACGGGACTATCTCAATTCACGTTATGACTACATTCTAAATGGACTCTCTCTGAAATCAGCTGCCGGTACCCTTAGTGAATCTGACCTGCAGCGGGTCAACGGTTGGTTGGAAAAGTAGGGATTCCCATGTCTGGCAATAGTATCGGCAAGCTGTTTACAGTGACATCGTTTGGTGAGTCTCATGGTCCGGCTATTGGCTGTATTGTGGATGGTTGTCCACCAGGATTGACACTCTCTGCCAGTGATCTTCAGCACGACCTGGATCGACGCAAGCCTGGTACCTCCCGTCACACCACTCAAAGACGGGAAGCGGACGAGGTAGAGATTCTTTCCGGTGTATTTGAAGGTAGAACCACCGGTACACCGATTGGCTTGATCATTCACAATACCGATCAGCGATCAAAGGACTATTCCGAGATCATGGATCGCTTCCGACCCGGACACGCTGACTACACTTATAACCAGAAATATGGATTTCGTGACTACCGCGGCGGCGGTCGTTCATCGGCACGCGAGACGGCCATGCGCGTCGCGGCCGGTGGTATTGCCAAGAAATATCTACGCGAACGCTATGGCATTCAGATCCGTGGCTATCTCTCCCAGCTTGGACCGATCAAGGTGGAGAAACTCGATTGGGATCAAGTGGAAAAGAATCCGTTTTTCTCGCCCGATGAGGACAAGGTCGTGGAAATGGAGTCTTATATGGATACCCTGCGTAAAGCGGGAAATTCCGTCGGGGCTCGCATCAATGTCGTTGCCAGCGGCATGCCAGCTGGATTGGGTGAGCCTATCTTCGATCGTCTTGACGCAGAACTGGCGCACGCCCTGATGAGCATCAACGCAGTAAAGGGCGTGGAACTGGGAGATGGTTTTCGGTGCGTCGAGCAAAAAGGCACTGAACACAGGGATGAGATGACCCCTGACGGATTTCTCAGTAATCATGCCGGTGGGGTCTTGGGTGGGATCTCCAGCGGACAGGATCTGCTGGCTTCAATTGCACTCAAGCCCACCTCAAGCCTGCGTCTGCCGGGTCAGACTGTAAATCGTACAGGTGAACCGGTTGAGGTGGTGACGAAAGGACGTCACGATCCCTGTGTCGGGATTCGTGCCACACCGATCGCAGAGGCGATGATGGCCATTGTCGTGATGGACCATCTGCTACGCCATCGTGGACAGAATATGGATGTCCAGTCTGGTTTGACGGATCTTGGATCGAATCAATAAAAGGATGCCTTACTGGCGCCTCTCCGGGTTTTACTTCTTCTACTTCGCATCGCTAGGTGCCTTGGTGCCCTTCTGGGGGCTCTATCTGCAAGCACGGGATTTCTCACCAGTAGAGATTGGTGAGCTGATGGCCGTGATCATGGCCACCAAATTGATTGCACCCTACATCTGGGGCTGGATCAGTGACCATACAGGTCATCGTATGCCCATCGTACGGTTGGCCTCTCTGCTCTCTGCGATCTCCTTCCTGGGGATCTTCTTTGCAGATGGTTTCTTCTCGCTAGCCCTGGTTATGATGCTTTTCAGTTTTTTCTGGAATGCATCGCTGCCTCAGTTCGAAGCAGTTACCATGAGCTACCTTCAGGAGCGTATTCAGCACTACAGTAGAGTCCGGCTTTGGGGGTCGATCGGTTTCATTCTTACCGTTGTTGCCTTAGGCTTTCTGTTGGATGAGTGGGGTGTCGAATGGGTGCCGAAAATCGTACTGCTCCTCTATTTCGGTATCTTTCTTTTCAGTCTAATAGTGCCTGAAAATGACGCCGACATGCCTGCCCACGACCAGGGATCCATTTTACAGGTGCTCAAACGTGGCGATATCATCGCTTTTCTTCTGGCCTGCTTTTTCATGCAGGCAAGCCATGGCGCCTATTACGCTTTTTACTCCATCTATATGGAAAAGGTGGGCTATTCCAGTATTGTGATTGGTCTACTTTGGGCGCTCGGGGTCATTGCAGAGGTGCTGGTCTTCCTTGTCATGCATCAACTGCTGCATCGATGGGGTGCAAGAAAGGTCCTTATTGCCAGTCTTGCTATGGCTGTGGTGCGCTGGATACTGGTTGGTTCGGCACCTGAAAACCTGTTGCTTGTGCTATTGGCGCAGGTGATGCACGCAGCCACTTTTGGCACCTTTCATGCTGCTGCCATCCATATGGTGCATCACTACTTCGTCGGACGCCATCAGGGAAGAGGTCAGGCACTCTATAGCAGTATCAGCTTTGGTGCAGGTGGTGCCTTTGGCAGCCTGTTGAGTGGCTATTTATGGATTGGCATCGGGGCTGCAGCTACCTATTGGGTTGCAGCAGGCTATGCATTGCTGGCACTCGTTATTGCCTGGCGATGGATTGATCGTGAGACACTACACTATTGACAGTTGTCGAGTTGAGCAGTAAGTTGCCCGCCTGTTGCACTGCAACATATTCATTTGACCTGAATCCGTGGATTCAGGTTTTCATTTGATCTTCATCAGTAATGATTGACCCAGGAGCTACTCAATGGCCATTGAACAAACCTTTTCCATTATAAAACCGGATGCTGTTGCGAAGAACCTGATCGGTCAGATCTACAGTCGTTTTGAAGGGGCCGGATTGAAGATCTTAGCCTCCCGTATGCTTCATCTTAGTCGTGAACAGGCAGGTGAGTTCTATGCAGTACACAAAGAGCGCCCCTTCTACAATGATCTGATCGATTTCATGACATCCGGACCCGTCATGGTTCAGGTACTCGAGGGAGAGGGTGCTATATCCCGTAACCGTGAAATCATGGGTGCCACCAATCCTCAAGAGGCTGCACCGGGTACCATTCGAGCCGACTTCGCCGAAACAGTGGATGAAAATGCTGTGCATGGATCTGACGGTCCGGATACAGCAAAGGTTGAAATCAGCTTCTTCTTTCCTGAGGGTGTTTGTAAAAGGACTCGTTAGGTCTATCTGAACATCAATTCCAGCAATGCACAGGGATGAACCCCGAAGGAAGTGCCTTTGGGGTGTGCTGTTGGGGTGATAGAGAAAGATACCAACCAGACGCTGGTGTAGCTGCACGGTTTTTTTTTGGACAGACGCTTAATTAAGATATTGAGGCTGTTACGGGTCTTTACTGTGATCTGTTTATTGACTGCAGTTTGATTCAGTAATGTTGATTGCCCCTGAACAGCAACATTTCACGCATTGCCTGTGCAGCGTTTGAAAGTGTACGTTTTCGGTGTGTGACAATGCCAAGCGAGCGACTCAGTTCCAACTCGGGCACCTTCAAAGATACCAGATGATCATCCAGGAGAATCTCCGGCAGCAGACTCCATCCCAGACCGATTGTGGTCATCATCTTCAGGGTTTCCAGATAATCTGTGGCGAGTGAACAATTTACCTGTTTATGGTGGCTTGAGATTCGTTGCTCCACCAATGTTCGGGTATAGGTTCCACGGGTTGGTAATACGGCCGGGTAGTGTAAAAGCTCATTCAGGCTCACTTGATGAAGTTTTGCCAATGGATGATCCATGCCTACCACTACTTTTAAGGGGTCTAGCCAAATCGTCTTGCTACGCAAGGCATCGGCAGGCTTCAACGGCAGTGTCACAACGGCCAGTTCCAGTTCGCCATGTTCCACTGATTGACAGGCTTTTTCCGACTCCATGAAATGGATATCCAGTTCGACTTGAGGGTTGGAATCGGTATAACTACGCAGCACAGCAGGCAGTCGATGTAGACCGATATGGTGACTGGTGCCCATCGCCAATCGACCGGCAATCCTTCCCGATAGATTGGACAGCTCACGCCGAATATCGGTGAGTTCATGGATGATCCGCTTGGCTCTGGGTAGTAGATGTCGTCCGGCTTCGGTGAGAAAGACCTGCCTGCCCATGCGATCAAAGAGCCGGATGGAGAGTTCATTTTCCAGTCCGGCAATACGTTTACTGATTGCAGGTTGGGTCAAGTAGAGGGATTCGGCGGCCTGGGAGAATGATCCGTCATGGGCTACTTGTACAAAAGCACGAAGGGCATTTAATTCCATATCTATTCCTGTAAAGAATGGAAAAAATAAAAATTATGAATTTGTATTATGTAGCACACTGCCCTATGTTTTTAAACCTGAGTCCAGGTGATCAATTGAGATATATGAGGTTATGAGAGATGAGTGCCAAAACCCTTTACGATAAACTCTGGGAATCCCATCTGGTGCAGATTGATGATGATGGCACCGCATTGATCTATATCGATCGTCATCTAGTACATGAGGTGACCTCACCCCAAGCATTCGAAGGATTACGTCTGGCTGAACGTGAGCCCTGGCGGGTCGACGCCAACCTGGCGACACCGGATCACAATGTACCTACTACCGAACGTGCAGGCGGCGTAGAGGCCATTGAGGATCCTATCTCTCGCACTCAGGTCGAGACGCTGGATGCAAACTGTCGTGAATTTGGTATTCCTGAATTCGAGATGCTCGACACACGCCAGGGTATTGTCCATGTTGTGGGTCCGGAGCAGGGCGCGACTCTGCCAGGGATGACAGTGGTGTGTGGTGACTCCCATACCTCCACCCATGGTGCGATGGGTGCACTGGCATTTGGTATCGGTACTTCTGAGGTCGAGCATGTGCTTGCTACACAGTGCCTTATCCAGAAGAAGTCAAAGGCAATGCAGGTCCGGGTCGAAGGCAAGGCAGGGCCTGGTGTGACCGCCAAGGATATTGTTTTGGCGATAATCGGTGAGATCGGCACTGCGGGGGGTACCGGTTATGCGATAGAGTTCGCGGGCTCCGTAATTGAGGATCTTTCCATAGAAGGACGGCTCACGCTGTGTAACATGGCGATTGAAGCGGGGGCAAGAGCAGGCTTTGTCGCAGTCGATGACAAAACCATCGACTATGTCAGGGGACGTCCCTATGCCCCTAATAGTGATCAATGGGAGCGTGCCGTGGCCAACTGGCGGACACTGCATAGCGATGAAGGTGCTGAGTTTCACCGTGTAGTGACACTGGATGCCGCGGCTATCAAGCCCCAAGTGACCTGGGGAACCTCACCTGAGATGGTTGTGGGTATCGATGATTCGGTACCCAATCCTGCGGATGAGCCAGACAGTGTGAAGGCGGAAGGGATGGGTCGTGCATTAGACTACATGGGGCTTAAAGCCGGCACCCCGATGAGCGATATCAGTCTGGACAAGATTTTTATTGGTTCATGTACCAATTCACGTATAGAAGATCTACGGGCAGCGGCGCAGATAGCCAATGGCCGGCGAGTGGCAGCGAATATTAAGTTGGCGCTGGTGGTTCCGGGGTCAGGTTTGGTTAAGGCCCAGGCGGAACAGGAGGGACTTGATCGGATCTTTACCAAGGCTGGCTTTGAATGGCGTGAACCGGGATGTTCGATGTGTCTTGCCATGAATGCAGATCGTTTATCACCGGGGGAACGCTGCGCTTCCACCTCCAACCGTAACTTCGAGGGTAGACAGGGGCAGGGAGGCCGCACCCATCTAGTCAGTCCAGCGATGGCCGCCGCCGCTGCTGTGAGCGGCCACTTTATCGATGTGGCTACCCTGATTAAAAAATAATAAACAGTTCGGAAAAGAGGATTATACAATGCAAAAATTTGAGATATTCACAGGCATTGTCTGCCCCTTGGATAGATCCAATGTAGACACAGATGCCATTATTCCGAAACAGTTTCTGAAGTCGATTAAACGTTCAGGCTTTGGTCCCAACCTGTTTGATGAGTGGCGTTATCTTGACCAGGGTGAACCAGGGATGGATAACAGTAAAAGGTCTGTTAATTCGGATTTCGTACTAAATGATATCCGCTACAAAGGTGCACAAATACTCTTAACAAGAAAGAATTTCGGGTGTGGGTCATCCCGTGAACATGCTCCCTGGGCGCTGGAGGATTACGGATTTCGGGTAATTCTAGCCCCAAGTTATGCTGACATATTCTTTAATAACTGCTTTAAGAATGGTCTTCTTCCAGTAGTTTTAGAAGAGAAAACTATTGATGATCTTTTTCGCTTGGCCGGTGATGACCAGGCATTGGAGATGACCGTTGATCTGCACAAGCAAGCACTGGTTATAGGCGATGAGCGGATTATGTTTGAGGTGGACCCCTTTCGAAAACACTGTCTGCTTAATGGCTTGGATGATATTGGTCTTACACTGCAAAAAGTTGATGCCATCAAGGCGTATGAAAAGCGAAGAAAAAGTGAGGCGCCTTGGCTGTTTCATGGTGGGTGATCAATCATGCCGTAAAATTCTTTGAGTTGATTGTAAATAAGTTAATATAATATATTGAATTACAACGTAAATAACCCACTAGTAATTTCTCAATTTGTGGTGGGGCTACTTCAGGTGATTAAAGATGAGTAAGAGTATTCTGATACTGCCGGGTGACGGAATAGGCCCTGAAATTGTCGCAGAAGCGGTCAAAGTGTTGGCGTCGCTCCGCGATAATTATGGGCTGGACATCGATCTAGATGAGGCACTGGTTGGCGGTGCGGCGATTGATGCCACTGGTGGACCGCTGCCTGATGCAACCTTGGATCTGGCAAAAGAGGCTGATGCCCTTTTACTCGGTGCTGTTGGGGGCCCAAAGTGGGAGGCATTGGATATCTCAATACGTCCGGAAAAGGGGTTGTTGGGTCTACGATCCTCGCTCAATCTTTTTGCAAATCTTCGCCCTGCCATCCTCTACCCGCAATTGGCGGATGCCTCCAGCCTCAAGGCCGACATTGTCGCGGGTCTTGATATCATGATTGTGCGTGAGCTGACAGGTGGCATCTATTTTGGTCATCCGCGTGGTATCCGGGAATTGGATAGTGGTGAAAGACAAGGTTTTAACACACTGGTCTATAGTGAGTCCGAAATCGACCGTATCGCCCGGGTGGCTTTCGATATTGCAAAAAAACGCGGCAAGCGGGTCTGCTCTGTTGATAAGGCGAACGTGCTTGAATGTACGGAATTATGGCGTGAAGTAGTGAGCCGAATCGGTGAAGAACATCCCGATGTGGAATTGAGTCATATGTATGTAGACAATGCAGCCATGCAACTGGTGAAATGGCCAAAACAGTTCGATGTGATGGTGACGACCAATATGTTTGGCGATATCCTGTCTGATTGCGCGGCGATGTTAACAGGCTCTATTGGCATGCTGCCCTCTGCATCTTTGGATGAGCAGGGTAAGGGTATGTATGAGCCGATACACGGATCGGCACCGGATATAGCGGGTAAAGGTACAGCAAATCCCCTGGCGACCATACTTTCCGTCGCAATGATGTTGCGATACAGCTTGGATGAACCGGCAATGGCAGATCGTATCGAACGTGCTGTGGATAAGGTTTTGGATGATGGCTTGCGCACACCGGATATCATGTCGGATGAGATGACTGAAGTGGGCTGTGAGGCGATGGGTGATGCTATTGTTGCGGCAATAGATTAATTATGCTTTTTTAATGTTGAATTTTGAATTATTGCGCGGGTAAGCTCTATTTGAATATGCGCGTTCTATTCTAATTTCACGATTCAAAAATACTTTTTGGGTTTTTTAAGATGAAACGAGTTGGATTTGTTGGTTGGCGAGGCATGGTGGGATCCGTCCTGATGGGACGAATGCTGGAGGAGAATGATTTTGCCGGGATTGAAGAACCGGTATTCTTCACCACTTCTCAGGTAGGGCTGCCAGGACCGGATATTGGCAGGGAGATAGCCCCGCTGAAAGATGCTACTGATATCGATGCCCTGATGAAGATGGAGGCGATCGTGACCTGTCAGGGTGGTGGCTATACCAATCAGGTCTACGAAAAATTACGTGCTACCGGTTGGAAAGGCTACTGGATTGATGCAGCCTCCAGCTTGCGCATGAAAGATCACACGCTGATCGTCCTCGACCCAGTTAACAACTCGGTGATTCGTGAGGGGCTGGCTAACGGCAAAAAAGACTTCATCGGTGGGAATTGCACGGTCAGTTTAATGCTGATGGCCCTTGGCGGGTTGTTTCAAGAGGACCTGGTAGAGTGGGTCACATCAATGACCTATCAGGCTGCCTCAGGAGCGGGTGCGAAAAACATGCGCGAGCTGATCAGTCAGATGGGTGCTGTCGAAAAGGCGGTACAGGAAAAATTAGCCAACCCTGCCTCTGCTATCCTCGAGATCGACAGAGAAGTTGCAGAGACGCTGCGAAGTGACGGTTTTCCAACTGACAATTTTGGTGCCGCTTTAGCCGGGAGCCTAATTCCATGGATCGATGTGCCGTTGGATAATGGTCAGAGCAAAGAGGAATGGAAGGGATTTGTTGAAACCAACAAGATTTTGGGACGAAGTGATAATCCTGTTCCAATTGATGGAACTTGTGTACGCATCGGCTCCATGCGATGCCATAGTCAGGCATTGACCATAAAGTTACGTAGTGATGTGCCGATAGACGAAGTGGAGTCGATACTGGATGATGCCAACAGTTGGGCAAAGGTTATTCCGAATGAACGGGATATCACAGTACGAGAATTAAATCCGGCCCAGGTTACAGGTTCATTGACTGTCCCAGTCGGGCGTCTGAGGAAAATGAACCTGGGTACTGAGTATCTCAATGCCTTTACTGTAGGTGATCAGCTCTTATGGGGTGCTGCGGAACCACTGCGACGAATGCTAAGGATTCTGCTGGAAGGATGAATTGCTGACAGATTTTATCTGGAGAAGCACATTTAACCCCGTCGTAGAGTCGATCGACTGACGACGGGGTTTTCTATTTGGAGTGTAATTAGGGCTAATTTAAAGGTGAAAAACTCGACCTAATTCTCACTTTGGGTAGTCGCTGGCTAGCTGTGGAGTGGTAAAGCAGAAAATAGTGTGAAGATCATTGAAGTTTTGGTAAAAAGATCATTCATCAGCTATAGTTAGCGACTAATTGTTAAGTTTATTCTAAACCTATCGGGACTGTTCAGCGGGCCTTTTCGTCCACTGTGCCGGAACGAGTTTGACCGGTAGGGTATGTTTTCTGGCAAGGAGGAAGCATGATTCGTAAGCTGTCTCTGGCAGTGGCTGTCGCAACAGCCCTATCACCCATTGGTGCTCTGGCTCTCGGATTGGGTGAAATACATCCCCAATCGGCGCTCAACCAGACTTTTAAGGCCGATATCGATCTGCTTTCTGTCACCCAGGAAGAACTGCAGGATGTTCGTGTCTCGCTGGCCTCCCTAGAGGCCTTTAACAAAGCAGGTATGGATAGACCCTTTCTGCTGACCGGTCTGAAGTTCGCGCCTATGTTATCGCCATCAGGTAAACCGGTGATATCAATTTCCAGTTCTGATGCCATACGGGAGCCCTTCCTGAATTTCCTGGTTGAAGTGAATTGGCCTAAAGGAAGGTTGGTGCGCGAATATACGGTGCTGCTGGATCCACCGGTGACGCTAAGACGAGCTCCGCAATCGATCTCTACCCCAGTAACGAAAACAGCACCTTCTCGCAGTACAGCCATCGCACGAACAGAGACGGCGAGCTCCTCCATGAGTAGTGGCGATGCCAGAGAATATGGTCCGGTGCAGCCCAATGACAATCTCTGGAAAATCGCGAAGCAGATGCAGCGGTCAGAGGAGTCTGTCGAACAGGTGATGATGGCCCTGCAACGCCACAACCCGTCGGCCTTTATCAAAAACAATGTTAATAACCTCAAAGTGGGCAAGATATTGCGCCTGCCTGAGGATGCCGATGTTACTTCTCTTTCGAAACGTGAGGCTCTTAATGAGTTTCTTGCACAAACACAGGCGTGGCGCTCAGACCGTGCGGGTGTCTCTACAAAACCGTCGGTTGACAAGAAGCCCAGTAGAGCCGCGCCAAAAGATGAAGACCAGCTCAAATTAATCTCCGCCAAACCAGGTGCCGGAGAAGCAGCTGACCGGGAGGGCATGGCTGAATCCAGTAACGATCTTGACCGACTGCAGCAGGAGATCATGCTTGTCAGGGAGTCCAATGAAGGGGCTCTGCAAGAGAATGATACATTACGGACCCGCGTTCAGGAGCTCGAGAAACAGATCCAGGATATTCAGCGTCTACTGACACTGAAGAGTGATCAACTCTCTGAGATCCAAACGGCCCAAGATATCGCCTCTGAGAAAATGGAGGAGATGAAGTCGGTTGAACCTGTACCTGCAGAAGAGTCGATGCCGGCACCTGTGGAAGCAGAAGTAGCAGCTGAGCCTGAGCCTGAGATTGAGCCACAAGCCATGGTTGAGGCTGAGATGCCTGTGGTACCGATTCCAGAAGGTACGGTGATCGAAGAAGTCGATATCGAAGCACAAATCGAGGCAGCGCAGCAGCCGGTCATAGCAGAAGAGGAAGTTCCAGCACCAGTGGTTGAGCCAACACCTGCGCCAACAGCCACAGTTAAACCTCCTGTCACTGCTGAGCAGCCTGTAACACCACCCGTTGTCAAAATGCCACCGAAGAAGGTGTCTTACTTCGATGGCTTGAAAGAGAACAGCAGCCTCCTGAGTATAGTCGGGGGTGTCACAGTCCTGTTGATCGGTCTATTGTGGATGATCATGCGTCGTCGCAAAGAGGCCGAGGCTGAGTTTGCAGAGAGTATATTGGTTTCACCTGACAGTGGCGTTGTCGTCAGTGGTAAGGATGATAACAGCTCTCTCACTGCGCCGACCGATGAAACCTCGTTTATGAGTGATTTCTCACCCAGTGATATCGATGCATTGCAAGATGAAACAGGTGAAGTAGATCCTTTATCCGAAGCTGATGTCTATATAGCGTATGGTCGTTATCAACAAGCCGAAGAGCTGATAAAGCAGGCGATTGATAAATTTCCGGAGCGGGAAGAGCTCAAACACAAATTGGTTGAGATCTACTTTTCTGCTAAAAAGCCAAGTGAATTCACATCGCTTGCCCAAGAGTTGCACGATGCGGGTGTAGAGGATAGACAGCCCGATGCCTGGTCGAAAATAGCCGCTATGGGTCAAGAGTTGGATCCTGGCCATGCATTATTTGCTGGTGCGGCAGGAATGGCTGCCGGTGCTGCTCTTTCCGGTGTTGATGATTTGGATGACTTGGGGCTGGACCTCAGTTCGGAGACTCTAGGTGGCATGGACGAGCAGCCTCAGATTGAGGCATTACAACAAGCATCCGAAGTTGAGATCGATTCAATGGATCTCAGCGATCTGGATAACCTTGATGGACTGGATTCTGAAAGTCTTGAAGCCGATCTCTCCTTGGACTCTGAATTCCTCAATAAGATGGAATCGGGTGTTGCGGTCAATGAGGATTCGGATGCACTTGATATCGACTTGAGCGATCTGGATGTGGATTCAGAACAGGCCAAGGCTGAGACTGAAGAGCCTCTACCTTTTGATCTGGCTGACATAGAGGATGATGAGTCACCCTCTCATTCTGTTTCCGCTGAATCCGCTTCAGATGCGATCGAACTTGAGGATTCCGAGTCATTGGATAACCTCGATCTAGAAAGCATAGAAAAGGAGTTGGAGGGTCTCTCTTCTGATCTGGATAATGAAGATTCGGAACTTGATGAGCTGAGCTTGTTACACAGTCATAGCGAAAATCTGGATCTTGACTCTACTGATGAGATTACGACCAAATTGGATCTCGCCCGTGCCTATATCGATATGGGTGACAATGAAGGTGCAAAAGGTATCCTTGAAGAAGTTGCCAGCGAAGGCAGTGAACTGCAGCAGAAAGAGGCCGAGGCGTTATTGAATAATCTCGGTGCCTGACAGCAACGGTATCTAACGTCAGGGGGGCGCACTGGGTGCGCCCCTTTTTTTATTTCAGGGTGGTGCATGAAGATAGCACTTGGAGTGGAATACGATGGCAGCGCATTTCACGGCTGGCAGTTCCAAGGGGATGTTCGTAGCGTACAGGAGTTATTGCAGCTCGCGCTTTCCAGGGTTGCCGATCATGATGTCACGGTGCATTGTGCCGGACGTACTGATAGTGGTGTCCATGCCACTGGCCAAGTGGTCCATTTCGAAACCGGTGCACACCGATCCATCAGGTCCTGGGTCTTAGGCAGTAACACCAATCTTCCTGATGATACCAGTATCAGTTGGGCCAAACAGGCGCCAGACACGTTTCATGCCCGCTTTTCTGCCATTGGGCGGCACTATCGCTATCTGATCCTGAATCAGCAGTTTCGCTCGGCGCTATGGCGCAAACGTGCAGTTTGGATTCACCAGCCATTGGATGAGTCTCGTATGCATATCGCGGCTCAAAAGCTTGTAGGCACCCATGATTTCTCTTCTTATCGTGCGTTAGGCTGCCAAGCTAAACACCCTGTCAGAACCATCCATCGTTTGGCTGTCAAACGACAAGGTAGCTTTGTGAGCATCGAGGTACATGCCAATGCCTTTCTGCACCATATGGTACGAAATATCGCCGGTGTACTCATTGCTATAGGCAAAGGAGAACAGGCCGTGTCATGGGCAGAAGAGGTACTCTGCTTGCGTGACCGCACCCTGGGTGGCGTCACGGCTCCCCCACAAGGACTCTACCTTACCAAGGTTGATTACCCGGCAGAGTTTGATATTCCAGAATCCGCAGGTGCAAAGCAGATCAATGATTTTAACTGATTACCCACCACGCTCAGCTATTGCATAGCTGTTGAATGGTAATTAACTTAAGGTGTTCTGAAACGTTAACACGAGGATTTATGTGGACCAGCGCGTTATCGTGGGGCAGGGCTGTATAAGGTCGTGCATATTCGATCTTTAGCAGTTAAGTAAGTGCCATTAGTATTTGTAACCTATAGATAGTGGGACTGATTGGTTTGATCCCCTATTCTCAGCTCAGTGGTTCGATGGCTGAGTAGGGTGGGTAATCAGGATGATTAATGTAATTTGTCGTTATCTTGTATTGGACACTAGACATGACATTAAGGATGTTGTTTGTCGTAGCACAAGCGATCGGCATGCTGTATCTTTCTGCTGATAATTCTAGAATCCTCAACTGGCCACTACCTACTCTGTAAATCGCTTTAATGACATGAATTTTTTGACTGTTAAAGGGTTACATCGATTGGCTGAACGGAGTTACGCCGCCAATGCGCCCTTCATGGTGTTCAACTGAGGTTTCCAGGATCATGAGAACCCGGATAAAAATATGTGGTATCACTCGAGTGGAAGATGCTGCTGATGCTGTCCGACACGGTGCTGATGCGATCGGATTGGTGTTTTACCCCCCCAGTCCTCGGGCAATCTCTCTCAGACAGGCGCAGGCCATTGTGAAAACCCTGCCGCCATTTGTTACAGTGGTGGGTCTTTTTGTGGATGAGGCTCGCTCACAGATCGAACGTTTTATCCGTGAGGTGCCTATCGATCTGCTGCAGTTCCATGGACATGAAACCGCGG
Organism: Candidatus Thiodiazotropha sp.; assembly: GCA_023838465.1. Classification (GTDB taxonomy): domain Bacteria; phylum Pseudomonadota; class Gammaproteobacteria; order Chromatiales; family Chromatiaceae; genus Thiodiazotropha. The sequence continues at coordinate 42,501 of JAIVEQ010000014.1, forward strand.
CGGACTGCAGTGGTTATGGCCGGCCCTGGATTAAAGCGGTTAGGATGCGAGAGGGGATTGACCTGGCTATAGTTGAGCGTGATTTTAGTCATGCTTCGGGGTTATTACTCGATAGCTATCAAGCGGGGGTACCAGGTGGTACAGGGCAGTGCTTCGACTGGAGCAGGATCTCACCAACCTTGGCCTCGAAGATCATTCTTGCGGGTGGCCTCAATCCGCAGAATGTAGTTCAGGCGATAAGACAGGTGCATCCCTATGCAGTGGATGTCAGCGGTGGTGTTGAAGTATCGAAAGGGGTGAAAGATGCCACAAAGATTGAGGCCTTCATTGCAGGAGTAAAGCGTGGCGATAACTGAAAATATTATTGGGACACTACCTGACGAACGGGGCCATTTTGGACCATACGGAGGGCTGTTCGTACCTGAGACGCTGATGGAGCCTTTGGAAGAGTTACGCGTCGCTTATCAACATTACATGGCGGATGAGAATTTTCTGAGGGAGTTGGACGAGGATCTCGCTAACTATGTTGGACGTCCATCCCCTATCTACCATGCCAGACGCTGGAGCGAGCAGTTGGGTGGTGCACAGATCTACCTGAAACGAGAGGATCTGAATCACACAGGTGCGCATAAGGTGAACAACACTGTCGGACAGGCTCTGCTTGCCCGGCATATGGGTAAGCGTCGTATCATCGCTGAAACAGGCGCTGGCCAGCATGGGGTGGCCAGTGCAACAGTCGCCGCCAGGCTCGGGTTGGAGTGCGTGGTCTATATGGGGGCTGTGGATATCGTTAGGCAGGAGGCAAACGTCTATCGTATGCGTCTGCTTGGGGCAGAAGTGAGAGCGGTCGAGTCTGGCTCAAAAACGCTCAAGGATGCCCTTAACGAAGCGATGCGTGACTGGGTGACGAATGTAGATAACACTTTTTACATCATTGGCACGGTAGCTGGGCCTCATCCTTATCCGGCGATGGTGCGCGATTTTCAATCAATCATTGGCAGAGAGGCGCGTACCCAGATGCTACACCAGGCAGGCCGTCAGCCGGAAGCACTGGTAGCCTGTGTGGGTGGTGGTTCAAACGCTATCGGTCTTTTCTATCCCTATTTAGATGATCAAGGGGTTGCTATTTATGGTGTTGAGGCTGCTGGCAACGGTCTGGAAACGGGGCAACATGCTGCCCCCCTCTGTGCCGGCAAACCAGGGGTGTTACATGGCAATCGTACCTATCTGATGGAAGATGCTGATGGTCAGATCATTGAGACCCACTCTATTTCTGCAGGATTGGACTATCCGGGTGTCGGACCTGAACATGCCTGGTTGAAAGACAGTGGGCGCGCCAACTACGTCGCTGTAACAGACGATCAAGCACTCGCTGCATTCCATGATTTGACACGTATCGAGGGAATAATCCCAGCACTTGAGTCAAGCCATGCCCTTGCCTATGCCAGTCAACTGGCAACAACCATGAGACCTGATCAGATAATTCTGGTTAATCTCTCGGGACGAGGTGATAAAGATATGCATACCGTTGCCGCGAGGGAGGGCATTCGGCTATGAGTCTGATCAGCAGGAAATTTGCTCAACTCAAGGCACAGAATAAGAAGGCGTTGATACCCTTTATCACTGCCGGAGATCCCATTCCGGAGATTACTGTGGATTTGATGCATGATTTGGTTTCTGCAGGTGCCGATCTCATCGAACTGGGCGTACCCTTTTCAGACCCAATGGCGGATGGGCCGGTTATTCAACGGGCTAGCGAACGCGCATTGGAATACCATGTCAGCCTGCGGGATGTGTTGGATATGGTCACTCAGTTCAGGCAGCTGGATGCAGAGACACCTGTGATACTGATGGGTTATCTTAATCCTATCGAAGTGATGGGTTATGAACATTTTGCTGACCAGGCGGCAAATGCCGGTGTGGATGGCTTACTGATTGTTGATATCCCTCCGGAAGAGGGAGAGGAGCTACAACGGATATTTAAAGCTAATTTGATCGATCAGGTTTTCCTTGTGGCTCCCACCAGTACACCTGATCGAATCCAGCGTATTTGTGATGTGTCAGGTGGCTTCGTCTATTATGTTTCAGTTAAGGGTGTCACTGGTGCCGGCCACCTGGATCTGAAATCGGTGGAACATAAGCTAGCAGAGATTCGTAGCAGAACCGATCTGCCTGTTGGCGTAGGTTTTGGTATAAAGGATGCACAAACTGCCGCTGCTGTATCACGACTGGCGGATGCCGTGGTGGTAGGCAGTGCTTTGGTTTCCCGTGTTGAAGCCCTGGCTGACGAGCCTGAAAAAATCGGTGCCTCCCTGCGGGAAGTGATTTCATCGATGAGACAGGCGATGGATAAGGTAGACTAGTGTCGGTGATGGTATTAGTCCAGGTTTTGGATAGGGGCTGTTAACAACCCTCAGAATCGTTGGATTCGGGTATATAAAGAGATAAAGGTCGAATACATCTATGAGTTGGTTTGAAAAATTGATGCCAAGCCGCATCCGTACGGATGCCGGACACAAGCGTGCGGTACCCGAAGGCTTGTGGGCCAAGTGTCCTGGATGCAGCGCAATTCTCTACCGGGCAGAGATGGAGAGGAATCTCGATGTCTGTCCCAAATGTAACTACCATAACCGGATCGGTGCCCGGCGGCGTCTGGAGACCTTTCTTGATCCGGAGCCCCGGGAGGAGATAGGCGCCAATTTGGAATCGGTTGATCCCCTGAAATTCAAGGACAGTAAGAAGTACAGGGAGCGTCTCAGCCAGGCTCAGAAAAGCTCCGGCGAGAAGGATGCCTTGGTGTCCATGCGCGGCCAGCTGAAAGGGATTGACCTGGTTGTGACAGCTTTTGAGTTCAGTTTTATGGGTGGATCGATGGGCTCAGTGGTAGGTGAGCGTTTCGTGCGTGGTGTCAACATGGCCCTTGAACGACATACTCCTCTGGTCTGCTTCTCTGCAAGCGGTGGCGCACGCATGCAGGAGTCCTTGTTCTCTTTGATGCAGATGGCCAAAACCAGTGCTGCCCTGGAGCGTCTGCAAAAACGTGGCTTACCCTACATATCCGTCATGACCGATCCAACCATGGGTGGTGTCTCCGCCAGCCTGGCAATGTTGGGTGATATCAATGTAGCCGAGCCGAATGCCTTGATCGGATTTGCCGGTCCACGGGTCATCGAGCAGACGGTGCGAGAAAAACTGCCGGAAGGTTTTCAACGCAGTGAGTTTCTGCTCGACCATGGTGCCATTGATATGATTATCGACCGACGGGATATGCGGGATCGCATTGCCGATCTGATCAGTATCCTGATGAGTAAACCAAGAGCTTGAACAAACGACTTCAGGTATCGGTTCGCTGCATCCATCAAGTATAAGCTGGTTGCCGGGTTAATAGTCATGCGCTTTGATACGCTGGATCAGTGGCTCGACTGGCAAACCACCCTACACCCGAAAGAGATTGAATTGGGCCTGGATCGGGTTATTGCCGTATGGCAGCGACTGCAACCAGAGGGCCTGCACTCAAAGGTTGTCACAATTGCAGGTACCAATGGCAAAGGATCCAGTGTGGCCATGCTGGAGACCATCTACCGCCAGGCAGGTTTTAGTGTAGGCGCCTACACCTCTCCCCATCTGGTCCACTACAATGAACGCATCCGCTTGAATGGTGTAGCCGTTTCCGATCAGCAACTGTGCCATGCCTTTGAGGCCATTGATCAGGCCCGGGGTCGAGTGAGTTTAACCTACTTTGAATTCGCTACCCTTGCGGCATTGATCATATATGCAGCCGAAAAACCCGATCTGGTCATCTTGGAAGTGGGTCTTGGAGGGCGTCTTGATGCAGTGAACATTATCGATACAGATGTGGCGTTAATCACTACTATCGATCTGGATCATACTGATTTGCTAGGAGACGACCGTGAAGCAATAGGTCGAGAGAAGGCGGGAATAATCCGTCCCTACAGGCCGGTGGTGCTGGGGGATCGAGAAATGCCTCATTCAGTATCTGAGCAGGCCGAACAACTTCAGGCAGAGGTCTATTTGTCGGGCCGCGAATTTGACTTTGATCTGCATAAGGATGGTTGGCAGTGGTCGGGGCCGGATAGTGTAAAGCAGTTACTGCCTGTTCCAGATCTAAGTGGGAGTAAACAGTTAGTCAATGCCAGTGCTGTGGTAATGGTCTGCCAGCTTCTGCAGGACACTTTCCCGGTAAGTTGGGAACTCATTGCTAACGGATTACAACAAGTCAGGCTGCCTGGACGGTTACAATGGGTGCCATGCAAGCCCTGTCTTCTTCTGGATGTGGCGCATAACAGGCAATCACTGGAAACGCTTTGCGAGGCGTTGGATAGATTGGACTGCCAGGGCCACATCCATGCCCTGTTCGGAATGCTGAGAGATAAGGATGTTGCTGCTGTGGCCGATATACTTGGGTCGCGAATCACAAGTTGGTATCTGCTTGATTTGCCGGGAGAGAGGGGACGCTCGGCTAAACAATTGGCCATCGCGCTTCGGCAGGCAGGAGTGAATAAACCCATCAATTGCTTCCATGCATTTCCCCAGGCCTATCAAGCATGCCGAGATGAGGTACACTCTCAAGACCTGATTCTGGTGTTCGGATCCTTTCTGATTGTCGGAGAGGCGATGGGATATTTGGACTTACTAACCTGAATGTCGCCTAACCTACGGTCGGGTTAGTATAATCCTGGGATAATGAAGGTTATCGAGAATTGAGCTGATATACTTGGCTGATTACGGCACTGATCTAAAAGATGGCCGGTTCCGGGTAATTTGTTGAACAGTTAGATGGAAAAGTAGATATGGCCCTGGAGGAGAGACTTAAACAGCGATTGCTGGGTGGTGCAGTGCTGGTTGCATTGATTGTGGTATTTGTGCCCATGCTGATTGATGATCCGGTTGAAACTCAGATAGTCTCCGATCACACTATTCCTGCAAAACCTCCCATTAAGGAGCGGGCAGCTGTTCAGATTGTTCCGCAAACAAAATCTGAGAAATCAACGCCCAGTAAAACAACACCAAGGGTAGAGCCTAAGCGGGTTCCCGCTTCGAAAACGGTTCCTGAAACTACGCCTCACCCTCAGTCTAAGCTTAAGTCTAAGCCAAAGAGTGAAGTGCCAGCCGCTATAGGCAAGTCTTCACCAACGGCCTGGATGATTCAGGTAGCTAGTCTGACCAATGAGCAGAATGCAAAAAAGCTGGTTGCAAGTTTACGAAAAGCCGATCTGCCAGCGCAGATGGAGAGGGTGAAACTGGATGGCAAACAACACTACCGTGTCAGGGTTGGGCCGGAGGTAGATCACAGATTGGCAGAGAAGATGCTTGCTAAGATAAAGAAAACGTTCAAGCTGCATCCTAAACTGATGCGATACCCGGAATAGATAAGGAGATTTCCACACGAGTGGGGAGAGAGATGAATATCGCTGCACAGGCACAAGCCTATCTTAATGACTGGATGGCAGAAAAACCGACCCCCAAGTGGTTGGAGAAACTCCTTTCAAGACAATTACCGCTGGCTGTCGCACTGCTGCTGCTGTTACTGATTGGCTGGCGGATGGCGGATCTGACCTGGCGTTTGATACCTGAACCTGAGATTCAACAACAAGTCCGTCCTCTCAATGCCTCTAAATCTACATCCGGCAACAGAGATCCAGCCAGCACTAACCAGCTCGAAAAAGTGGCAAAATTACATCTGTTCGGTATTGCGGGTGCAACCAAACCGAAAAAGGCTATCGATAAGAAGGCACCGGATACCCGGCTAAATCTGACCCTGCACGGCGTCTTTGTATCCGCACAAACAAATAAAGGAGAAGCCATCATTGGAACCTCCGGGTCGGTGCAAAAATACTATAAGGTCGGCAGTGCGGTAATGTCGGGTGTCACCTTACAGGCTGTGTTTGAGGATCGAGTGGTTTTATTGAGAAATGGTCAATCTGAAGTATTGCGTTTTCCTAAAATCTCGAACAAAAGTTCCCCCTCGGTTTCTAGAACCACTAGAAAATCCAAAAGTACAGTTGCCCCGGGTCCAAATGTCCCCCCTGTTTCTAGAAGAAATCTCAGCCGTTATCGAGAGATGTTGAGAAACGAGCCATTAAAAATATTTGAACATGTCCGCTTCGTGCCAGTCAGGTCGAGAGAGGGTATGAAAGGCTACCGTGTCTTACCGCAAAAGAACCGGGAGCTCTACAATCAGTTGGGTGTGCGTCCTTCCGATCTGGTGACGTCTGTCAACGGTATACCATTGTCTAATGACAAAGAGGCGATGAAACTGATTGAAAAATTGAAAAATGCACAATCGATACAGGTTGAGATCGTACGCAATGGCCAACCGCAATCACTCAGTTTCGATTTGAATTAGGATCTGTTATTAACCCGGCAACCTAATATGTCGCATTCAGGGTTTCAAGAATATCCTTGATCAAGGCGTGGCTCACAGCCAATGGTAACTCCCTTGGTAAGAGCCTAATACTAACCTACGTTCGGGGGTGAGTAAGAGTTTTGAGTTTACTCATTAGGTGTTGCAGGTGGGGTAGGGCGGTTTGGCACCAGTGCAACCTCATCACCATCCTCCAAGCGTGTGAAAAATTCAGCAAACTGCTTATTGATGGTCGGTCTCAGAAGCGATTCATCAAAGACAGGGGCAATTTCATTGCGCCGGTTTCTTAATAGTTTTAATAACTCCGAGATATTAGTCACGGACGGTGGCAGCACGACTTCTTCACTCTCCTTACCGGTTTTGTTGGCTAGCCAGGCGAAGTAGAAAAGTTTAATTCGCCGCTCCCTATCGACCTCATCCCGCCGCTCATATCCTAAAGCCTGGAGTTTTTCCAGATAGCTGTTCCAGTTCTTCTCCTTCTCGCAGCCAAGCTTATAAAGTGTCTCCCAGGAGAAGATGCCGGTGTCGTGACCATCGTCAAATATGAGACGAATGGCATATTGACCCTGAGGTTCAATCCTCTCAATATTCACTGACTCTTTGCCTGTGATTGGAGTTTCACTTGTTTTTACTTCAGCAGCAGTGGAGAAAACACGTAGATATTCGCAAGGCAGTTCAAAATTGGCTCCATCAGAGAATCGGAGTGACAGAAGACATGACTTTTGATGTAAATTGATCTCAATCGGTGTCGGGGTGGTCTCTTTCGTCATAGTATCTTACTGCTGGCATGTAGCGGATTGGGCATGGATTCTGTCACACAATAGCTTGAAGCTTCAACCTAGTACTCCGTCGTCTATTTTCCCCATTTTTCTTGGCACCTATCCAGGCCATACATACCAGCGTCAATTTTGCAGAAATTGGATTGATTTGTCGTAAAATTACGCAATATATCCGCATAATCGAGAAATTTCTCTCTGTAGACTCTCCTCAGCGTCTACCATCACCCGATACCTTTTTCAGTGCTCTATCCATACCGCGGCTTGTCAGTATGCGTCGAAGTAGAGCAAATAGATGGGTAGGGAAGGTGACATGGTAACGCGGTTTGGGTTTTCGGCTCTTCAGGGCATGAATGACCTTCTTCAACACAGCCTCGGGCGGTAGTGTAAAAGGGGTTGCAGGGCCTTTTGTTTCCAATCTTTTCTGCATTGCCTGATAGTAGGGCTGGTGCGCTGAGTGTTCTACATCAATATGTTTATGCCACATAGCCAGCGCATTAGCACGAAATCGGCTCTCAATGGGGCCAGGTTCGATCAACGATACATGAATGCCGCTACCCGCTAATTCCAGACGTAATGTGTCGCTCAGACCTTCTAAAGCAAACTTGCTGGCTACATAGGCGCCACGATAGGGAAGCGTCATAAAACCGAGTATCGAGCTGTTTTGGATAATACGGCCCTCACCCTGTCTGCGCATCGCTGGAATAACCCTGCAGGTCAGTTGATGCCACCCAAACAGATTGGTCTCAAACTGTTGTTTTAATACATCGCGGCTTAGATCTTCAATGGCACCAGGTTGACCGTAGGCGCCATTATTGAATAGGGCATACAGTGCCCCGTTTGTCAGCTCCAGTACCTGATCAACGGCATGATCGATGGATTGACCATCATCGAGGTCAAGTTGTAATGCATCGAATCCCTGCTGTTGTAAGTCAGTCACATCCCGCTCCTTGCGGGCGGTGGCGAATACTCTGTATCCACGGGTTTTCAAGCCCGTGGCCACACAAAGACCAATACCGCTGGAGCAGCCAGTGATGAGAATGTTCTTCACTTTTGACATGGTGGATAGGATACAGGATTGGGATATCAGTTGTCGTACGCCCAAACCTGTGAAAATCATCATCATAGTGGGGTTGAGGAATTAAAGTTTGGCCCTGCCTGACCGCTAAAACAATCAGATTATAGTGGTAGAAGAGGCTTGAAGACTGACAGTGGACAGGGTTAAGTCTGGCTCCCTCATAGTCTGTAAATACAGCAACGAGGAATCGGAGAAATAATCGGTGGATATTGCTACTCTGGTAGGTCTATTGGGTGGATTTGGCATAATAATCGGGGCGATCGCTTCGGGTGGTGATGTTATGTTATTCGTCAATGTCCCCTCCATATTGATTGTTGTAGGCGGCACTTTCATGGTGACGTTAATGCAAGTCTCTCTGGGCGATTTTCTCGGCTCTTTCAGCATTGGCATGAAGGCCTTTTTCTATAAAACCGATGACCCGAAGAAACTGATTGAAGAGGCGGTGGAGCTTGCTGATATCGCACGTAAGAATGGTTTGCTAGCACTCGAAGGACAGGAGATCGGTAATAATTTCCTCAAGCAAGGCATAGGCCTTTGTGTCGATGGGCATGATCCTATGCTTGTCAACAAGCTATTGACCAAGGATATCAACTTGACCATTCAACGCCATGAAGTCGGTCAGACGATGTTCTCGAATATGGCTATCATGGCGCCAGCGATGGGAATGATTGGAACACTGGTGGGGCTAGTGCAGATGTTGGCAAATATGTCAGATCCAGCCAGTATCGGTCCTGCCATGGCGGTGGCCCTGCTAACCACCTTGTATGGTGCGGTAATCGCCAACGCCTTTGCTCAGCCCATCTCGAACAAGTTGGCGCGTGCCAGTACCATGGAAAAGACCAATAAGTCACTGATTATTGAAACGATATCAGGGATTCAAGAGGGTATGAATCCACGGGTTCTTGAGCAGCTGCTCAGCACCTATCTTCCGACAGGTAAACGTCCGGTACAGGAATCCTAGACGATGTCTGACGAATGTCCGAAATGTGAAGCCGGCCTACCAGCCTGGTTGGCAACTTTCGCTGATCTGATGTCTTTGCTAATGTGCTTTTTTGTACTGCTGCTCTCCTTTGCCGAGATCAATGCGATTCGTTTTAAGAAGATGGCAGACTCGATGAAGGATGCATTTGGTGTGCAGCGTGAGATTCCGGTGATGGAGGTGGTCAAAGGTACCAGTGTAATCATGCAGGAATTCAGTCCCGGCAAGCCCGAGCCGACACCCATCAAGGAGATTCGCCAACAGACGGCTGATATCGAGAAAGAGTTTCTGGAGATAGAAGAGAAATCCCAGCAGGATCTGGATATCGATGCTGCAAAGGCGGCAATGCAGGCTGAATTGGAGCAGGAGGTCAAGGAGCAGGCATTCGAATTACAAGAGATGCTGAATAGTGAAATTGCTGATGGATTACTGGATGTGGAGACCGAAGACACTAAGATTATTATCCGCATTCAGGAGAAGGGTTCGTTTCCATCGGGGCGTGCCAATCTGAATCCGGATTTCTTTGAAGTTATTACCAAGATCACCGAGGTAATAGCCTCTACCCCTGGTAAAATTATTGTTGCTGGCCATACTGACAACATTCCCATATCCACTAGACGGTTTCGTTCCAACTGGGAGCTCTCTTCAGCACGTGCAGTGACTGTCGTACATGCCATGTTGAGTAATGCGGCGCTGGATGAAAGTCGGTTTCTTATTCAAGGATATGCAGATTCGCGGCCATTGGTCAGCAATGATTCGAGTGAAAAACGAGCGCAAAACAGGCGCGTTGAGCTTGTCATTCAACGTGGAGAGGATACGGATAGCGGCGAGGTGATCAAGGCTAGTGATGAGTGAGCTACTAGGATATCTCTACCCAACATCACGACTTAGTAAGACGGAGAGAGGAGTTTTGATAGATGACTATTGATGAGCCGGGTACGACCCAGGATGAACGTAGAGAGTTCTTCCGAATAGATGATTCGATTCAGGTCAGCTATCGGGTGATAACCCCAGAGGAGTTACCGGAAAGCATTGATGAACCTCTTCAAGGAGATGATCGATTAACCGTGATGACCCGGTTGCAGACAATTAGCCAGCATCTGTCAGCCCCGCTTCATCGTATTGAGCAACGTGACCCGGATGTTGCCGATTATTTGAAGGCATTGGACGAAAAGATCAACCTTTTGGGTCAGAGTTTCCTCACCGAAGAGAAGGAGCTGTTGAATCGGCCTTCACAGTCAGTCAATCTGAGTGCAGGTGGTCTTGCGATGGATATCACCGAATCGCTACAGGTGGGGGACCTGGTAGAGATTAAACTGCTGCTTTTACCCTCATATACGGGTGTAGTCGCTTATGGCGAAGTGGTCGGGGTGGATAACTCGACAGGTGGTGATGCCGCCTATCCTTTTCATATCAGGATAAATTTTTCGCTGATCCGCAACAGCGACCAAGATGCATTGATCAGACATATTATGCGTCGTCAGGGCGAAATGTTGAGACAACGTCGAGAACAGCTGGATCAGGAGTACGATTGATCAAGATTCGCCCCGAGATGCGCTCTGAGAAGGCAACCGGGAGGAAGGATCTGAAAAATCAGTGTATTAGAACTTGAACCTAGATTCCGCAGTTGACCACTGAAATCTGACGTAAGTTCATGATATGAAAAACTAAATTATGGATTATCCTCTCACCCATTGGGTGAGTTCAGCCACGCTACACGAATTTGAGAAAAATCCCGACGCATCCTACTGCGTTGTCGTTCTTGTTAAGGGAATAGCCATTCACGGCGAACGACGCCTTGCTGGATACGCCGGGATTTCCCTCAAATCCATGTTCAACTGCGGATTCTAGGTTGAATAGTCATCCACTGCCCCCATTATGGTAGGATTCCCCGATTCGGTGGCCTCTTTTTAGGTTGATAGCCACCCAATCAAACTATTAAGGAACCTGTCATGCCTATCTATGAATATCGCTGTGAAGCTTGTGACCATGAGCTGGAAGCCTTGCAGAAGATGAGTGATCCGGCCCTTTCTGAGTGCCCTGAATGTAAAAAGGATGCCCTGAAAAAGGTTATCTCGACGGTCGGTTTTCGCCTCAAAGGTAGTGGTTGGTATGAGACCGATTTCAAGAGCGGGAATAAGAAAAACGTCCACGACAGTGGTAAAAAAGAGACTAAGCCCAGCAAGTCGGAGAGTAAGTCATCCAGCTGTGGCGGTGGTTCCTGCGGTTGTCACTGATTCCTAATCGGACACGATAGATGAGTTTCCTTCGACGCTATCTGGTGGCTGGCCTGTTGGTCTGGTTACCGCTTGGTGCAACCTTTTTTGTGATTCAGCTGTTAGTCAGGTGGATGGACAACAGCTTGTTGCTACTTCCGGAGGCCTATCGGCCCGATAATCTGCTGGGTTTTCATATCCCAGGATTGGGGGTTGTACTCTCTTTGTTGATTCTGTTGATCACGGGCTTGGTGGCGGCCAATCTGTTTGGGCGCAAGCTGGTGAGCATGTGGGAGAGATTACTGTCCCGTATCCCGTTGGTTAGATCGGTCTATTCAGCAGTCAAGCAGCTGGTAGAGACCATGTTTGCCGACAATGGCAAATCCTTTCGCAAAGTGGTCCTGGTGGAGTTCCCCCGACGAGGACTCTGGACACTTGCCTTTTTAACCAGTGAAGAGAACGGTATTGTTCAACAAGCTACTGGCCGGGATGTGGTCAATGTCTATATTCCTACCACACCCAATCCCACCGGCGGATATTTTGTCCTTGTACCAAAGGAAGATATCCGAGAGTTAGAGATGAGCGTCGATGATGGTTTGAAGATGCTGCTTTCGATGGGAGCGGTCAATCCCGAAGCTATCCCTCGCCAGGATATTTCTCCAAGTCACTGAAAAAAATTACTCAACACACTGTTTTTATATGCCTATTTCAGGGGACACGGACAGTTAGAACCTGTTGCCAGGGGTTGCTGAGTGCACCCTCACATCGATCTTGGCATGAATATCACCAACCTGGATGAAACGCTGGGAAAGCAATGGGCTTGCAGAGGCAGAGGTCAAGCCGTAACATTCCCGCTTTTTAGCCAGCTGAAGAGCAATTTCAGCGGATTCTCACAGGAAACATTCATGCGCAGCCATTATTGCGGACAGATCAACAGCTCCCATATCGACCAGGAAGTAGAACTTTGTGGTTGGGTACACCGTCGTCGTGATCATGGGGGGGTGATTTTTATTGATCTCAGGGATCGCGAGGGCCTGGTACAGGTCGTCTATGATCCTGATCTACCTGAAGTGTTTGGCATTGCCGAACATGTGCGCAACGAGTTCGTGCTAAGGATCAAGGGACGGGTCAGACAAAGGCCTGAAGGCTCAGTGAATAAAGACCTGCCAACCGGTGAGATTGAGATCCTAGGCCTGGAACTGGAGGTCCTCAATCGTGCCGATACCCCACCATTTCAGCTTGATGAGCATGAAAAGGCATCAGAAGAGATTCGCCTGCGCTACCGCTATGTCGATCTGCGCCGCCCTGAGATGCTGGAAAAGATCCGCACCCGTGCCCGTGTGACACAGGTTCTACGCCGTTTTCTCGACGATCGAGGTTTCCTGGATATAGAGACGCCGATGCTGACCAAGGCTACCCCGGAAGGTGCGCGAGACTATCTTGTGCCCAGTCGAACCCATCCTGGTGAATTCTTTGCACTGCCGCAGTCACCACAGTTGTTTAAACAGCTGCTAATGATGTCGGGTATGGATCGATATTATCAAATCGTACGGTGTTTTCGTGATGAAGATCTGCGGGCGGACAGACAGCCTGAATTTACCCAGCTCGATATCGAGACCTCCTTCCTCGACGAGGATGAGATTATTCAGCTCAACGAGGAGATGATCCGTCAGCTGTATAAAGAGATTCTGGATGTTGATCTACCGAATCCCTTCCCGCGCATGAGCTATGACGAAGCGGTGGAACGTTATGGCTCAGATCGTCCTGATCTTCGTATTCCATTGCAGCTGATTGATCTGCGCGATTTGATGCAGGATGTTGAATTCAAGGTCTTTTCCGGCCCTGCCAAAGATCCGAAGGGTCGTGTTGCGGCACTGATGGTACCTGGTGGTAGTTCACTCAGCCGTAAGCAGATCGATGCCTATACCAAATTTGTGGGTATCTACGGGGCCAAGGGGTTGGCCTATATCAAGGTCAATGAGTTGGCCAAGGGTATTGAGGGACTGCAGTCGCCTATCCTCAAGTTTCTGCCGGATGAAGCGGTCAACGGCATTTTACAACGCACCGGCGCAAAAGATGGCGATCTGATTTTCTTTGGTGCCGACACAACCCATGTAGTGAATGAAGCATTGGGTGCATTGCGTGTCAAAATAGGTCAGGATCTGGACTTGATGCAAGGGGAGTGGAAACCACTCTGGGTTATCGATTTTCCGATGTTTGAGTGGGATGAACAGCACGCGCGCTGGAATTCGCTTCACCACCCCTTCACCTCTCCAAAACTGGATCAGATCGATCTGCTCGATAGCGATCCGGGTAATTGCAAGTCCCGCGCCTATGACATGGTCATGAATGGGGTTGAGCTAGGTGGTGGTTCTATCCGTATTCACCAACAGGATGTACAGCAGAAGATCTTCAAGTTGCTGGAGATCAGTGAGGAGGAGGCTGATGAGAAGTTTGGCTTTCTTTTATCAGCTTTAAAATTCGGCTGTCCACCGCATGGTGGTCTGGCATTCGGTCTCGATCGCTTGGTGATGCTATTGACCGGTTCCGCCTCTATTCGAGAGGTGATGGCCTTTCCGAAGACTCAGACTGCAGCCTGTATGTTAACCTCAGCACCCTCGGTAGTGGGTGCGGACCAACTGCGTGAACTCTCCATCCGGGTACGTAAGCCGGTTAGTGAAGACGGTAAATAAAAGACCAGCGTCGGTCCTGGTAGTGGTCTACACCATCAGGGGTGAGTTTCTGATGCTGCGCCGTACTGCCCCCAGTGATTTCTGGCAATCAGTGACGGGCAGTCTAGAGTGGGGAGAGTCTGCCAGACAGGCTGCCCGTAGGGAGCTTTATGAAGAGACTGGGTTGATGGCCGGTAATGCATTGATTGATCTCTGCTGTCAGGAAAAGTTTCCCATCCTTCCGGCCTGGCGTTCCCGCTACGCGGCCTCAGTCCATGTCAATACGGAACACTGGTTTGCTTTGAGAGTACCAGGTCGACGTCAGCCAAAGTTGCATGCCGATGAACACGCTGAATACCGCTGGGTGCCTTATGCACAAGCCTTACGGCTTGCATCATCCTGGACAAACCGGAAGGCGATTCGTCGGCTTTTCGCTGAAATCGGTTAATGTCCATCCGAAAATATCAGTATCCGCCATCCGGTAGTTTGAAAATATAAAGGTTTCAGGACGATCTCACACGCTATTGGTGCGGCAGGCCGCACCCAATACAAGGTCGATTCGGGTCAGTCTTTATTTGGCTGTTTTGAGAGCTGAGCTTTTTTTTAATCACGCCTTGCAGCTTCTCGTATGATGAAATGACAGGGGAGGAGGGTGCCTGGATTGGGTTCATTGCTCAATACCCGGTCGGCCAGTATGGGATTACAAGCGCCAAAGATGTGATAAGCAGGAATGGTCTTATCCATCTTGTTTTTGAATATGGTCTGGACATCCACATCACTGACAATGCCAAGATGATGTTCAAGCAAAACCTCATGGACCTTTTATACAGCCTGTTTAAAAGGGAGATCGATTTCAGTGTTAAATTTGTACATAGTGCTTCCAAATAAAAGGAATCGGCATTCCTGCTGAGTGCCGATTGATTGACATTGAATTTCATCAAACACTAGGGAGAAACTGATGATGCGTGAGACTATCATGCTGAAAACCGACAGTCGTGAAACCCTCGTCGATATGACTGATCAAGTAGAGCAAGTGGTCGTTCAGAGTGGGATAAAGAATGGCTTGGTCAATGTCTATGCGCAAGGGGCAACCGCAGCCATTATGATTCAGGAGAACTGGGATCAGAGTGTTCAGACCGATGTGGTTAATCTTTTACGCACTATGATTCCCCAGGGGGTTTGGTTGCACGATGCCCAGGATGGCAATGGCGATAGCCACCTAAAGGCTGGTTTGGTCGGACCTTCGGAATCCATACCATTAATAGACGGAAAGTTGGGATTATCGAGGTGGCAGAATATTTTTTTCTGTGAATTTGATGGCCCTAGGCCTGATCGTAGCATTATATGTACTGTAATATCAGATAGTTAGAGAGTACGGCGTCTTTGCTATAGATTCAAAATGGAATAGAGTCGAGCAGGTTTATTCCGTTTTAACTGGCACTCCAGGTAGTAGATACAATCCACCTGCCAAATCCAGCTTTCCTCACGAAATGAAATGTCTCATCCCGCCTGGATTCATTCAGTTGAGATTATCTTGACTAGCCTAAAGAAACCTAACTACAAGCCGCAACAGGTTAAGGGGGATAGAGAATACGAATAGTGCTTTTTTAGGATAGGTTAATGATATTGGTAATAGAGTTGTCCGATGTGGCGCAATGAACGTATAGGTTTTGTCATGATAGTGGCATCTCTCCTCGTTATGGGGGTGGTTGTCTTAATCTCATTCAATTACCAGCTAGACTCACGTCTGGAACAAGTGAGAATCCAGGGTATTGGTCTGGCAAGGGTATTGGGGGGGATGTCATGGGAGGAACTCGTACCCAAACAGGGTGGGGCAGGTATTTTGCAGGCTGTGCGGCACGGACAGAGTAACCCTGATTTTGCATATGGGATTCTGGTCGACTTAGATGGTAAGCCGGTCAGTGATTTTAGCCTGCCTGGTGTGATAATCCCAAATAAGTCGATTCCCAACAAACCAACAGCCTGGTTGGGTGAGCGGACCATTAACTCGGCTGGAGCCAATGGAACCTTTTTAGAGTTCCATGCTCCGGTGTTCAGCGACAGAAATCTCAAAGGGTATATTCGCCTTGGTTATATTCAACCACAGTTCAGGCTGCCCTATGAAGATTTGCCATTTTTTGCCACGTTGGCGCTACCTGTTTTCTTGCTGATGACCCTGTTCTATTTTTTATTGCGTCATGAAATACGCCCACTACGTGAAATGAGTATAAATCTGGATCGTATAGTTAAAGGGGAGAGTATTAATAAAATTGAACTTCAACCCAGTGGAGAACTAGGTAGTTTCATTGAACGGTTTACTCAATTTGCTAATGATTCACAAAATCGGATTAAAAATCTTAAAGATGAACAGAATGGACTGTTGACATCTAGCAAATTACTCTCATATAAACAGTCGAGGATTGAATCGATTTTGCAAACATTGCCTGATGCCATACTTGTCTTTGATGAAACAGGTATTGCAACTTACGCCAATGAGAAGATCTCCAATCTGATGGGTGTTGAAAAAAAAGATGTGATTGGAAAAAAACCCTCTGAATGGTGCAGTAATCCTAATGTGATTTCCTACCTATCTCGATATAACACAAAAGGTAGTCAGATAGGTTATATCTCCGACTCCATTCAGATCGCCTCTAAAAATGATCCCGATAAAATCCTTGAGGTAAAAACATTTCCACTATTCTCTCCAAAGAATGACAATAACTTGCTTGGGAATATGTTGGTCATAAAAGACTGTACAGAAGAACAGTTAGCAAAAAATAGACGTGGTGAGTTTGTCGCGCAAGTAGCGCATGAGCTTAAAACGCCATTGAATGTACTCGCCATGTACAGTGAATCTTTACTTGGAGAAGATGGAACTTCTGAAGCGTTTAGAGTTGATGCGGTTAATGTTATCCATGATGAAGTTGAGCGTCTTTCCACCCTAATCAATAATATGCTTGCACTGACAAAATTTGATATGGGTGGTATGCAACTGAACCGGAATCGAGTGCGTTTGCATGAATTACTTGAGGATGCCTTCAACAATATTTCACAGAGTGGACGAGGTAAAGACTTGGTGTTTGAGTTGGATCTTCCGAAAGAGATGAGTGCTGTGTATGTCGATAAGGACCTCCTCCGTATCGCGATCAATAACTTACTCACTAATGCAATCAAGTACAACCGTCCTGCTGGCAAGGTCATACTCGCTGCAGAAGAGATGAATGGGATCATAGAGATCAGAGTTCAAGATACCGGTATTGGCATCAGTCCCAATGATCAGCAACATATCTTCGAGAAGTTTTTTCGGTCAAATGAAGAATCGGTCAGAGAGCAGACGGGACATGGTTTGGGGCTTCCGCTGGCACAAAAGATTATACAGTTGCATCACAGCAGCCTGGAGCTTGAGAGTGAATATAGTAAGGGAACTACATTCATAATCAGGCTGGATAAGGAGATTGGATCGGCCATACAAGAAGGGGTGGCATGAAAAGATTATTAATAGCTGATGATGAGCCCCATGTGACCCGAGTGCTTAAGCAGTCTCTTGAACGGCAAGGCTATCAGGTCGAAACCGTACAGAATGGGGAGTTAGCACTTGAGCGGATACATGAACAGGTGCCAGATGTCCTGGTAACTGATATACAGATGCCCCGGATGACTGGGGAAGCCTTGTGTAAGCGGATACAGAAAGAGTTGCCACAGAGGGAGTTTCTGATTTTTGTCCTTACCTCTCGAACAGAAATAGAACATCGCGATTGGTCACGTCAAATTAATAACCTTCAGTTTTTAGAGAAACCTGTCAGCATTAGAAAACTGATCAGTAAACTTGAAAGATATTTTACAGATCAGCAAGTACAGAAGAGCCAATAGAGATGCTACAGAGGGCCATTAACCAAATTAACTTTGAGAATTACTTAGAGCTGCTAAGAAATATACCTGTGCAGGTTGTTGATTTATGTGTACTTGACGAACATTTAGGTAGTTTGTGGGGGTATTCATCACATCAGATTGATGTGACAGACAAGGTTGTTAATTATCTAAATAATCATGCTGTTGATTGGCGAGCTATTGATGATGGTATCGATGTTTGTCAATTATCTAGTGGTGAAGGGCTGTACCTATATTACATCCAGGATGAAAACCAAGTATGCAAAGTCATTGTTGCTATCCTGATTAAGGAAGATGGCTTTGCATATACCTCTCAATCAGTAAAGATAAAGGACCTACTACATTCAATCTCAAAGAATATTCACCAAGAATTGATGCTTTTGATGGAGTTGATGACGAAGGAAGACGAGTTGAATGCGATGGCGGATGAGTTGAGTGATAGATATGAGGAGCTCAATCTGGTTTACGCAGTGGATGAAAGTAAAATGCTCTCATTTCGTGGCCTGGATTCACTACACCATCTAGTAACAAATTGCACTGATTTTCTCAATATTGGTATGTCAGCGCTCATCATCCCAGATAAAAATATTACAATCCAGGATTTTAATAAGACTGACCCAGTCGATTGTCCATCAAGTCTATTGGCCAACCTCCAAGATGAGTTTTTTGTTTGGATGCAGACTGAAAATCGTTCAGTGGTGATCAACAGCATTATTGAAGCTGTCCAATACAAGGTGTTCACACATACACCTCAAAAGATCATTATCACACCAGTGGAAGCTAGTGAGAATAATGTGATCGGGATGCTGATTGTCATCAATAATAGTCACAAGCATGATTTCACCAATAGTGATCGAAATCTCATGGAAGTGATATCGAAAAAGGTTACCAAAGTCATCCAGGCAAATTTTGACACATTGACCGGTTTGCAGAATAAGGAGTGTTTTGAGAGTGATGTTAGAGAGGCGATTACCCAAGCACAGGATCAAGGGTCGAATCACGTTATTTTAAACATCGATGTCGACCACATTGGGATTGTTAATGATCTCGGTGGCCGTGAGACGGGTGATGCTCTGATCCGCCAGGTAGGTAAGATAATCAACAACATGGTCCGTGGGCGGGATGTCGTAGCTCGGCTGGGTGGCGATGAGTTCGGTGTACTACTCGATAGTTGTCCTTTAGAGACAGGTAAGGTGCTAGCACAGAACATCAGCCGTGAAATAAGTAAAGTGCCATTTAAATATGGTGATGAATCGATTGATATAAGTGCATGTATTGGTGTTGCACCCATAACGTCAGAGAGTGAGTCGGTGAATGGTGTATTGAACTCGTCAGAGATGGCGTGTAAAGCAGCAAAGGAGCGCGGAAAAAATCAAATCATAGTCTATGAGCAGAACGATATTGAATTATTGCGCCGACGCAATGAAATGAAATGGGTTAGTCGCGTAGAAAATGCTATTCGAGAGGACCGCTTTCAACTCCATTGTCAATATATAAAAGGCTTGAGAGTAGGGTGTGAATCTCACTATGAAATTCTGCTACGGATGTTGGATGAAGAGGGTACATTGGTGTTACCCGGCCAGTTCTTACCCGCTGCTGAAAAGTACCACATGATGCCAGAGATTGATAGCTGGGTAATTGAAAAGACTGTTGACAAATTATTAGCTGTCATTGATGAGCAGCAGCGAATGCCCTGTAGCGTCGCAATCAATCTATCTGGGCAATCACTGAGTAGTGAGAGTTTCCATGATTATATCTATCAACAGGTACAGCGTCTGGGTACAAATGCAAAAAATCTTAGTTTTGAAATCGCAGAGTCGACTGCCATAGCTAATCTTTCAAATGTCAGTCAGTTGATATCATCCATCAAAGCACTGGGGTGTAAGTTTTCCCTGGATGACTTTGGTACCGGACTGAGTTCTTTCGCCTATTTACAAAATCTGGATGTAGATTATCTGAAGATCGATGGCACATTTGTCAGGAAAATAGAATCAGATCCTGTAGCTAAAACCATGGTGTCCGCCATCAATCAGGTGGGGCACGCAATGGGTTTAAGCACCATTGCAGAGTTTGTCGAAAATCAATCAATTCTTGAGCAACTCGTGGAAATGGATGTCGACTTCGCGCAAGGTTTTGGTATTGCTAAACCAAAACCATTTATGCAGCAATTAACTGAGATATTTAACAAGCAGCAAGTGGCCACAGGTTGAATTGAATGTGGAACCGACTTTTTCAAATGTAGTCAATATTGAAGATGGGGCCGCACCCAGCGAGGTAATACGGACCCGTATCGGTGTGATGACCCATCTTGCGCCAAAAGGTGTTCTCAGCACCGAAGATGAACTGCAGCCACTGCGGCATGCTGTCGACGTCTGCCTTCAACAATGGGAAACCCAGGTCGTTATCGATCTGACTGCAGTACCCTTATTACACAGTCGAGCACTTGAAACCCTACTGGATTTGCAGGAACGTCTGGCAAAGATGGGTGGCTGGCTCAAGGTCTCAAATGTCAATCCTTTGATTCGGGAAATCCTTGCCCTGACAGGTTTGATTGATTCGATTGCTCTTGTGGAAGTGGATCGTGAACAGCAGCGAACGCTGCAACAACCATTGGTGCAAAGGAATGTACGGTTAGGTGATCTATTGGTTGAAAAAGGCCTGCTCAATGCGGAGAAAGTGAGTGAGGCAATTGTCCAGCAGAAAAAAAGTGGTATACGTCTGGGTCAGATCATTATTGATAAAGGGTGGGTAACTGAGAAGGCTTTACTTGAGGTGCTGAGTGAACAGCTTTCCATTCCCTATGCCAATTTACGCCCAGGCCTTTATGATCCTGAAGTCGTACGGTTACTTGACCCTGAAGTATCAAAACGATTGAAGATGCTTCCCCTGTTTCGGTTACACGATGCCTTGTTTCTTGCTACCTCAGATCCACAAGCTGTACCCAGTTTTGGTGAGGTAGAGGAGCGTACCAACCTTAGAGTACGACCTGTATTGGCACGGAAGGAAGATATCATCAGGACTCAACATGAAGCACACTCGGGCAACAGTTTTGAAACACAGATGCTTGAGGGTATGGATGATGACCTTGAGCTAGTTGAGAATAATCTGCCAGATGATTATGCGGTTATTGATGACCTGGCCGCCTGTAGTCCGGTTATTAATATGATCAACTCGATCATTCAACGTGCAGTACACGATAAAGCCAGTGACATACACATAGAGCCATCACAGAAAAAATCACGTGTGCGTTTCCGTATCGATGGTTTGCTTTATGAGGTCATGACACCCCGTCTCGACCTGCATCCTGCGCTGATATCACGTCTAAAAGTGATGGCAAATCTAGACATTGCCGAACGACGTCTGCCACAGGATGGCCGCATCCAGGTACATACTCAGGGGCGTCCCATTGATCTACGCTTCAGTTCACTGCCAGGCTTGTATGGTGAGAAGGTCGTATTGCGGGTACTGGACAAAAATCAGGCCATTCTGAATGTCTCTAAACTCGGCATGTATGAACATAACCTTGATACATTCAAGAACCTGTTGGACCAAAGCTACGGCCTGATTCTGGTAACCGGTCCGACCGGCAGTGGCAAAACAACTACCCTCTATTCAGCCATCAACTACCTCAATAGTATCGAAAAAAACATCGTAACCATTGAGGATCCAGTGGAGTACCAGCTCGATATCATCAACCAGAATCCAGTTAAAGAGAATATAGGACTGAGTTTTGCAAAAATGCTCAAACATGTGCTTCGTCAGGACCCTGATGTTGTAATGGTAGGTGAAATCCGTGAACGGGAAACGGCAGAGATTGCTGTGCAGGCTGCACTAACCGGTCATTTGGTGCTATCCACCTTGCATACCAATGACAGTGTTGGTGCTGTAACACGTATGATCGATATGGGTGTCGAGCCCTACTTGCTTTCATCAGCACTTATTGGCGTGGTGGCACAACGTCTGGTTCGAGGTATTTGCCCTGCATGTAAAACAGATTTTCTCGCAAACCCAGAATTAATTGCTCGGTATGGTTGGCAAGAACATGGAAAAGTACGTCTTTCCAAGGGACGTGGTTGCCCGGAATGTTATGACTCGGGTTACAGGGGGCGAATGGGCGTACATGAGATTGTAGAAACTGACAATGAACTGCAAAGACTCATTATATCCAACCCTTCTCGAGAGAAACTGGCTGAGTTTATGAACGAGAATAAAGTCAAGACGCTACTTGATGATGGGTTGGGTAGAGTGCTAGAACGCAAAACAACAATCGAAGAGATCTCTAGAGTGGTTAACGGTTAATGATCATGCATGAGTGGTTATCAAAGTAACTGTACCGATGGCTATTGAACTGAAAAAAACAGCTCCACAGCCTAGTCAGGCTAATAAATTGGGTGATTTAGTCACATCGCTTAAAAAACGTAAGATTAGTAGTAAAGATCGTCGGTTCTTTACCGAGCAGTTGGCGCTATTGCTTGCCACTGGCACGAATTTACATATCAGCCTGCAGGCACTGAAGAAACAGCTTGATAATCAGACAATGAGCTTACTCGTTGAGGAATTGATCCTGGATATCGGTGAGGGCAAGCAATTTTCTTATGCACTTGCTAAGCATCCGGACGTGTTTTCAAAGACCTATACCAATTTAATTGCTGCAAGTGAGAATGGTGGCTTTATGCACGAAGTCCTCGATCAGTTGCTGGAGATGGAAGAGAAGCGTGAAAAGTTGCAACGCACACTTTTTTCTGCTCTCTCATATCCTGTATTTTTATTGATATTTGCACTTGGAGTCGTGGTATTTGTGCTGGTCGTTGTATTCCCGAAGTTCATGGATATGTTTTCGATGATACATGATCAGCTACCTGTCACCACTCTCTATTTAATGAATATCAGTAGCTTTTTACGTGAAAATTGGATGTATGTGCTGGTGAGTTTGGTACTGCTGTCTGCTGGCTTAAAATACTGGGCTGCAAGCGAGAGAGGTCGATATCAAATCGATTGGGCCAAGTTGCACTTGCCCGTTGTGCGAAGTGTCTTTATACAACTCTATCTATTGCAATCACTGCGGGTGCTTAGTTTGTCACTCAGTAATGGGGTAGGCATCATTGATACATTGCGTGCTTGTAAGGATGTGGTTGGTAATCGTCTGTTTCAACAGTTTATCAGCAATGTAGAGGAGCGTGTTGAAGAGGGAGAAGGTATTGCTGTTGGTTTCAGAAATACCTCATTTATACCTCCTATCGTTGGACAGATGATTTCAACAGGTGAAGAAACAGGAAATCTGCCTAAGGTAATGTCCAGATTGGCTGATTTTTATGAACGTGATCTATCCGGCCGTCTGCAAACACTTTCAAGACTGGCGGAACCGGTAATGTTACTCGTGATGGGTGTGGTTGTCGGTTTATTGGTTAGCTCCCTGATTCTACCTATATTTAAACTCTCGCGAGCAGTGGGATAAAGCTTCCCAAGATTGAAAAAATGCTAAAGGAAACAGTTTCACAGCCGAAAATAGAGTAAAGCGGGTAGTTCTACTCGTTGTATGAGTTTACTGAATTGAGGAATCAGAAAATGAGAGCTATAAAACTGACGCAACAGGGTTTTACATTAGTTGAACTTCTGATTGTGGTAATTATCCTGGCGCTACTTGCGGCAATCATTGTGCCACAGTTTGCCTCCTCAACCGAGGACGCCAAGATTTCTTCCTTAGATACATCGTTATCAGTAGTACGAACTGCCCTAGATCTCTACCATCAACAACATGGTGAATACCCAAGTGCTATTGCAGCAACAGGTGGTGTGGCTTGTGCAGCTGGTACAGCAGGAGATGGTGCGATTGATACAGAAGAAGCGTTTATCCAACAGCTGGCTTATTATACTGATCGTGATGGTGCTGCCTGCACTCAACAAAATTCGGGTGCCTTCCCGTACGGCCCTTATTTGAAGAAGGCCGAACTTTCAGCTAATGCTATCAGTGAAGATGCGACTATGGTTATCGTTTCAGATGGTGATTTAAGCCTGGTTCCTCCTGCCAATACTTTGGCAGGCTGGAGATTCGACAATGTATCAGGAAAATTTGTGGCTGACATAAGAGATCCCAACAATCTGGATCCTGCCGGTAATGATTACTACACACATTGATATAAAAACCAGACTCACTATTTAACAGTTCAGAAAAGGCGGCAACAGAATAAAGGTGATTCAACGGCAGGGGTCAGGAAATGAAGTATCAACAAGGTCTGACCCTGCTTGAACTGACAGCTGTCGTCGCAGTACTGGGGATCACCGCACTGGTAGTGATCCCCAATCTCTTATCAACCGATCCACACAAACTTGAACTGGCGGCACAAACAGTAGCTGAAGCTATTCGTTTTGCCCGCGACGAATCGATACGTACAGCTACACCCTACGGTATTATCTGGCCGACTGAAAAACGGGTTCGAGTTTACCGGGCGGATATGGATACTAATCCGCCAGCCCCCATCTATGATGTCTACCATCCTATCAGCAAGCAACTCTACGATATTGATCTTGAAAAACATCCATTTACACGTGTGGATAGAGTGATGAGTAATTCGAACTATCAAGGTACCTGCAGCAACCCAATGAACACCCTGTTTGATGACTCGGGAACAGCCTATTGTTGGAATCCAAGTTCGGTGATTTGTCTGCAGGGGAGTATGACGCTCACACTGGGTGAGCATGTCCGGAGAGTAGATCTGGATGGTATGACCGGCAGAGTGACAGTGCAATGACAAGTATTGCAAGCTGCTCCGAGCGAACAAATGTTTCCAGCGGCCATCTTGAGATGGGTAAGACACACCTGATTCAAGCATTATCGCACCACAAAAAGAGTTATCCACAACAGTGGATGGCTGGCTTCAGTTATACGGAGGTTCTGGTTGCTGTTTTCCTGATTGCCATCTCTCTAGTGCCTGCACTCAATGCCCTCCAAAGCGGTATACAGGGCAGTGAAATTCATGCCACAGAGGCAGTTTATTACAATCGTCTTACCAGTAAGATGGAAGAGATTCTGGCTCGCCCCTTTATCGAATTGGAACAGGAAGCCGATGCTGTCGCCGGACCTACGACGATAATCGATACTTATTCCGATGCAAGTGGCACCGATGGTCGCTGTCTGGTCTACCTGTCACGCTATGATGGTGACAATGCTGACAGTGACAACAATCCTTTTACAGACACTGACGATGGCCTTCTGTGGGTCAAGGTTGAGATCGATGGCACACACAACGCAATCGAAAGCCTGACAAGCCGATAGCCCTACATACTTATCTGATCCTGCCGATAACAGATAGTGCAGGGTATGCCACACCCCTTACGATCTGATTGAACAATTACCAGATGATAGCTGCAGAGAACCACAACCAGGGTTACACCTATATCGAACTGCTCATAGCGGCTGTGTTAGCCGGTATTGTGGTACTGGGTCTTTCCGGTGTCGTGGGAGAAGCCTTGCAGACGCAGGATGTCGCCCATGAAAAGAACAGTCTCGCACGTCAGGGTAGTGAAGCCATGCAACATATGCTGCGTGCTGTATTGCAGAGTCGTCGTCTGCTGTTACCGCTGAACGACAATCCCAATACCAACTGGCCGGAGCATATTCGTGAAGAGACTGTCCCTGCTACCGCACCCATCGGCAGTAGCACCCGCGCTACTGCCGTGCTGGCCGTTACCTTGCCCGAGTATGTCGATCTTGACAAGGATGGTTGGCCGGATGCCGACAATGACAAAGATGGCCTGATCGATGAAGACTTACCCAATGACAGCCAACATGATTTTGCCCCGGGCATCGTGCTGATCGATGATGATGGGGACGGTTCAGTTGATGAGGGTGCCACTTCAGCTGAGGACGATGAAGACGGTACCGAAGACGAGGATCCCATCGATGGGATCGACAATGATGGTGATGGCAGTATCGATGAAGATCCGGCATCCGATGTCAATGGCGATGGCTGCTCAGGTATCTGTGGGGTGGATGATGACAATGACGGGATTGTAGATGGTTCAGGTAGTGGTGATGATGACGAGGATGGCACCTTGTTTGATGATCCCTACGATCCGCTGGTGTTCTATCTGAACAACGGTGTGTTGATGGAGCGAATGCCGGTACCTTGGAATCAGGATGGCATCGATACACCGGATGGGCCAGTGGATGGGCGGGATTTCATAACATCAGCGCTTGCTGAAAACGTCACTCGCTTTCGTGTGGAACGAATACCCCAATCCGATCAACGCTATCAGATGGTCGAACTGATCCTGGAATTGACCAGCCCGGACACTGGGGAAGTGTTCAGTCTTCAGACCCAGGTCAGGTTGGGTGGGACGCTGTGATGGGGGGCAGCCGATACGCAAAGGGCTACATTATGCTCCCTGTGGTACTCGGAGTTGTTCTCGTAGCGACGATCGCTTTCATGATGAATTTTGAGGGTGCACATGGGGTAAAGCGTATCAGCAGTGAACTGGTCACAGAGAAGGCCCGCTACGTTACCGAGGCCGGATTGCAGCATGCCTTGTGGCAAACTGAAAAGCAGGGCTGTGGTCCCTACACTGATTTCACCAACCAAGCGATTGGTAACCACAGTTACACTACAACATTGACTACCGACTTGGGTAGTATAACCAGCTACCCAATCACTGTGGATCAGGATACCTGGATTCGCAGTGATAACCTGACCAATAACAACAGCGGTGACAGCAAACTGCACATCCGCTTTGAGGGCGGCGCTATTGAACGCCCCATGTTCCGGTATGATTTGTCTTCACTGCCTGTGAATGCCGCCATCCACTCTGCAATAGCCTGGTTTTATGTCAGCAAGGAACACTCGGAAGGGCCGGTGGATATCCATCGCCTTACGGGGGATTGGACCGAAACTGATGCTACCTGGCAGACCATGGGTACTAACATGGATAGTGCTGTGTTGGCCACCATTCCCGCCCAGCCAACATCTGGTGTCTGGATTCCCATTAATCTCACCAACCAGGTACAGGCCTGGGTTAATGGTGAAGCCAACTACGGCATTACCTTGAATTCCACCAGTGAGGGTACCCATGGCGACTACGCGAGTCGTGAGGCCAGTAACAAGCCCTACCTGGAGGTCACCGTCGGTATACCGCCAAGCTCACCCGCCACCCTTACAGCGGTGGGCACGCTGGCCAATGGTGTGACACGTACGATTCTGCGTAACGACGTGGTTTTACGACAGAAGCCCGCTCAGTATAGCCACTGGCAGCATGACGCATCGCTGGGTGTGGATGCCGAGATCTGGGCTCAGTCACCCGACAATAACTACGCCGATATGGCAGAAATGTGGGTTTCTTCAGCCAGCAACGATACGACGCGTTCGCTGCTGCACTTCAATACAAGCGCGATACCAGCCGGTGCGAGAATTCTGGAGGCGACCTTGTCCCTGCGTCGCCAGAGTGGCTCTGGGAGCGCGCAGCCGGTGTCAGCACATCGCATCCAGAATCCCTGGAGCGAAGAATCGGTGACCTGGAATCGTCGGAAATCCGGCATAAACTGGGACACACCTGGCGGCGATTTCGATAGCACGGCGGTTGCAACAACACCGGTTGGCCCGGCAAACACAAGATATGCATGGAACATCACGCCGCTGGCGCAAGGTTGGGTTGACGGCAGCTACCCGAACTACGGTGTCGTACTGATCGCCGCGATCGCCGGAATGGCTGGCGAGCGATTCCATACCAGCGACGATGCGGACCCCTCCAGATGGCCGAGCCTGAGCATTACCTATGCCTGTGAATGTGGCGTGGCCTGCCTCACACCGCAAGGCTCGGGCAAGGTATTGATGATAGTGGATTATGTCGGTTTTAACTTGAATCCCGCGGATCAGCACAAAAAAGAGCTGATCGAGTCTTGGGGTTATAGTGTTGGTGCCTACGACAACAATTTTCTTTGGTTAGTCAACTTCAACAACTTCGACGTCATCTATATATCAGCCACGGCAAGTGACAGTGTCCTCGTTGACCAATTAAAGAATAAGACCAATGGTATCGTTTACGAACTCACCCAGCAAAATAATGACCTGGGTATGGCGAGTGACGTTGACTGGCCAGTTGGCACTGATATCACGATTGTTGATACCAGCCACGAGATCACAGCACTCTTCGCAGCCGGGCCGCTGACGATAAAAACCGCTGACAGTTACTTGTCGACGCTAAATGGCCAGGCCGCAGCCGATGCACAGATTCTGGCGGAAGTGGGTGGTGCTGGTGGTCTGATTGCCCTTGAAACCGGGGCCGCACTTGGCGGTGATGCCGTCGGTGAATTTGCTGCCGGTCGCCGTGTGATGCTGCCAGTAGGTCTAACTATCGATGGCGATTGGCGTCACCTCAATAACAACGGCCTGTTGATTATTCAGCGTGCGATTGAGTGGGGCGCGTATAAAGACCCAATTTCAATCGGATCAAGTATCTGGCTCTCGACTCTGGATAATGTTTCGGGAAGTGGTGCGCCGGGTTTGGATGACTGGACGGATGGTGAAGTCATCGCATTTGCAGACCCTAACCTGACCCTGGAACCGGGCACCACCGATGGTACTTTCTCCCCTGTTCTGAATCTCGATGATTTTGCCGGTAACGTCGATATTAACGCCATGCACTATGTCGGTAGCAATATTACGGTGGGCAGTACCAACAGTGTGGATTTGCAGACAGGCGATTTGTTGTTATCCACAGCTGACAATGAGACATTGGACAGCCTTAATTCGCTTTCAGTGAATGACGAGGATGTGTTTGTATTCCGGCCTGTCTCTGAGGGGGACTACAGCTCTGGTACCTTTATCTTTCTCATCGATGGCTCACGGATCCATGAGGGGGATGACACCGTTGGGATTACCCTGGTAGAGAAAGATACCCTGGTTGGTGACCGTACATTGGCAGCAGGGTCATTTCTCATGGCGATCGACGATGGCAGTAATGTGATGCTCTTTCCGGCCAATGATGTGGGTCTCAATACCTCAGCCGGTGGTTTTATTGAACTAATCGATGGTTCGGATCTCGATTTTGACGATGAAATCGGTGGCCTTGAGCTTGCCGAGGATGAAAACATACTCGGTGGCCATACGATTCCTGCCGGTGCAATCCTGATGAAGCTGGATGGTGACAATTCCCGGGCAGGTGATAATAGGATTACAGTCAATAGCGAGGATATCTTTTATCTGACCGTCACGCGGACCGGTTCAAGTTCAGCCGCCAATGCCACCCTGCTGTTTGATGGTGGCGATGTGAATCTCAATACCTCAGGAGAGCACCTACAAGCAATCACGCTGACAAACTCTCCTGCGGAACCCGGTTTAACTCTACCCATTGCGCACTGGAAATTGGATGAAACCAGCGGCATTACCGCCGTGGACTCGGAAGGGGGGCATGACGGTACCCTGAATAATGGGCCTGTCTGGACAACCGGCCAGATCGGTGGGGCACTCGATTTTGATGGGAATAATGATGCGATTCGTGTGCCCCATGCGGACACCCTGTCACTGACTGATACCATGACTTTTGTTGCCTGGGTCAACGCCTCATCCTTTGGTTGGAACTATCAGACCATCATCAGCAAGGATGATGGAGTATCACCCGGCTCCAACTTCTGGTTTGGCACCTGGCAGCAGGAACCTGTGTTCGGTTTCTTTGCGAATGGTAGCTTTCGCGAAGTGTTCCCCACAGGTCTGAATCTGCAGGCCGGTACCTGGTATCAACTGGCGGCAAGTTTCGACAATGCAACCGATACCGTGCGTCTGTATGTCGATGGTGCAGAGGTTCATAGTGGCACCCTTGCGTTCAATCCGAGCGTGACGACGGCGGATGTGGCGATCGGCCGTTCACCCATTGGGGAGTACTGGCGGGGTCTGCTGGATGATGTGCGCATCTACGACAGTGTACTGCCAGCCAGTGAGATTGCCGAACTGTATGCCGAGGGGGGTGGTGAAGGCGGTGGCGGTGGGACACCGGAGCCGCCACCTGTCGACGGCAGTTGCAATGGTACCTACCGAGATGAATTCAATGCACAAAGCTTCTCCGGGAGTGACGGCACACTCGATTGGAGCAGCACAGCCTGGAGTGAAGTGGGTGAATCGGATGGTGCTACATCGGGAGATGTACGGGTGAGGACCGATCAGAGCAACTATCAGTTACGCATCCGCGACAACAACAATGGTGGTGAGGGCGTGGAGCGGTTGGTGAATTTGAACGGTGCGATCAAGGCAGCATTGACCTTTCACTACCGCCGTATGAATCTGGACAGTAGCACTGACTATGTGGAGCTCTCTATCTCGTCAACCGGCACCGGTGGTCCCTGGACGTCACTGGATCAGATAGGCACCAGCAATGATTCAACCTATCAGTCCAATGCTTATGATATCAGTGACTATATCTCTGCCAATACCGCGATTCGGTTGCGCAGTTCATCCAGTATGGGTGGCACCGATACGGTGTGGTTTGATAACGTCCAGGTCGAGTGTGTAAGCCTCGCTGTTGTACCAATTGATCCGATGGAACCGACTCCAATCGTTAGGTAAACATGAATAGAACTGGAAAGGCCATGTTAATTACTTTCGAAGTACAGGAACATATTTAAAAGTCAGCCATGCGTCGAATGATTATCTCAGCTACAGCATCGCAGTGGGCGTTTGCTGTGTGGGAAACTATGCACACATTATCGGTTGATAAAAACGAGAAGAGGATACTGTTTTTTATACTCCATTCAAACTACAGTTAATTTTTAACAGGAAGCTTTTTAGCGGAATTACTATGCCAACGATCTGGGAAAAGGTAACGGAAAATGCCAAGCTGATCTCGTTGCCGGATGTCTATCTGCGCTTGAAGTCTGTGATTGACGATCCAGGTTTTGCAATGAATGATATTGCAGACGTCATCAGCCAGGATCCCGCGATGACTGCTCGTCTGTTGCGTCTGGTGAATAGTGCCTACTTTGGTTTTGCCGCCAAAATTGACACAGTCAATCGGGCAGTAGGCATGTTGGGCAGTCAGCAGGTGCATGATTTGGTGCTGGCTGCATCAGTCGCCCAGCGATTTGAAGGTATGTCCAATCAGGTGATGGACATGGAACGCTTCTGGCTCAGAAGCGTGACCCGTGCCATCGCCTGTCGTGAACTGGCTGTGATGTGCAATATGCTGGATGGTGAGCGCGTGTTTGTTGCCGGTTTACTGAGCGATATCGGACACTTAATCATGTATCAGTCTGTTCCCGATGCTGCTCTGTAGGCACTACAGCAGGCTGAACAGCAAGATGCACCATTGTTTAAAGTCGAACGGATCATGTTAGGTATCGATTACGCCAAGGTGGGTGGGGCATTGATGCGTCAGTGGAATCTTCCCCGCAGCCTCTGGGAACCTACTGAATTCCACGTCGAGCCTGGGGTGGCCCTGGAGTTTCCAATGATTACTTCACTGGTGCACATTGCTGTGATAATTACGGATGGGATGGAGTCTGAAGCTGGTCTTGAATCAGTCTTGAAAAAAGTGGACCAGCATGCCTGGCAGACAACGGGATTGCAGCAGGAACAGTGCATTGACATGCCTGAGCGAGTGGGTGGACAGCTAAATGCTGTGATGAATCTTATCTTTCCCAATCAGAAAAAAATTTATGCGTGAGTGACTTTTGACCTGCCTAGCTTAGCTTGTACCTAACCCGGTGATTGACTTGACTGTGTTAAGATAAAGTAATCGTCTCATTTGCCGATAACCCTGTTGGTATTAAAGAATTATCAAGGGTTTAACCGGTATTATGACATTGCTTGAGAAATTCCTGGACAGGCTCAATGAGCTATGGTCTCTGACCCGATATGAGGGGGCAGAACTATCGGAATATGCTGAATCACTGGTCTTCCAGGAAACCCGAAAAGGGATTGCGATCCTGGGGCTGGTCTCTCTTCTCCTGTTGAGCACATCAGCGCTCGCCTATGCGCTGCTTGGCTTTGATGCGCTCTATGTCTACTCCTGTGTGGTTCTGGCGGTGCTTTCGTTACATGTGGCGGTCTCAGCAAGAGTTGTCCAGGAGATCAATACGCTCTATCTTCTGGGTATCACTCTGCTAGTCGTGAATGGGGTAGCCTTTGTGCTGCTTGCCCACCATTCAGGATCATTGAATTCGGCATTGTTTGCCAGCGTGATTCTGCTGTTTCTAGTCATGCCACTGGTGCCTTGGGGGATTCGTGAGGCACTGCTTATCGTACTGCTGGTTTATTTTCTGTTTACACTTTCCACCATCAGTGTCGACGGTCGATTCGAAAAAGAGACACTTTGGATGTTGCAATTTTCCATGCTGGGAGCGGGCCTGACGACGTTGACGGTCATCGGTCGCAATGTGATGGTGCGTAAAATCGATATCAGAACCCGGTTCGAACTGGAAAAGGCCCATGACAGAATGGAGCTGCTGTCATTAAAAGATCCTCTCACTGGGGCCTGGAATCGACGTTTTTTGGATCAGAAATACCTGGATATACGAACAGCCTATGATCTGAACGGAAAAACCATGCATCTTGCCTTAATTGATGTGGATAATTTCAAGGTGCTGAATGATAGTCAGGGACATGATTATGGCGACCTGGTTCTACGTCGTCTTGTGGCGAATTTCCTTGCATTATTTTCTGGTGATGAGCATCTGATTAGGATGGGTGGTGATGAATTCCTGTTTATTTTATCTCAAGATGAGCCGGAACATATTATAAAGCAGGGCGAAATATCGTTGCGTACTGATCCGCAACTGTTTTCCGGTAGCGCTGACAGTCAGGTCAATGTTAGCGTTGGGTTGGTTTCGATTGCTGTTAAATCAGGCTATATCCGGATTTCGCAACGACATAATATTCAATTATGTGCAGCATAGTATAGCCTTGTAGGCATTTACAGTGTACGAAATTTAG
>JAIVEQ010000015.1 GCA_023838465.1 Candidatus Thiodiazotropha sp.
GCCGGATAGAGAAAGCTTTGATGCTACCGCAGCTTACCCTCTATTCGTCAAACTAGAGTTGCACTTACAAGTTGAATTCACGTTATAAACATAATCACCCATTCTGTAATTAACATTGGAAAATAAAAATATGCAGCAGATGCAGGAATGAACAGTAGCACAGGCCATAAGCTACTTGATTTAACCTGTAATTCTATCCCGCATATTGGACACATAACCCCCCCTTTCATGCGATGGCTCAAACCACCTTGGTTTTTCCTTCAATCGCTGAGCGCCAAGGAAGGCTGAAAGCCGAGGCGGTTAGTCCCCGGTAGGCGTGAGGCGAGACTGTAGACCCGTCGTGCCTTGCGCCAGAGGGGATGCAAAGCGAGCATCCGAACACGGCGTCCAGTCATTTGGGAACTGACGGCGGAGTGGTCACGAGCTTGCGATGTGATCACGTAGTGTCAGTGACCAGGACCGTCCGGGGCACTAATAGGTTGTCAAAGATCGAGTGTCTTTTAGGCCTGGGACGCCTAAAAGACATCACGAGATCGAAGACTCACTTGTTCGGTTTTACAACCACCAAATCTTTCCAGTTAAACTGTTTTTTGCAATTGGTGCATATTTTCTTCATGCTTTTTACTTATAACATTTAAGTAGAAGGCAACTTGCACGAAAATAATCGTGCGGTTTGCCTGCAAGTTGCGGTATGGGGAAGTATCGAATAGTAGTAACACGTCCCTGTTTAAACTCATTTTTACCCTATTTTTCATCTTCTTACCAGCTTCTTTACCTTAGCCTTGCATCCAGACTAAAACCTACTATTCGGTAACAACAGGCAACTTGCCTTCTATCCCCGATATTCACTCATATTGACTTCATACGATCTATTTTATAACCTCACTATAAATGAGAACATATGGAGTACTTATTCATGGATGAAAAAACACAACAATCACTATTTTTACGAAAAGTCATCAATGCGATTCGCGTGCGTCACTACAGCCGACGCACCGAATCATTTCGACTGTTCATTGAATTTGTCCGCAAATAAACGCAAATGTTTTTTGGATGGAAGTAGGTCATGATCATTTGTCCTTTTCAGACTGGATTATAATTTGGCGTGAGTTTTTCGTGGTAACTTTTATGATCACGTACAAGATGCTATGCGAAAGGACATACCTAATCCTATCTGCGTTTATCTGCGTTTATCTGCGGACACTTATTACTGAGCCGTTGAATAACACCATTACCTATGGTTGTTCTTACCCACTCAGTTAGAAGAACGGTCGTTTTTTGTCATCGAACTCACCAGCACAATCACCAGCAGTGATATTAGAAACCCTGGAACAATTTCATAGAGATCAAACAAACCACCCTGTAGCGGTTTCCATATGACCACGGTCAGTCCTCCGGTCACAATACCTGCCAGCGCCCCCCAACGATTCATTCCCTTCCAGTAGAGTGAGAGCAGTACTGCCGGTCCGAAAGCTGCACCGAATCCAGCCCAGGCATAAGCCACCAGATCGAGCACTTTGTTGTCACGATCCATTGCCAACAGGAATGCCATCAGGGCGATCACCATTACCGCTAGTCGTCCTACGATGATCAGTTCTCGTTCACTCGCCTGTTTTCGTAATAACAATCGATACAAATCACCGGTAAAGGTACTGGATGAGACCAATAGCTGGGAGTCAGCGGTACTCATGATGGCGGCCAGAATCGCTGCCAGACAGATACCGGCCAATAATGGGTGAAAAAGTAGATCAACTAGCCGGATAAAGACCTTTTCCGCATCCTCCAGCGGAGTTTCGAATAAGGGGATACCCGTCAGTCCCACCAGACAGGCTGCGGTGAGTGTCACGAATACCCAACTCACGGCTATCGTTCGGGCCTTGGAAACACGATCTGCGTGCTTGATCGCCTTGAATCGGGCCAGGATGTGGGGCTGGCCGAAGTAACCCAATCCCCAGGCCATCAGGGAGACAATGGCGATCATACCCAGCGGCTCGCCCGACTTGTCGGTCAATGGATTGAACAGTTGTCTGTTCTGCTCACTGACTGTTGTGATGAAATTGTCAATGCCACCCATCTCTGCCAAGGCAAACATGGGAATGGCAACCAGTGCCAGCAGCATCAACAAGCCCTGAAACAGGTCGGTCCAGGAGACGGCCAGAAAACCGCCAAATGCAGTGTAGAGAATGATGATCAATGCACCCGAGGCTACTGCCCAGAGATAGGGTAGACCGAATACCGCCTCGAACAGCTTGCCTCCGGCGACCAGTCCCGAGCTGGTATAAAAGAGAAAGAACAGCAGCACGAAAAAGGATGATGAGACACGTATCAGACCACTGGTATCATTAAATTGGTTCGACAGGTACTCAGGTAGGGTGAGCGCATTCCCCGCCGCTTCGGAGGCCTTGCGCAGTCTTGCCGCCACTAACCGCCAATTGAGCCAGGTGCCGATCAGCAGGCCTAGGGCAAGCCAGACCGACTCCAGACCCGCAAGGTAAGCGTAGCCCGGCAATCCCAGCAGCAGCCAACCGCTCATATCAGAGGCACTGGCACTGAGGGCAGCGACCCAACTCCCCAGTTGCCTGCCCCCCAGTACAAAATCGGATAGATTTCGGGTTCGACGCCAGGCGACGATGCCAATGATCATGATCACCAGCAGATAAAAGAAAAAGCTCGCACCGACTAACAGTTGATCAACGCTCACCACGATCCCCAATATTTCGAATCTTACTCAGATAGGCCTGTTTCATTGCCTCTTCAAAGGCCAGATTGGATGGATACTCATAGCCAAACACAGGCTGCCAGAGATGATGATTCTCCATGCACAGATAGAAAAAGACCTTATCATGCCAGGCCCGTAGCGACTGATAGGCAAAACTGAACATCTCCTGCTTGATGGCCTGTGGATAGGAGAGTTTGCCGTCGCTCTCGACCATCGGCATCTGCAGGATCTTGCTGTGAAACCCTTTACGGGTCCGCAACTGCTTGATGACAGGCTTGATGTAGGTCAGGGTACCCAGCGATACCAACACCACTTCATCAGCCGTAAACTCATCGACCAAGCGTTGAAACAGTGCAGCGTAATCAGCACGCCACCCTTGGTAGTGGATCATGGGATGAAAGTGAAAGCCGACCAGCACGCCACGATCCGCCAGTCGACGCGCCGCTCTCAATCGCTCATCCAGGGTGGCGGTCAGGTGCTCTTCGTTTGCAATCAGGGTGGGTGTATTGAGGGACCAGGTACAGAGTAGATTCGGCGGACAATCCGTCTTCAGTAGATGGCTGATGTTTTTTGATTTCGTCTTCAGTTCCAACATAACATTGGGATGGGATCGTGCGAAATCGAGCAATGCATCCAGTATCCCTGCCTGATTGCCCCACATCAGGGAGTCTGAAGATTGACCTGTACCGATGTGGTAGAACCTGTCCGGGTCGATCTCGAGTTGGGCCAGCTTTTCGCCAAAGCGGCTGTCGAAACGCACTTCATCGCCATGATAGAAGGATTGAATACTGCAGTAGCTGCAGTCAAAACCGCAGTTCTCCACAGCATCCAGGGTCATCAGGTTACAGCAGCGGGTCCGTGGTGATGCCACCGGACAGAGTCCCAGTGCCAGTTTCGTTTTTTCGGTGTGAGTCCGTTTGATGCGTTGTGTATCATGGGCAGGCGCCAGCGGGAGTGCCGGGTAGCTGTTTGGTTGCTCCTTCAACTGCAACCAGTGGTTGCGCAGCTGTTGCAGCAGCCTTTGTCGCCGTTGCTTGGGAGCAAGTTTTTCGCTGTCAATCTCCGGCCAAACTTCGTTCAACCCTGCCTCACCCCACATCGTCAGGTCAGTGGCAATATCACAAAGCTGTCGCAACTCCTGCTGAGTGAAGCGAAAAGCCAAGGCCTGTTGTTGAATGAATTGCTGGTGGTGACTGTCGAGCCGCTCGATGCCCGACTGTTGCATCAACCCTGCCAGCCGTTCCTCATAAGTTAAGGACTTTGCCTTCACGAGATAGCGTCAATGCTTACGCGTAACGAACTGCTTCAATCGTTGACGCTTCTGAATCTGACGCTTGGTGAGTGTATTCTTCTTACCCTCATAAGGATTGTTGCCGGAACGAAACTCAACACGGATGGGTGTTCCCTTCAACTTCAGCGCCTTGCGGAAGCGACTGATCAGATAGCGTTTATAGCTATCCGGCACCTGCTCTGTCTGATTGCCATGAATGACGATTAAAGGTGGGTTCTTACCTCCCTGGTGGGCATAGCGCAGTTTAATACGTCGGCCATGTACCAGGGGGGGTTGATGTTCCTGCACTAGCGCTTCAAGGAGCCGGGTCAATTCCGGTGTTGAGAGGTCGCGCATGGCACTGGCATAGACCCGGTCGACCAGGCCGAACAGATCGCCCACCCCGGATCCATGCAGTGCGGAGATGAAATGATGCTGGGCAAAACCGAGGAAAGGAAGCTTCCGCTCAATCTCACTCTTGACCGACTCCCGTTGATCCTGAGAAAGACCATCCCACTTGTTGATAACCAGAATAAGCGCTCTGCCACTCTCAAGCACATGTCCTGCCAGGGTGGCATCCTGCTCCCCTACACCCTGCTGGGCATCCAAGACCATAAGTACAACATTGGCCTCTTGTATGGATTGCAGGGTCTTGATGATACTGAATTTTTCAATCGCTTCCTTGATCCGTGCGCGACGTCTGACGCCTGCGGTATCGATCAGGGTGTAGTGTTTGTCATTGCGGACAAAAGGGATATAGATGCTATCCCGGGTGGTACCCGGCTGATCGAAAGCGACCACCCGCTCTTCACCCAACAGACGGTTTACCAGGGTCGATTTACCCACATTCGGACGACCCACCACAGCGATCTGAATACCCCGCTCTTCAGACGCCACCTCCTCTTCTGATGGCGGCAGGGAATCGAGTACCTGGTCGATGAGGTTGTGCACCCCACGACCATGTACAGCCGCAATGGCATGAGGCTGGTTGAATCCCAGCCGATAGAAGTCGCTGGCCGCCAGATCCTCCTCCATGCCTTCACTTTTATTGACCGCAAGGGTGACCGGTTTTCCGGTACGGCGCAGTTGTTGAGCGATCATCTCATCACCACCGGTACATCCCTGTTTGGCATCGAGTAGAAACAGGATATGGTCAGCTTCGCCAATCGCTTGTCTGACCTGCTGCTCCATCAACAGTTCTATACCGATCTGATCACCGCCAATACCACCGGTATCCACCACCACATAGGGATTTTTGCCGAGTTTACCGGTACCGTACTTACGGTCCCGAGTCAGGCCGGGCTGGTCGGCTACCAGGGCATCGCGACTGCGGGTCAGGCGATTAAACAGGGTGGATTTACCCACGTTGGGACGCCCTACCAGGGCGATTACCGGCAGCATATTATTCTGTCTCAGCCTCGATGGGATGGGCTCTCAGTGCACTGAGCGTGCCTCCCTCATCCAACACATAGACAATATCACCAGATACCAGGGGTTTGAGTCGTATCGCATCACTGCCGATCTTGACCCGAGCCAACTGTCGGCCATCCTCCTGGGAGAGCCAATGGAGATAGCCCTCGAAATCCCCTACTACGAGATAGTCCTCCAACATGGCAGGGGCTGAGAGTCTACGGGCATGCAGCGCCTTCTGCTGCCACAAGGTAGCGCCATTGGTGGCATCCAGGGACCAGACATGATCGGCATCATCGGTAATAAAGAGTTGACGCCAGCTGGCATCCAATCCGGCATGGGAAGAGATTTTGCGGCGCCACAGCACCACACCGCTAGATTCAGAGACAGCAGCCACTTCTCCCTGAAAAGCAGTTACATAGAGGGTCCCCTCTACCAATTTCGGGTCGGCATCGATATCCACAACCCGTTCCAACTCTGTCCGTCCCTGGGGTGTAGAGATCGCTACCTCCCAGGTCACCAGGCCGGCATCCAGAGATAGTCCGACTAATTTACCACCGGCGAATCCAGCCAATACCTGAGAGTCACTGATCAGCGGAGAGCTGTCACCACGCAGGGTCAGCACCGGAACACTGCGATCATAACTCCAGCGCTTTTCACCGGTATCGGTTGCATAGGCTGTCACCCCTCCATCCGTTGTACGGCACACTACCCGTCCGCCTTTGATGGCCGGTGTCGACAAGACTTCACTACTGACGCGTTGGCGCCATCTTTCAGCACCATCCTGTACATTCAACAGGATCAGTTCCGCCTCAAGGGTACCCAGTGCGAGCAACCCATCACCCACGCCGGGACCACCACTGAGCGGGCTATCTGTATCCACTGACCAGTATTGATCTCCCGTCTCAGGATCGAGAGCAATCACCTCTCCAGATGGCTCGGCGATGTAGAGCACCCCATCGCTGATGACAGGCGTCAGTTTAAGCAGCGTCTCTTCGGAACCTTCCAGTCCCTCATCCCAGAGTGTCTCGATGCGGATCTCCGCCTGTAATTCGACCAGCTCTGAAGGAGGGTCTGCGTTATCTTTTCCGGTGAAGGCGCTACAACCTGCTAACAGTAACAGAGAGGGCCAGAGCAGTATTCGTCTCATCTCTGCCTCAGTGGGTTGTGACCGCTAAATCGTCAAGCTTCATCTGCAACAGGCTGGGGTTGTTGACCTCTAGCGTCATCGCCTGAGTATAGGCTGCCGCAGCTGATGCCTTATCTCCCCTGGCAAAAGCAATATCCCCTCTCACTGCAGCAAATTCACCGGCAAATCCCCCCTCACTGGAGGCGACCAGCTTTTCGGCCGCATCAAGCTCACCCTCATCGAGGAGAACTCTGGCCAAATTGAGCTGTACAAGTTGCTTCAAAGCAGGATTATCAGCCTGCTGTTTTGCCCATTCGAGTCTGGATTTTGCAATCGCCACATCACCTTCATCGAGTTTCAACCTGGCCTCAGCCAAAGCTGCAAATACAGCGTAGCTGCTGTTATCGAAATTCGCTCGCATCAACTCTGCCTGTTTTACAGCAGAGGTGCTGTCTGCACGCTCCACCGCACCCAACATTTGGCTGAAGGCGAGAGCTGCGTCACCGCCGATACGATCCTGGTAGTTACCCCAAGCCTGCCAGCCAAAAACACCGCCAAGTCCGATGACCAAGCCGGCAATCACAGAGGTACCATTCTCCTTCCACCAGCGTTTGATCGCCTCGACCTGTTCTTCTTCGGTCTGATATACGCTCATTGTTTGTAACCTTTTTTAACTCACTGATTTTATAACTTTAACCTGAAGCCATCGCTCCAGTTTTTATACCTGGAAATCAAATCTGAACAGCAATCCCGCTAGCTGACTAAGGGGTAAGTTGCTATTAAACACACAAGAATTCAATTCATTGCTCATGCTGGGCTGTCATTTCTGCAAGCCTGGCCTCAAGTTGCGATAGTGCGATCTGCTGTTGATCACCCTCGCCGCGCAGTGGTTTCAGACCGATCTCTTTGCGGGCAACTTCATCCTCACCCAGTATGAGTGCATACCGGGCACGACTCTTATCTGCCTTCTTAAGCTGGTTCTTGAAACCGCCTCCCCCACAATGGCAGATGAGACGCAATGTGGGGAGTGCGCTACGTAACTGTTCGGCCAGAATCACCCCTTCCCGTGCTGCCGCCTCCCCCATCATCACCAGGTAGACATCAGGGCCAGGCAGTTGTTCTGTCAGATCGGTGCTCTCCAGCATAGCGATCACCCTCTCCAGCCCCATAGCAAAACCAACCGCCG
Source organism: Candidatus Thiodiazotropha sp. (assembly GCA_023838465.1). GTDB lineage: Bacteria > Pseudomonadota > Gammaproteobacteria > Chromatiales > Chromatiaceae > Thiodiazotropha. The sequence goes on from JAIVEQ010000015.1 coordinate 7,715, forward strand.
TGGTTGATTTGCCGCCTAACTGATCGACCAGTCCATCGTAACGCCCACCGGCACAGATTGTACCTTGTGCGCCAAGACTATCTGTCACCCATTCGAAGACCGTTCGGCTGTAGTAGTCCAAACCCCGAACCAGGCGTGGATTCAGGACATAACTCACACCTGCCGCATCGAGCCCCTCGCGCAACACCTCAAAGTGTTGTAACGAAGCATCACCAAGATGTTCCATCAGGCTGGGAGCGTCCTCTACGACTGCGGCCATTTTCGGATTCTTGCTATCCAGAATTCGAAGCGGATTGCTCTCCAGTCTGCGTTGGCTATCCTCATCGAGTTCATCAATGCGCGCTTTAAAATAGGTGACCAGTTGATCGCGGTACTGACCACGCTCTTCTGCAGTACCCAAGGTATTGAGCTGGAGCTCAAGCCCCTGCAGGCCCAATTCCTGCCAAATCCTGGCGGTGATCAGGATCAGTTCAAGGTCGATATCCGGTCCTGCCAATCCAAAGGTCTCAACACCAATCTGGTGGAACTGACGATAGCGGCCCTTTTGAGGACGCTCGTGGCGAAACATTGGCCCCTGGTACCACAGCCGCTGTGTTTGATTGAAAATCAGGCCATTTTCCAGACCTGCACGCACACAACCTGCAGTGCCTTCGGGACGTAGGGTAAGACTGTCACCATTGCGGTCGGCGAAAGTATACATCTCCTTCTCGACGATATCTGTCACCTCGCCGATGGATCGCTTGAAAAGCTCGGTCATTTCGACGATAGGCATGCGGATCTCAGCATAGCCATAACGGCTGAGTACCGAGCGAACCCGATCTTCGAGAAACTGCCAAAGAGGCGTCTGTTGCGGCAGGATATCCTTCATCCCGCGTATGGCTTGGATCTGCTTTGCCATCGGTTTTTTTGATGTTTGGGTGTGGAACTAGGCTGGTTTGGATAAAACGGTGAAGATTACCACGGAACAGCAGGCTTACCTAGTGCGGTGTAAGGATGTGTTCTTTTAGATGCTGGGTGCGGCCCTGCCGCACCAACAATTGGATAGCGGTGTGCAGCAGGGCCATAGCTATGCTAGTGGCTAAAGCTGGGCTGGATCCAGTGTAAAGCGTGCCACCTTTCCACGTGTAAACGGCTTCAGATCAAAGGGGCTGCCATTAATTGTCAGCCTCACAGCAGCCGCATTGCCCAAAATCACGTTGAAGGGGCCTAACTGGCTATTCAGGGAACGCTTCGTTCCGGATTGCATTTCTCCAAAGATGCGTGTCTTGCCGTCCTGACCGCGAACTTCCGCCCAGCAGGATTCATCAAATTCGAACACAACCAGCTTTGGGACAGGCGTAGCAACCACCTCGACAGGTATAACCTGTGGTTGGGGGGTCTCTACCACAACCTCAGGTGGCTCTGTTTCGACTGGCAATTTGAAGCGCTCATCGACTGGTGAGATCTCAGGTTCTATTGCTTCCATTGCCTCCCCGACCTCGCTATCTATTGGCTCTCTCTTTTCTTCCATCGTCTCCTGTGGCGGTATGGAATCTGTCATCTCTTCCTCCACAGGAACCGAGAGAGGCGTCGACAAATCGGCTGGCATATCCTGAGGTGCTTGCAGGGAATGATCCTCAGGTGGTGCGGATACCGGCTCTTCCAATTCCACGCGGGTCTGCCACCAGAAAAACAGCAGTGCCGCCAACAACAGCAGAATAGCCCATGTCACCAGACGCACGACCCGATGACCGCTATGCAGATCTTTTCCCACCTTTCCATTTTGATGACTGACTGCAGGCAACTCATCTGATACCGGAAGCAGACGCTGATAGGCCTCGATAACGGCCTCTTCATTCACCCCAAGCAGGCGGGAATAGTTACGCAGGTACCCTTGAACGAATACTGGTCCAGGCAGCATATCGTAATTATCTAATTCAAGGGCCTCAATCATCGACTGGCTTAAATGCAGTTGTGCTGCCATTTTTGCCTGTTCCAAGCCTAGCCGTTCTCTCGCCTTCCGCAATTGAGTACCCGGACCCACTACAGGGTCAGGCGGCGGATAATTTTCATCTTTACTCAACACATTCATTATCGTTTTTCAGCTTCATAGAGAGACTGGATCTCAGGGGCATCCGGAAAATCCTTGAATAGATTATGCTTATATTCAGCCGCTTTAGTCCGATCACCCATCCGTTTCTCAATCTGCACACCTAGCCAAAGCGATGCAGCTGTGGGCTTTGATTTACTGTGAAAACGTTCCAGGTAGGCGCGGGCTGTAAGGTCTTTTTGTTGCTGCAATGAGATTTTAGCCATTTGAAACAGTGCGGTAGCATACTTGGGATTAGCGGTCAGGGCCCGTCTATAGAAGTTCTCTGCTTTGGCATTGTCTCCGGTCCGCTCAACACATAGCCCTGCATTCGTCAACGCTACCCAGGGTGTAGGGTAGAGAGGATTGGACAAGGCTCGCTGAAAATCCAGGTCTGCTTCTTCAAACTTGCCTCGCCGGCAGTAGTAACTGCCGCGGGCGTTGCGGATGAAGGGATCACGCTCATCAAGAGCAACCGCCCGATCATAGTGCTTACCGGCCCTGTCGCCCTCTCCCAGCTGTTCATAGAGAATCGCAATAACATTGTGTGCTTCAGAAAACTCATCGTCCACATCCAGGGCCTTCTTGAGCTTCTGCATCGCTATCGCCGACTGACCATCACGCATATAAGCCATACCCATCTCGACATAGATTTTGGCCGGACTGGTACGCTTCTCCAGACCCAGATTGCCGGTCGTGTCAGCCACCTTCTCTTGTGACGAGCACCCTATCAGGAGCACCATTAGCAGCATGGCACTCAATCGTTTATAACCAGCAAATGACTTCATGAAATACCCAATTTGATAGTGTCCAGTTTATCCAAGCGCAGCTCTCTGCTGCTGCGGTCCCTGACCTTTCCAACCAGCTGGCCACAGGCGGCATCGATATCATCACCGCGGGTTTTGCGTGTTGTGGCGATTATCCCTGAGCGCTTCAGACGCATTCGAAAAGCCTCTACCCGATCAGCGGGTGATGTCTGATAGTGGGTGCCGGGAAACGGATTGAATGGGATCAGGTTAACCTTGGAAGGCGTCCCTTCAAGCAGGCGAATCAATGCCTTGGCATGCTGCAACGAGTCATTGATACCATCCAGCATCACATATTCCCAAGTCACTTTCCGTCTTTTATCACCCCTGACAAACTCACGACAGGCGGGAATCAGCTCTTCCAGGGGATACTTCCGATTAATGGGCACCAGTTTATTTCGAAGCTCATTATCAGGCGCATGCAGAGAGACTGCCAGACTGACATCACTCACCTCTCGCAGTCTATTGAGTGCCGGCACGAGACCCGAGGTACTGATGGTAACCCGATATTTGGAGACCATGTATGCCAGATCATCCTGCATGATATTCATCGCTGTAATGACAGCATCAATATTGGCCAGTGGCTCTCCCATCCCCATCATCACAATATTACTCGGTGCAGTGCCCAACTTACGGCTGGCAACCCATATCTGACCGATTATCTCTGCGACCGTGAGGTTACGATTGAATCCCTGTCGAGCCGTTGAACAAAAGGAGCAATCGAGGGCGCAACCCACCTGAGAAGAGACACAGATAGTATTCCGACCATCATCCGGTATACAGACAGTCTCTATTCGTTGACCATCCTGCAACTCGAGAACCCACTTACGGGTGCCATCTGACGCCGGCTGTTCAAACACCAGCTGTGGGACTGTGACCTCTGCACATTGATGCAGTTGTTCGCGTAGGCGTTTGGAAATATCGGTCATGGCATCGAAGTCGGTGACACCATGCTTGTGGATCCATTTAAAAACATTTCTGCCATGGAAGGCTTTGGAGCCTAATCCAAGAAAAAAAGACTCCATACCTTTCAGATCAAGGTCCAGAAGATTGGTTATATTCGTTTCGTTAACCAAAACAGGTATTTCGCCATGTTGAGCTGTGCAGACAGAGGGGGAGAAAATGCATAAAATAACAAAGTGTTAGTTTAGCTGCGACAAGCCGAACTGGCAATTGAAACCTGATCTATCCCTCATTGTCATATCAACCGCTTGACCAAGGTCACATCCGGCAACTGCTCTACTTTCGACAACAGCCGACTAAGCTGCTCCATATCACGCACCTCTACGGTAAAACGCATGCTAGCTGAGTCGGTCTTACGGTCGCTGTTGGTATTAACACCGATAACATCGATATCTTCATCTGTAAGGATGGCAGAGATATCCCTCAATAGACCCTTCCGGTCACTGGCGACAACCAGGAAATCCACAGCATAGTTGGTCTCCCGCTGTTGGGCGCTCCAATGTACACTGACCAGCCGATCCCCTTCAATCTCCTGTAGAGCGCGAATATTTGAACAGTCGCGCCGATGTACCGTAACGCCCCTACCCCGGGTGACAAATCCGATTATCGGATCGTAAGGCACTGGTTTGCAGCACCGAGCCACACTGGTCATCAGGTCATCTACCCCGGCAACGACCACTTCCCCTTTTATGGTTGCCTGGTTACGAGGCACTTCAGGTATGAGGATTTCCTGGGTCGGAGGTTTTTCCCGGCTGCCTAGGCCGGCAACCTGGATAGGTGACAGGTCACCTCTGCCAATTGCCGCATAGACATCCTCTGCATGCAGTAGATTGTGCTTTGAAGCCACTACCTCCAGATTCGGCTTTTCACTGATGGATAGACGCGTCATTTCACGCTCAAGCGCAGCACGACCCAGCTCCACATGGTGTTCATAATCGAGTTGTTTGAACCACTGTTTAACTCGGTTGCGCGCCTTTGAGCTGTGCAAATAACCAAGCTGGGGATTGATCCAATCGCGACTGGGTGTACCATTTTTGGCAGTCAGCACTTCGACGGTTTCACCGCTACGCAGGGAGCGGGTAAGCTGCACGATATGTCCATCCACTCGCGCTCCCCGGCATTGATGACCTATATCCGTATGGATAGCGTAGGCAAAATCGAGAGGGGTAGACCCTTTAGGCAGCTCCACCACCTTACCCATCGGAGTAAGCACATAGATACGAGTCGCCTCCATCTCTGTATCCAGCAGATCGGCACCTTCCCCACTCTCATCCTTCCTCTCCAGCCATTGACGCATCCAGACGATGCGCCGTTCGAAATCGTGATCCTGCTTGGCATTTTCTTTATAACGCCAGTGAGCGGCCACACCCAGCTCTGAGTGATAGTGCATATCACGGGTGCGAATTTGTACCTCCAGCGTCTTTTCCTCCGGGCCAATCACCGCCGTGTGGATCGACTGATAGAGATTGGCTTTTGGTGTAGCGATATAGTCATCGAACTCTCCGGGAATATGCTTCCACAAACCATGCACTACACCCAGTGTTGCATAACATTGGGCGATATCATCTACCAGTACTCGTACTGCGCGGAGATCGAATATCTGTTCGATATCTACTGCTTTGCGTTGCATTTTGCGCCAGATACTATAGATATGCTTAGGTCGTCCACTGATATCTGCATTGATGCCTACGGCAAGAAACTTCTCCCGTAATAGATCAATGACCTCTTTGATGAACTGTTCCCGGTCAGCCCTGCGTCCACCGAGCTGGCTGGCAATTTGCTTATAATCGTCAGGATGGAGGAATCGTAATGCCAGATCTTCCAACTCCCACTTGATCTGCCAGATACCAAGTCGATTGGCAAGGGGTGCATAGATCTCCTGCGTCTCCTTAGCTAACCGACGGCTCAGCTCCTGTGACAGTCCACGTGCAGAGCGCATCACATGGAGCTGCTCAGCCACCACCACCAGGACCACTCGTACATCCTCGGCAATACCGAGTAGCAAGCGACGCAGGTTCTCCGCATGCTCCTCCTCATCCTCCTGGGAGACCTCGGTGGAGACATCGGTCAACTGACCTATACGTGCCAGGTCATCGACCATACGGGCTGTGTTTTCACCAAGCGCCTGCTTTAAGGTAGTAAGGCTGATGGCCGAATCTTTAAGAACGCCCAGCAATATAGCTGCCGCCAGAGTCTCACGATCCATACGTAGCTTAGACAGGATCTCGGCGACAGAGAGTGCATGTCGAAGCTGGGTTTCTCCACTCGGAATACGTCTCTCTGGATTAGCTTCCAGGGCAATATTAGCCGCCTTACGTAACTGAAGGCGGTCCTGATCATCGAATCCGTCAGGCAACATCTCCAGCCAGTGTGCGACCACAGCCGCATCGGCACTATCCCCTTCTGGCAAGCTGCTACTGGTAGTAACCATTTGTGTTTAGACTGGATGCCTCAGTTGAAAACCATCAATTGCGTTATCTCTGTGTAGCCTAGCTCACCTAGTGGGGAGAACCTTAACACAGAGATAAAACCTGCTATTTTTAATTTTGTTAGCACAGTGCATAGCGTTCATCTGACGATGCCATGTTTAAATTCGCTGCCCGAATCAATCAAGTACATGGCTCACCAGTCCATCAGCCAGTTTCGGCTCGAACCAGGTCGATTTCGGCGGCATGACCTCACCTGCGTCGGCAACGGCCATCAGCTCTTCCATACTGGTGGGAAAAAGAGAGAAAGCCACCGCCATCTCACCCGAGTCGACCCGTTGCTCTAACCCTGCAAGACCACGAATACCACCAACGAAATCGATGCGGCTATCACGACGTGGGTCAGAAATACCAAGCAAAGGTTCAATCAGATTGCTCGCTAACAGACTCACATCCAGTTTCGCTACTGGGTCGTCATTGGGGATTCGTGTAGGATCGAGACGCAGGCGATACCATTGTTTATCCAGATACATGCCGAATTCAGCAGCCTGCCCCGGTTTGACAGGCTGATCACTGGGCTGCAACTGAAAAAACGCTTCAATCCTTGACAGAAAGGCCTCTTGATCAAGTCCATTCAGATCTTTGACAACCCGATTATAGTCGAGGATCTGCATTTGATTATGGGGGAAGATGACACTCAGAAAATAGTTATATGACTCATCACCCGTGTGATGCTGGTTTGCAGCCTTGCGTGAACCGGTCACTCTTGACCCTGCAGCTGAACGATGGTGTCCATCAGCCACATAGAGGGCGCTCATCTGATCAAATTCCAGAGTCAGTTCAGCCACCTTGTCATCATCATCCAACAGCCAAATCTCATGACGTACACCCTCTGCTGCGGTTACATCCATATCGGGAGGGTTCTGTGATATCTGGACCAGCATTGAATCAACAGCAGGCGCACTCGGATAGACCAGGAATACGGGGCCTGTCTGAGCATTCAAAGCATCGACCTGCCGCACCCTGTCATCTTCCTTGGCTGGCCGTGTGAATTCATGCTTTTTGATACGATCATTGTCATAGGCTTCAACTGAGGCAGCTGCCACAAGCCCTGTCTGCTGATGATCACCCATGGTCAGTCGATAGACGTAGTAGCTGGGTTTGGCATCTCGAACCAGGATGCCCTCCTGTTGCATTTTTGATAAATTCTCAGCCGCTTTGGTATAGACCTCAGGCGCATAAGGATCCGTACCTTCCGGAAGGTCAATCTCGGGCCTTGAGATATGCAGAAAACTCCATGGACGCCCAACAGCCATTTCGCGTGCCTCAGCCTCGTTCATAACATCATAGGGTGGTGCGGCTACATCGGCTGCCCGTCCTTCGGCAGGGCGCAGTCCAGGAAATGCTCTGATCAGCGACATGGGTATAATTCCTCTGGAAGTGTAAAGTCGACGAGTTCGACCTGATTGTTTGTGAGGGGGATTGTTTCAAAAGAGCGGCAACGGAATCAACCCGGACGGCTGACTCGTGTAAGAAAATGCCTACTCCGAAATGAGACTAATCCTGCATATTTTTTAAGGTTGTTCACCTAGACTTTCAACTGTCGCATTCAGGGATGCGAAGGAAAGCACACACGAACAGGGATGTGCATGGATTGAGACCATTTGCCAACCAATCAATGCGACGTGAGATCCTGGTGCCCATGGAGCGGGTGCCGGGATTTTTTTTGCCTGTCATAACAACAACTTACCCTTGTAATATTTAACATGGAGATCGATGAGGTGATGCAATCAAGCAAATGCACCGCCCCCTACCCCAATCCACCAACAACCTGCCAGAGGGGTTGATCCTGCTTATTGAATGCCGCCCACAGCTGATTATAGGTGGATCCCGTAGTGGGATGTACTTCATTACCCGCCACATCTGAGAGGGGCAACAGCACAAAGGCAAAGCGCAGAATTTCATCCCGAGGGAGTTGTATGGGTCCATCATTGACGACTTGGTCGCCATAGGTCAGCAAATCAATATCGAGGGTGCGAGAGAGAAACTTCTCATTTGATCGTTGCCGACCATGCCGTTCCTCTACCTGCCGCAGTTGTGTCACCAGATCTCTCGGAGAACTCCTGGTACGGATACCCACTACAAGATTAAGAAAGTTGTCACCCGAAAATCCGACTGCCTCGCTCTCATAAACAGGGGATACCCGAAGCTCACCAAAAATAGCTGCTAAATCACGCACTGCCTCGGGTACGTGCTTCTCCGGTTCCATATTGCTGCCCAGTCCAAGCCAAACATTCACCTCATCAAGCTCAGTCACGCTGTCCCCTCTCGATAATGACCCCGACATCACGTGCTGCACTGACCGCTCCCACTTTGTTGAGGATCAGCCTGACCCACGGTACCTGAAACTCGGCCAATACGATTTCGGCACATCGCTCAGCCAGTGTCTCTACCAGTTGGAACTCGCTCTCCCTCACGAACTCGACGAGACGCTTGCTCACCGCCTTATAATCCAATGTGTCCTGGATGGTGTCACTGCTCGCCGCTTTGGCGATATCCGCCCCCATTTCGAGGTCGAAAACCACAGTCTGTCTGATCTCACGCTCCCAGTCATAGATGCCAATAACTGTATCGATACGCAGATCCCGGATGAAGACTATATCCATAAACATATTGCCGTGTGCGATAAAAAAGAGCTCCATGTTAGAGGAGAAAAGAAGGTGAGCAAACCCCCGAGTTTAATTAACCCGGTATCAGCTTGACCTGGATAGCGGTTAAGGTTCCAATTGAGACATGATCACTGATTTACTCATCGTATTTGGGGCCTACCTGCTTGGCTCCATATCCAGCGCTATCATTGTCTGTCGTTTGATGGGCTTGCCTGATCCCAGAAGCCAAGGGTCGAATAATCCAGGTGCTACCAATGTACTGCGTATCGGTGGAAAAAAGGCGGCCGCCATCACCCTGTTGGGCGATTCTTTGAAAGGTCTCATCCCCATGGTTGCTGCCCATCTGCTTGAGGCAACACCGCTGGTTCTCGCATTCACAGGAATAGCCGCCTTTCTTGGTCACCTCTATCCAGTCTTTTTTGGATTCAAAGGGGGTAAGGGCGTAGCGACCGCTTTGGGTGTTCAGTTTGGTTTACATTGGGGTATTGGCGGAGCCGTAGCACTGATTTGGCTGTTTGTCGCAAAAGTGGTCAACATATCCTCTCTCTCCGCATTGGTCTCAATGGCATTGGCCCCACTGATTGTCTGGGCCATCTGGCCTGAGATGGAACTGGTAGTCATGCAAGTTGCTCTGTCTATCCTTCTTTTTTGGCGCCATCGATCCAATATCTCAAACCTGCTCAAAGGTTCAGAAGAATCGATTGCCAATAGCAACAACAAAGAAACATAGGGCCAGATGATGCCGCCAATCCATACCACAGACTATTCACACCAGATTACTTGTATCGATACCCACTACCAGCGACCTAATCTGGCTGCCTGTTACCTCATCGAATCGGCTGGAGAGGCCGTATTTATCGACACGGGCACCAGCCATACCGTACCTCATCTCATGGATGTACTTGCTGCCAAAGGGATCGCCCCATCACATGTGAAGTATGTCATTCCAACCCACGTGCATCTGGATCATGCCGGTGGTGCAGGAACATTGATGCAACAGCTACCCAATGCATCACTGCTGATTCATCCCTTTGGCGCCAAACATATGATTGATCCCTCCAAGCTGATTGCTGGTGCAACTGCGGTCTATGGTGAGGAGGAATTTTCAGCGGCATTCGGTGAACTGATAGCAGTAGACGAACAGCGCGTCATTGAGGTGCCGGATGGTATGCGGGTGACATTCGGTGATAGAGAACTATTCTGCCTGGATACCCCAGGACATGCACGCCACCATATCTGTATCCACGACGCCCTGAGCGGTGCAATTTTTACCGGCGACACCTTCGGCCTCTCCTATCGGGAATTTGATACCGAGCAAGGCCCTTTCATCATGCCAACGACCACACCGATTCAGTTTGACCTGGACACATGGCAGGTTACCCTCGATCGATTGATGGACCTTTCACCAGAAAGGATTTTTTTGACCCACTATGGCGAAGTAACGGAACCAGCGATACTGGCTGACAAACTCAGTCAATATCTTGATGATTTCGCAGCCATCGCAAGGGCAGCGGATGCCAGCCCCGGTCAAGCACGCATTGCCGTCATACGTAAAGAGCTTCAGCAGTGGTTGATAAACAAGCTTCAGGCACATGGCTGCAAACAGTCACCAGAGACAATCGTGCAATTGATGTCGATGGATCTCGAGCTGAATGCCCATGGGCTTGAGGTTTGGCTGGCACGACAGGAAAAAGAATAAGGAATCAGCAGGGTTTGGAGCCACTCTGATCCCAGGCGAATGTACAGTCCAACCTGGAGAGGACATAGATCATGCCCTGTTCTCCATCACCCATCATCATGGATAAAGGACTGTGCTTGTTAAATTTGTGGCTTCGTTGACGTAACCAACGCTTGCCCATGCTGGGATTGGTTGGGTAGCTTGTACGGAGCGCATCATCGATGCGGATAAGATACTCAACCCGTTTCATGATATCAGGGCTGTCCGGAAGCGGTTTATTGTACCGATACTGTGCAAAGTGACGGGCTTTGCCCGGCATATCCAGAAGTGCCATCATCTCATCTGAGTGCAATCCCCAACTATCGAGCATGCTCATTACACCGCGTGTAATGTCCAGGCGATCATTGATGGGGCTGGTAACACCATTATCGTTGCTTTCAGTCATGCTCCACCTAAATACCTACAAATTAGCTTGGTTATTCAGCATAGCATGATTCGCCCTCCTATTCCCCGAAAATAATCAGGGTTTAACCCACAGCTTCTGCCACCATCGCTGACGATTTTTTGGTAGCACCACAGCAGGCAGGTCAACAGGTGGAATCTTACTCAAAATCCAGCCAGGTAAGGGAGGATTATCACTGTATCCACAGGAAACACCCAAATTATTAGGGTCATAGATCTTGATAAAGCTGGGTCGAGAAAGATCATCGGCATAGACGATGCCGCAGTACTTCTCATCATGCTCATCTCTTAACAGTTTGTCGATGCTATCCACGAATTTTACAACCATTTCAGCATCGGCTACTGCTGTCGGCGGTGGTTCACCTATTGCGTAGATATACCAATGACCGTCTGCATCCGCCTTTAATACTGTCCACAAGGCATCCAAATGATGCCATCGCAATGTTGAGGTAAAACTCCCCTTGAAGGCCTGTAGATACAGGTTTTGTTCTTTCATTGAATATCCTGTTTTTTTATATGGGGCTTAATCCAGCATTAGGTATAATGATATTTTGCACAAGTCGGTCTGTCACATGAAAAAAACTAACAATACCCTGTTCGAATCCAATCTGGACTTGAACCTGCTCAATCGGGGCAAAGTTCGCGATATCTACGAAGTGGATAGGGATCATTTGCTGATTATCACGACAGATCGCCTGTCTGCATTCGATGTCGTCCTCCCTCAGCCTATACCAGGTAAGGGCGAGGTATTGACCCGGGTAGCAAACTTCTGGTTCAACCGGACCAAGGCGTTGGTACCCAACCATCTCGTGGATATCCCACTTGAGCAAATTGTGACAGAGCCTCTACAGCGTACTGCCATAGGTGATCGTTGGATGCTGGTACGAAGGCTCAACCCCCTCCCCGTGGAGGCCATTGTCAGAGGTTATTTAATCGGATCGGGATGGAAGGATTACCAACTGACCGGTGGCATTTGTGGTATCCAACTACCTGAAGGTCTTGTACAGGCCGATAAGCTGCCAGAGCCTATATTTACGCCATCAACCAAGGCTGAAGCCGGCGGTCACGACGAAAATATCAACTTTAGCCAAGCAGCAGATCTGTTAGGTGACGATATTGCGAGACAGGTACGAGACCTAAGTCTAGCTATCTATACTGAGTCAGCACACTATGCACTTGAAAGAGGTATCATCATAGCTGATACAAAGTTTGAGTTCGGGTTAGATGCCGATGGCGCTATCCATCTCATCGATGAAGTGCTGACACCGGATTCGTCTCGTTTCTGGCCGGCCAGCTCATACCGCCCTGGCAGCAGCCCTCCCAGCTTTGATAAACAATTTGTACGTGACTACCTTGAGACCCTAGACTGGAACAAAACACCACCCGGTCCTGAACTGCCCCAGCAGGTAATAGATAAGACTGCGGAAAAATATCGAGAAGCAGAAACTCGCCTGACAGGACGATAGTGCATGAAAAACAATTTGGTATTTAAGAATTAGGTTCATCTTGAACTTCAATTTTTTCGCTATTATGCCGCTCTTTGTATAGTAGGATCAGATTTGTCAGCTAATGCCCCAATACGCATCACAACCAAACTACAGAACTGTTAGATGTAACCAACTTTATTCGATATGTCAGAATTAAATATAAAAACAGCCCGGGTTGTCATCTACACAACATTAAGATGTCCCCATTGCCAACATCTCAAACGATGGCTTAAAAAGAACAAGGTTCCTTTTTTAGACTTTAATGTCGGTAAACCGGGCAAGATGCAGAAGAAATTTTTTGAAATTGGTGGACAGAGCGTACCCTTGATTCTCATTGGAGAACAACAGTTTGTGGGATTCAATCCCAACCAACTCAAGAGTGCACTGCTAGAGGAAGGGTTGATACTGGATGTTTGAGTTGTAAATAGTCGTGCGCGTACACAACAGAGATGGTTACTACACACAGCCTATCAGGTATAGAGCCAAAAAAATAAAGGGGGCATCAAGCCCCCTTTATTATTAACTTGCACAATCGATCTGATTAATTGATCTTTGGGTCAAGTTCACCGCTATCATAGCGTTTCTGCATACCTTCCAAAGAGATTGGTGTGATCTTATCCGCCATACCTGCTGAACCAAAGGCTTCGTAGCGAGCCTTACAGATATCAGCCATCCCCTTTGTTGCCTCTTTGAGAAACTTACGAGGATCAAAGTTAGACTTGTTGTCATTCAAGTGTTTACGAATCGATCCGGTTGAGGCCATACGCAGGTCAGTATCGATGTTGACCTTACGCACACCGTGTTTGATACCCTCAACAATCTCTTCCACCGGTACGCCATAGGTCTCACCCATGTCACCACCGTATTCATTAATGATCGCCAACCAGTCCTGAGGCACTGAAGAGGAACCATGCATAACCAGGTGCGTACCAGGGATACGGGCATGTATCTCCTTGACACGCTGGATGGCAAGGATGTCGCCTGTTGGTGGACGGGTAAATTTGTAGGCGCCATGGGAGGTCCCGATGGCGATAGCCAAGGCATCTGCACCGGTCTTCTTGACGAAATCTGCTGCTTCATCAGGATCAGTTAGTAACTGGCTATGATCCAGGGTGCCTTCGGCACCAACACCGTCTTCCTCACCTGCTTGACCTGTCTCCAATGAGCCCAGACAGCCCAGCTCACCTTCGACAGAAACACCGCCCGCATGGGCTATCTCTACCACTTTGGCCGTCACATCCACGTTGTACTCATAGGATGATGGGGTCTTGCCGTCGGTCATCAGCGAGCCATCCATCATCACGGATGAGAAGCCTGACTGGATGGAGCGCAGGCAGATAGCCGGAGACGTACCATGATCCTGGTGCATACAGACCGGAATGTGGGGATACATTTCTGTCGCTGCAATAATCAGGTGACGCAGAAACGGTTCACCTGCATAGGAGCGGGCACCAGCTGAGCCCTGCAAAATGACTGGGCTGTTGGTTGCGTCGGCAGCTTGCATGATGGCATGCACCTGCTCCATGTTATTGACGTTAAAAGCCGGCAGACCGTAGCCGTGCTCCGCGGCATGATCGAGAAGTTGGCGCAGTGAAATCAGAGCCATGATAGCCTCCTTTGTTTTGTGTCTTCACTCATTTCAATTGTTAGGGACACCATCAGGTGCCACCCTCAATCCTGTTTTTGTCAGCAAGCACATGCTCACCGACTCGCATTACTTTCATGATATTGGTCTGACCCTCCACACCGGAACGATCACCTTTGGTAATGATCACCAAATCACTTTCGCGTACTTCACCGCGACGCAGCAACTCATCAATGACCTCTTCGTTAACCTGATCAATATCGGTACTGGCGACATCGAAACTCACTGGGTAGACACCTCGATAGAGGGTAACCTTGCGTCTTGTCCGTACATGTCGAGTTAAGGCATAGATGGGAATATCCGAACTGATACGTGACATCCACTTTACTGTGGATCCTGATTCAGTCAACGCAGCAATCCCCTTTACCCCCAAATGATTGGCAGTATACATGGTGGCCATGGCAATCGCTTCATCCACACGACCAAATACCGTGTCGATCCGGTGGTGTGAACGCCTGGCAGTTTGAGTTTTCTCTGCCTCGATACAGACCCGATCCATTGCCTCTACCACCTTGTGTGGATACTTTCCCACTGAGGTTTCGGCTGATAGCATCACCGCATCCGTACCATCCATGACGGCATTCGCCACATCGAATACCTCAGCACGGGTCGGTATCGGACTCTCGATCATTGACTGCATCATCTGTGTTGCAGTAATGACGACACAGTTCATCCCCCAAGCCGTTTTTATCAGTTCTTTCTGCACTGCAGGCAGTTCAGCATCACCAATCTCAACACCCAGGTCGCCGCGCGCCACCATGATGGCATCAGAAGCTTGGATGATCTCATCAATACAATCGAGTGCCTCGGCACGCTCGATCTTTGCTATCACACCACCTTCGCCTCCTGCCTCTTCAAGGAGATGGCGCGCTTCTATCACGTCCGAAGCATTGCGCACAAAGGAAACAGCAATGTAATCGACATCAATTTCAGCCGCGAACTTGATATCTGCTCTATCTTTATCGGTCAGGGCTGGCGCAGAGAGACCGCCACCCTGCTTATTAATGCCCTTGTTATTGGATAACTTGCCACCAACAACAACCTTGCAGGTAACTTCATTGCTACTTACATCAGAGACCCACAATACGATGGCGCCATCATCCAGCAACAAGGTATCACCACGGGTTACATCATTGACAAGCTCTGGATAGGTCAGTCCGACACGCGCTTCACCGCCACCATCCAATGGGCAGTCTGCATCCAGGATAAAGATCTCATTCTCCACAAGCTTGATAACGCCTGTCTTAAAACGGCCAATACGGATCTTCGGTCCCTGCAAGTCAGCCAATACACCGATCTGCCTGCCACAGGCTTGTGCCCGGTTACGAATTCTGTCAGCCCGCTGACGTTGTGATTCATGTGCATCATGAGAAAGATTGAGGCGAACCACGTCGACCCCTGCGTGAATCAGTTTATCGAGAACCTTAGGATCATCCGTTGCCGGACCTAAGGTTGCTACAATTTTTGTTCGTCTTGGCATACAGTTCCAGCTAGATGCTTAGTGCATAAAAACTGGCTGGGACTCAGCCCAGCCATTTACAAAGAGAGTTCAGTTCTTTACTTCACAGCACGTGCTTCCAACATGGCCACCGCTGGCAGGACCTTACCTTCCAGATATTCCAAGAAAGCACCACCTGCAGTAGAGATATACGAAACCTTGTCATAGATATCATATTTTTGAATGGCAGCGATGGTGTCCCCGCCACCGGCCAATGAAAAACCTGCAGATTCAGCGATTGCCATTGATACGGTTTTCGTACCCCCGCCGAATTGATCGAACTCAAATACACCGACTGGACCGTTCCAGACAATCGTCCCTGCCTGTTTAATGATCTCAGCCAGTTCATTGGCACTATCAGGACCGATATCGAAAATCATCTCGTCATCAGTCACATCACTTGCCCCTTTCAGAACAGCAGGTTCGTCTTCTGCAAAGTTCTTTCCAACCACCACATCGGTGGCTATTGGAATGTTGGCACCACGGGCCTTCATCTTTTCAATCAACGCCTGAGCTGTCGGTACCAAATCGTCTTCGCAGAGTGACTTACCGACATTGTTACCCATAGCCTTGAGAAAGGTGTTGGCAATACCGCCGCCCACCACCAACTGATCGACCTTCTCAGAAAGGGCCTCCAGCACAGTCAGTTTGGTCGACACCTTGGAACCACCTACGATGGCAACCATCGGTCGCGCCGGGTTCGCCAGCGCCTTGGCCAGGTTATCCAACTCGCTGGCCAGCAGCAGACCGGCACAGGCAGTCGGTGCAAATTTACCGGCGCCGTGTGTGGATGCCTGGGCGCGATGAGCGGTACCAAATGCATCCATCACATAGACATCACAGAGTGCTGCGTACTTTTTTGCCAGTGCTTCGTTGTCTTTCTTTTCCCCGGCATTGAAACGAACATTCTCCAACAAGACGGCTTCACCTTCTGCCACATCAAAGCCACTATCCAGGTAGTCCTTGATCAGACGTACGGTCTTACCCATCTTGGCGGACATATCATCAGCAATCGGCGCCATCGAATTCTCTTCCGAATAGACACCCTCTTCCGGCCTGCCACGATGTGACATGACCATCACCTTGGCGCCTGCCTTGACGCAATGCTCAATGGTAGGCATGGAGGCGCTGATCCGCGCATCCGAGGTCACTTTGCCATCTTTGACAGGCACATTGAGATCAGCGCGGATCAATACGCGCTTGTCGGCAAGATCAAGATCAGTCAGCTTGATGAAAGACATAACGAACTCCTGCGTCGATTCTAATTTTGAATTGTAAATTTTGAGTTATGAATTTATTAAAAATCCTGCAACGCAGGCACAAACCAATTCATAATTCAAAATTCATAACTGCGGAATGCTGAGGCGGACCATGCCCGCCCCAGCACTTCGGTACTTACTTAAGCGACGTGTTCAACGACACGCAGCATGTTGCAGGTGTAGCCATACTCATTGTCATACCAGGCTACAACCTTGACGAAGGTATCGTCCAGGGCGATGCCGGCACCGGCATCGAAGATGGAAGGTGTGGAGCGGCCACGGAAATCGGTGGAGACCACCTTTTCCTCGGTGTAGGCAAGCACACCGGCAAGGTCACCGGATTCTGAAGCCGCCTTCATAGCAGCACAGATATCGTCATAACTGGCACCGCTGTTCAGTTCCACAGTCAGGTCAACCACAGAGACGTCAGAAGTAGGTACACGAAAAGCCATACCCGTCAGCTTGCCGTTCAGCTCAGGCAGTACTTTACCAACAGCCTTGGCAGCACCGGTTGATGAAGGGATGATATTTTCCAGAATACCGCGACCACCGCGCCAGTCCTTCATGGAAGGGCCATCTACCGTCTTCTGAGTAGCAGTAGCCGCATGCACGGTAGACATCAGACCACGCTTGATGCCCCAATTGTCATTCAGTACCTTAGCGACAGGCGCCAGGCAGTTGGTGGTGCAGGAAGCAGCGGAAACAATCGCCTGACCCGCATATTCATTGTGATTAACGCCATACACAAACATCGGTGTTGCATCTTTGGAAGGTGCACTCTGTACAACCTTTTTCGCGCCCGCATCGATGTGTTTCTGACAGGTCTCTTCAGTGAGGAAAAAACCGGTACATTCGATGACCAGATCGGCACCGATCTCATTCCATTTCAGATCGGCAGGATCACGCTCGGCGGTCAGACGAATCTTTTTACCGTTGACGACCATATTGCTGCCTTCCACAGCGATGTCGCCATTGAAGTTACCGTGTACAGAATCGTACTTCAGCATGTAGGCCAGGTAGTCTGGTTCCAGAAGGTCATTGATACCAACGACTTCGATACCGGGGAAATCTTTAGCGATCGCACGAAAGGCCATGCGGCCGATACGGCCAAAACCATTGATACCTACTTTGATAGTCATTTCACTTCTCCGTTTAAAGGTAAGTAGAGTTGTAATCTAGAAAATTCGGTTATTAGAGGGCGCATATTGCGCCCTCATAGAGATCTCAGGCAGAAACCTCGTTGATCGCTGCAGCCACATTCTCAGCCGTAAAGCCGAACGCTTTGAACAGTTCACCTGCCGGCGCAGACTCACCAAAATGGTTGATACCGATCACCTTGCCATTGAGGCCGGCATACTTATACCAACTATCGGTCACGGCCGCTTCAACCACGACACGCGCAGTCACATTCGAAGGCAACACGGACTCTTTGTAGGCAGCATCCTGCTCATCGAAGGCCTTGGTGTTGGGCATTGAGACAACACGCACTTTTTTGTTTGAATCAGCGGCAGCCTTCACAGCAAGATCCACTTCGGAACCGGTCGCGATGACAATCGCATCCGGCGTGCCGTCACAATCGACGATGATATAACCGCCCTTGGCGATATTGGCAATCTGCTCATCCGTACGCGCCTGATGGGCGAGGCCCTGGCGAGAGAAGATCAGGCAGGTGGGACCATCGGATTTCTCTACGGCTGCTTTCCAGGCAACGGCTGTCTCGACCGCGTCACAGGGACGCCAGACATCCATATTCGGGATCATGCGCAGGGTGGGGATCTGCTCCACAGGCTGATGGGTCGGACCGTCTTCACCCAGACCGATAGAGTCATGGGTATAGACGAAAATCGACTGCAGCTTCATCAAGGATGCCATGCGCAGAGCATTCCGTGCATATTCGGAAAACATCAGGAAGGTGCCGCCATAAGGGATGAAGCCGCCATGCAGTGAGGCACCATTCATGATGGCAGACATACCAAATTCACGTACACCGTAGGAGAGATAGTTACCGTCCGCATTGCCATCGGTAATCGATTTTGATCCCGACCAGGCGGTCAGGTTGGATGGCGACAAATCGGCCGAACCACCGAGGAATTCAGGCAGCAGGGGACCATAACCGTTGAGTGCGTTCTGGGAGGCCTTACGGGTAGCCGGAGATTCGGCCTTGGCATTGACCTCTGCAATGAACTTGGCTGACCCTTCAGCCCAATCAGCCGGTAGCTCACCCGCCATGCGTCGTTTGAATTCTGCAGCGAGTTCTGGAAAAGCAGCTTCATAAGCAGCAAATTTGTCATTCCAGCCGCTCTCTGCGTCAGTGCCAGCCGCCTTAGCATCCCAACCGGCGTAGATATCGCCAGGAATGACGAAAGGCTCATGGGTCCAACCCAGCTGTTCGCGGGTTGCGGTGATCTCATCAGCACCCAGCGGGGCGCCATGACAATCATGGCTACCGGCCAAATTCGGCGATCCAAAACCGATGGTGGTCTTGCAGCAGATCAGGCTCGGCTTGTTGCCCTCGGCTTTGGCTGCTTCGATCGCCTGATTGATGGCATCACCGTCATGGCCGTCCACATCACGAATCACCTGCCAGCCGTAAGATTCGAAACGGGCCGGGGTGTTATCGGTAAACCAGCCCTCTGTCTCACCGTCGATACTGATGCCGTTGTCATCCCAGAAGGCGATCAATTTACCCAGACCCAAGGTGCCCGCAAAGGAGCATGCTTCATGGGAGATACCCTCCATCATGCAGCCGTCACCCAGGAAGACATAGGTATTATGATCAACCACCTCATGACCTGGCTTATTGAATTGAGCCGCAAGGGTCTTTTCAGCCAAAGCCATGCCGACACCATTGGTAATACCCTGACCCAAAGGACCGGTAGTGGTCTCAACACCAGGTGCATAACCGTACTCGGGGTGACCCGGTGTCTTGGAATGCAACTGGCGGAAGCTCTTCAAGTCATCGATGCTCAGTTCATAGCCTGTCAGGTGCAGCAGTGAGTAGATCAGCATTGAACCGTGACCGTTGGAGAGAACAAAGCGGTCGCGATCGGCCCATTCCGGATTGGCCGGATTGTGCTTCATGTGGCTGTTCCAGAGTACCTCTGCGATATCGGCCATACCCATGGGTGCACCCGGATGACCTGAATTGGCTTTCTGCACGGCATCCATACTCAGGGCACGAATGGCATTGGCGAGTTCTCTTCGTGAGGACATTGACCCCTCCTGATTAGAAATGATTTAAAAAACGTCTGTATTACATCAGACGAAAGTTATTGAGCGGTAAACCGCCGAATTTGTTTTCAGCAAAACCCCATTGTGACATCTGGGTTGCCTCATCATTTTTGTAGTGAATTACGATGCAGGCTCTGATCGTCACCCTTTGCCCAGACAGACAAAGGTCAGCTATTCTGACTCAAGCCCTCTCCCTGGGCAAAGCAGCTAACTTTACGGGGCAATAAGCTGGCTTGATGAAAAAACCCTAATATCCTAATAAACTAAATAATTTCAACTGGTTGTCTATTCTCTCCACTTAATGGAACAGCCCATACTGGGGATTTGCTCCTGTGGTCCATGGCCTGTCTCAGCCACCATCTTCATGGCTTCAAATAGATCTCGGCGGACATTTTGGCCTGCAGCCTCTTTACGGCTTTCATCCAAACGGCCCCTGTATTGCAGCTCCAAAGCCGTGTTGTAACCAAAAAAATCCGGGGTACAAACAGCACCATAGGCCTTGGCAACCGCCTGACTCTCGTCAAACAGATAGGGAAAAGGGAAACCCAACCGATCTGCGATCAGCTGCATATTCTCAAAGGAGTCTTCCTGATACTCAGCGGGATCATTGGACATGATGGCGACAGAATTGATGCCCAGTTGGGCTAACTCTTTGGTATCTCTGATGATACGATCCTGTACCGCCTTCACATACGGGCAGTGATTGCAGATAAACATCACCAGTAAACCCCTCTCCCCTGCACACTGTCGCAAGGACCAATCCTGGCCATCAACACCAGGAAGAGAGAAATCGGGTGCAGGTGCACCAAAGTCACATATGGGAGTCTGTAAGGATACCATTATTGATCCATTCAATAGATTGAATTGATTTCGGGTGGAGCATTATGCAAAAAGCAGGCTGATGTGTAAAATCCCGTTTTCACTATCTATTGGGCTAACCATGGTACTGCATGAGATTCTGCATCTCGGCAAGCTGGCAAATTGGCTCGCGACTACATAATTTTGGGAAATTAAATGGCAAGAGAATTTATTTTTACATCGGAATCTGTCTCTGAGGGTCACCCTGATAAAGTCGCAGACCAGATCTCAGATGCCATGCTGGATGCAATTCTGGCCAAGGATCCTAACCCTGAGAGGGCCAGAGTAGCGTGTGAAACCCTCATCAAAACCGGCGCTGTCATCGTAGCGGGTGAGATCTCAACCGAGGCATGGATTGATCTGGATGAACTAGTCAGAGAGGTGGTCTGTAATATTGGCTATACAAGCTCGGACGTCGGCTTTGACGGTTCCACTTGTGCGGTCATGTCTCTGATCGGCAAACAGTCCAGTGATATCGCCCAAGGGGTTGACCGTACCAGTCCTGAAGAACAGGGTGCCGGGGACCAGGGCATGATGTTCGGCTATGCTACCAACGAGACAGACGTGCTGATGCCCGCACCGATCACCTATGCACATCGTCTGGTACAGCGACAGTCTGAAATTCGTAAATCGGGGATACTGCCCTGGCTTCGCCCGGACGCAAAGAGTCAGGTAACACTCAAATATGAAGATGGCAAGGTAGTGGGCATAGGTGCGGTGGTGCTCTCAACCCAGCATGATCCCGATATTGATAACAATCTCCTTCGTGAAGCGGTCATGGAGAATATCATCCAACCCATTCTCCCCAAGGAGTGGCTCGATAAATGCCCACAGGAGAAGATCCACATCAATCCAACAGGTAGCTTTGTTATTGGTGGTCCGGTGGGTGATTGTGGCCTGACAGGCCGTAAGATTATCGTTGACACCTACGGTGGTTCCGCTCGTCACGGAGGTGGTGCATTCTCCGGGAAAGATCCTTCCAAGGTTGATCGCTCGGCAGCCTATGCATGTCGCTATGTTGCAAAAAATATCGTTGCTGCAGGGCTTGCTGACCGTTGTGAAATTCAAGTCTCCTACGCAATCGGTGTTGCAGAACCTACCTCGATCATGATCGAAACCTTTGGCACCGGTAAGATTGCCGATGAAAAGATTGTAGAACTGGTACGCAGAAACTTTGACCTGCGCCCCTACGGCATCCTGAAAATGCTCGACTTGTTGAACATCGAACGTATCCAGTATCAAAAAACTGCAGCCTATGGCCATTTCGGTCGCGAAGATGAAGGCTTTACATGGGAGATGACCAACAAGGCCGATGCCTTGCGTGACGAGGCCAAACTATAAGGCCATTCGGGCCAATTATGAATGATGAATATTTTAGAATGTACGCTATGCGTACATTTGATTTTTTTCAAAACTCATCATTCAAAATTCAAAATTAATCCTCCCTTCCGAGGAGCGCTGCAACGGATCAACGATCCGCCAGGCTCGGAAGGGAAACCGTATGTAACAAACCGCGCTCACTCACGATAATCAGGAGATGACTACCATGAGTGAGTTCACCGATTACAAAATTGCAGACATTTCTCTAGCCGATTTTGGCCGTCGCGAGATCGCTATTGCTGAAACCGAAATGCCTGGATTGATGGCGATCCGAGAGAAATATGCAGCCCAGCAACCCCTCAAGGGTGCACGTATTACCGGTTCATTGCACATGACCATCCAGACGGCTGTACTTATTGAAACGCTGGTGGCACTTGGTGCGGAAGTTCGTTGGTGCTCCTGCAATATTTTCTCCACTCAGGATCATGCGGCGGCAGCAATCGCAGCTGAGGGGATACCTGTCTATGCCTGGAAGGGAGAGTCTCTGGAGGAGTATTGGTGGTGTACCGAGCAGGTGCTCAACTGGCCTGATGGCGCTGTCCCAAACATGATCCTCGACGATGGCGGAGACGCTACCCTGCTAGTACACAGGGGGGTGGAATATGCCGATGCAGGAGCCGTACCCAAACCTAAAGCAGATGATCCGGAAGAGTGGCAGGTGATACTGGGTGTACTGAAACGCAGCCTCGAAGAGGATCCAAAACGTTATCACAGGATGGCAGAGTCGATTAAAGGTGTCACCGAAGAGACCACAACCGGTGTACATCGTCTCTATCAGATGATGGAACAAGGGACACTGCTGTTCCCTGCCATGAATGTCAATGACTCGGTAACAAAATCCAAGTTCGACAACCTTTATGGTTGTCGTGAGTCTTTGGTGGATGGTATCAAACGTGCCACTGACGTAATGATCGCAGGAAAAATTGCCTTAGTTGCTGGTTATGGTGATGTCGGCAAGGGATGCGCGCAATCCTTACGCGGCCTTGGCGCCACCGTCTGGGTCACTGAAATAGACCCCATCTGCGCGCTGCAAGCGGCCATGGAGGGTTATCGGGTTGTGACCATGGAAGAGGCAGCCCCCCTCTGCGATATCTTTGTCACCACAACCGGCAATTTCAAGATCATCACACATGACCATATGGCCGCCATGAAAAGTCAGGCCATCGTATGTAATATCGGCCACTTTGACAACGAAATCGACATCGCCGGTATCCGCCAGTATCAGTGGGAAGAGATCAAGCCCCAAGTTCATCATGTCATTTTTCCTGATGGAAAACGTATTATTCTGTTGGCAGAAGGACGACTGGTTAATCTGGGCTGTGCGACAGGACACCCAAGCTTCGTTATGTCCAACTCTTTTTCTAACCAAGTGTTGGCACAGATAGAGTTCTTTACTCATTCAGGACAGTACCAAAATGAGGTCTATGTACTACCGAAAAAACTGGACGAAGAAGTTGCCAGACTTCACCTTACAAAGATCGGCGCCCATCTGACCACCCTCAGTGAGGAGCAGGCAGACTATATCGGTGTACCGATAGAGGGGCCTTACAAGGCAGATCACTATCGGTATTGATTATCCGATAGCAGCTAAATGCCATGGTCATTGGCTGAAGGTAGACTAGATAGAAACAGGCGTAGGGTGTGGCAAGGCCGCACCCTACGCAGGTTCCTACCAGCAATAAACACCCATTACGATAAAGCTAAATGCGTTTACCCATGCAAACAGAACATCACCACAAAATATTCAGTTTCGAACTCTTCCCACCCAAGACAGAAAAGGGTTTCGATAATCTTAAAAAGACTGTGCAAGAACTGCAAACATTGCAACCGGCATTCTTTTCTGTCACCTATGGCGCTGGGGGATCTACTCAACAACGAACCTTTGATACGGCTGAGTGGCTAGTTGGAGAGCATATCACCACGGCACCACATCTCTCCTGCATTGGTGCCAGTCGAGATGAGATATTAGAGATTCTTGAACACTACAAATCACACGGAATCCGTCGTCTTGTAGCACTGCGCGGGGATCTCCCGTCAGGAGTCGGGCTGGGAGGACTCGGAGAGCTCGATCATGCCAATCAATTGGTAGCATTAATTCGTGAGGCTTTTGCAGATCATTTTTATATCGAAGTTGCTGCCTATCCGGAGTTTCACCCTCAGGCAAACAGCCCAGAGCTGGACCTCACTTATTTTAAAATGAAGGTGGAGGCTGGTGCTGATAGTGCGATCACCCAATACTTCTACAATGTCGATGCCTACTTTCGATTCATTGACGATTGCCAGCGCTTAGGCATAGATATTCCAATCGTGCCTGGAATCATGCCGATTACCAACTTTACCCAGTTAGCTCGATTTTCGGATGCCTGCGGCACGGAAATACCCCGCTGGCTGAGAAAACGACTCGAGGGTTTCGGGGATGATCTGGAGTCTATACGTAGCTATGGCGCAGATACAGTAACCCGGCTATGTGAACGTCTACTGGAAGGCGGTGCACCAGGATTGCATTTCTATACCATGAATCAAGTAAAGCCCAGTCTGGATATCTGGCAGTCGCTCGCGCTGACATCTGCACACCCCCAATGAGATTTTGGCTTTTCCCCTGATCGAGTGGGTAAGAATGGACACACACAATGGCTCTCCCTCACTACGATCACCTAAGTCCAACAGACTCCTAGGGGAAGAACCGAGATTTGTTAGCCAGGCACTGTAAGTGGTTGCTCGTGATTACTTTGGCCAAGTGTATTGATACATCGATTAATGATGTCATCCAGGATCTCAGGCTCCACAGGCTTGGTAAGGAAACCATCCATACCCGCTTTGATACAGTGATCCAACATATCCTCAACACTATTTGCGGTTAATGCATAGATTGACATATAACGATGCTTAGGCTCTATATTACGGTAGCGCCGGGTGAATTCGATGCCGTCAACATTTGGCATACGTAAATCGATAAAGGCCAATTCATACACCTCATCAGCAGCAGCCTGCAATGCCTCAACACCATCTTTGGTTACTTTCACCTGATGCCCGCGCTGCCTTAGTAAAGTCGATAGTACCTTGGCTGCGATTGCATTGTCTTCTGCGAGCAGGACATTGATCCTACTCCTGTTGCCGATTGCAGCATCACCACAGATATCAACTTCCCCAACAACCTGATGGAGGCCTAAGGCAGACATAGCCGTGTATGCCAAATCCTCTGTTAGAAAAGGTTTTAACAGGGTATCTATTTGGCTGTTTACCGAACCTACTCCATGAGTGTGTCCTCGATAACCGGCGAAGATAACGGGAAGCGTTTCTGTTATTGAATCCAACCAGGAAAGAACCTCTTTGGCAGAATCATCATGTAACGAGTCACAAACCAATACTATATCCACTGTAGCATTGAGCTTTATGAAAAATTCATTCACACTACTCACAAAGAGGGCTTCCATGCCAAGCTCCTTCACCATCTTTTGATGGGAATGCATGGCCGAATGGTCTGTTTCAAAGACCAGGATAGACTTACCCACGAGGAGAGATGTTCGGAGAGAGGAAGAGGGTCCACTGACCATCTTTAACGGTAACCTGACATTAAACGTAGAACCCGCTCCGACCTGACTGGAGACCGTTATCCTTCCCCCCATTAGTCGGGTTAAATCATAAACAATCGTTGTGCCAAGACCCGCCCCTTCAAAACGACGATTGTTGGATGAATCTGCCTGCCAGAAGGAATCAAAAATCCGATCCAGTTGCTCCTGGTGTATGCCAATGCCGCTATCCATAACCTTGATCAAGATATGCGGTTGGGAAATACATGAAGAATGTTGCACATAGAATATCTGTACAGCGACATAACCAGCGTTGGTAAACTTAATGGTATTGCCAAGCAAATTGAATATGATCTGCGAAATCCTGAGCCTGTCACCCTCTATTTTCTGCTGGACTTTCGGGTCGACCCAACAGTAGACCTCAAGCTGCTTCTCATGTGCATCAGCAGCCATGCTCGATGAGACCTCTTTAACTAACTTTCGTATATCAAACCATGTCAAAGCCAATTCAAGCTTGTTGGCGTCGATTTTGGAGAGATCAAGTACATCGCTGATCAACGACCGCAGCAATTGCGTTGATGCGCGAATGGAATGGAGATACTCTTTTTGCTCCGCATCCAATGGTGTGCCTTGCAGTAGCCGCGTCATTCCTATTACACCAATCAAGGGTGTACGCAGTTCATGGGTCATGGTTGCAAGAAAATCGCCGCGCGCCTTTTTCGCAGACTCCGCCTCTTTCCTGGCTAGATGAAGCCTTTTCAGTAGTGAGTATTGATAGAAAGGTATTATTAGTAATAGGAACAGGAAAAAGAAGGCGTCAAAAGCGTGTGTCTGCCACTGCTGCAAGTAGAATAACACCAGATTATAAGCAAAAAAGCCGAGTATCGATGCAGTCATCAATAGTTGCTTTCCGTATCGCATACCATAGGAGATGAATATCCAGTGGTAGATCAAATAGAAGGGACTGATCGCCGCTGAAGTCAGTACAATAGCCAGACTAGTGGCACTGACATCAATGATAAGCGTTACACTTTTTCGGTAGGGTAAGTGAGGCCAGACGACTATACTGATCAACACAGCAATGAAGAAAGCGAAATACCAACCATACAGTGTCAGAAGTAGAGGAACATCTACAGGATAGTGATCAGTCCACACACCGAGCCACATAAAAATGATACTGAACAACCAGATAGCCAAACGCACAAGCGCCTGATGATACTCTGAATTTGAAAATAATCTGCGATCAAAAAGCTTTGAAACCATGGCGTGACATCCCTGTTATAGACTGAGCAACTCCCTGCTAGTGACTAAACTTCAGCACCGGTAAGGTGCATTATAGAAAAAAAACGTATCGGGTCATACCGCCCTTTCAGCTAATGAATAGTCATCTGATTTATTGAAATAATATGACTTTTTATCATGAATGATTGTTGATTGATTGCGAATTCTCCGACAGCCACTATGATCATACTATTAACTCCAGCAGCAACAGAGGTTATCAAACATGTATATCAAAAGGCCCAGTCAGCATATTCAGGAAAATGCCCTGCGTCCTGATGATCGGCGCACCACCAAGCGTCGCCACCTGATCTACTATTTACGTGTTTGGCAGCTCGATAATCACAGCCCGTTGGGACATGTCGTCGATATCAATACCGAGGGCATGATGCTGATCAGCGAAAAGCCTGTGCCCACCGGAGAGGAGTTAAACCTCGAGATACGTTTGCCCGATACAGACGGAGAGCTTAAGCCACTCAATTTCAAAGCCATTTGTCGATGGAGCGACAAAGATATCAATACTGCTTTCTATGACTCTGGATTTGAATTTGTAGATAAATCACCGGCAGAGATAGAGACACTTCAGCTGATGATCGAAGAGTATGGCTTCAAGGATTGACGTTCCAAAAGGTACTGATCCCGGCTATGCCTTGTGCACCGTATGATTTGGCCTGCGGCTGCATGCCTGGCTGCATGCCACCTAATGCGTAAACAGGAAAATTGACACGATCCACCCACTCGGCAAAACGTTCCCAACCTAAACACGGCACGCGAGGATGAGAAGCTGTGGGTCGTACAGGGGAGAGCAGCGCATAATCCAGGCCTAATCGCTCGACCTGCTGAAGTTCATGCAGGCTGTGACAAGATGCACCCAGCAATCCTTCGTTCAGTGGACGCCGAGTGCACGACATCAACTGCCGTGCTGTAAAGTGGATGCCATCGGCTTCTCCTAACCAGTCGACCACTCCCTGGGGACGATTAATGAGCAGCTTTGCTCCCATCGAGTGACAATGCGACAGACTTGCCAAAAGCAACTCCCGATAGGCATCATCCTCTAACCGATGTGCACGCAACTGAACAATACCTATTCCCTGTTCGAGTGCCGTGTCCAATCGCTGCAGAAACTGTGATGGTTGTGAAACATCATCACCTGTAATCAGGTAGCGCTCGGGCAATTGTAATGCAGTGATTACTGGACGGTCGGCTTCGGGAAATGTCTCCGGTTCCATCTCTGTCGGGTAGAGCCAACGTAGAGGTTGGCCCTCCAGCCCCTTGACCTTACCGCTATAGCGGGTCACGCGAAAAAAATCGAGCAGCACACTGCGATCACCGTAAGCATGTCTGATCCGAATCAGCGGTTCACTATGGAGTAGCTGTATACCAAGCTCTTCCCTTAGTTCTCGAACCAGGGCCTCTTCAATGGACTCATCTTGTTCGAGTTTGCCGCCTGGAAACTCCCAAAGCCCTCCCTGATGCACATGCTCCGGACGCTTGCTAACAAGCACTCGGCCTTGAACATCGGAGATGGCTGCAGCAGCAACATGGATCATCGTGTTAGGGCCTGTTAACACTAAAGAAAGTGGTTGCTATTAGGTGCGGTACTCAGCATTGATCTTGACATAGTCATAGGAGAGATCGCAGGTCACAACTCGGGCTAACTCACCGCCCCGTCCCAGGCTGACACGAATAGTAAATGCCGGCTGATTCATCACCGATGCACCCGCCTGTTCAGTGTATTCTGAAGCACGCCCACCATGACGGACAATACAGACGTCATTCAGCCAGATCTCAACTTGATCGATCAATAATGCATCAAGCCCGGCTCGACCGACTGCGGCAAGGATTCTGCCCCAGTTAGGGTCTGATGCAAACAGCGCTGTTTTGACCAGTGGCGAATGAGCGATCGTATAAGCGACCTCTCTGGCCTCCGCTTCAGTTGCCGCATTTTCCACCAGGATATCCACCAGTTTGGTAGCACCCTCTCCGTCGCGGACTATTTCACGGGACAATTCCAAACAGAGCTCCATGATGGCCTGAGAAAACGCTTTATAGAGAACAGAATCGACCTCTGTGACCTGAGGTAAAGATGATACCCCACTGGCGATCAATACACAGGCATCGTTGGTGGAGGTGTCGCCATCGACAGTAATACTGTTAAACGAAGGTTTGACTGCGTTATTCAAACAGGTTTGCAACAGTTCAGGGGTGACAGCCAAATCGGTCGCTAAATAGGCCAACATGGTTGCCATATCGGGACAGATCATACCCGACCCTTTGGCCATCCCCGTGACATGCACGGCCACACCGTCAAACTCAAAATGGCGTGAAACAAGCTTAGGGCTGGTATCGGTGGTCATGATAGCGCGGGACGCTGCATCCCAGCCTTTGGAAATGCATGCATTCAAGGCAACTGGCATCGCTTCTCGCAATCGTTCTACCGGGAGATTTTCACCGATCACCCCAGTTGAAAAGGGCAACACCTGTTGCACCTCGCAACCAACCGCTCCAGCCAATGCCTGACAACTGATCAGAGCATCCTGCAAACCCTGCCGACCTGTACCTGCATTGGCATTTCCAGAGTTGATCAACAGGTAACGTGGATTCTCCTGTTGCAGATGACTCCTGGCCAGTTGTACAGGAGCGGCAGAAAAGGCATTGCGGGTAAATACTGCAGCACATGTTGCACCATCTGCCAGTTCAATAACGACCATGTCATCCCGGTCAGCATATTTGATACCTGCTGCGGCAACACCAAGCTTTATGCCAGGAACAACGTGATCGGCAACACTCATCTCAACTTAGACGACCATGACACTGTTTATACTTTTTACCAGATCCACAGGGACAGGGTTCGTTTCTACCTATTTTCCGCCCGTCACGTACAAATGGCTGATGTTGTTCTGGCTCCTGATCCGCTTGGTCAGATACAGGGGCATCCTCACCAGAGAGGCCTTCAAAAGTCTCGTGCTTAAATTCAAACTCATTCACTTGAGGCTGAGGTTCCTGTAAGGCCATCTCTTCCGGCATCTGAACTCTGACTTTGGAAAGCAGACCGGTAACCTCCTGTTTGATGCTGTCCAACATGTTGGAGAACATTTCGAACGCCTCACGCTTATACTCTTGCTTCGGGTTCTTCTGCGCGTATCCACGCAAATGAATACCCTGACGCAAGTAGTCCATTGCTGCGAGATGCTCCTTCCAGTGACTGTCTACAGTCTGTAGCATCATTGCCTTTTCAAACTGACGCATATTCTCTTCGCCGACCAGTTGTTCCTTTTCCTGATAGGCATCGAGCAGGGTTTGATCAATCTTTTGCTTCAAGGTCTCCTCATGCAGGTTCCCATCATCATCCAGCCATTGTTGGATAGGCCATTCACCGCCAAACAACTCGGCCATTGACTCACTCAAGCTGGGAACATCCCACTGCTCTTCGATGCTCTCCCGAGGAATATGATTATGGAAGACATCATTCAGAACATCCTCACGCAGTGCCGTTATGGAATTGGAGATATCTGATGTCTCCATCAGTTCATTGCGCTGCTCATAGACCACTTTCCGTTGGTCATTGGCCACATCATCATATTCCAGCAACTGCTTGCGGATATCGAAGTTACGTCCTTCCACCTTGCGCTGGGCATTTTCAATCGCTCGTGAGACCCAGGGGTGCTCAATCGCCTCACCCTTCTCCATACCGAGCTTCTGCATCAATCCACTCACCTTATCGGAGGCAAAAATACGCATCAGGTTATCCTGCAGAGAGAGGTAGAAACGGCTTGATCCCGGATCACCCTGTCGACCTGAACGCCCACGCAACTGATTATCGATACGTCGGGATTCATGGCGCTCGGTACCGATTACATGCAAACCACCGGCATCCAGT
This sequence comes from Candidatus Thiodiazotropha sp., assembly GCA_023838465.1. Lineage (GTDB taxonomy): Bacteria > Pseudomonadota > Gammaproteobacteria > Chromatiales > Chromatiaceae > Thiodiazotropha. Next base: position 38,833 of record JAIVEQ010000015.1, read on the forward strand.
ACATGTTGATGACGTTTTTTCCAATCTTCTTTGTGCTCGGCTACGACGGCTGGATCGAGGTTTTCCCCCATGTCTTCCAGCTCTGTCTCCAGGTTACCGCCCAGCACGATATCGGTACCACGCCCTGCCATATTGGTAGCGATAGTGATAGCGCCCGGACGACCGGCTTGAGCAACGATACCCGCCTCCTGCTCATGGTGTTTAGCATTCAATACCTTATGATCTACATTGGCCTTTTGCAGCAACTCAGAGACCAGTTCGGAGGTTTCGATAGATGCGGTACCTACCAGTGCCGGTTGTCCACGCGTCACACAGTCCTGAACATCTTCCAGGATTGCCTGGAACTTCTCTTCGGGTGTCAGGTAGACCAGATCCCCCATATCTTTCCTGATCATCGGCTGGTTGGTCGGTATAACAACCACTTCCAGACCATAGATCTGTTGGAACTCAAACGCTTCCGTGTCGGCAGTACCGGTCATACCTGACAGCTTCTTATAGAGGCGGAAGTAGTTCTGAAAGGTAATCGAAGCTAGGGTTTGATTCTCATTCTGAATCTCTACCCCCTCCTTTGCTTCAACGGCTTGATGCTGGCCATCTGACCAGCGACGACCGGGCATGGTACGTCCCGTGAACTCATCAACGATGACAATTTGACCCTCTTTGACGATGTATTCCACATTGCGTTGAAACAGGGCATGCGCACGTAGCGCCGCATTCGCATGATGCATCAGGATAATATTGGCGGAATCATAGAGACTGGCGCCCACCTCCAACAGACCTGCCTCGGTGAGCATCTCCTCGACATGTTGGTGTCCTTCTTCACTGAAGTAGACTTGACGCGCTTTTTCATCCACCGAGAAATCACCGGGACCAAAATCAGGCTTACCCTCCTCGTTGGTGATCGGCGACTGCCTGGTGAGACGGGGAATAATCTTGTCAACCGCCTTATAGAGTTCCGAAGAGTCATCAGTGGGACCGGAGATAATCAGCGGAGTACGCGCTTCATCAATGAGGATCGAGTCCACCTCGTCGACAATGGCAAAAAACGGTGGACGCTGTACACGCTGCTCAGCACTGAAGGCCATATTGTCGCGCAGGTAGTCAAAACCGTACTCATTGTTTGTCCCGTAGGTAATATCTGCAGCATAGGCCTGCTGTCGATCAACCGGCCTCATATGAAGATAACCACCCGTTTTGCCGTCATACCCGGGATCGTATAAATAAGAGGAACTGTCCGGTCCCATACCACCCGAGGAGTTGATAACACCTGTGGTAAGACCCAGATAATCGTATATCCGCCCCATCCATGCCGCATCACGACGAGCCAGGTAGTCATTCACTGTCACGACATGCACACCCTTTGCCGGCAGTGCATTCAGATAGGCAGCCAAGGTAGCGACCAGGGTTTTACCTTCACCGGTCCGCATCTCAGCAATCTTGCCCTGATGCAGCACCATGCCACCGATAAGCTGCACATCGAAATGGCGCATCTGCATGACCCGGCGACCCGCCTCACGGACAACCGCGAAGGCCTCATGCATCAAGCTATCAAGTGTCTCTCCCGCTTCCAGTCGAGAACGAAACTCACCCGTTTTCTCTTTTAAGGCCTCATCTGAAAGCTTTTCTATGTCGGCCTCCAGTCCAGTGATCTGGGAGACCGTCTTCGACATGCGTTTGATCAGGCGCTCATTTCGGCTGCCAAAGATCTTTTTAAAGATGTTACTAACCATTAATCGGTGTTTCCGTCAGAGATGCGAAATTTTGGGATCATACAGCAAGCGGTGGAATTGCTGAAGGATGGGCTTACAAAGCGTGTGATCGGTGTTTGCGCCAATGTGCATTTCATGGCGGTAAAAATAGTCCTTTTCAATCGAGAAATCTGTCAATGTGATATTGACGGACTCAGATATTATTATTTAGGGCATCTCCTAGTGGTTCAGTCGATGTCATACAGACCCTGGAGAGCTCCATCAAACCAATTCATTATCAATAGGTTACAAGGGTATAAAAGAACTTATCCTTGATTACGCTTGGTGAGGATGTATTTTGTGGGATCAATCGTCTTGCCGTTGCGAACCACTTCAAAATGGACATGAGGTCCAGTGGATCTCCCAGTGGAACCCATCTCAGCAATGATCTGACCCTGTTTTATACGATCACCAATCCCCACCAGAATCTCCTTGTTATGTCCATACCGGGTAATGTAACCCTTGCCATGATTGATCTCTATGAGTTTACCAAAACCATGACGATCCCCAGCCCAGGTCACGACACCAGCAGCAACCGCGACAACACCAGAACCATCCTTTCCGGCAAAGTCCATCCCCTTATGCATTGTGCGCTTACCCGTGAAAGGATCATTACGCATACCGAAGTAGGAGGAGATCCAGCCTTTCTGTACCGGTCTGCCTGTAGGGTGAACAGAGTCTTCCAGGTTCGAATTCATGATCAGGTCTTCTAGCAGCATCAGTTGTTGTTGGCGATGTTCGACCATCAGTTCCAGATGCTCCATCTCCTGCAGAAGTTCCGGCAGGGCCGATTGCTGGCTGAGTGTCTGAATCGTCTCTGGACCACCCAAAGCAGGAGGCGTATCAAAACTGAACTGGTTTTTATCGAGCCCACCCATATCAACCAGTCGTTCGCCTAAAGCATCCAGACGCAATAGCTGAGATTGGAGTTGACCGACACGGATAGCCAAGGCATCTATTCCTCCCTGGGTATCAGTCTTGGCGTCATTCAAAAGCTGACGTTCCTTGGCAAAGGTCTGTTTCAAACTTGCTACCAATTGGTGCTCGGGAAACTCTGTGTCACCGACTCCAATCTGATAGCCGACCCAGGTCATACCCAGGCCGAAAATAGCCACAACCCCAACCACAATTGAGACACGCAGGCATCGCAATGCTGTGCTACAAGTTTGTCCTATTCCGCGTAAATATATGATATTCATCGATTAAATTAGGTACTTTTGCGCTTATATATGCTTAGTTGTCGGTCAAAAACCTCCGAACTTTATCACTTTCCAGGCAAAATGTGATTTTTTTTTATTACTATCTGCACTAAGCTCAGCCGATGGATAGGGTCTCAAAAATAGTCGCCAATCATGTAGCGCCCGCTAAGCTAGGTAAAAGATTGTCAGCCCAGAAGGCACTCTACCAGCAGATAAAACGCTACCTGCCTATGCCACTGGACGCCCAGCTCAAAGCAGCTGTGCTGCAAGATGGTACCTTGAGTTTGTTCGTCATCTCTCCCGTTTGGGCCAGTCGATTCCGCTACCTGCTACCCCAACTGCAAAGGCAATTGCGGGAGAATGGCGTGACAGTGGACCTGTTGCGGACACGTATCTTACCCAGCGACACGGCTAAACCAATCAGAACAATGCAGAAACAACGAATAAAACTGAGTAAGGAGAGCAGCAAACAGTTGCGCCAAGCGGCGGCATCCATCGATGACCAACCCCTCAGAGATGCCATACTCAGACTCAGTCAGCATAGCGAAGACTAAAAAGAAAAAGGCTGCATGAAAGCAGCCTTTTTATTAGAGCCTGTTCAGTTCAGGTCAGGAGATAGTGAGATGGGCTGGCTGCATGTAAGAGATTGGTGCATCTTCCGGCTCATCGAAGGTAATTTCCTCCCAGGCATCCTGCTGGTTTATCAACTCCCTGAGCAGACGATTGTTCAAGGCATGCCCCGACTTATGGCCACTGAATGCACCGATCAGGCTATGTCCCAGAAGATAGAGATCACCGATAGCATCAAGGATTTTATGCTTCACGAACTCGTCTTCGTAGCGTAAACCATCGTCATTCATTATCCGGTAATCATCGACAACCACTGCGTTATCCAAACTACCACCGAGGGCCAGCTCTTTTTGTCTCAGCATCTCAATGTCACGCAGAAAACCGAAGGTTCGCGCGCGACTGACCTCTCTCACGAAGGAGGTAGATGAGAAGTCAACTGTTGCAAACTGGGAACGCTCTTTGAAAGCCGGATGGTCGAAATCGATGGAGAAAGAGACCTTGAATCCATCAAAGGGCTCGAAGCTGGCGCGCTTGTCACCCTCCTCTACTTCGACCTTGCGTTTAATACGAATAAACCGCTTGGCCTTGTTCTGTTCTTCAACGCCAGCCGATTGCAAAAGAAAGACAAAGGGACCAGCGCTGCCATCCATGATCGGCACCTCTGCAGCACTGACATCGACATAGGCATTGTCGATACCCAGTCCAGCAAGAGCAGATAGCAGGTGTTCCACAGTAGAGACCCGAACACCCTCCTGGACCAGGGTACTGGAGAGTCGTGTATCACCGACGTTTTCAGCGCAGGCGCGTATTTCGACCGGTGGATCGAGGTCGACACGTCTGAAAATGATCCCGGTATCCGGAGCCGCCGGACGCAGGGTGAGGAAGACTTTCTCCCCTGTGTGCAGCCCCACACCCGTGGCGCGTATCACGTTCTTCAACGTACGTTGCCAAATCATCGACTTGCAGCTCCCTAGCTGTAATTCGCCATAAAGGCGCAAAAGTCGCGCATGCTAACACAAGCGAAAGGCCGGAGAAACTCCCGACCACCATCAGCCTGCATGCGCTGCCCAAGATCAGCCATCAGCTGATTACCTGCCCGATTCTACACCAACTGAGGGCTGTCCGGAAACACAAAATGCAACATGTTGCAATTTTACAACGATTTCGTCATCCGCTCCACTCGGTACTAACCCTATCGCCTGCCTCAATCGGCCTGACGACGGAGGAATGCCGGGATGTCCAGATAGTCGAGATTGCCGTCGGCCGTTGCAGCGGTCGTCGAGCGATTGGCCTGCCCATTACGCAACACGGTCGGTCTCTCCAATTCCCGATAGTCGTCCGGTGTGGCCATAGGATCTTCGGCATCGACCAGTTTTACCGGAGAGAGTTCCTCCACCTTGGCAGGCCGTGGTAATTCCGCCTTGACTCGCTCACCCAGACCGGTTGCAACCACCGTCACCCGCATATCGTTCTGCATATCCGGATCGATGACTGTACCCACCACAACAGTGGCATCATCATCGGCAAACTCACGAACGGTATTACCCACCTCGTCGAATTCACCAATTGCCAGATTCAGCCCAGCTGTGATGTTAACCAGGATTCCCTTGGCACCAGCCAGATTGACATCCTCCAACAAGGGACTGCGAATTGCCCGCTCTGCAGCTTCACGCGCCCGGTTGTCACCAGATGCTTCACCTGAACCCATCATGGCAGCACCCATCTCGGACATCACTGTCTTCACATCGGCGAAATCCACATTGATCAGACCAGGACGAGTGATCAGTTCGGCAATGCCCTGAACAGCATGCAGCAACACATCATTGGCGGCCTTGAAAGCGTTCAGCAGACTCATCTCCTTACCAAGCACTTCCAGCAACTTCTCATTGGGAATGGTAATCAGCGAATCCACCTGACTACCAAGCTCCTCCATACCCTTTTCTGCAATCTTCATGCGTTTGCCACCTTCGAAGCCAAACGGCTTGGTGACTACTGCAACGGTTAAGATTCCCAGGTCTTTGGCCACTTGTGCGACCACAGGTGCAGCGCCGGTACCCGTTCCTCCACCCATTCCTGCGGTAATGAAAACCATATCCGCACCGGTCAATACCTCCTCGATACGATCCCGGTCTTCCATCGCAGCCTGTCTGCCAATCTCCGGGTTAGCACCAGCTCCCAAGCCTTTGGTGATATCGGAACCTAGTTGTAACAGGGTTCGTACTTCACTATTATGCAAGGCCTGCGCATCGGTATTGGCACAGATAAAATCCACACCCTCAATCTCTCCGGTCAGCATATGGTTGATGGCATTACCACCCCCACCACCGACACCGATCACCTTAATCACAGCATTTTGACTGTGCGTATCCATTAATTCGAACATTGTCTACCTCCTCAATCTGTCGCGCCTAACAGGTTAAAAATAATTTGTAACTATTCAGCAGCCCCGATGTTTGGGGTTGTTGGATGGTTTCCTCCCCAACTTTTGGGGTTTCCAAAGGGGAGAACACCTACTCTCCACTTTGGTTAGTACCCGGAAACTTCGCTTTCGGGTACTGGGCCGAAATAATCTAAAAATTTCCTTGAAACCAATGTTTCATACGATCCCAAATTGCTTTCAATCCACCTTCATTCGCCAACTCGTGCCCACCCTGGGAACGATTCCGTTGACCAAACAACAACAACCCCACGCCGGTGGAGTAGATAGGATTACGCACTACATCAGAGAGTCCGCTGACATAGTGCGGTACCCCCAGCCGTACCGGCATGTGAAAAACCTCTTCCGCCAAATCGATAACACCTTCCATCTTCGAACTGCCACCGGTCAGGACCACACCGCCAGCAATGACATCCTCGAAGCCGCTGCGACGGAGCTCTGCCTGAATCAGGGTCATCAACTCTTCATATCTGGGCTCAACCACCTCAGCCAGCGTCTGGCGTGACAGTCTCCGTGGTGGGCGTTCACCTATGCTGGGCACCTCAATCGTTTCATCGCTGGTAGCCAACTGAGTCAGGGCACAGGCGTACTTCATCTTGATCTCTTCGGCATGCTGAGTCGGGGTACGCATGGCCACTGCGATATCATTGGTTACCTGGTCGCCTGCTATGGGTATCACTGCCGTATGGCGGATTGCGCCACCGGTAAAGACAGCGATATCAGTGGTGCCGCCACCGATATCCACCAGACAGACACCCAGCTCCTTTTCATCATCGCTCAATACAGAATGGCTGGAAGCGAGCTGTTCAAGAATTAGGTCATCAGCGTCCAGTCCACAGCGACGGATACACTTGACGATATTCTGTGCAGCACTGACAGCACCGGTAACCATATGGACTCTGGCTTCCAACCGAACACCCGACATACCAATCGGGTCACGAATGCCTTCTTGTTCATCGATGATGAACTCCTGTGGCAGGATGTGCAGGATCTTCTGATCTGCAGGTATCGCCACTGCACGGGCAGCATCAATCACCCGTTCCACATCACCCTGGGTAACCTCTTTATCCTTTATGGCAACGATGCCATGGGAGTTGAGGCTACGAATATGACTGCCGGCAATGCCTGCGTAGACTGAATGGATCTCGCAGCCCGCCATCAACTCGGCCTCCTCCACCGCCCGCTGTATCGATTGCACAGTGGACTCGATATTCACCACTACGCCTTTTTTCAGGCCACGGGATGGGTGGGAACCGATACCAATGATCTCGATCCCACTATCTGCTTTGATCTCGCCAACAATCGCTACCACCTTAGAGGTACCGATATCGAGACCGATGATGAGGTTTTTCTCACTTCGTTTAGTCATTCACTTACCCGCAATCCTAGCCACATAAGATGGGCTTTCCATTTGTGCTTGTTGTTCGGTAGGCAATTGCCAATGCACCGAAAAACCATTGGTGTAACGCAGATCCACGATCTCCAGCTCCTTTCCTGCCTGATTCATCAGGAAAGGATAGAGTTGCACGAAGCGGCTCAGCCTCGGCATCACATCTCGGCGCCCCAGCTGTAGCAACAGACCATCGCCTGTCTTTATGCGCCACGCCTGTCGAGCATCGACCCAGACATATTTCAATTCGAGTCCTGCAGTCCCCAGCAGGGTATGCATGCGTAGATAATCCCGTGTGATGTTACTGGCACTTGACTCTTCGCCAACCAGGGTTACCAGATCCGGTAGTTGAGGTAACACATCAGGTTTGAATACCACGCCCTGTCGATTCACCATGGCATCTTCGCCCCAATAGGCGAGTGGTACCTGCTCAACCACTTTGACCCGTAATGTATCGGGCCAGACCCTGCGTATACTGGCACTCTCAACCCAGGGCAATTGTTCTACTTTGTTGCGCATCTTCATTAGATCGATGCTAAAGAAACTCCCATTTACCGCCTGTGCCACCACACGTTCCAATCCCTCTTTCTTCATATATTGAATTTCACCATCAACACCGACCACCCGCACCGGCATGACAGTTGGGTCCTGTATCTTAAAGATGCCCCACCCAATAAGGCTGGTTGTGATTGTGATAATCAACAGAGGTACAAGCCAAGCCCTATCATGTAGTGATCGACGATCAGACTGCTGTTGAGATTTATTGGCAGGGCGCTTCATCTTCTCACCCGCTGCATACTGGTTGCCAGGATACGTACGACTAACGCCTCAAAATCGATACCTGCCGCCCGGGCAGACATCGGGACCAGACTGTGGTCGGTCATGCCTGGTACTGTGTTCACTTCAATAAGCCAAGGTTGACCCTGCTTATCGAGCATCAGGTCAACCCTACCCCAGCCACTGGCTCCAACAACATCAAATGCCTGCAGGCAGAGCGCCTGCAGTGTTGTCTCTTGTTCTCTCTCCAAACCACAGGGGCAGTGATAACGGGTCGTATCAGCTGAATACTTAGCCTGGTAGTCATAGAAGAGATGTGGCGTCTCTAACCTGATCATCGGCAGTGTCTCACCTTGTAGGATAGTTGTGGTGTATTCGTCGCCTACAATCCAACGTTCTGCCAATACCAGAGGATCGTACTGTTTGGCCTCTTCCCAAGCCTGTCGCAACTGATCCTGATTCTCGACCTTGTTCATGCCAATACTCGACCCCTCACAACCCGGCTTAATGATCAGGGGGAAACCGAGGGCAGCAGCAATTTCTAAATCCTCTACCTTGTTGATCGCGATCGCTTCCGGGGTGGGAAGTCCGAGTCCTTGCCATACAGCCTTGGTACGGAATTTATCCATAGCCAGTGCAGAGCCAAGCACACCACTCCCCGTATAAGGCAGACCGATCCGTTCCAGTGCGCCCTGCATCACGCCATCTTCGCCGCCGCGACCATGCAACATAATGAAAGCGCGGTCGTAGCTGCCATCAATCAACTGCTCCAGTACATCGTCCCCAACATCTACACCAACTGCATCTATGCCCTTACCCTGAAGGGCAGTGAGAACTGCGCCACCACTGTTCAGTGAAATCTCACGCTCTGTGGAATGACCGCCCATCAGCACGGCCACTCTGCCGAAATCCTTTATTGATGCGATCTCGCTCAACTAGGCTCTCCGATACGATGCACTTCGGTTACCAGCACAACACCACTCTGATTTTCAACTTCCTGTTGCACTACACTGATCAATCGTTCGATGTCATCTGCTGTAGCGGCCCCTGTATTGATAATAAAATTTGCATGTTTCTGTGATACTTGAGCACCACCAATCTGTTTACCTTTCAGGCCTGCAGCTTCTATCAGTCGTGCAGCATAATCGCCGGGGGGATTGCGAAAAACCGATCCACAACTGGGTTGGCTGGTTGGTTGAGTCGCTGCACGCCGTTCCAGCAATTGCTTTATCTGTTGTTGCGCTGCTGCGGTATCACCCACTTCCAAAGCCAACTCAGCCGAAAGGAACCACTCACCGGCTGGTCCGTTTACATGGCGGTAACCGATATCGAAATCTGTGGGCGCTCGTCGACGTACCTCACCATAACGATCCACTGTCTCAACCCATCTCACCGTTTCCCAAGTCTCACCACCGAAAGCACCCGCATTCATTGCAAGGGCGCCACCCAAGGTCCCGGGTATCCCGGCAAGAAATTCAACCCCACAAAGACCCGCTCTGGCTGCCACTCGTGCTACCTTTGCACATGAAACACCTGCCTCGACATAGAGCGTTTTATCACTACGCCACTCACAGCCAGCCAGGGTCCCTTTCGTTGCGATCACTGTGCCGCTGATACCGCCATCCCTGACCAGCAGATTGCTGCCTAATCCAAGCCAGTGCAGTGGCTCATCAGCATCCAATTGGCGTAGGAACAAAAGCAGATCCTCCCGATCAGCCGGACGATAGAAGCATCTTGCTGGTCCGCCGACTCGCCAGCTGGTATGGCGGGAGAGCGGTTCATCGAGACGCATCTCACCACGAAGGATTTGTTGATTCAGTGCTGGCATCATTTAGAACGACTCTCATCCCGTTGATGGTTCTCCATAGACCGAACCTTACCCACCACTTGAGCAGATTCAACTGAGTAACCAGGTGACAAAGGCTGTTTCAAAAGGGGTATTCCCGGCAGATTAGACTGTAGGGATTCACCACAGCCTTGATGCAGTCGTTTCATATCAAGTGTCTGCGCCATCACTCCACCTCCTTACAAAGTAGATGTGGCAGTTCTGCCGCGATGGCACCGATACTGCCAGCCCCCAGGGTCAAAACAATATCCCCATCCTTGATCAAACCCTGTAACAGATCCGGTAACTCTTCTAGCGGTTCAATAAACACAGGGTCAACCTGACCACGGATGCGAATCGCACGACTCAGGTCACGTCCTGTTGCACCCTGGATCGGCTCTTCTCCAGCGGCATACACCTCACTCAACACCAACAAATCCGCCTTCGACAGCACCTGGACGAAGTCTTCAAACTGCTCTTGGGTACGGGAATAGCGATGCGGCTGAAAGGCCAATAACAATCGTCGCTCCGGCCAACCGTCACGCACAGCAGCCAGGGTGGCAGCAATCTCCCGCGGGTGGTGAGCATAGTCATCAACCAACATGACCTGTCTATCACCCATCTGACAGTCGCCCTTGGTCTGAAAACGTCGTCCTATACCAGCAAAATTTTGCAAAGCATTCTGGATGCTATCACTTTCTATATTCAGCTCCATTGCCACACAGATAGCTGCCAGTGCATTCAAAACATTGTGTCGCCCTGGCAGGTTGAGCGTGATCTGGACTGGTGCTGTAAGGGCTTCCGCATGCAGTGTAAAATGGGTCTTCAAACCATCACTGGTAACCCCTTCTGCCCACACATCGGCGTCATCACTAAATCCATAAGTGGTCATCGGCCTGGTAATCTCCGGCAGCAGATTACGCACCTCATCATCAGCAATGCACATCACTGCCCTACCATAGAAAGGCAGGTGATGGAGAAACTCCAGAAAGGTATTGCGCAGGCGGTTAAAGTCACCGCCATAGGTAGCCATATGATCTGCATCGATGTTTGTCACCACCGCCAACATCGGCTGTAGATAGAGGAAGGAGGCATCGCTCTCATCCGCTTCGGCTACCAGGTATTCACCTTCACCTAAACGGGCATTGGCTCCAGCGCTGTTGAGTCTGCCACCAATGACGAATGTTGGATCGAGGCCGGCCTCTGCCAGAATACTGGTCACCAGACTGGTTGTAGTGGTCTTTCCATGGGTACCGGCAACTGCAATACCATAGTGAAAGCGCATGATCTCAGCCAACATCTCAGCCCTGGGTACGACAGGTATGCGTGCATCGCGAGCTGCTTCGACCTCAGGGTTGTCCTCTTGCACGGCACTGGAGATTACGACAGCATCCGCATTGCTGACGTGCTCCTGCTTGTGTCCTAGTTTGACCTCAGCACCCAACCGGGTGAGCCGCGACGTCACGTTGCTTTCTCGTTGGTCAGAACCAGTTACTTGGTAACCTAGATTGATCATCACCTCGGCGATGCCACTCATGCCCGCTCCACCAATACCCACGAAATGGATATGACGCATGCGACCCATGCTGTTGGGGGCATATCGATGGCGCAGCTGCTCACTCATGACTTAATCATCTCCAGACAGTAACGTCCCACCTGCGCGGCCGCATCCGGCCTCGCCAGACTGCGTGCAGCCTTCGCCATGGCCAACAGTGTTTCTCTGTCCGAACAGAGACTGCCCAGCAGTTGGGCTAAATTCCTTCCATCCAGACTTGGTTGCGGTAAAAGTTGAGCGGCATTGGCATTCACCAGAAATTCGGCGTTTCGAGTCTGGTGATCATCTACTGCGTAGGGATAGGGGACCAGCACCGCACCTAGCCCAGCTGCTGCCAACTCTGAAACAGTCAAAGCACCGGCGCGACAGATCACAAAATCTGCCCAAGCGTAGGCTTCTGCCATCTCTTTTTCGAAGGCTATAACCTCCGCCTTCACATTCAATTTCCGGTAGATATCGAGAGTTTCATCGATGAGTTTCTCACCGGACTGATGACGTACCAGAGGACGTCGATTTTCAGGCATTAAAGCCAGCGCCTCAGGCACACTTTGATTGAGTGCTCGAGCCCCTAATGATCCCCCGAGAACCAGCAGCTTTATGGCTCCCTGGCGTCCCGTGAAACGCTTTTCAGGCTCTTGCAGGGCAATGATATTGTGACGCACTGGATTACCAATGGTCTCCGCCTGGGCTTCAGCACCAAAACTTCCGGGAAAGGCTTCAAATACTTTGTTCGCAAATCGCGCCAGAATGCGGTTGGTCAGTCCTGGAGTGGCATTCTGTTCCTGAATGACCAGGGGTATCCGCATCAATCTTGCCGCGAGTCCACCTGGACCTGTAGCGAACCCACCCATACCAAGCACAAGATTAGGCTGGATCCGCTTAAGTACACGATATGCCTGCCATAGGGACTTAGTTACGATGAACGGTGAGGCCAATCGACGTTTGATACCTGTACCACGCACCCCCTTGACCTCGAGTGTTTCAAGTGGATAACCGTGTTCAGGAATCAGTTGAGTCTCCATGCCTGACTGGCTTCCCAGCCAAGTTATGCGACAACCCTGTTGATTCAACCAGTCAGCCACTGCCAGTGCAGGAAATAGATGCCCTCCGGTACCCCCGGCCATGACCATCACATGAGGCTCCATGATCGCCTCCTTTTGCCACTCTTAGTCACCATCAGACGAGACTCGGAATCGATGCGTAGCAAAAGTGCGATCACCATGCAGACAACAATGATGCTGTTGCCACCATAACTCATGAACGGTAGGGTCAGACCTTTGGTAGGCAACATGCCTACATTCACACCAATATTGATAAATGCCTGCATCCCGACCCACAAACCGAGGCCGTATGCTGTGTAGGTTGAGAAACGTTGTCCGACTGCTTCTGCCCTGACACCGATCTGAAAGGCCCGCCAGGTGATAAAAACAAACAGCAGAATCACCCCGAGGGTACCGATCAAACCAAACTCTTCCCCCACCACGGCCATGATGAAATCGGTATGTGCTTCCGGAAGATAAAACTGCTTCTGAATACCGTTCCCCAGACCGACCCCTGAAATTTCACCACGGCCAAAGGCGATCAGTGCCTGGGAGAGTTGAAAATCTGTATTGAATGGATCATCCCAGGGATTCAGGTAGGTGGTCATGCGTTGCCACCGATAGGGAGAGAAATAGATCAGTGCCCATCCGGCAACACCCGCAAATAGAATTAGTGTGGCAAATTGGTAGAGTACAACTCCACCGAGAAAAAGCATCCCTATGGCAGTGGCGAACAACACCACAGTGGTACCGAAATCCGGTTGTAGCAGGATTAAGGAGCTGGTGATAATCAGTAAAAGCATCGGCTTTGCGAATCCCCAGAATGAGCGTGCAACTTCATCCTGGCGACGTACCAGATAACCAGCCATGTAGAGCACCATGAAGAGTTTCATGAACTCTGAGCTTTGCAAATTAAAGACACCCAGCGGTATCCAACGGGTCGCCCCATTCACTGTCTTGCCTATGCCCGGCACCAACAACAACAACAGCAACAACATACCGAGGAAGACCAGCAGTGGTCCCGCCTTCTGCCACTGTTCCATCGGTACGCGGAACATCAGCAATCCGCTAACCACCCCAAGCAACATGGCAAACAGATGGCGATAGACGTAAAAGAAAGGCGAGCCTGCCAAACGATCACCGACAGTCATTGAGGCCGAAGAGACCATCACCAAACCAAAACAGAGCAGGAGTACCGCAGCACCCAGAAGCCACCAGTCGACACGCGGCCGGTTGGGTCTGCTGGTACGGGCATCAAGCGCTTGTGGACGTGGCATGGTAATCATGCAGAGAGCGCCTCCACCGCCTGAATAAACGCCTCTCCCCGGGCCTCGAAATCTTTAAACATATCGAAGCTGGCACAGGCAGGTGAGAGAAGGACACGATCTCCAGGTTGGGCAAACTCCACTGCCTGCTGCACCGCCTCGGTGAGGCTAGTCGCATGCATCAAGGGACAATGTCCGATCAATGCTGACTCTATAAGCGATGCATCCCGACCGATCAGGATAACCGCCCGTGCAGTCCTTTCGACAACCGGAGCCAAAGCAGAAAAATCGGCATCCTTACACTCGCCCCCCGCAATCAAAATACTACGACTGGTACCGCTATCAGGATGAAGTCCTTCCAATGCGGCAACGGTCGCTCCCACATTGGTACCTTTTGAGTCGTTGTACCAACGTAGGCCCCGCTTATCAGCGATCCATTGGGTACGGTGGGGCAGGCCTGAATAACTGCGTAACGCCGCCAACATGTCATTTTGCGGTAGTCCGACAGCACTGCCTAGCGCCAGCGCAGCCAGAGCATTTGCCACATTGTGGCGACCGGGTATGCGCAATTCACTGACCGGCATCAGTGGAGTATGACCTTCACTCAACCAACTGACGCCATCACGCTCATGGAGGCCGAAATCACTCCCTGAGGGTGTCTTCAGAGTAAAACCAACCGTTGTTGCCTGCTGATTGGCCATCCCGGCAACCCTGGGATCGTCGCGATTGATGACTGTTACCTCAGTTCCGTCATACAGCGTTGCCTTGGTACTGGCATAAGCATCAACATCCCTATAGCGATCCATATGGTCAGGGGAGATATTCAATACAACAGCTGCCGTCGGTGTCAGCGACCAGGTACTCTCAAGCTGGAAGCTGGACAACTCAAGCACATACAACTCAACCGCTTCATCCAGAAGAGCAAGTGCCGGCTCTCCCAGGTTGCCGCCAATCGCTACCCTGACACCTGCCATGCGCGCCATCTCACCCAATAGGGTAGTCACCGTGCTCTTACCGTTAGATCCCGTGATCGCAACAACTGGCGCCTTGACCGCTCTGGCAAATAACTCCACATCACCAACGATCTCTATACCCTGTTCTCTGGCCGCTTGAATCAGCGGTTCATCAAGGGATATCCCCGGACTCACCACCAGTTGGCTGGCTGCCTGAAAAGCCTCAGGCTGAAAACCACCAAGAAACAGTGCCATGTCCGGAAATTCCTTGCGTAGCGCCTCCAGGCCCGGCGGCTGCTCACGACTATCAGTCACTGCCAGTGAAACACCTTGAGCTGCGAGATGACGCACACATGAGAGCCCTGTCACACCGAGACCGACGATCAGCGTCTTTCCTGGTTTTGTCTCTTGTTGCGTCATCAACGTATCTTCAGACTGGCTAAACCGACCAGCACCAAAATAACGGTGATGATCCAGAAACGAACAATAACCCGGGGCTCGGGCCAACCCTTGAGCTCAAAATGGTGATGCAATGGCGCCATACGGAAGATCCGCTTTCCGGTCAACTTGTAGGAGGCAACCTGCAGCACGACGGATACCGTCTCCACAACGAACACCCCACCCATGATGAACAGTACAATCTCCTGACGCACTGCTACGGACACCACTCCCAGTGCGGCACCTAAGGCCAATGCACCCACATCCCCCATGAAGACCTGAGCGGGGTAGGTGTTAAACCACAGAAATCCCAAACCGGCTCCAACCAATGAAGCACAGAAGACAATCAACTCCCCAACACCTGGCAAAAAAGGAATCTTCAGGTAAGCCGCAAAATCGGCGTGTCCGGTGACATAGGCGATGACGCCCAACGCACCACCTACCATCACCGTCGGTAAAATCGCTAAACCATCCAAGCCATCAGTAAGGTTGACTGCATTGGATGAACCGACGATCACCAGGTAACTAAAAAGAATAAACACAGGACCCCAGTCAAGAGAGACATCCTTCAAATAGGGAATAAGCAGGGCAGTCTCCATCGATGAACTGGCCGTGTAGTAGAAAACCAAAGAGGCTCCTAAACCCGCTACCGATTGCCAAAAATATTTCCAGCGCGCCGCCAATCCTTTAGGGTCATTCAAAACAAGCTTCTTGTAGTCATCAACCAATCCGATGAGTCCGAAAATCATCGTTACGATCAGTACGATCCAGACATAATGGTTTCCAAGATCGGACCAAAGCAGGGTCGCTATGGCGATAGCCACCAGGATAAGTGCACCGCCCATGGTGGGGGTTCCGGCTTTGGAAAAGTGCGTCTCAGGACCATCGTCGCGCACTGTCTGGCCTATCTGGTGAAAACTGAGTCGGCGTATCATCATCGGACCGAGCGCGAGTGAAATCAGCAGCGCGGTCAGCACGCCCAGAATGGTGCGTAGGGTCAGGTATTGAAATACCCGAAAAGCACTGTCGAATTGAGCAAGCCAATCGGTAAGATAGAGCAACACAGTCAGCCCCTCCCCTTATCCATCAAACACTCGACCACCCGCTCCATCGCTGCGCTTCGAGAACCTTTGATCAACACAGTGTCACCCTGATTGACCGATTTATTGAGTGTATTTACAAGCTTGTCCAATTCAGAATAGGCCTCACCCCCACTACCAAAGCTTTGCGCCGCATGCTGGCTCAGGGACCCTAGGGTATAGAGATGGGACAAACCAGCCTGCTTTGCCCTGAATCCAATTTGGCTGTGCAGGGTTACGGATTGATCACCTAACTCTGCCAGATCGCCTAATACCAGATATTGATCGCCTGGCGCGCTCCGCAAAAAATCAATCGCTGCATCCACCGAGTCGGGATTCGCGTTATAACTGTCATCGATGAGATGAAAACCAGCCGGTGCATTGAGTAATTGCATACGCCCCACGACCGGTTCCACCGCTGCAAGCCCTTGTACGATCTCTTTGCTTGAACAACCCATTGCCAGAGCTGCAGCAATCGCAGCCAATCCATTCATCAGATTATGGTGTCCGGCCAGAGAGAGTCGTACTTCGAATGTCTCGTCCTGAAAAGTGACCCGCATGTAGTTATAAAAACCCGTTTCTGTCCAACGCATTTCGGCCTGGGCCAGATCACTGCGTACACCGGCACGCTTCGATGTACCGAAGGTCAACAGTCGACGTTCACCCAGCAGCTCTCGCCAGAGAGGAAAATAGTCATCGTCGGCATTCAATACGGCAATGCCTGTGGGTTTAAGTCCAGTGAGAATTTCCCCTTTTGCCTGAGCAACGCCCTGCAGGTCGCCAAAACCCTCCAGGTGAGCTGCTCCCGCGTTATTGATCAGGGCTACATCAGGGTGGGCGATCTGGCTTAAGTAGCCGATTTCACCTGGATGGTTGGCTCCCAACTCCACCACGGCATAGCGCTCATCCTGCAACCGCAGGAGTGTCAAGGGCAGGCCTATGTCGTTGTTCAGATTGCCCTGGGTTGCCAGCACGGGGCCACGGATTCGGAGTATGGCAGCAAGTAACTCTTTGACCGTTGTCTTTCCATTGCTCCCGGTAATGGCTACCAACGGCACTTCGAATCTTGCCCGCCAGAGCCCTGCCAATCGACCTAAACCGAGGCGTGAATCCGTCACCCTGATTTGAGGTATCTCTCTATTCTGTGGCTCACTCACCATCGCTGCCACAGCCCCTTTATCGATTGCCTGACCAATATAACTATGCCCATCGAAGCGTGGTCCCTGTAAGGCAACATAGAGATCATTCTGCTGCAGGGTGCGGCTGTCGGTGCTGACTGAACCAAAGCTGACATCATCACCGATCAACTCAGCGTTCAGACCTTCCACCACTTGAGAGAGTCGTAGACTATTCATCGATTCCCCCTTGCCAATCGTTCAGTGCAGCCGACACCTGTTCACGATCATCAAAATGGAGCACCTGCTCAGCAACAAGCTGGTAATCCTCATGGCCTTTACCCGCCACCAGTACCAGATCCCCAGGAGACGCAGCTGCGACCGCAACATGAATAGCGCGACCTCGATCAGGCTCGACATACACCTTGTCAGGCTCACTTAGACCGGCCAGAATCTGGCGGATTATTTCGCCACTCGGTTCACCACGCGGGTTGTCATCAGTGACATAGAGTTGATCTGCAAGCTTTTCGGCCACACCTCCCATCAGCGGGCGCTTGCCCCGATCCCGATCGCCACCACAACCGAACACAACGCTTAATCGACCGGGACAATGCTTACGCAAGGCCTGCAAGGCCTTTTCCAACGCATCCGGTGTATGGGCATAATCCACTACCACACCAGGTCTCTCTTCACCACCCAACAACTCCATACGGCCCGGGACAGTATGCAATCCTGCCATCACCTTCAATGCCCGCTGTAACGCCCAACCCTTATGCAACAACACAAGCAACACGGCCAGCACATTAGCGGCATTGAACCGACCAAGAAGAGGCGTCTCCAGCACGCCCTCACCGCAGTGACTTGAGATATCAATCTTCATACCCTGAGTGGAGGGTTCGATCCGTTCAGCCCGCGCCCAGCCTGTCAAGCCAACCGGCAACGGCTCTGTTGGCTCAATGCTATAACCCAGCACCTCCACAGAATCCGCCAGTGACCCAATGAGCTGAGAGCCAAAGGTGTCATCCAGGTTGATCACAGCACTGGTAAGATCCGGCATATTAAACAACCGTTGCTTGGCCGCCGCATAGTTCTCCAGGGTTTCGTGATAATCGAAGTGATCACGGCTGAGATTGGTAAAGATCGCACTGTCGAATTGCACGGCTGCAGCGCGATCCTGATCCAATGCATGGGAAGAGACCTCCATAGTGAGTGCCTGCACACCCTGCTGAAGCAGCTCTGCCAACAGCTTTTGCAAAGTCACTGCATCGGGCGTTGTATACCCGGTTGCAGTCAGTTGCCCTGGCAGCCCTACCCCCAATGTCCCCATAATGGCGCAAGGGATCTCACTCATCAGCGCCTGAGCCAATAGTTGGCTGATACTGGTTTTACCATTTGTACCGGTAATCCCATACACCGTCATAAATCGACTGGGGTGCCCGTAAAAAAGGGCAGCAATCTGACTCACGCGCTGCGAAAGCTGTGGAATGGCTATCAGCGGCACCGACAAATTCAGTTGCACTGCGATACGATCCACTTCACCACCATCAGGCTCCCAGGCAATCGCCGAGGCACCCTGTGACACTGCCTGCTCTGTAAAAGCCAGTCCGTGTTGATGCTCCCCGGTACAGGCAAGAAAAAGAGATCCTGGTGTCACTTGACGACTGTCAAGAGCAATGCCAGTCACATCCCGATCATCAGTCGCCGGTACGGTAACAATGCCATTCAATAGTGAGGCCAATGTATGAAAAGCTGTCATCTGCTCGGCAGCCATCATTGTTTGTCCCCCACCCGAGCCATCAGCGTATGCTCATGCCAAGGTTTGTCGGGCGGAATATTCATCAGCCGTAGCGCACCACTCATCACCTTGGAGAACACAGGACCCGCCACCAGACCACCGTAATACTCTTTGCCCCGCGGTTCATCGATAAACACAGCCATCACCAAACGTGGATCACTGGCAGGCGCCAGACCGACAAACAAAGAGAGATATTTATCCTCCGAATAGCCACCCGCCACCGATTTCTTAGCCGTTCCTGTCTTACCAGCCACCCGGTAACCGGGGACCGCTGCCTGAGGAGCTGTCCCCTCACTGGTTACCACAGCCTCCAACATCTTAACCACTGTCCTGGCTGTGCTCTGACGTATCACCCGTTCACCCTCAACCGGCTGTTCCTGCTTCAATAACGATACCGGCAGACGCACACCATCATTGGCCAACACCGCATAGGCCCTGGCGAGCTGCAAGGGTGTCACTGAGAGACCATAACCAAATGAGAGCGTAGCCTGCTCGAAGCTGGACCAGTCTGAAAAATGGGGTAGACGTCCACTCGATTCACCGGGGAACTGACTGTATGGGCTCTCACCAAAACCCAGATTGGCATAGAGCTTCCATAACGTCTCCGGCTTCAGAGAGAGAGCGATTTTGCTTGCCCCCACATTGCTCGACTTGCGCAATACCGTAGCCACATCGATCATGCCGTAGTTACGCGGATCTCTAACCAGATAGCGGCCTACTTTCATCTGTCCGGGGGAGACATCAATCGGTGTATCAGGTTTAAATCGACCCATCTCCACGGCAGCTGCCACGGTAAATGGCTTAATGGTGGAACCCGGCTCAAAGACATCGGTTACCACTCGATTGCGAAGACTGCTGGAACGACGCCCACGCAGTGCGTTCGGGTTGTATGACGGGCTGTTGACCATCGCCAGAATCTCACCACTGCGGCTATCCAGAATCACCGCCGAACCCGAGCGTGCACGGTGCTTACTGACTGCAGCCTTGAGTTCACGGTAAGCAAGAAACTGCAACCGGCGATCAATGCTTAACACCAAATCCTTGCCCGGGGATGGACTCTGTATATTTTCTACCTGGGTCACCACCCGACCCTTACCATCCTTGATGACTCGTTTCGCTCCCGAGCTACCGCTCAACCAATCATCATAAGCCAGCTCCATTCCCTCTTGGCCCTGATCATCGATATTGGTAAAACCAACCATCTGCGACATCACTTCGCTACTGGGATAAAAACGACGGTATTCAGACAGCAGATCAATGCCATCAAGGTCGAGTGCACGAACTTGCTCGGCCAGATCAGGATTGATACGTCGCTTAAGATAGACAAAGGAACGTTCGCTTGAGAGAAGGCGACGCAACCGGTCAGGGTCGAGACTGAGGGTTGATGCCAAGGCGCCTATCGTTACATTATCATTTTTAATAACTCTTGGATTGGCAGCCACACTCTTGACCGGGGTACTGATCGCCAAGGGTTCGCCATTCCGATCAGTGATCATGCCTCGACTTGCACTGACTGTCATGGTGCGCAGGTAACGCCGTTCACCCTGTTCCTGCAGAAAGGCTGTCTCGAATACCTGGCGATCCAAAGATTGCCAAACCAATGAGCTGAAGGCCAGCCCTATCACTGAAAGCACAGTGATACGCCGAGCACGATAGCTCGGTAACCTGACAATGCCAGCCTGGTTGGTTTTTCTCTTCTTCGCACCCGCCATTTTACTAGCGCCTAATCACTACGATTTCATTAAAATTGGGCAGATGCATTTTCAATCTGTCCCGTGCCTTTTTTTCCACTTCCGAATGGGTGGCCAGAGTGCTCTCTTCCAACTGCAAACGCCCCCACTCGATACCGATGCGCTCCTGCTCCGCCTGTATCTCCTGCAACGCTACAAAGTGTTTGCGACTGAGATACTTGCTGTAGACAACTGCCACTGCAGAGGCCAGCACAGCTACCACCAGCAACCCGAACAACCAGTAACCGGTACGACTCAAGAGAGTCGCTCCGCAATACGCAAAACCGCGCTACGTGAGCGGGGATTGATCTCAATTTCCTCTGCACTTGGGCGAATCGCCTTGCCCACCAAACGTAAGCGTGGTTGCAGCTGATCCTGAGTGACCGGCACACCAGGTGGAAATCGGTCGCCTCTCGCCTGTTCACGCATAAAGCGTTTGACCAGACGATCCTCAAGTGAGTGAAAACTGATGACCACCAATCGGCCACCTACCACCAATACATCCAAAATATACTGCAACGATTTCTGCAGCGCATCCAACTCACCATTGATGAAGATCCTTATCGCCTGAAAACTACGTGTCGCTGGGTGCTTGCCCTTTTCCCATGAGGGATTGGCCTGACTCACGATCTCTGCCAACCGCAGGGTGGTGGTGATAGGTTGAATATCCCTCGCCTCCACAATAGCCCGCGCAATTCGTTTTGCATGCCGCTCCTCACCATACTCTTTCAGAACCTTCCCGATCTCCTTCATCTCAGCCTGAGCCAACCATGCGGCAGCCGACATACCACTATTCGGATCCATACGCATATCCAGAGGCCCATCCTTAGTAAAACTGAAGCCACGCTCTGCCTGATCCAGTTGAGGCGAGGAAACCCCCAAGTCCAGCAAGATGCCATCGACCTGTCCCGTCACACCCAACTGTTCTGCCACATCCGCTAACACGGCGAAGCTCTCCTGTACGATGTGAAAGCGTGCATCCTGACCAAACTGTTTACGCCCGTAAGTCACGGCATCAGGATCTCTATCAATGGCGATTAAACGCCCCTGGTTATCCAGTGCGTCCAAAATCAGGCGGCTGTGCCCGCCTCGTCCAAACGTGCCATCCAGGTAGATACCTGCCGGGTCTATCCTCAGCGCCTCAATGGAGGGCTGCAGCAGTACCGAAAAATGTTCCTGCTTCATCAGATCGAAAGCGACTTAAACTCTGCCGGCAGATCGAGCTTGTTGAGATCCACCTTCGCCAGCCAGGCCTCTTGCCTGCTATTCCAGGTCTCCTCATCCCATAACTCAAATTTGTTAATTTGCCCCACAAGGGCAACTTTTTTGTTGAGCTCGGCAAATCGACGTAACTCTTGTGGAAGTAGAATCCGACCTTGACTATCCATATCGATATCATGAGCATTACCGATATAGAGTCGCTGCAAGTTGCGCGCAGACTCATCAAATGAAGGTAGTGCCTTGAGCTTATCTTCGATCTCGAGCCAAGTCGGCTTGGGATAGATCAACAGGCAGTGATCCTTATCAACGGTAATCACCAACTCAGAAGCACAGGAAGCCACCAGCTGATCGCGATACTTTGTCGGTATTGCGAGCCGCCCTTTGGCATCCAGATTGAGTGATGAAACCCCGCGAAACAAAATCAGCGCCCCTTAGATGGATTGATTTTCCCTGATTTCCCACATTCTTCCACTTCAACCCATATTAGGACCCGACTTACCACCTTGTCAAGGTTAATGTCATGAAAACTCTTTTCTGCTCAGTGGCTTAGGTGTGCATCCGAAGGAAGCGAACAGGCACAGCTAACCACTGCAAATACAGCAATATGGCCTAATAACCTAATGTAGTTTGTGAAGTGTTAGAGGGTTATCCACAGGAAGTGGCATTGAGTGGAAGCGGGAGCCGGCCTATAAGCCGGGTTCTGTCAAGGACAGCCATTCATCTGGGATGTGCGTCACCGCACACCTCATGCAACCTACCCAGGAACAGTGCGGGCCGCACTTTCATATACCCGAAGGTATACATGTCCCTCTATTTGGTCTTGCTCCGGGTGGGGTTTACCCTGCCATCGCTGTTGCCAGCCATGCGGTGCGCTCTTACCGCACCATTTCACCCTTACCAGCAACCAAGGCCACTGGCGGTATATTTTCTGCGGCACTTTCCGTAGGCTTTCGCCTCCCAGGCGTTACCTGGCACCCTGCCCAATGGAGCCCGGACTTTCCTCCACACCGCTAAGCGATACAGCGACTGTCCGGCCGACTCCCTGCATCCACTCTAGGGGTTTATGCCGTCTCTGACAAGCTTCATGACACCATCCAGCCAGATCAGATTAAAGCAAGAAGGACGGGGCAGCGTCTATATTATAGATATAGTGTCAATCGCCCCCCCGATTTTAACGCTGATGGCATTAAATTGAGAATTTTCAATGCAAACAGTTAATTTTCTGATTATTTTGCCGCAATAATAGATGAAGCCCCTTGCATAGCAACATGCAGGAACTTTGGCACAATGCAGTATCGGTCTACCGAGAGTAGTTGAGAGGTAACACCATGAAAACGCCAATTCGTCACTCCATGAGTATGGACACCCTTATCCTCGCAGTAGCGGGTATATGGATCATCTCCGTCATTGTTAACTTATTTGTATAAACAGTTCTGGTATATGACGACTGTTTAACCATTCACAATGCTGAATGGGTTGGTTCTCATTGTGGCAACGACATAACTTCAGAGCTGTCTATTGCCCTCCCTGATAATCATCCTATTTGCTGAATGAGCCACTCCCTATCCATTTGGATTTTTACACCTCCCTATTTTTAATTCTTTATTAATCACATCCTCCATCCCATCCGGCAGTTCTGTATCTAGCCCGGCGTCCTATACTAGGATCCAGCAACTTTTCTCTTCTTGGGAGCGCAATTTCCGCTACACTACAGCGAATAATGGCATTGCCAAAACAAAACTGACGATAATTATCCAACCCCCCCTATGGCTGACAAGAAAAGTAACAAGCGAACTGCATCGACACCTAAGATGCCATCTAAAAAGCCCTTACGGGACTACTCTGCCATGCCTCAAAAGCCGATCTCCCTAAAGCGAAAAACAAAGAAAAAATTGGCTCCCGTAATACAAAATGCAGCCATTAGACCCAAACCGAGTGCGACAAACAAAAAAACAGCCCCCAACGCCGCCAAGGCAGTAAAAAAAAGGCCGCCCAATCAATGGGATTTGAAAGGGCTATCTGATGAAGCCAAACAGGCCGTTACCGAAGAAGCCCATCAACAAGGTATGTCGATTACTGATTGGATAGAGCAACTGATCATGAGTAGCCGAAATCTCGAAGACAAGCCCACACCAGAAAACGAACAACAGCTTACTAATACATTGCACGCCATTGAACAAAGGTTGGACCGGATAGAACAGCAACGGGGATTCTGGAGTCGTCTCTGGGATCAGGCCATGGATCAGAAATAACTATGTAGTTAGGATTTTTCTACAGCCTCAACGCTGAGTTAAACGGCGTGCAGCTTCTGTCACGTCCGGGCTGTGCTGCATTTTAAATGATTTGTTATGAGTTTATTTTCGAAAATTTCTTATTCTACTTAGCTCATCTTTTTCAATACCTTGGATATATATTGCTCTTGGTTCATTGCTTGTCGTTGAGTAAATAACTACGTTTGCTTCAGTGACTTGAATACCATAGTTGCCAGATTTTACGTATACGCCACCAGGGTAACGACCTGAAGTGACATACCAATCTGATCTATTCTCATGTAACCATTTATTGAGAACCACATAGACATCATCTTTCTGAGTGAGACGTATTCGCTGCTCGGTATCGTTGTTAAGAAACAAGTTCACTTCCGGTTCTAGCTGAATATCGAGTGACTTACTACAACTCACTATGAACACAACTAACAATAAAATGATGATTCTGTCCATTTGTTTACTCATAACGCCGCACTCTGGGGCTTGACGGAGCGTAGTGATCTTCCCCATTAAAAAGTTGATACTGCTTAAGCCTGCCGCTCAAAATCCGTTGGGCACTTATATCCTAGACTTGAGTGTAATCTACACTCATTATAAAAACGAACATACTTTGTCGTTTTCTTAGCCTCCAGTAAAATATCCCTGGTGAGCGCCTCCTGATCGTTATTTTCCAACTTCCCCTCCCGCATCTCCTGGCGCCATCGATAAAGCATCACCGGATAAATGCGCAAAGCCTCTGCAACTTCGATTGACTGTATATTTGGGTGTTCTGTTATCGAAACTACAGTGTGTTTGAACTGAAAGTTGTAAAAAGTGTGCGTCTCTCGCTTCTTCATGTCTCGCTTCTCATTTAGTTTCAATCTGAGAGGTGTCAACTATTTCGGGGTAGGTTCAGTCCGTGTTGACGCTTGTATAGGCTCTTTGTTTGCTGCCAGATATTATTCATAGCTCATCTTTAATATGGCACAGTTCGGATGCACTCGGCATTGGCAGCACATCATATAGGCATCTCCAACCCGAGCAATAAGTAATATTAGGAGATCCCTGGTGATTAATGTCTACCGGGGTCTCATCACTATTCCAATTCATAGTAGTTACTGATCAACCAATCAGTATTTAATCCAAGCTAAACTTGCGTGATTGAACAGTCAAAACTGGCCGTTTACAATTGACAGATAGCATATCCATTTAGGGTTGAAGGTAAACTGCTAAGAGAAGTGAAATGGCTGCTTGTACCTTGCTATCAGTGATGCTTTATTGGTACCACTCTTCACTGAATGGGGGGGTAGTGAATTTATGCCGCAACTTAACAGGATGATACTGCAACTAGTTTAGCAAAGGGGGGCTTCGCTGATAGTGAATCACCACCAGCCTGCGATCAACGGAATAGGATTCTATTTTCGTGACGAGATATCATCTTAAGAAACGCCCAATAAAAAAGGAGTTACAAATTCTCGCAACTCCTTAATTTACTGGTGGGCCATGAAGGATTCGAACCTTCGACCAATGGATTAAGAGTCCACTGCTCTACCAGCTGAGCTAATGGCCCGAAAGCTGTATCGACTTACTTGATCAATATCGGAAAAATGGGGTGGACGATGGGTCTCGAACCCACGACCACCGGAATCACAATCCGGAGCTCTACCAACTGAGCTACGTCCACCATTAACCGCTTCAACTGGGTTGTTTACTCTACAACCACTCCTGCAGACTTGGCACGCCCGGCAGGACTCGAACCTGCTACCCTCGGCTTAGCTTACCAACTACGTCTTTCGACGCCCCGATAGGGTTTGTGGTCTGGACTATCTCTTCACCATCTCAGGTGTCGCACGTATAGTCTCTACGGATCCCCTCGGAAATCAGATCACCGCTTGCTGTAACTGATACAAAGCATGCTATCCGTTCACCGCTGGATGGATCAACCAAAGGTTTCCTCGGGATTGCCATCAGCATGACCTGTTAAGGTTTCCCCGATACAGTGCGATCCACTTTATGAGTTTTATTCCTCATAAAGGCTCCTAGTTGCACATACATCTTGATGTGCGCCTAAAGGCCGATGCTCTATCCAAATGAGCTACGGGCGCAGTAAAAAATTGGTCGGGGTAGAGAGATTCGAACTCCCGACATCCTGCTCCCAAAGCAGGCGCGCTACCAGACTGCGCTATACCCCGAAAATCACGCCAAAAGCATATCTCTACACCCTGGTTGCGCGAAGGGAGGGAATAATACTGTCGATGCCTGCCTAGGTCAATGGCAACAGGACCTATACACTGACAGTTTGGTCAGGTTTAGGTATCATTCGGTCCCCTAAATTATTCACAGCCCCCCCTGGAACCCAGATGAGTGCACAAATTTTAGACGGTAAGGCCATTGCGGCAGATATCAGAGGACAGATCAAGACAGCTGTTGACAGCCGAGTCACTGCTGGACATCGTCGACCCGGATTGGCTGTTGTTTTAGTGGGTGAAAATCCTGCCTCCCAGGTCTATGTGCGCAACAAAAGAAGGTCTTGCGAAGAGGTGGGGTTCCTCTCTGAATCCTATGATCTGCCGGTATCCACTACCCAGGATGAGTTGCTTGCGCTGATCGATCGGCTGAATAGTGATGATGCCATTGATGGCATATTGGTCCAGCTCCCACTACCTGACCAGATTGATGAAGAAGCCGTCATTGAACGCATTCTACCGACCAAGGACGTGGATGGGTTTCACCCCTACAACGTGGGCCGCCTGGCCCTGCGCATGCCGGTGTTGCGCCCCTGCACCCCAAAAGGGGTGATGACCCTGCTGGAGCGCACTGGCCAGAAGTTGGAGGGCCTGGATGCGGTCGTCATCGGCCAGTCCAATATCGTTGGTCGCCCGATGGCGCTGGAGCTGCTGGCGGCCCGCTGCACCATCACCGTCTGTCACAGCCGCACCAAGGATCTTGCGGAGAAGGCACGCAATGCAGATATCCTGGTGGTCGCCATTGGCCGTGGGGAGTTCGTGCCCGGTGAATGGATCAAGGAGGGTGCCATCGTGATCGATGTCGGGATGAACCGAAACGAGCATGGCAAGCTGGTGGGGGATGTGGATTTCGCGGCAGCCAGTCAGCGGGCCAGTTGGATCACACCCGTACCGGGTGGTGTCGGTCCTATGACGATTGCCACTCTGCTGGAGAACACTCTGCAGGCGGCAGAGTTGCATAGCGCCGACAAATAGTGTCTCTCATTGGTTCAGTGACATGGGGTGGGGTACAGCCCTGCCGCACCACACCTATCCCCTACGCCATGTGGTGCCCTGCGCACCATCTTCAAGGATAATACCTGCCGCTTGAAGCTCATCTCTTATTCGGTCAGCCTCTGTCCACTGTTTCCCTGATCTAGCATCTATCCTGGCCTGGATCATCGTATCGATCTCTTCATCCGACAGACCGTCTTGTCCAGCTTGACTGCTACCACGCAGGTAGCTCTCAGCGTCAGTTTGCAAGATCCCCAACACTGCGCCAAGTTCTCTCAGCACACCACCCAGTGCCGCCGCATTTTCGGCATCGGCCTCTTTGACCCGATTGATCTCTCGAACCAGATCAAACAACACCGCAAGTGCTTCAGGGGTATTGAAATCGTCATCCATGGCATCACGAAAACGGCTGACGTAATGCTCTCCACCTGCAGCCTTTGTCGCAGGGAGTCCTCGTAGGGCCGTGTAAATTCGAGTCAGTGCAGCACGTGCATTATCCAGGTGTTCGGTATCATAGTTGAGTGGTGACCGATATTGACTGGTAAGAATAAAGTAGCGTATTTCCTCCGCCCGATAGTGCTCGAGAATCTCTCTCACCGTAAAGAAATTTCCCAGGGATTTTGACATCTTCTCGTCATTGATGCGGACGAAGCCGTTGTGCATCCAGTATTTGACGAAGGGGTGGCCGGTTGCACCCTCGGATTGCGCGATTTCATTTTCGTGGTGAGGAAAGGTCAGGTCCGCTCCTCCGCCATGGATATCGAATGTATCTCCCAACGCCTTGGTGGACATGGCTGAGCACTCGATATGCCAGCCGGGACGTCCTCGACCCCAGGGCGATTCCCATGCCGGCTCTTCCGGTTTTGAGGCTTTCCACAGAGCGAAATCCAGAGGATCTCTCTTAGCGTCCCCTAATTCAACCCGGGCACCGGCCCTTAGGTCTTCAATCGACTTACCTGAGAGCTTGCCATAGTCGCTAAAACTACGGACGCTGTAATAGACATCCCCATTCTCCGCAACGTAGGCATGGCCCTTCTCGATGAGTCGGGAAATCATCTCCAGAATCTCATCCATATGCTGGGTTGCTTTAGGTTCATCCGTGGGCCTCAATACACCTAGCGCATCGGCATCAACATGCATTGCCTGGATAAACTCTTCCGTGAGCTCGGTGAATGGCACGCCCTTCTCATTGGCCCGATTGATGATCTTGTCATCAATGTCTGTGATATTGCGGATATAGGTGACATCGTATCCACTCGCCTGCAGATAACGATAGGCCACATCGAACACCACCATCACCCGTGCATGCCCCAGGTGACAGAGATCGTAGACAGTCATACCACAGACGTACATACGAACCTTGCCCGCTTTCAGGGGCTGAAAGGTCTCCTTCCGGTTTGTGAGATCGTTATAGAGCTTGAGCATGTTGTTAGGCCACATTTGCACTGAAATAAATGCCGGGCATCTTAACTAAAACGGGCTGCTACCACAAAGATCATCCTAGTTGAACTCAACCACCCGTTTTGGGGGATATTTGCTCTGAATAACAAGCCTAATTCTCTCGGTTAACCTTCCCATAAAGTGAAAACCTTCCTTCCAATAGGGAAATAATAGTGCAATAAGAGTTGCCACAAACTTAGTTCATCTAAACCCTCTATAAAACATATCTTATTGAATTATATATATAAATTATTTCGGCACAATAATTGCGGAATTAGGAAAAATTTTCTCTCACACAAGCTGGACCCGCATCGCCTCACTTGATAACCGGAGAATGACTGATGGCAGTGAATGAATTTGATTTTACAGCAGTGGAGAAACGCCTTGGCGTCTCTCGCCGGACCTTCCTCAAGTTCTGTACCGGTGTTGCAGCCTCTCTCGGTTTATCATCCAACGCAGCGATGGCGATGGCAAAAGCAGTCGCTGACCCAAAAAAACGCCCGCCAGTGATCTGGTTGCACGGCCAGGAGTGTACTGGCCCCAGTGAATCTCTTCTTCGGTCTGAACAGCCCTCTCTCGAACACCTGATTCTTGATCTGATCTCGCTTGATTATCACCAGACCCTTGATGCTGGTGCCGGTCACCAGGTGGAAGATATCAAGAAAAAGGCGATGCAGGAGAATAAGGGTAAATATCTGCTGGTTGTCGAGGGAGCCATACCCCTCGCCAATGATGGCATCTTTTGCAAAATCGGTGGCGAAACCATGGTCGACATCACCAATGAGGCCGCAGAGCATGCAGCCGCTATTGTCGCGTTTGGGTCATGTGCCAGCTGGGGAGGCGTTCAGTCAGCCGATCCCAATCCAACCGGTGCGGTCGGTGCCCCGCAACTGCTGTCTGGGAAAACGGTTGTCACCATTCCTGGCTGCCCACCCAACCCGGCAAATTTTATCGGTACCGTTCTCTACTTCGTGACCTACGGGAAACTGCCCCCGATAGATGAGAAGGGACGCCCGAAATGGGCTTACGGTCGCCTGATTCATGAAAATTGCTATCGCCGCCCCCACTTCGATGCCGGACGATTTGCCTTGGAGTTCGGCGACGAAGGTCATCGTAAAGGCTACTGCCTGTACAAATTGGGTTGCAAAGGTCCTGAAACCTATAACAACTGTCCAAGTCTGGAGTTCAATAATATCGGCGGCGGTGTCTGGCCCATCGGTATCGGGCACCCCTGCTTTGGCTGCTCGGAGAGTGGTGTGGGTTTCAGCAAACCGCTATTCAGCTTGGCTGATGTCAAAACCCATACCCCACCAAATATGTTCCCTTCAATCGATGATCGTGAGGGTGGCACCGGCATATCAACCGGGGCTGCCGCCATCACCGGAGCTGCAGTCGGACTGGCTGTCGGGGCCACCGCGATGGCAGCAAAAAAGCTCGACAATAAAGAACACGACGAGAGCTAGGGGGAGCCATGAAACGTAGAGACTTTCTCAAGGCATCTCTCGGCGGCACAGCTGCCTTACTCAGTAGCGGTGCGGCTGAAGCGAGGGGGAATCTGGAGCCTGCTGAAGATGCCATCGGCATGCTGTTCGACTCCACTCTCTGTATCGGTTGTAAGGCCTGCGTCAGTAAGTGCAAAGAGGTCAATGGTATGCCACCGGTAGCGATGGAGGATGAGATCCAATACGACGCGGCACGTGATCTCTCACCCCAAACCTTGAATGTGATCAAGGTCTATATGGAGGGTGTGGGAACACACAAAGACCAAGCCGTCGATGGATTCGCCTTCGAAAAACGCAGTTGTATGCATTGCGTCGATCCGGGATGTGTCTCGGTTTGTCCGGTCACAGCTCTGCGGCGCCATCCCAAAACCGGCATTGTCACCTACCATGCCGATGCCTGTATTGGCTGCCGAACCTGTATGGTCGGCTGCCCCTACAACGTGCCGCAATTTGACTATGACAACCCATTCGGAGAGATCCATAAATGCCAGATGTGTAATCAGGCCGGTGTGGAGCGCGTCGATAAAGGGATGATGACAGGTTGTGCCGAAGTCTGCCCAACCGGCGCTACCCTGTTCGGGTCACGCAAGGCACTCCTGGAAGAGGCTCAGCGGCGTATGACGCTTAGCGCAGGTGAGATCTACAACTACCCACGCGGCGATATACGCAAGCCCGAAAGTCACCATGAAAAGCAGGTACCCGCCTATCAGAAACATATCTGGGGTGAAAAGGAGGCGGGTGGAACCAATGTCATGCATATCTCAGCCATCTCTTTCGACAAACTGGGTATGCCGCCACTGGGTGAACGTTCTTACGCCTCT
Source organism: Candidatus Thiodiazotropha sp. (assembly GCA_023838465.1). Lineage (GTDB taxonomy): Bacteria > Pseudomonadota > Gammaproteobacteria > Chromatiales > Chromatiaceae > Thiodiazotropha. The sequence continues at coordinate 70,218 of JAIVEQ010000015.1, forward strand.
ATCTCTGAAACGGTACAACACACCCTCTATAAATACCTGGCTCTCCCAGCAGTTGCCCTCGCCGGGCTGACCTTTGTGGTGAGGCGTAATACAAGTGACGATGAAGGAGGTGACTCATGAGCGAACACCAAGCCCTGAAACGCCCGATCATCACCCTGCCTTTTATGCTGCTTGCAGCAGTGGCGTTGGTCGGCCTCTATTTTCTTGCCATACGTTTCACCAGTGGGATGGGGTTTGTGACCAACCTCAACAGTGGTTATGCCTGGGGAGTTTGGGTTGTGTATGACGTGATTGTCGGCACAGCGCTGGCCTGTGGCGGTTATGCACTGGCCATTACTGTCTATGTGTTGAACAAAGGAGAATACCATCCACTGATCCGCCCAGCTCTGCTTGCCAGTCTGCTTGGTTATGCCCTGGGCGGTCTCGGAGCATTCATAGACATGGGCCGCTGGTGGCAGTTCTACAACATATTCTTGCCCTGGCACATGAACTTCAATTCGGTGATGCTCGAGGTGGGACTCTGTGTCGCCACCTATATCCTGGTGCTGTTCATTGAGTTCTCACCAACACTGCTGGAAAAGATTGGCGCAAAAGGCCTGCTGAAAACACTCAACAAAGTGCTCTTTTTCTTCATCGCTTTGGGTGTCCTACTACCCACCATGCATCAATCCTCACTGGGATCGATGCTGATTGCCATGGGCCATAAAGTGCACCCACTCTGGCAATCGCTACATATCCAACCACTGCTGGCAGTAATGACAGCCCTGATTATGGGATTTGCTGTCGTGGTATTTGAGGCCTCGTTCACTGCCGTCGGGTTTCGACGCCCTTCTGAGACCCCACTACTGACCCGATTAAGCAAAGGTATTGTCGGGCTTATGGGACTCTATCTGATTATTCGATTTGCTGAAATTATCCTACGAGGCAAGCTGGGACTGATCTTTGCCGGAGATCTCGGCAGCTGGATGTTTCTGCTGGAAACCACCCTGTTTATCTTCCCACTGCTGGTGCTGCTGTCACCCAGCTTGCGACAACGTGGTCACTATCTGCTTTATGCAGCCGTATCCATGCTCTTTGCCGGCGCACTGTATCGTTTCAATGCGTTTCTGATCACCTATGATCCAGGCCCCGGTTACAGCTACTTTCCTTCCGTTTCGGAAATCATGGTAACCGCAGGCGTTATAGCCATTGAAATCATGGCCTACCTCTTCCTGGTAAAAAAATTCCCCGTGCTACACAGCACAGATCCTGCGTAAGCAACACATTTGAGGAGATTCTGTTGTGACGACACGAATTACTGTTGACCCAATTACCCGCATCGAAGGCCACCTTCGAATCGATGTTGAGGTGGATGATGGCAAGGTGAGCAAGGCTTGGTCTTCCGGCCAGATGTGGCGGGGCATTGAAAAAATTCTGATTGGAAGGGACCCACGAGAGGCTTGGACCTATACACAACGCTTTTGCGGCGTCTGTACCACGGTACACGCCATCACCTCTGTCAGGGCGGTGGAGAATGCCTTGGGCCTGGAGGTCCCGGTCAATGCTCAGTTGATTCGCAACATCATCCAGACCGCGCATGCCATCCAGGACCATATCGTCCATTTCTACCACCTTTCCGCTGTCGATTGGGTCGATGTGGTTTCAGCATTGGATGCTGATCCGGTTGCCACTGCCAAGCTGGCGGAGAGTCTCTCTGACTGGCCATTGAACGGACCCCATGAGATGAAGGCGGTTCAGGAGCGACTGAAAACCTTCGTCGGCAGCGGCCAGCTCGGCCCCTTTGCCAGTGGCTACTGGGGACACCCGGCGATGAAACTGCCACCGGAGGTCAACCTGCTGGCTGTCGCTCACTATTTGCAGGCCATCGATGTACAGAACTATGCCAACAAGATTGTCGCGATCCTGGGCGGTAAGACCCCGCACATTCAGAATGTGGCCGTGGGTGGCGTGAGCAACTCAATCAGTCACAGCGCCCCATCGGTGCTCAATATCGAACGCCTGATGCTGATAAAGGGCTTTATCGACAAGCTGGAGCCTTTCGTCAAGTCGACCTATCTGACAGACGTACCGGCGATCGGTGCTTTTTATCTCGACTGGGCCGGAATCGGTGGTGGTGTCATGAACTATCTGACCGTACCGGATTTTCCCCAGGACACCAAGGGCACCGTGTTTGACCTGCCCGGCGGTTATATTGAGAACGGGGATTTGGCCTCTCTAAAACCGATCACGACCTTTGACGATGCCTATTTTCGTGATGGGGTAGCAGAAAGCTCCAAACACGCCTGGTATGAAGGCGATAAGGCACTGCATCCGTGGGTAGGTGAGACTGAACCTCAATACACCGACTTCCAGGATGAGGGTAAATACTCCTGGGTCAAGGCACCGACCTTCTACAATAAACGCGCCGAGGTAGGGCCACTGGCGGATGTCCTGGTCGGTGTGGCCAGTGGCAATGACCGCTACAAAAAGTATCTTGATCAGGCAATGGGTACCCTCAAGGCCGTTTCACAAAATCCCGATATTCCGCTGTCAGCCATTCACTCCACAATCGGACGTCATGCTGCCCGCGCAGTTCGCTGTGCCGTGATGATGGATACCCTGAAAGACCAGTGGCAGAGACTGGTCGATAACATTGGTACCGGCGATACCGACACCTTCAATGCACCGGTCTTTCCGAAGGGTGAGATAAAGGGCGTTGGCTTCCATCAGGCGCCCCGCGGAACACTCTCTCACTGGGTGGTCATCGAAGACGGCAAGATCAAAAACTATCAGGCCGTTGTGCCCAGCACCTGGAATGCAGGACCCCGTGACACTAACGGGGAGATCGGTCCCTATGAATCCTCTCTGCTTGACAATCCGGTTGCCGACCCGGAGAAACCCTTAGAAGTTCTACGTACTGTTCACTCATTTGACCCCTGTATCGCTTGCGCCATCCATATGGTGGATACAGAGCAGAAAGAGATAGTCAGAGTCAAGGCGTTATAAGCAAGAACCGGGAGGTCATCCACTAATGGAAAACAGAGCGAAAAAGACCCTGATCATCGGCATGGGCAATGTCCTGATGCAAGACGAGGGTGTTGGTGTGCGTGCTGTGGAGGAACTGGTAAACCGTTACCATATCCCCTTCGGTGTCGAGGTCGTCGATGGTGGCACGACCGGTATGGAGCTGTTTGAACCCATGCGCCAGGCAGATAACTTGATCATTGCTGATGCTGTCAATACCGGTGCCCCTTACGGCACCCTGGTGCGTATTACCCATGATGAAATACCCGCCTTTTTCCAGACCAAGCTCTCCAATCACCAACTCGGCGTCTCAGATCTGCTTGCCTTGCTAACGCTGAAGGGTGAGATACCGGATCAGGTCACCATCATCGGTATGGTGCCACACTCCCTGAAGAACAGACTGGGACTGACTGCGGAAGCCGAACAGGGATTGGAGCAGATGGTTGAGATGCTGGTACAAGAGCTGGCAACACTTGGGATTTCTTTACGGCAACGCACTCAATCACACACTGGGCACTGGAAAAGAGAAGCTGAAAGGGAAGCCACCTCGGCATGTGTATAGGGATACCGGTTCAGATCATACAGTCCGGCGAATTCGTTTCACTTTGCCGCAGCCGCAATGGCGAAGAGCGGATCAATATGATGCTCACGGGCGCACAGCCGGAGGGGACCTGGTTATTAGCCTTTCTTGGTTCTGCACGGGAGATCATCAGTGAAGAGGATGCACGCAACATCAATAAGGCCCTGGATGGCCTGAGTGCCATCATGAGTCAGGAAGAGGATTTCAAGGTTGCGGACTATTTTCCAGGCTTGGCCGATACCTGATATCCAATAATCACTAGCGCTCTTTTTAAGGAGCAACTGCAATGCAAGATCTGGAACAACTGACCCATCAGATAGA